>NZ_JAPZLB010000019.1:0-112481 GCF_033804635.1 Mycobacterium sp. RTGN4 | reverse complement strand
AACGTTCATCCCAGTCGAAAGCAGTGCTCACCGGCCAGCGGCTCAATGATCAGCGTCCCGCCAACCGGCTCCCAAACCAGTCAACGCCACGCTCATCGACTCCCATTAGTCGAAGCGCTGGTGAATCGCGACTACGTCTTGCGTACCAATCCGACCAGCCACAAGAGGATCACCGAGCCGAGCACGGCGGTGAACAACGTGAAGAACCAGCCACCTCCCGCGGTATTGAGGATGAAGCTGAGCAGGAAGCCGCCGATCAGCGCGCCAATGATGCCGATGACGATGTTCATCAAGATGCCCGAGCCCGCGCCCTTGACGATCTTGCCCGCGAGCCATCCCGCAATCGCGCCGATGATGATGTAGCCGATCCATCCCACGCTGGTCAGCGTGCTCGACCGAGCCAAGAACTCGGTTGCCGCAACGATTTCCATGTCGAACTCCTTTTGCCAGCACGGCCCCAGCGGCTGCTGAGTCACCTTCCGGTATACCCGCCGAGCGTAACGATTCGACGTGCGAAACGTTTACGAAAACGCTGTCCTACCGGCTTTGCTAGCCCCCGGGCATCATCTCGGGCGGAGCATTCTCCACCGGTACCGGCACCCCGACGCCGGGCCTCGGCGCCGGTGCGTTCGGGTCTGGCGGAGGAGCGTTCGGGTCCGGTGGTGGAGCCTCCGGCGGAGGCGGCGGCGTAAACGGGCGGATCGACTGAGCCAGCACCGCCGCGTTGGCCTTGTCCACGGGGTTGGTGGCCGAACCGAGCCAGACCACGAACCAACGCTCGGGGGCCCGCTGGCCGCGCGGTGTTCCCGGCGCTGCCGTTTGCCCGACCACGCCGGCCCAGATCTGCCCGTCGGGCTTGGTGGTGTCGGTGAACTTCACCGAGTAGGACGAGAACGCCCCTGGCAAGCCCCCGGCGTTGAGCGGCCCGGCCTGCTGATCGTTGCGGGTACCGGCGAATGGCATGAAGAACTCGCCCATGTCGGATGCGAGTCGGGTCGCGGCCTTGGCGTTGTCCGTCTCGGCCCCAGCGAACAGCTTGAGGTCGAGACGGCCCAGCAGCACGCTGGTGTCCGTCGGAGCCTGCTCGGTGCCGGGTGCCGGAATCCTGGTCAACAGCGCTTGGCCGTAGGACAGATTGGTGTTGTCCGACACCTTCCAGCCGGCAGGCACGACGTAGCTGAATCCGCCAGAGGCGTTGTCGACGCGGCCGGGTTCCGGTGGCGGCGGTACGGGCGCGACGGCGCCCGGCGGCGCGTTGGGGTCGGGCGGGGGCGCGTTGGGATCCGGCGGAGGTGCGTTCGGATCAGGCGGAGGGAGCGGCACTCCTGGCGGCGGGGGCGGGACCGGCAGGCCGGGCGCCGGCGGAGGAGGAACCGGCTCCGGGTCAGCGAACGCCAGGCCGCCGGGGAAGGCGAGCGACACCGCCGTAGCGCCCGTGACGGCGGCGATCGCCAGCGATCTCATGAGGGTCTTGGGGTGTCGACCACGTGCGTCCGGGTGCTGCATGGGGAAGAAACTACCGTGTTACCGCCGTGACGCAAGTGTGAGTTGTTCTTAGGTTGTCATTCTTGGAAATAGCTGTGCACCGATAAGCCCAGTCATGGCTACATGGGGAAGGTTGCTGGCAGCAAAAGACGCGGGAGGCCGTAAAGCGACGCCATCCCGAGGTCTCGTCCGTTGATCGCCCGGGTGCGAGCGGTCGTTACGGCATGGGGTGGAGCATGACCTCCTGGGACTTCACCACGAAGTACACGCGCTCCCCCGGCGTCAGCCTCAGCTCGACCGCCGATTCCGCCGTCACGTCAGCGGCCAGCCCGGGCGAGCCGTCGAGTTGCTCCTCGGCGCGCACGCGCACCGCCGGTCCGCCGCTCTCTAGTTCGGCGACGGTCACCGCGATGACGTTGCGCGGGCTGCCGTGCGGTTCGTTTCGGTACACGGCGACCGCCGCCGGTGGGAAGACGGCAACCGCTGGGGCATCGACGGGCATGTCACCACTCGCGGTGCCGTGCCACGTCGTGCCCCACTCGGTGGTGAGCACCCCACCGGCGCCAAACCGCCCACCGACCAGGTTGACGCCTGCGAAGCGCGCCCCGAACCGGCTGCGCGGCGCGGCGAGAATCGCCGCCGTCGGCCCGGATTCGACGATGTGGCCCGATTCGAGCACGACGACGCGATCGGCGAGCGTGACGACGTCGAGCAGATCGTGCGTGACCAATAGCGCGGATCGCCCGTTGCGCGCGAGCACCCGACGCAAGAGCTGGCGCATCGCGGTGGCTACTCCGACGTCGAAACCCGCCATCGGCTCGTCGAGCAGCAGCACTTCGGGGTCGACGGCAAGAGCGCGGGCGAGCGCGACGCGCTGAGCTTGCCCTCCGGACAGCTGCCGCGGCATGTGGTAGGTGAGCTTCTCGGCGTCCACCTCTGTGAGCCATCGATCGGCCAACTGTCGAGATTCGTTGCGGCCAAGTCGTTTTCCGCTGCGCGGCCCGAACGCGACATTGGTGACCACGTTCAGATGCGGGAAGAGCAGCGGATCCTGCATGAGCAAGCCGACCCTGCGGTCGTGGGGAGCGACGTTGATGCCCGCCCACGTGTCGGTCAGCACTCGCTTTCCCAAGCGCACGGTCGCAAAGTCGGGCCGGACCAGTCCTGCGATCACGTTGAGCACGGTCGACTTGCCTGCCCCGTTCGCGCCGAGCAGTGCGACTACTTCGCCTGGCTCGACGCTCAATTCCACGTCCAGCCGCCGACTTTCGACTACCGCGCGCACCTCGATGCCGCTCACGTCGCACAGCCCCTGAGGCGCTTCGCGTCTGCCCCGCCGGAATGCTCACCAGCCACTGACGCCACCCGCCTTCAGTCGTCGGCTACCAAGCCCGAGCACGACCACGGCGGCGACCGCCACCAAGAGCATCGACAGCGCGACGGCGGCGTCGGCGTCGGTCTCGCGTTGCAGGTAGATCTCCAGCGGCAGCGTCCGCGTCACGCCCTCCCGCGACCCGGCGAACGTCAGGGTCGCGCCGAACTCCCCCAACGATCTGGCGAACGCCAGCACCGCCCCCGACACCAACCCGGGCGCCAACAGCGGCAGCGACACCCGCCACCACACGATGGTCGGGCGGACGCCGAGGGTGGCTGCGACCACCTCGAACTGGGAGCCTGCGGTGCGTGCGGCACCCTCGAGTGCGATGACCAGGAAGGGCAGTGACACGAACGTCTGGGCCAACACCACGGCCGATGTCGTGAACGCGATGTGAATGCCCGCGGCGTCGAGGTACCGACCGATCAGCCCCAGCCTGCCGAACGCGTACAGCAGCGCGATTCCGCCGACGACCGGCGGCAGCACCAGCGGCAACAGGATCAGCGGTCGCGTCCATCGCACCAGCCTGGACTGATTGCGGGCAAAGACCATGGCCATCGGCACGCCGAATGCAATGCACAGCGTGGTGCTCACCGCGGATGTCTTCAGGCTGAGTTTCAAGGCGGTCAACGACGAGGTGCTCGTGATCAGTGACCAGAACTGCGACCAGTCGACCCTGGCTGCGACCGCAACGAGCGGCAGCACCACGAAGATCGCCCCCACTGCGGCAGGGAAATAGAGCCACCGGGGCAGGCCGGTCGAATGGGTCAAGGCTCGCGGCGGATGCTCGGCACGGTGAAACCCTAGGGCAAACGAAACCGGACTGTCCGCAGATCTCCGCGTGGCGATTTCCTCGGCTAGCTACTGTCCAGTAACATAACGCTCGACTCGCTGGGTTCAGCGTTGAACACGAGGAGGTCGTGGCCATGGACATGCTGCTAACCGGTGGCGACACCGAACTCGGACGCACCATTGCGGAGGGTTTCCGCGATGCAGGGCACACCGTGGTGATCGCAGGCGCCCGTCGCGACGACCTCGAGGTCGCCGCCAAGGAGCTCGAAGTCGACTCGATCGTGTTCGACAACACCGATGCGGCCAGCCTCGAAGAGGCGCGCAGCCTGTTCCCCCACCACCTCGACACCATCGTCAACGTGCCCGCACCCCTTTGGGTCGGCGGCGACCCACGCACGTTCACCCTCGCCGACCAGGCCGCCGCCTGGCGTAGTTCGCTCGACGCCACGTTGCTGTCGGCGGTGCTGACCGTCCAAATCCTTGGCGACCATCTGCGGTCCGGAGGCGCGATCGTCAACGTCGTGCCAGAGAGCCCGCGCGAGGGCAGTTCGGAAGCTGCCATCAAGGCCGCGGTCTCCAACTGGACGGCCGGTCAGGCCACTCACTTCGGAATCCGTGGGATCACCGTCAACACCGTGGCCGCCGGACGCGGCGCCGAACCCGGCTACGACGGCATCGGTGGCACTCCGTCGTCGGTGGCCTCCGAGATCGCCAGGCTCGCACTGTTCCTCACCACGCCGTCCGCGCGGCACATCACGGGGCAGACGTTGCATGTAAGCCACGGCGCGCTCGCCAATTTCGGCTGAACTGCGATTTATTCCGGCTTCGCGCCAAGCGAAACGGACGGCCCTCCGGCTCGATCGGTGGTTAGGTCGAATTCGTGAGCATTCGACTCGGACTTCAGATCCCCAACTTCTCCTACGGCACCGGCGTCAACGAAATCTTCCCCACTGTCATCGCACAGGCCAAGGAAGCCGAAGCGGCGGGCTATGACTCGGTCTTCCTGATGGACCACTTCTATCAACTGCCAGGGCTCGGCACGCCCGACCAGCCGATGCTGGAGGCCTACACCGCGCTGGGCGCGCTCGCCGCGGCCACCGAAAGCGTGCAGTTGGGCACCCTGGTCACCGGCAACACCTACCGCAACCCGACGCTGCTGGCCAAGGCCATCACCACGCTCGACGTCATCAGCCAGGGCCGCGCCATCCTCGGCATCGGCACCGGTTGGTTCGAGCTCGAGCACGACTCGCTGGGCTATGACTTCGGCACGTTCACCGACCGTTTCAACCGGCTCTACGAAGCGCTCGAGATCATCCTGCCGATGTTGGAAGGCAAGCGCCCCACCGTCACCGGAAAGTACTACCGCACCCAGGAGGCGATGGCCGAGCCGCGGTTCCGCGATCACATTCCGCTGATGATCGGTGGTAGCGGCGAGAAGAAGACGATTCCGTTGGCGGCCAAGGAATTCGACCACCTCAACATCATCGCCGGCTTCGACGAGCTGCCCCGTAAGGTGCAGGTGGTCCGCGAGAGCTGCGAGAAGATCGGGCGGGATCCGGCCACGCTGGAGACCAGCATGCTCGTCATCGCGATCATCGACGAGAACGTCACGGCGGACTTCGTTCCCGACGACTTCAAGCAGCAGGCCGTGTTCGGCAGCCCGGAGCAAGTGGCCGACCAGATCAAGACCAAGGTGCTCGATGCCGGGGTCGACGGCGTCATCATCAGCCCGGTGACGAGCCTGAACGGCTACCAGCCCGGCGGTGCCACCGCGGTCGCCGAGCTGCTCAAGCCGCACCTCGCCGGGTGAGCGGATGAGCATTCGACTCGGGCTCCAGATTCCCAACTTCTCCTACGGCACCGGGGTCGACGAGTTGTTCCCCACCGTCATCGCGCAAGCTCGGGAAGCCGAGGCGGCGGGTTTCGACTCGGTCTTCGTGATGGACCACTTCTATCAACTGCCCATGCTGGGCACCCCGGATCAGCCGATGCTGGAGGCCTACACCGCGCTGGGGGCGTTGGCCACGGCAACGGAGCGGGTGGCGCTCGGCACGATGGTGACGGGCAACAGCTATCGCAACCCGGCGCACCTGGCCAAGGCCATCACCACGCTCGACGTCGTGAGTCAGGGCCGCGCCATCCTGGGCATCGGCACCGGTTGGTTCGAGTTCGAGCACGACTCGCTCGGGTTCGAGTTCGGCACCTTCACCGACCGTTTCAACAAGCTCGGCGAGGCGTTGCAGATCATCCTGCCGATGCTCGAGGGCAAGCGGCCGACGTTCACCGGAAAGCACTACCGCACCGTCGAGGCGATGGCGGAACCTCGCTTCCGCGAACACATTCCGCTACTGATCGGCGGCAAGGGCGAGAAGAAGACCATCCCGCTCGCCGCCAGGCACTTCGATCACCTCAACCTGACGGCGGGCTTCGACGAGCTCCCCGGCAAGCTGGACGTCGTCAAGCGCAGCTGTGACGAACTCGGCCGCGACCCGGCGACGCTCGAGACCAGCGCGCTCGTCACGGCGTTCGTCGACGAGCACGTGAGCGTCGACGTGATTCCCCCCGAAATCGTGCAACGGACGGCCGTGGGCAGCGCCAAGCAGGTGGCCGAACAGATCAGGGCGAAGGTGTTCGACGCCGGTGTCAACGGGGTGATCATGAACATGCCGACGAACATTCAGGGCTACGTGCCCGGGCTCATCACGGCGGTCGCGGAGGAGCTCAAGCCGCTGATCAACGGGTGAACTTCCGAGGGGCTGGAGCGAAGCCCCCCGGGATGAACAATTGGCGTGGTGGGTTATCTCACCGCGCTGGCGGGATGGCGGCCGACTAACCTATGGGTTGTATTGATTAGGTTTTCGTCGGCGAGGAGCAGCAATGAGCCACCCCGGAGCTACGGCATCGGATCGGCATAAGGTCGTCATCATCGGTTCGGGGTTCGGCGGTTTGAACGCCGCCCAGAAGCTCAAGCGAACCGATGTCGACATCAAGCTGATCGCGCGCACGACGCATCACCTGTTCCAGCCGCTGCTGTACCAGGTGGCGACGGGCATCATCTCCGAAGGTGAGATCGCCCCACCGACCCGGCTGATCCTGCGCAAGCAGGAGAACGCGCAGGTGCTGCTCGGAGACGTCACCCACATCGATCTCGAGCACCAGACCGTCACGTCTGAACTGCTCGGGCACGATTACACGACCCCGTACGACACGCTTATCATCGCCGCGGGCGCAGGCCAGTCCTACTTCGGCAACGACCACTTCGCCGAGTTCGCCCCCGGCATGAAGTCGATCGACGATGCGCTCGAACTGCGTGGGCGCATTCTCGGCGCCTTCGAGCAGGCCGAGCGGTCAAGTGACCCTGTGCGTCGCTCGAAGCTGTTGACCTTTGTCGTGGTGGGCGCTGGCCCGACGGGCGTCGAGATGGCCGGCCAGATCCAGGAGTTGGCCGACCAGACGCTCAAGGGCAGTTTCCGGCACATCGACCCGACCGAGGCGCACGTCATCCTGCTGGACGCGGCTCCCGCCGTGCTGCCGCCGATGGGCGAGAAGCTCGGGCTGAAGGCGAAGGCTCGGCTGGAGAAGATGGGCGTCGAGATCCAGCTCAACGCCATGGTCACCGACGTGGACCGCAACGGCCTCACCGTCAAGGACAAAGACGGCACCATCCGGCGCATCGAGTCGGCGTGCAAGGTGTGGTCGGCCGGTGTGCAGGCCAGCCCGCTCGGCAGGGACCTGGCTGAGCAGTCCGAGACCGAGATCGACCGCGCCGGTCGGGTGAAGGTCAATCCGGATCTGTCGATCCCCGGCTATCCGCACGTCTTCGTCGTTGGCGACATGGCCTTCGTCGACGGCGTGCCAGGCATGGCGCAGGGTGCCATCCAAGGCGCCAAGTACGTCTCGAAGATCATTCAGAACGAGGTCGCGGCGCGCGCGCACGGCAATGTGCCGAAGCCCCGCGAGCCGTTCAAGTACTTCGACAAGGGTTCGATGGCCACGGTGTCGAAGTACAACGCGGTCGCCCAGGTCGGCAAGCTGGAGTTCGGCGGCTTCTTCGCCTGGCTCGCCTGGCTCGGCCTGCACCTGATCTATCTGGTCGGCTTCAAGACCAAGATTGCCACGCTGTTGTCCTGGGCGGTGACGTTCCTGAGCCGCAGCCGCGGTCAACTGACCATCACCGAGCAGCAGGCGTACGCGAGAACCCGGATCGAGCAGCTCGAGGACATGGCTGCGGCGGCAGTGCAGGAGAAGGCTGCTAGCTGAGTAGCCGTTCGCCCTGCCAGGTGGCCAGGCATCCGCCCGCGGCGAGGTTGAGTTTGGTGCCGACGCCGTCGAACTCCGTTTCCGGATAGCGCAATTCGCTGATGCAGGCGAGCGGTGTGCCGAGTTCGTCGTCGTTCACCGAGCCTGCGCCCAACTCGATGCGGTGCCGCAACAGCGGCGCACCATCTACGTCGGCGCGCAGGGTGCCCGTCCAAAAGCCTTGGCGCTCGCCAGATCTGCCGACCTGAATGCGCTCGCGCAGGCGTACGCGGCCCTCCCCCGTCACCGACAGGCGCATTGACGTCACGTGCCTCGCCTGCCCGGCGACGATGGTCGGTTGAGGGTCGACGTCGAGATGACCTGCCACCTCGAGTTCCCAGTCTGCGCGTGACTCCATGGTGAGCGCGCCCGGCATCGCCATGGTGGCCGCGGCGGTGCGCAGCCGGAGCACGGCACCGGGTTCGACGATCACGCGCACTCTTATGGTGTCTCCGCCGAGTGGCGTCGCCGCGGTCGAGATCAGGTGAACGGTGAAGGCGTCGGTTCGGCGGGCCGCCACCCCGCCCGCACACTCGAGCCGAGGCGAACGGTCGGGGCTTGCCACGATCAGAACATCGGAAAGCATTGTGGCGGTTACCGTTACACCGGAACGCGGAGCTGTTGATGGACCCAGTCCAGCACCAGGGACGCCGCCGGATCGTCGGTCAGCGAGATCAGGACGAATGGGCGGTCACCGCGGACCGTCGCGGAGTCCCTGCGCATGACGTCGAGGTCGGCACCCACCATCGGGGCCAGGTCGGTCTTGTTGATCACCAACAGATCCGAGAACGTCACCCCGGGTCCGCCCTTGCGTGGCACCTTGTCGCCGCCCGCGACGTCGACGACGAAGATCTGTACGTCGACGAGGCCAGAGGAGAACGTCGCGGTGAGATTGTCTCCCCCTGACTCGACGAGGATCAGGTCGAGTTTCGGGTTGGCCGCGACGAGGTCGTCGATCGCGTCGAGGTTGGCAGTGATGTCGTCGCGGATCGCCGTGTGCGGGCATCCACCCGTCTGCACGGCCGCGATCCGCTCATCGGAAAGAACGGCATGTCTGCGAAGGAAGTCGGCGTCCTCGGTGGTGTAGATGTCGTTCGTCAGTACCGCAAGGGACAACTCGTCGCGCAACTGTCGGCACAGCGCGGCAACGAGTGCCGTCTTCCCCGAACCGACGGGACCGCCGATGCCGATGCGCAGCGGCTCGCCCGCGTGGCGGACGCGGCGGGGACGAGCGGTATGGGCGTGGGGCTCGCCGTCGAGCAGATGTGGTGGCATGTGGCACCTTTCGGGGGTCGAGCGTCACGAGACGAAGAGCGGACGGTCGCGTTCGACGTGACGCTGGGCCAAGGCGTCGAGCAGCGGGTCGGACAGGTCGGCGAGTTCCTTGGCCGCCTCGGCGGCGGTCTGGTCGCACAGCGGCGAGAGCGTAAACGTGAGCGCCGCGACGTCACCCGGATCGAGGGCAAGCAGGCGCTGGGCGGCGGTCGCCGAGCCCGTCATCGTGGTGTAGACCACCGAGATCGCCGTCTGCTCGGGGAGCAGGCCGCTGGCCGAGCCGAGGGCACCCGCCGCAACGCCAAGGTGGGGTTTGACCCCGACGGAGTCCCAGTCCCACTCCGGCCATACCTTGCGGGCCAGCCGGACCAGGCCCCTGCCCTGCGCCCTCGATGCGCTGCGTGCCGCGGGAGCCGGTGTGCGAGCATCGGATTCGCGGTCGCCCTCCGGGAGACTCAGTGAGCCGGCATGCACGGCTGCGGCCACCGATGCGGTGACGAGCCCATGCGTACGGATCCGCCTGCGCAGGAACGCGCGCAGCGTCGCAAGGTCTACGACAAGACCGCTGGTGACGGCCTCTTCGACGCCACCGGAGTGGACGTGTCCGCCGGTCGGGAGCCGCGAGTCGGCCAATGCCAACAACGTGGACAGCCCAGGCAAGCTAGTCATCAGAACAGGAAATAGCGTTGTGCCATCGGGAGTTCCACGGCGGGCTGTTCGGCCCAGACGTCGCCGTCGATGGTGACGGTGAAGGTGTCGGGGTCGACCTCGATCTTGGGCAGTGCGCTGTTGAGCGGCATCTGGGCTTTACCGACCTTCCGAACGTCCCCGACCGCTACCAGCCTGCGATTGACCGCAAGCCGGTCGGCGAGCCCGTCCTCGATGGCCTGCGGCGCGACGAAGTGCACCGAGGTCGCCGCGGCCGCCACAGGCGCGGCGCCGAACATGGGGCGTGGCAATACCGGTTGCGGGGTGGGAATCGAGGCGTTGGCGTCGCCCATCGCCGCCCACGCGATCATGCCGCCCTTGATCACGGCGTGCGGTCGCACTCCAAAGAAGGCGGGCTCCCACAGCACCAGGTCGGCGAGCTTGCCGACCTCGACGGAACCGACCTCGTGGTCGAGGCCGTGTGCGACGGCCGGGCAGATCGTGTACTTGGCGACGTAGCGGCGCACCCTGTTGTTGTCGGCCGCCGTGTCTCCTTCCAGCGCGCCGCGGCGCTTCTTCATCACGTGGGCGGTCTGCCAGGTGCGCAGCACCACCTCGCCGATGCGCCCCATCGCCTGGGCGTCGCTGCCGATCATCGAGATTGCGCCGATGTCGTGCAGCAGGTCCTCCGCGGCGATCGTCGACGGCCGGATCCGGCTCTCGGCGAACGCGAGATCCTCTGGGACGCTTGGGTTCAGGTGGTGGCACACCATCAGCATGTCGAGGTGCTCGTCGAGCGTGTTGACGGTGTGCGGCCGCGTCGGGTTGGTGGAGCTGGGCAGCACATTGGGGTGCGACACCACGGTGATGATGTCGGGCGCGTGACCGCCGCCCGCTCCCTCGGTGTGATAGGCGTGGATGGCGCGGCCGTTGATCGCGGCCAGCGTGTCCTCGACGAAGCCGGCCTCGTTGAGTGTGTCCGAGTGAAGGTTGACCTGTACCCCCGCGACCTCGGCGACGGTCAGGCACGCGTCGATGGCAGCGGGCGTCGTGCCCCAGTCCTCGTGCAACTTGAATCCTGCTGCGCCGGCACGCAGTTGCTCCCACATGGCGTCGGCGCTCACGGTGTTGCCCTTGCCGAGGAGCGCGACGTTCAATGGCCAGTGATCGAGCGCCTCGAGCATGCGGGCCAGGTGCCACGCGCCCGGCGTGACGGTGGTGGCCTTGCTGCCCTCTGCGGGTCCGGTGCCGCCCGCGACGATCGTGGTGATGCCGCCGCCGAGGGCCTCTTCCATGATCTGCGGGCAGATCAGGTGGACGTGGCAGTCGATCGCGCCTGCGGTCAGGATCCGCCCGTTGCCCGCAATGATCTCGGTCGACGGGCCGACGACCAGCTCCGGATGGACACCCGACATGATGTCCGGGTTGCCCGCCTTGCCGATCGCCGTGATGCGGCCGTCGCGAATCCCGACGTCGGCCTTGATGATTCCCCAGTGATCGATGATCACCACGCCCGTGATGACGGTGTCCGGCGCGCCGTCTGCGCGGGTCGCTCGCGACTGACCCATGGACTCGCGCAACACCTTGCCGCCGCCGAAGACGGCTTCGTCGCCCGCCAATCCCGGCCCACCGCTGCGGTCTTCGGTGATTTCGATGAACAGGTCGGTGTCGGCCAGCCGGATCCGATCGCCGGTAGTGGGTCCGAACAAAGCTGCGTAGCGTGCGCGGGACAGCTCACTCATCAGGCGTCCAGCTTTCCGGGCGGATTCAGCGACAACCCCCACACCTCGCGGGTGCCGCTGAGTGGGACCAATGAAACATGTTGAGCAACACCGGGTTCGAAGCGCACTGCCGTGCCTGCCGGAATGTCGAGCCGGTGCCCGTGCGCGGCCACGCGATCGAACTCCAAGGCGGCGTTGGCCTGCGGCAGGTGAACGTGACTGCCCACCTGGACGGGCCGATCGCCGTTGTTGACGACGTTGAGCTCGAGCCGTTCGGCGCCCTCGTTGATCACGATGTCGCCGTCGCCGTAGACGACCTCTCCTGGGATCATCGCAACCTCACGGGATCGGGTGATGGACGGTGACGAGTTTGGTTCCGTCCGGAAAGGTGGCCTCGACCTGGACGTCGTGGAGCATTTCGGGCACGCCCTCCATCACGTCTTCGCGGGTAAGCACCTCGCGCCCGCTGTTCATGAGCTCCGCGACCGTGCGGCCGTCGCGTGCCCCCTCGAGCAGGTGATCGGTGATCACGGCGACGGTTTCGGGATGGTTCAGCCGCAATCCGCGCGCCTGACGGCGACGGGCAAGTTCGGCCGCGTACGAGATGAGCAGGCGATCCTGCTCATGCGGGGTCAGGCGCATAGTGCGCGATCCTGCCACGGCACGCGACAGTCAGCAGCGCACGCGCGAACGGCCCTGGGCCGTAGGCCCTCGGGCGGAAGGGCGCTAGGCCTCCGGAGGAAGGTTCTGCAGGCGCACCTGACCGCGCGCCACCATCTTGTCGTTGGTGTCGGTGATCTCGACGAGCCACAGCTGTTGACGCCTGCCGCGATGGATCGGGGTGGACACCGCGGTGACCATGCCCGCCATGATGGCCCGCAGGAAGTCGGTGTTGTTGTTCACCCCGACGACCTTGTTTCCACCGCCACTGGCCTGAAGCCAGGCGGCCGCTGACACGCTGGCCACGCTCTCCACGACCGAGCAGTACACGCCGCCGTGCACGATGCCGTGAGGCTGCAGCAGTTTGTCGGTGATGGTGAGTTGCGCCGTCACCTTGTCGGGACTCACGTCCAGATAGGTGAGTCCGAGCTCGTCGTCGAATCCGCCGCCTACGTCGGTTGGCATCCAAGTCGTCACATCGATCTGTCTACCCGACGCCCGCCTGGAACTCGTGGGCTACCCCAAAGATGCGGGCGGGCCCCGCACTGATGTGCGGGGCCCGCCCTCGAGAGGACCGGGAGTCTCTGCAGCCCTCAGGACTCCGGTGCGGTCCGGTGGTTTCTCGACGATGTGGCTCGAACCTCGCCCACATCTCGTGTCGTAAGCATAGGCAAGGCTGCCCTAATTTAGCAAGACCTTACTTCGACCGGTACGCGACTGGCCGCGCACTGGCGCGCCGAATCCGACCAGCGCATCGAGCACCGCCTGCGCCCGTCGCATGCTCGTCAGTTCGCTCGAGCCCGCCAGAAGAGGAACCTGGGTGGCTGCGCCGACGACTGCAATGCCGACGGTGTGCCACATGGCAGACACCGACATCGCGCCTTCGCTCACTTCGCACAGCTTCTCGAACAACGGCTGCAGCGCGCGATGGCTGCGATGGGCCACCCACGTCGCCAAGGCCGCCTCGCTCGGCAGCGCGACGATGCGATCCCTGGCGGGATGGCGCCTGCGAAAGCCCGAGTGGCTGCTGAAGTACGGATCTTCTTGCAGCACCCGCAATGTGGGGTCGGCAACGCCGACCCAATCGATCGCGCCCTCGGAGTCGACGTGCACCCACAGGTTCTCCAGGCCGGTGTCCCACGCCCGGCCTTCGAGCGCGAGCAGCGGGACGACCCGGCCGATGACCACGTGGGACAGCGTGGCGGCCAGTTGCTGAGCCACCGCCAGGCGGCTGTCGGTCTCGGCCGCGGCGGCGTCGAACATCACCTGAAGGCGGTCGGTGGTGAGCGCCTCCGTCAGCGGCCACCACCTGCGGCGGGTGAGGTCGCCGATGACGGCCACGCCGTACACGCGGGGACATTCCGGATAGAGGTCGCGCAGTCGCCGGCTCGACTCGTGCAGGGGCAGCGTGTGGCTGATCGCCATGCGCGAGATCAGTGGGTCGTCAACGACCACGGTCATAAGGCACCTCCAAGTTAGGTTAGCCTTACTATAGTGTGACTGGCGGCAGGGGAAACCCCTTGTGACTCGACTCACAGCGTCGCGGGAAATGGTCGCTGACCGGCGAAGGATCCATCAATGCGGGAGTCGACACCGCCCACCGAGTTTGGATACGACACACGGTAGTACGCGCGTAGTACTCTGGATTTACTGCTCAGGAGAGTGAACGGACTATGTCTGTTAATAGGACGAGGGCCAAATTGACGCGACTCGGGGAACTCGAACGCGAGGTGATGGATCACCTGTGGGCCTCGCGCGAACCCCAGACCGTACGCCAAGTGCACGAAGCCCTCTCGGCGCGCCGTGACCTGGCCTACACCACCATCATGACGGTGCTCCAGCGGCTCGCCAAGAAGAATCTCGTCGTCCAGCACCGCGATGATCGGGCTCACCGGTACGCGCCCACCCACGGCCGCGATGAACTCGTCGCCGGCCTGATGGTGGACGCGCTCGACCAAGTCTCGGACTCCGGGAGCCGCGAGGCCGCGCTGGTCCACTTCGTCGAGCGGGTGGGCGCGGACGAGGCCGCTGCGCTACGCCGTGCGCTGGCCGAACTGGAAGCCAAACATCGCAGTACGCCGTTGGCTGGCGATCAGGGCACCGCCTGAGGGACACTGGCAGTGTGTCCGCGCTGGCCTTCACCCTCGTCGCGCTGATACTCGTTGGGCCGGTACCGGCCATGCTGGCCAGAGCGTCGTGGCCGTTGCGCGCGCCGCGTGCCGCCATCGTGCTGTGGCAGGCCATCGCCCTTGCTGGGGTGCTCTCGGCGTTCAGTGCGGGCCTGGCGATTGCCAGCCGCCTGTTCGTACCGGGCCCCGATGGGCGCCCGACGGCAACGGTGACCAGCGAGCTCGAAGTGCTGGGCTGGCCGTTGTGGACGCTCTACGTCGTGGTCTTCGCGCTCACGCTCATGGTCGGGGTTCGCCTCGCGGTCGCCGTGATTCAGGTGGCGATCGCCACGCGGCGTCGCCGCGCTCACCACCGCATGCTGGTCGATCTGCTTGGCATCGACCATGATTCGGCGCCACGGGCCAGCGGCCTTCGCATTCTCGACGTCGCGCAGCCGCTGGCCTACTGCCTTCCCGGGGTGCGCAGTCGCGTCGTCGTCAGCGAGGGCACCTTGAGCGCGCTGTCGGATGGGGAGATGTCCGCCATCCTCAGCCACGAGCGCGCCCACCTGCGGGCCCGCCACGACCTGGTGCTGGAGATGTTCACCGCAGTCCACGCCGCATTCCCCCGCTTCGTCCGCAGCGGCAGTGCGCTCGACGCCGTCCGGCTGTTGATCGAACTGCTCGCCGACGACGCCGCCGTGCGTACCGCGGGTCCCACTCCCCTGGCCCGCGCGCTGGTGGCGTGCGCCTCCGGCCATACCCCGTCGGGCGCCCTCGCCGCGGGTGGCCCGACCACCGTGTTGCGCGTGCGGCGCCTTGGCGGCCGCCCCAACAGTTTGGTGTTGGCGGTGTTCGCCTACCTCGCCGCGGCTGCTGTGCTCCTCGTGCCGACCATCGCGCTCGCGGTACCGTGGCTGACGGAACTCCAGCGGTTGTTCACCAGATAGCGCTGCGCAAGACTCATCCAAAGATCCACTGCTGCAACCAAACCGAAAGGCCTTCCATGAGCCCGTCTGAAACCCCTGTCGGCACCGCCCAAATCGGCGTCACCGGCCTGGCCGTGATGGGTTCGAATCTCGCGCGCAACTTTGCGCACCATGGCTACACGGTGGCGCTGCACAACCGATCGATCGCCAAGACCGACGCGCTTCTGGCCGACCACGGTACTGAAGGCAAGTTCGTGCGCAGCGAGACCATCCCGGAATTCCTTGCCGCCCTTGAAAAGCCACGCCGCGTCATCATCATGGTCAAGGCCGGCGATCCCACCGACGCCGTGATCAACGAGCTCGCCGACGCCATGGAGGAAGGCGACATCATCATCGATGGCGGCAACTCCCTCTACACCGACACCATCCGCCGCGAGAAGGCCATTCGCGAACGTGGCCTGCACTTCGTCGGCGCGGGCATCTCGGGTGGCGAGGAGGGCGCGCTCAACGGCCCGTCGATCATGCCTGGCGGACCCGCCGAGTCCTACAAGTCGCTTGGCCCACTGCTGGAAGAGATCTCCGCCCACGTCGACGGGGTGCCCTGCTGCACGCACATCGGCCCCGACGGCTCTGGGCACTTCGTCAAGATGGTGCACAACGGCATCGAGTACTCCGACATGCAGTTGATCGGCGAGGCTTACCAGCTGCTTCGCGACGGGCTTGGCAAGACCGCGCCCGAGATCGCCGACATCTTCGCCGAGTGGAACAAGGGCGATCTGGACAGCTACCTCATCGAGATCACCGCAGAGGTGCTCAAGCAGGTCGACGCCAAGACCGGCAAGCCGCTGGTCGACGTCATCCTCGACGAGGCCGAGCAGAAGGGCACCGGGCGGTGGACGGTGAAGTCCGCACTGGACCTCGGGGTACCCGTGACCGGCATCGCCGAGGCCGTCTTCGCCCGCGCGCTGTCCGGCTCGGTGGCTCAGCGTAAGGCCACCACCGGCCTGGCGTCGGGCGAGCTTGGCGCCAAGCCAGGAGATGCCGCGCAGTTCATCGACGACGTCAGCAAGGCGCTGTACGCGTCGAAGATCATCGCGTATGCCCAGGGCTTCAACCAGATTCAGGCCGGCAGTGCCGAGTACGACTGGGGCATCACGCTCGGCGACATGGCCACCATTTGGCGCGGTGGCTGCATCATCCGGGCGAAGTTCCTCAACCGCATCAAGGAAGCGTTCGACGAGGACCCGCAGCTTGCCACCCTGATCGCCGCACCGTATTTCCGCAGCGCAGTGGAGGCCGGGATCGACAGCTGGCGCCGCGTCGTCGTGACGGCCACCGAACTGGGAATCCCGATCCCCGGCTTCGCCTCGGCCCTGTCCTATTACGACGCGCTGCGCACCGAACGGCTGCCTGCGGCGCTGACGCAGGGTCTGCGCGACTTCTTCGGCGCCCATACCTACGGCCGCATCGACGAGGACCCGAGCAAGAAGTTCCACACCCAATGGAGCGGCGATCGCAGTGAGTCGCCGGTCTAGTCATGGAGTTCCTTCACGGTCACATTCCGCCGTACGACCTCACGTACAACGACGTCTTCATCGTTCCCGGGCGATCCGATGTCACGTCGCGGTTCGACGTCGACCTGTCCACGGTTGACGGCTCCGGCACCACCATTCCGGTGGTGGTCGCCAACATGACGGCGGTGGCAGGTCGGCGCATGGCCGAGACCATCGCGCGGCGCGGAGGCATCGTCGTAGTGCCGCAAGATCTTCCGATCACGGCGGTGAAGGAGACGGTCGACTTCGTCAAGAGCCGTGATCTGGTGGTGGACACCCCGGTGATCCTCGCGCCCGACGACTCCGTCTCGGATGCGATGGCCTTGATCCACAAGCGCGCCCACGGCGCCGCCGTCGTCGTCTTCGAGGACCGCCCGATCGGACTGGTCACCGAACAATCCTGCGCGGGGGTGGACCGCTTCGCGCGGGTGCGGGACGTGGCCGTTTCCGACTACGTCACGGCGCCCGTCGGGACCGATCCGCGCAAGGTGTTCGACTTGCTCGAGCACGACGCGATCGGCGTGGCGGTGATGACGGGACCAGATGGCCGGCTGGCCGGTGTGCTGACCCGCACGGGCGCGATCCGTGCGGGCATCTACGCGCCTGCAGTGGACGCGACGGGTCGGCTGCGGATCGCGGCGGCCGTTGGCATCAACGGCGACGTGGCCGCGAAGGCTCGCGCGCTGGCCGAGGCAGGGGCCGACCTACTGGTCATCGACACCGCCCACGGCCATCAGCTCAAGATGCTCGACGCTATCAAGTCGGTGTCGTCCCTCGACCTCGGGCTGCCGCTGGCCGCCGGCAACGTGGTGTCGGCAGAAGGAACGAGGGACCTCATCAGCGCGGGCGCATCGATCGTGAAGGTCGGCGTCGGACCCGGTGCGATGTGCACCACCCGGATGATGACCGGGGTGGGACGACCACAGTTCTCTGCCGTAGTCGAATGCGCCGACGCGGCAAGGCAACTCGGCGCTCACGTCTGGGCCGACGGTGGCGTTAGGCACCCGCGGGACGTCGCGCTGGCGTTGGCCGCGGGCGCCGCCAACGTCATGATCGGATCCTGGTTCGCAGGCACCTACGAGTCGCCGGGCGATGTGATGTACGACCGGGAGAACCAGCTGTACAAGGAGAGCTACGGGATGGCGTCCAAGCGGGCCGTGGCCGCCAGAACCGCGGCGGACAGTCCGTTCGACCGAGCCCGCAAGGCGTTGTTCGAGGAAGGCATCTCGAGCTCCCGGATGGGCATGGATCCGACCCGCGGTGGCGTGGAGGACCTGCTCGACCACATCACCTCCGGCGTCCGAAGCACCTGCACGTACGTCGGCGCCGCGACGTTGCCGGAGCTGCACGAACGGGTGGTGCTCGGCGTCCAGTCGGCGGCCGGGTTCGCCGAAGGCCATCCGCTGCCCAGCGGTTGGTGAGTAAACCGACTCCCCCCGAGACCGCTAACATGGTGCATTCATGACGCCGGCCAAGGAGAGGGAGCACGTGCCGCTGGTGCCCGCAACGGCCCCTGCATCCGAGCCGGACGACGCCGAGCCATCCAGTAGTTCGCCGGGCCAAGTGCCTGGCGCCTTCGCCGCGGACACTCGATGAGTCTTACCGTCACCTTGCTGGGTTTGCTGGCGTTCGTGGTGCTCACCGCAGGTACTGCGATATTCGTCGCCGCCGAATTCTCTCTGACCGCGCTCGAGCGCAGCACCGTCGACGCGAATGCCCGCACCGGCGGCCCCAGGGACAAGCTGGTGCAGCGCGCACACAAGACGTTGTCGTTCCAGCTGTCGGGCGCGCAAGTCGGCATTTCGATCACCACCCTGATCACGGGCTTCTTGGCCGAGCCGCTGCTCGCCCAGCTGCTCAAGCCGGCCTTCGAGGCGCTTTCTCTGAGCAAGGGGCTCTCCGATGGCCTTGCGCTGGCCGCGGCGCTGCTGATCGCCACCTCGGTGTCGATGGTGTTCGGCGAACTGGTCGCGCAGTATCTCGCAGTCGCGAAGCCCCTGGCGACAGCCCGTGTCGTGGCCGCGCCGCAGCTGTTGTTCTCGATGGCCACCACGCCGTTGATCAAGATGACGAACGGCACTGCCAACTGGATTCTGCGTCGACTGGGCATCGAACCAGCCGAAGAGCTGCGGTCGGCGCGGTCGCCGCAGGAACTCGTCTCATTGGTGCGAAATTCGGCCAAGAGCGGCTCGCTCGACATCGCGACGGCCACGCTCGTCGACCGTTCGTTGCGGTTCGGCACCCGGACCGCCGAGGAATTGATGACGCCCCGTTCGAAGATCGACGTGCTGCAGTCCGACGACACCGTCGCCGACTTGGTGGCCAAGGCGATGGAAACCGGCCACTCGCGATTCCCGATCATCGAAGGCGACCTCGACGAGACCATCGGGATCGTGCACGTCAAACAGGTTTTCGAGGTGACCCGAGCCGACCGGCCCCACACCAGGCTGGCGACCCTCGTCCAACCGGCCCCGACGGTGCCGTCGACCCTGGACGGCGACGCTGTGATGACGCAGCTGCGAGCAAGCGGACTGCAGACCGCGATGGTCGTCGACGAGTACGGCGGAACGGCCGGCATGGTGACCGTCGAGGACCTCATCGAGGAGATCGTCGGCGACGTCCGCGACGAGCACGACGACGAGACCCCCGACGTCGTCGAGATGCGCAACGGCTGGCAGGTTTCGGGGCTACTACGCATCGACGAGGTCGACACGGAAACCCCGTTCCGGCCGCCAGAAGGTGACTACGAGACCATCGGTGGCCTGGTCCTTCAGGAGATCGGCCACATTCCGGTCGAGGGCGAGTCGGTGACGTTGACCCAGTTCGACCCCGACACGACGCTCGATCGAGCGGTGCGGTGGGAGGCCAGTGTCGAGCGGATGGACGGTCGCCGCATCGACCTGATCAAGCTGGTCAGGCTCCCCCCGGACGAGGAATCCACGGATGGGTGACCTCCTGGGTGTGCTGCTCACCGTGCTGTTGTTGGCAGCCAACGCGTTCTTCGTCGCTGCGGAGTTTGCATTGATCTCCGCGCGCCGCGACCGGCTCGAGGCGCTGGCCGAACAGGGCAAGCGCAACGCGGTCGCCGTCATCAAGGCGGGGCAGAACCTCTCGCTGATGCTTGCCGGCGCGCAGTTGGGCATCACGGTGTGCTCGATCCTGCTGGGCCGGGTCGGCGAACCCGCGGTAGCTCACCTCTTGGAGAAGCCGTTCGACCTGTTGGGCGTCCCGGACGCCGTGCTGCACACCGTGTCGTTCCTCGTCGCGATCACGGTCGTCGTGGTGCTACACGTATTGCTCGGCGAGATGGTCCCGAAGAACATCGCCATCGCCGGGCCAGAGGCGGCCGCAATGCTGCTCGTCCCGCCATATCTACTCTGGATCCGGATCGCGCGCCCGTTCATCGCCTTCTACGACTGGTGCGCCAAGCTGGTGCTCCGCGTGTTCGGTGTCGAAGCCAAGAACGAGCTCGAGAACACCGTGTCGACCATCGAGCTGTCCGAGATGATCGCCGAATCTCTGTCCGAGGGCCTACTCGACCCGGAGGAGCACACTCGCCTGTCGCGGGCGCTGCAGATCCGCAACCGCGTCGTGGCGGACGTCGCAGTGCCCATCAAGGAGATCTACGCATTGCCCGCCGCATCCGATGGCAGGGCGCCGACCGTGGCAGCCATCCAACAGGCGCTCGCCGAGACTGGATACTCCCGATTCCCGGTCGTCGATCCTGCCGGGCGGATCACCGGCTACGTGCACATCAAGGACGTGCTGCCACTCGTCGATGACATTGACGCGGTGCTCGACTCGTCAATGGTGCGGCCCTTGCCGTCGGTTCCTGCTTCCATGCCGCTGCCCGACGCATTGTCCCGGCTGGTGCTCAACAACAGCCACCTCGCCTTGGTCACCACCGACGACGTCGTCACCGCGGTGGTCACGCTCGAGGATCTGGTGGAGGACCTCGTCGGCACCGTGCGCGACGGAACCCATCGGGTCTAGCGGTCAGCGTGCCTCGAGAAGTCGTTCTTGCGCAGCAAGACTGGATGCGTCGCCGAGACGTCCACGAGAGTCGCCTCGATGGGCTCGCCGGCCCGTACCTACGTGCGCGAGCGGCAGGCCAACCGCATCCGGTGCTTGACTTCTTGTTCACCTACTACAACCTGAAGCCGCGCCACCTTCGGCGCTGGCATCCGGGTTTCGGTGTCACCCTCGCCGGACCGGGAGCCGACGAGTATTCGCATCTAAAGGGTTACTGTGCAACGGATTTGGGTGTCACCGTGGACCGGCGCCAGCTCGCGCGTCGCCGCGAGACCACCGAGTATGTCGAGCGGCTCATGGCGGCGACCGCAAGTCGCTCCCCCGCGCTGTCCTGCTTTGGGCTGCACGAATGGGCCATGGTGTACCGGGCGAAGGAGCTGCGCCACGACGCGATTCCGCTTCGGCTGGGTCCCGCGGGAACGGACGTCGTGGTCGAATCGTTGCCCGTGCGCTGTACTCATTTCGACGCGTATCGGTTCTTCACGGAGTCGGCGCGCCCGCTCAACGCCACGCCGCTGACCCGACAGGGTCAGGTCGCCAGCGAACAGCCGGGGTGCCTCCACGCGACGATGGACCTGTACAAATTCGCCGCCAAGCTGTTGCCGCTTGTCGACTCCGACCTACTGATGGATGCGTTCGAGCTGGCGTTCGCAGCGCGCGAGCTCGACATGTGCGCCAGCCCCTATGATCTTCGCGACTTCGGATACGAAGCCGTGGCGATCGAGACGGCTTCGGGCCGAGCGGAGTACACGCGGCGGCAGGCCGACCTGTCGCGGCGGGCCGCCGGCGTACGGACCGCACTGCTCCATCGGTGCCGGGAGCTGCTGGCGGCCTCCAGCGAAGTGGCCGGATAGCGCCCGCGACGCATCTTGCTCGCGCTAAACAATGGTATGACGGGCTTCTCACCCCGGGTACATGGCAGTTAGCTGCAGTTACTCGCGGGTAAGCTTGATCGACGCTTCAGAGAGGAAACCATGACAGATCGCGTGACGGCCGGGAACCTGCGGGTGGCCCGCGTGCTGTACGACTTCGTCAACAACGAGGCCCTACCAGGTACGGGTCTCGATCCGGACAGCTTCTGGGCGGGCGTCGACAAGGTCGTCACTGATCTTGCCCCCAAGAATCAGGACCTGTTGGCCCGCCGCGACGACCTGCAGGCCCAGATCGACAAGTGGCACCGCCAACGCGTGATCGAACCACTCGACATCGAGGCCTACGAGCGGTTCCTCAACGAGATCGGCTACCTGCAGCCCGAGCCCGCCGACTTCACGATCACCACCTCGGGAGTCGACAGCGAGATCACCAGCACCGCCGGACCGCAGCTCGTGGTGCCCGTCCTGAACGCACGGTTCGCGCTCAATGCCTCCAACGCACGCTGGGGTTCGTTGTATGACGCGCTGTACGGCACCGACGTCATTCCCGAGACCGACGGTGCCGATAAGGGCACCAGCTACAACAGGGTGCGTGGCGACAAGGTCATCGCCTACGCCCGCGCGTTCCTCGATGAGGCAGTGCCCCTGGCCACCTGCTCCTGGGCGGACGTGACCGGACTCAGCGTCGCCGACGGCCAGTTGGAGGTCGCGACCAGCGCCGGGGAGTCCGTGGCGCTCGCGAGCCCGGAAAAGTTCGTGGGCTACACCGGAACACTCGGCTCGCCCGAATGGTCGGTGCTTCTGGTCAACAACGGCCTGCACATCGAGATCCTCGTCGACCCCGAGTCGCCCGTCGGCTCCACCGACGAAGCCGGCATCAAGGATGTCGTGCTGGAGTCGGCGATCACCACGATCATGGACTTCGAAGACTCCGTGGCCGCCGTCGACGCCGACGACAAGGTGCTCGGATACCGCAACTGGCTCGGCCTGAACCGCGGTGACCTGACCGAAGAGGTCAGCAAGGGCGACAAGACCTTCACCAGGGTGCTCAACGAGGACCGCACCTTCACTCGGCCGAATCCGGGCCTGGACGGCGAGTCCGAACTGACCCTGCCTGGGCGCAGCCTGCTGTTCGTGCGCAACGTGGGCCACCTGATGACCAACGACGCGATCACCGATGCAGACGGCAACGAAGTGCCCGAAGGCATTCAGGACGCGCTGTTCACCAGCCTCGTCGCGATGCACGGACTCAAAGCCGACGATGACAACGGCCCGCTGCTCAACAGCCGCACCGGCTCGGTGTACATCGTCAAGCCCAAGATGCACGGTCCCGACGAGGTCGCGTTCACCTGCGAGTTATTCAGCCGGGTCGAGGACGTGCTCGGCCTTCCGCAGGCCACGCTCAAGGTCGGCATCATGGATGAAGAGCGCCGCACGACGCTGAACCTGAAGGCATGCATCAAGGCGGCCGCGGATCGCGTCGTGTTCATCAACACCGGGTTCCTCGACCGCACGGGCGACGAAATCCATACCTCGATGGAGGCTGGCCCGATGGTGCGCAAGGGCACGATGAAGAACCAGCCCTGGATCAAGGCCTACGAGGATGCCAACGTCGACGCGGGCCTGGCCGCCGGGCTATCCGGCAAGGCGCAGATCGGTAAGGGCATGTGGGCCATGACCGAGCTGATGGCCGACATGGTCGAGCAGAAGATCGGGCAGCCCAAGGCCGGCGCCACGACGGCGTGGGTGCCGTCGCCGACCGGCGCGACGTTGCACGCGATGCACTACCACCAGGTCGACGTGTTCGATGTCCAGAAGGAACTCGCAGGCAAGAAGCGCACCACGATCACCGAACTGCTCACGATCCCGCTGGCCAAGGAGCTTGCATGGGCGCCCGAGGAGATCCGCGAGGAGGTCGACAACAACTGCCAGTCGATCCTCGGTTACGTGGTGCGCTGGATCGACGCCGGCGTCGGTTGCTCCAAGGTGCCCGACATTCACAATGTGGCATTGATGGAAGACCGTGCCACGCTTAGGATTTCGAGTCAGCTACTCGCGAACTGGCTGCGCCACGGGGTCATCACGGAGGCTGACGTCAAGGCGAGTCTGCGGCGGATGGCGGCGGTTGTCGACGAACAGAACGCAAAGGATCCTTCGTATCTGGCCATGGCGCCCGATCCGGACGCCAGCATCGCCTTTGCCGCTGCCCAGGAGCTGATCCTGTCGGGTACCGAGCAACCGAACGGCTACACGGAGCCGATCCTGCACCGGCGCCGCCGGGAGTTCAAGGCTCGCCAGCTTGCCAGTGGCTAGACTTCGGCGTCAGGACCCGGATGACAGAGGTAAAACCACGTGGGCGACGTCCACGTCGCGTAGCGAGCACAGAGGTTAGGGATGGGTAGGCACAGCGTTCCCGATCCCGACGACCTGTCGGGCGAGCAGCCCTACCAGGGCGACGACTACGACGACGATTACCGGACCACCCAGATACCGCGGGTCGAGCCGGAGCAGGAGCCACCGCCTGGCTACGACCAGTACGGGCAGCCGGGGTACGGCGCGCGCGGTTACCGAGACACAGGTCATCGGGACACAGGCCGCCAGGACGCTCGGTATCAGCCTGGCTACCCCGACGCCGGCTACGAGGACGATGCTTATCAAGCGGCCGGTTACGAAGAGGCCGAGTATCGGGCACCTGGCCGTCAGGACGCCGGCTACCGGGACGGCGGATACCAGGCACCGGGATATGCGGCGCCTGGATATGAGGACGCTGGTTACGAGGTGGCCGGTTACGACGATGCCGGCGATGACGATCAAGAGGATCAGGACTACCCCGAATCCGACTTCTGGTCGCATGACGACGACCTCGGCTACGAGGAGCCCGAACAGGCCGCCCTGTCGTTCGCGGCGTCCACCCCGCCGCCCCGTCCGCCCGCGACCGGCCCGCAGCACGGCGGCGAATGGGAGGGCGGCGATTGGACCGGCAGCCACCGCGCGGTCGCTGCCGGACGGCGTGGTGTCAGCAAGGGCGTCGTCGGCGCGCTCGCAGCGGTCGTCGTGGTCGTCGGCGCGTTCATCCTCTGGCGCTTCTTCGGTGACGCGTTGTCCAACAGATCCCAAGTCGCGGCCGCGCGCTGTGTCTCAGGCGACGTCGCCGTCGCGGTCATTGCCGATCCGTCGATAGCGGACCAGGTCCGTACGTTCGCAGACCAGTACAACAAGTCGGCCACCCCGGTCGGCGACAAATGCGTGAAGGTCGGTGTCACGTCCGCTGGTTCGGATCAGGTGGTCGACGGATTCACCGGAAAGTGGCCAGCCGAACTCGGTGAGCGACCCGCGCTGTGGATTCCTGGCAGTTCCCTTTCGGCCGCCAGGGTGGAAGCGGCGACCAGCCAGAAGACCATCACCGCCAGCCGCTCCTTGGTCAGCTCGCCCGTCATGCTCGCCATGCGTCCGGAGTTGAAGACCGCACTCGCCCAGCAGGGTTGGGGTAACTTGCCTGCCTTGCAGACCAATCCGACCGCCCTGGACGGACTGCGCCTGCAAGGCTGGGGGCCGCTACGTCTGGCCTTGCCGTTGATCGACGACAGTGACGCCACGTACCTCGCGGCCGAAGCGGTTGCCACCGCTGCCGCACCGCCCGGCGCCCCCGCCACGGCCGGCGCAGGTGCCATCTCGACGCTGATGTCGGGACAGCCCAAATTGGCCGACACCAAGCAGTCGACGGCGCTGGACGCCTTGTTGCAGGACGGCGCTCCTGCGGCCGCCCCGGTTCATGCCGTGGTGGCTACCGAACAACAGATCTTCCAACGGGCTGCCTCCCTGCCGGATGCCAAGAGCAAACTGGCGGCGTGGCTGCCCTCGGGCCCGGCAGCCATCGCCGACTACCCGACCGTGCTGCTGTCCGGGGATTGGCTCGAGCAGGAGCAGGTCACTGCTGCAAGTGAGTTCGAGCGGTTCCTGCACAAGCCGGAGGCTCTGGCCGACCTGTCGAAGGCCGGTTTCCGAGTCGATGGCGCGACGATGCCCGAGAGCGACGTCACCGAGTTCAGCGCGCTGTCAGGGCCGCCGCTTTCGCTGGGAGACAAAGACGTCCGGACAACGCTCGCCAACGCCGTGAGCGCACCGGCTCAGAACCCAGCGGTGACCATCATGCTCGACCAGTCGATGAGCACCGAGGATGGCGGGAAGTCGCGGGTAGGCAACGTGACCGCGGCGCTCAACACCCGACTCCAGGCGTTGCCACCTACCGCGGTCATCGGCCTGTGGACCTTCGATGGTGTCGCTGGTCGCTCCGAGGTCGCCACCGGTGAGCTCGGTGATCTCGTCAACGGGCAGGCGCGTTCGGGCGTGCTCACTTCCAACCTGAACGGTCAGGTGGCGTCCGGGGGCGGTGCGGTGTCGTTCACTACGCTCCGTGCGCTTTACACCGACGCGGTGGCGAACTTCCGTGAGGGCCAGGAGAATTCAGTGCTCGTCATCACGACGGGTCCGCACACCGACCAGAGCCTCGACGGGGCAGGTCTGCAGGAGTTCATCAAGCAGAACTTCAGTCAGGCGAAACCCGTTGCGATCAACGTCATCGACTTCGGTGGCGACCCCGACCGGGCCACGTGGGAAGGCGTGTCCCAGTCCACGGGCGGCAGTTACCAAAATCTCAACTCCTCGGTGGGCCCCGAACTCGGTGCGGCGCTCGCCACCGTCCTCGGTTAGCCGCCAAGCAGCGCCAGCGCCCGCGCGGTGAACTGCTCGGGTACCTCGACCTGCGGGTAGTGGCCGACACCTGGAAGCTCGACCACGTCAGCGGCAGGTCGCAGCAGGCGTAACCCGTCGAGCACGTTCGGCGTGGCCACCGGATCGTCGAGGGCCCAAAGGAAGCTGAGCGGCTTGGCCCAGTCCCGTACCGCACCATGCCAACGTTCGGCGTACTTCACGCGCTCGTCGAGGTACGAGATCAACAGGTGCGCAATCCGGTGGCCACCGTTGTGTTCCAACAGTTCCCACTGCGCCGTCGCCTCTTCTTGCGACAAGGGATGCGCGGCGCTGAACAGCTCCGCGAAGCCCTTGGTGAACATCGTTCGGTTGGCCAGCCTGGAGGCGAGCGGGCCGAGTGGACCGCGGAGCACCTTCTGAATCGGGCGCAGGCTGGCACGTTCGAGGATGACGCTGCCGTTGGTCAACACCGCGCGCTGAAGCTCGAAGGGCAAGCGGCCCTCGAGATCTCGGGCGAGCAGTTCGGTGGCCACCGACGTGCCCATGTCATGGGCTATGAGCACCACGGGGCCCGACGACTCCCCTGCGACGACGGTCTGTACCAGATCGGCCTGCTCGAGCAACGAATACCGGTGCGGCCGCGGTTTTCCGGACAGGCCGAAGCCGAGGAAGTCCATCGTGACCCAGGCCCGTCCGCCAAGATGCGGGACCACCATGCGGTAGTCGAACGAACTCGACGGGTAGCCGTGAAGCAGCAATATCGTGGGGCCGTCACCTGCTGCGGCCCGGACGAATATCGAGCCGACACCGGTCTTGATGAAATGGCCGCCTTCGAGCCAGTCCCGAACGATTGCCGCCGACATGTCCGGAAGGCTAGGCGAACGCCTCCACCGGCGGGCAGGAACACATCAGGTTGCGATCGCCGTACGCGCTGTCGATGCGTCGCACCGGCGGCCACACCTTGGGACGGAAGCCCTTGCCCAACGGATATGCGGCCTGTTCCCGACTGTAGGGGTGGGTCCATTCGTCGACCAGCAGGCACTCGGCGGTGTGCGGCGCTCCGCGCAGCGGATTGTCGTCGGCGGGCCAGTTGCCGGAACCCACCTCGTCGATCTCGGCCCGGATGGCGATCATCGCCTCGCAGAACGCATCGACCTCGGCGAGGCTCTCACTCTCGGTCGGCTCGACCATCAGGGTGCCCGCGACGGGAAAGCTCATGGTCGGGGCGTGAAAACCGTAGTCCGCCAATCTCTTCGCGACGTCATCGACGGTCACGCCGGTGGTCTTGGTGATACCGCGGAGGTCGAGGATGCATTCGTGCGCGACCATTCCGCGCTCACCCGTGTACAGCACCGGGTAGTACTCATCTAGCCGACGCGCGATGTAGTTGGCCGACGCCATCGCCACCAGCGTGGCCGCCCGCAGCCCTGGTGCGCCCATCATCCTGATGTATGCCCACGTGATGGGCAGGATCGATGCGGAACCGTACGGCGCCGCCGAGACGGTGTAGTCGTCGCCGAGCTCGTCGGCGAGTGGATGGCCGGGCAGGAACGGCGTCAGATGGTCGCGCACCGCCACCGGACCAACGCCTGGGCCACCGCCGCCGTGCGGGATGCAGAACGTCTTGTGCAGGTTGAGGTGGCTGACGTCTCCGCCGAACTTCCCTGGCCGCGCCAGCCCCACCAAGGCGTTCAGGTTGGCCCCGTCGACATATACCTGGCCGCCGACGTCGTGCACGGCGGCGCAGATTTCGGCCACGTCGTGTTCGTAGACGCCGTGAGTGGACGGGTATGTGATCATCAGTGCTGCAACGTTTTCCGCATGTTCGGCGATCTTGGCGCGCAGATCGTCAAGGTCGACGTCGCCGTTGTCGCGGCAAGCGATCACCACGACCCGCATGCCGGCAAGGGCTGCCGATGCGGCGTTGGTGCCGTGGGCGCTGGATGGGATGAGGCAGATATTGCGTTGGTCGTCGCCGCGGCTGCGGTGATAGGCCTGAATCGCGAGCAGACCGGCGTACTCACCTTGAGACCCCGCGTTGGGCTGCAACGACACCGCGTCATACCCGGTGAGCTGCGTCAGCCAGGCTTCGAGGTCGGCGATCAACGTGCGCAGGCCCGGGGTATCCGACGTTGGGGCGAACGGATGCTGGCGAGCGAACTCCGGCCAGCTGATCGGTTCCATCTCGGCCGCAGCGTTGAGCTTCATGGTGCAAGAGCCCAGTGGAATCATGCTGCGATCGAGCGCGATGTCCTTGTCGGCCAGCGACCGGAGATAACGCATCATCTCCGTCTCGGTGCGGTACCGCGTGAACGCCGGGTGGGTGAGGAAGTCCGTTGTACGAGTGGCAATTTCGGGTCCCGACCAGTGATGTCCGCCCCGGGTTGCGCCGAATGCTGCGAGCACGTCCTCCACATGGTGCGCGGTCGTCGCCTCGTCACACGACACCGACACGTGGTCGGCATCGACCAGCCACACGTTGATGCCCCGCGCCTTCGCCGCTGCGCGCACCTCCTCGGCACGCCCGGGCACGCGGGCCAGCACGGTGTCGAAGAAGGCTGCGTGCACGACCTCCACCCCGGCTTCGGTCAGCCCCATCGCCACGGCGAGGGCGTCGCCGTGCACCCGGTGCGCGATGGCCCGCAGTCCGTCCGCGCCGTGGTAACTGGCGTACATGGACGCCATCACGGCGAGTAGCACCTGGGCGGTGCAGATGTTGCTGGTCGCCTTGTCCCGCCGGATGTGTTGTTCCCGGGTCTGCAGCGCGAGGCGGTAGGCCGTCGATCCGTCAGCGTCGAGCGACACCCCGACCAGCCGGCCGGGCAGCTGACGGGCATGCTTGGTATGCACTGCCAAGTAACCGGCGTGCGGTCCACCGAACCCCATTGGCACGCCGAAGCGTTGGGTGCTACCGAACGCCACGTCGGCGCCGTACTCCCCCGGTGGCGCAACGAGGGCGAGCGCCAGCAGGTCGGCGCCAACGGCCACGAGTGCGCCGCGGTCGTGTGCTTCGGCGACCAATCCCGACCAGTCGACCACGGCGCCGCTGGCCCCCGGCAGCTGGACGATGACGCCGAAGAACTCTCCGTCGGGCAGGCCGTTGCGGAGGTCGGCGGACACGACCTCGATACCCAGCGGCTTGGCGCGCGTCTCGATGATGGCCGCCGTCTGACGATAAATGTCGACGTCCACTGCGAGCCGGTTGGCTGAACCCTTGACCGCGCGGTGCATGAGCGTCATCGCCTCTGCCGCGGCCGTACCCTCGTCGAGCATCGACGCATTGGCGACCTCTAGGCCGGTGAGGTCTTCGACCATGGTCTGAAAGTTCAACAGCGCCTCGAGCCGGCCCTGGCTGATCTCGGGCTGGTACGGCGTGTAGGCCGTGTACCACGCCGGGTTCTCAAGGATGTTGCGACGCAGCACCGGCGGCGTGAGCGTGTCGAAGTAACCCTGGCCGATCATGGAGACGGCCACCGTGTTGCTGTCGGCCATGGCCCGCAGTTCAGCCAAGGCATGCTCTTCCGTCGCAGGAGCCGGCAGCCGGTCGAGTCCTGGTGCAACACCGTCCACGGTCAAGGTGTCGAGGATGCCTGCGGGGAGCGCCTTTTCGGCGAGTTCATCGAGTGAGTCGACACCGATCACCTTGAGCATCGTCGTGACTGCGACGGTGTCGGGACCGATGTGCCGATCGGCGAAGCGGGCTTGGTGGCGACCGTCCCCCGAATCCGGACGACCATCTGAATCAGAACCTGGATGAGCATGTGTACCGGACACGGGAACCTCTCGGACTCAGAGCGCAGAACCGCCCAGCGGTTCCTCTCCCTCTGTCGTCGACCCGTACCGGGCGCCTGAGAGATTCGGCAACTGCGGCTGGTGACCGCCTGCGCCTTTCCCCATGGGCGGGCGAGTTAACTACTCACCGCTTTCCAGAGGCATCGTGGCTCCGCGCGGTCCTGGGTGCCTGAGAGGTTGACGGAGAGGTATTGCTCCTTCGGCGCTCGTGGCTGGCGACCACGAAACTCTCCCGCGCAGGGGCGATGCTCGGCTGAGTCTACCGGAGGGCAGGAGCGAAGCGACCCGGGAAGTGCGGCCGGCATGCATCCCGCGTCGAGCGATCAGCCGATCTTGCGGTCGCGAGTCTTGCGCCGGGAGGCCAGTTCGTCCTCGGGGGTGGGAAGGGACTCGCCGCCGTCGGCGCGCTCGCCAGGAAAGTCTGCAATGGCTCCGGTGAGTTCCCGCATGGCCCCGGATACCGCGATACCGAAGACGCCCTGGCCGCCCTGCAACAGGTCGACGACCTCCTCGGCGGACGTGCACTCGTAGACGGTCGTGCCATCGGAGAACAGCGTGATGTTGGCCAGGTCCTTGACGCCGCGCTGACGAAGGTGATCGACGGCCACCCGAATGTTGTGCAGCGAGATGCCAGTGTCCAGCAGCCTTTTCACGATCTTGAGAACAAGGATGTCCTTGAACGAGTACAGCCGTTGGCTACCGGAACCCGCGGCACCGCGGATGGACGGCACGACGAGCGACGTGCGCGCCCAGTAGTCCAGCTGGCGGTAGGTGATGCCCGCGATCTGGCACGCACTTGGCCCGCGATAGCCGACGAGCTCGTCGGGCACCGAATTGTCGGGGAACAAGCCGGCCTGCACGGGCTCACTCGGCGCGGCGGCCGGTGGCGGCGTGTCGATCGAAGAGAGCTCCAATTGATCTTGACGTGGCGTGTCGCCCACTGTCCATCCTCTCGCCGATCGAACTCGCCCAGCAGCGCTACCAGCAAAACTCCCGCAACGCGTTTGTCCCCGAGCCCGAGTGTGTCGAGCATACGCTTTTCGTCCTAGCCGCACTGCCCTAAAGCTGCCCGGGTCCTCAAAGTATGGCTGCCCGATCGACGGATGACGGAAACCTCCGCCGCGTGTCGAGCACGATGCCGCAGTTGAGACGCATCCGTGATGAAAGCGGCCTCAGGTGGCCTTGAAGTCGTCGGGCGACACGCTGTCGAGGAACTCCTTGAACTTCTCGACTTCGTCCTCACGAACGGCGCCTGCGGCTTCTTCGTCGTTCTCGTCGGGGATGAGCAGCCCGGCCTCGGCCAGCACGGCTTCCTCGACGTAGATCGGGACCCCGACGCGCATCGCGATGGCCACCGAGTCCGACGGTCGCGCCGACACCTTGATGTCGCGGTCGAACACCAGATCTGCGTAGAAGGTGCCCTCCTGAAGGTCCACGATCCGGACTTCCTTCAGCGAATGCCCAAGGGCGGCAATCAGATCTCGAATCAGATCATGGGTGAGCGGTCGGGCCGGCTCGACGCCCTGCTGCTCGAGGGCGATTGCGTTGGCCTCGGGCTGCCCGATCCAGATCGGAAGATAGCGGTCACCGTTGGACTCGCGAAGCAACAAGACCGGTTGGTTCTGGGGCTGCTCAATGCGAATGCCAACCACGCGAACCTCGCCCATCAGTGTCTGCCCTCCAGCACCGTCACGCCCGCCATCAGCCTGTAGCGAGTCTAGACCTCAGTGATCCAGAACGTCGCGCACAGCGGACTTGATCAGCGACGTGTGCAACGTGATAGCCAGCGCCGCGACCTCGCGAGCAAGGTCGTCGGCGCGATCCCGGGCGCCGGCCTTGCCCGCCTTCACGACGGGACCCGCGATCTGTGCGATGAGGTCGGACTGGCGGTCGGCCGCGGACCGGAACGCGCGCAGATGGCGGGGTTCGATGCCGTACTCGGCCAAGGCCTGCGCACACTGCGCCGTGACGACGGAGTGTTCGTCGAAGAATCCGCCCGGTCCTGGCTTGATGATGCCCGCCTTGACGAGCGCGTTGAGCACCTCGACGCCCACCCCCGAGCGAGCCAGGAGATCCTCCCGGCTCAATCGCACCTGAGCGGGCCCGACGGCCGCGATGCCTTGGTGGTCTGCTTCGTCGTTCACCGGCACCAACCGCGGCACCCCGTAAGTAGACCGCTGCTCCGGCAGGTCACCGTCAGGGTGCGAATCCAATTGCGACTTGATGACCTTCAACGGAAGGTAGTGGTCCCGTTGCGCGGTCAGGACGAAACGAAGCCGAGCGCAGTCATATGCGGTGAATCGTCGGTATCCGGACGCCGTGCGCTCCGGCGTGACCAGTCCTTCGGCTTCCAAGAACCTGATCTTGGAAATGGTGACGTCCGGGAAGTCGGGGCGGAGCAGATCAAGCACCGCTCCGATGGACATCCCGGCAAGCGCGGGCTGGTCGGGCTGAGTCATCTGCTTTTCCCGCAAGCGCTCATCGGCGTCATCTGCTTTCCGCGCAGGCGCTCATCGGCGCCTAGCTACCGGCGCTGCCGTCGTCGGATTTGGGTCCGGTCAGGAACACCAGGCGGAACTTGCCGATCTGCACCTCGTCACCGTTGGCGAGGACCGCGGAGTCCACCGGCTCACGGTTCACGTAGGTGCCGTTGAGGCTGCCGACGTCAACCACCTGGAACTCACTGCTCTCGAGCCGGAACTCTGCGTGCCGACGACTGACCGTGACGTCATCGAGGAAGATGTCGCTATCGGGATGACGACCGGCCGATGTTCTCGGCTGGTCGAGCAGGAACCGCGAGCCCGCATTGGGGCCGCGCTTGACCACGAGCAGGGCCGAGCCTGCGGGTAGTCCCTCAACTCCGGACACCGCAGTTTCGGTACCGGTGGTCGTGGACGGGTCGAGTTCGTTGAGGAAGTCAGAGCGGAAGACCGATGTGGTCTCCACCGAGACGTCATCCGACGTCTGGTCCGCTCCCGAAGTGGTGTCGTTATCCGTCACCCGCTGCTCCTCACTGGCCGCTGTGGCGATCGTTGGTCGGCCTTCTGACGCGATGGCCGACGGGCATACATCTCCCCACGACCGTACCGCGCGGCGTGGCGGGATGTGCCCACCACCGCCGTAATGGTCATTCCTCGACGACCTCGCGGTAGCCGTCGGCGTCGAGCAGCGCTGCGAGGCCCTGTTCCAACGCCTCGGTACCGAGCTCGAGGTCGATGAGCCAGCCAGCGCCATACGGATCGGAGTTGACCAGCTCCGGTGAGTCTGCCAGATCACTATTGATCGCAACGACTTTCGCGCTGATCGGCGCGTACAGATCTGACTGCGACTTGGTCGACTCCACGTTTCCGAATTCGGTGCCCGCGGTCACGTCGGCTCCGACTTCTGGCAACTCTACGAACACCACGTCACCGAGCGCGGACTGCGCGTAGTCGGTGATGCCGACCCGCACGGTGCGCTCACCGGTGCGTTGCACCCACTCGTGGTCGGGGGTGTAATTCAGCTCGGACGGAATCTCGCTCACGTTGCTCCTTGGGTGTGTCGGCGCGGGGAATCGACCGTCATTTGACTGGCTGAGCGTATTGGCGCGGTTTCGGTTGTCGCAAGGTGGTCACGTTAACGACGTCGGCCTGTTGGACCGTCATCGTCCCACCGACCCGCTCGATGCTGTCCATCGCGCCGCCGGGGATGTTCATCGCCGCGGCCAGCGTCGCTGGATCGCCAATCGCCAGAACTGAATACGGCGGACTCATCGGTACCCCGTCGAACACCAACGCGCCCGGCGCGCCTACCACCCACGTGTCGACGCCAACGCGCACGGTCGACTGACTCCCCTCTTGCCCTCCGGCATCATTTCCCGGGTCGCTTCGCTCCTGCCCTCCGGAGCCGACTTGCATGGCTTCGGCTCCCGCTGCGCGCAACTCGTTGATGACGTCGAGCATCGTCTCGGACGACACGCCCGGCGCGGTGTCGCCGATGGTCAGCGTGACGCCAGGACCGGTCGCTGCGACGGTCCCGATCAGGATCGACAGGGCGGCCAGCCGGGACTGCGCATTTTCGATCGCCGCCTGGTCGCTGCTGCCCGAGGCTTGCAACGCCGCCAGGGTGCGCTGTAGATCGGCCACCTCGGTGTTGAGCGCGGCTTCTCGCTGCTGCAGCGAATCGAGCAGGATCAGAAGGTCCGCAGGGCGGGCGCTGTCCAACGAATCGCCGGATTCCGTCTGCCTGACCTGTGTGACGATCGCGATTCCGAGCACGACGCACAGCACGACCGCCAACGCCCCGAAGACGAGCCGTGATCGTCCGCGTCGCGCGCCGCCACCTGGCGGTTCGCCGGGGGTGAGCTCGTGCCTGCCCTTGGGGGCGTCCGGATCAGTCATGGTCACGCCCCAAACAGCCTGCGCCGGAGCGCGGCGGCGTTACCGAAGATGCGAATGCCGAGCACGACGATGATCGCCGTGGACAGCTGGGTACCGACGCCCAGCTGGTCCCCCACGTAGACGATGAGTGAGGCCACCAGCACGTTGAACACGAAGGAGATCACGAAGACCTTCGAGTCGAAGATGTGCTCGAGGTAGGCACGGAGTCCACCGAAGACCGCGTCGAGTGCGGCCACCACCGCGATCGGCAGGTACGGCTGGATGACCTCCGGCACACTGGGATGGAACACCAGGCCAAGCGCGATCCCGGCGACGAGGGCGATGATTCCGATCATGACGACCCAATCTTCTTGGCGAAGTTGAGGTCTCGGACCGAACTGGCCGGGACCACGAGGCCTTCGCCTTCACTGACGTTGACACCTACGCCGTAGGACGTCTCCAGCAGCCGGAGCCGCTGCAGTGCGGGACTGTTGCCGAAGACGTCGCGCACGGCGTGCGGTGGTCCGATGGCAACGATCACGTACGGACTGGCAATGGGTTGATTGTCGACCAGCATGCCGCCCCCAGCCTGCCGGATGGTCACGTTGGGTCCAATTCGCACTCCCCCCACGGAGATGGCCTCGGCGCCACTCACCCAAAGGGAGTTCACGGTGAGTTGCAGGTCGCGATCGAGGATGATCTGCCGACTCCCCGCGATGCGCTGCTTCGACACGTCGCTCAAGTCCTTGGCGGCAGCCGGTTCGGTGACGGTGACCGTCAATCCCGGCCCGGTGACTGCAGTGGCGGCGGCGGCGGACTCCGCGGCGTCCAACGCTGCGAGCAGCTGCCTGCCGCGCTCGTCGCCCTCCAGCCGGCTGCGCCGCTCGGACTCGACCTGTCCGGTCAGCGCATCGCGCCGGGCGGTCGCATCGCGGGTGGAGGTATCGGCGGCCCGCACACGGGCGGCGAGCACCTGCTGAGCGGTCTTGGTCGCGGGTGCGACGGACTCGGCCTGGGCGGCCGCGGTCGCGAACACCGTGGCAACGGCCAAGCCTGCACAGAGCTGCCAGGCCAATTCGGAAGTCCGGCCCCGCCCCTTGCCGTCCTTGCGACGTTCGGCAGCTGCCGCGTAGCCCGGGTCGAGATGATCGGACAGCAATGAGCGCAACAGCGACGGCACCGGGATCAGCGTCGGTGCGTCCGCCTCGTGGGCGTTGCGTCCGGCCTCAAGGCTGTAGCCACCGAGCGCGCGCTCGTCGTCGCTCACCTGCCAGACGTCCCCTGGTCGCCAGTCGCGCGCGGCAGTTGCCGCACCACCAACTGCACCTGAATGAGGTACAGCACCGCGGACCACAGATACATCGCCATGCCCCAGATGAGGAAGGCCCAGCCGCAGGCGAGGATGACGCGACTCCACAACTCATCCCACTGACCAAGCAGGACAAGGGGAAAGCCCGACATGAGCGCGAACGTGGCGGCCTTGCCCAAATACGAAACGGGCAGCGCCGTCAGCCCGCGGCTACGCAATACCGGAAGCGTGGTGGCCAGCAGCACGTCGCGCCCGAGCAGGACGGCGACGAACCACCACGGCACGATGCCCGCAAACGCGAGGGCGATCGGAACGGCCGCCATGTAGATGCGGTCGACCGCCGGATCCAGCAGTGCCCCCAACCGCGACGACTGGTTGGCGACCAACCGCGCGATCTTGCCGTCGGCCCAGTCGGAGAAGCCGCTGAACATCAACACGGCCACCGCCCAGCCGTATTCGTGAACACCGAACAACAGATAGAGAAAGACTGGAACCAGGATCAGCCGCAACACGCTCAACGCGTTCGGCACCGTCAACACCCGATCGCCGGGTGCCTCCCGCACGTCGCGCTTGCCCTCGGTATTGGGCTCCATAGGCCGTAAACCTAGCGGAACACTCCGGGCAGACTGAGCGCCGCCATGGCGTCGTCGTCCAGCGGATTGTCGTGGATCATGTACGTCCACGTCGAGGTGGGCCTTGCGAGTTTCGACAAGTCGAGTCCTGGCTCGTCTTCGAGCACGTTCGCCGTCTCAAACGTTTGTTGCGCCGCCTCGATCGCATCCGCGGCGAGCGACCCGAACGCGTCGACCGCCATCCGGTGGAATTCGTCGAGCGGGTCCTGCCTGCCAAGCGCGCGCAGGTGGATGCTCTCTCGGATGTCGGAAAGGTAGGCCTGGTGATCGGCCCATCCGCGGTCGAGGTGATACAGCATGATCAACCGACAGATCTTCTCCAGCCGTTCCTCACCCACCTCCTCGACCAGTTCGTCGTAGCGCTCGGGAGAAAGTTCGGCGAGCTCCTCTCGGGCGGCCGCGGTGCGCAGGAGGTGCTCGCGGCGCTCGGAGATGATTCCGCGCTGCTGAGCGATGAGTTGGTTGTAGCGCCAGGTGTTCGCGTGGACGTCGAGCAGCTTGCCTTCCGCGACCCGCTGGGCGTGTTCGAGCAGCGTGGCCGCTCGGTCGCTGGTGATGCGGCCGTCCTCGTCGGTATCCATGGGCAGCTTCTGGGGCTCCAGGTGGGCGACGACGACGTCGTCCTCCCAGCTGGAGAAGAACAATGACGACCCGGGATCGCCCTGCCGTCCGGCCCGCCCGCGCAGTTGGTTGTCGAGGCGCTCGGTGTGGTGCCTGCCGGTTCCGATCACGTGCAGGCCACCGAGCTCGGCAACATCGTCGTGGCCGGTCTCGTCGGAGCCGCCCAGTCGGATATCGGTACCGCGTCCGGCCATCTGAGTGGACACCGTGACCTTGCCCAACGTGCCCGCCTCGGCGATCACCGCCGCTTCCTCGGCGTCGTTCTTGGCGTTCAGCACGACGGCGGGGATGCCCGCCTTGACGAGCCGTTCGTGAAGTTCTTCCGATTCGGCGACGTCGCGGGTGCCGACCAACACCGGTTGCCCGGTCTTGTGGACCGCGGTGATGTGCTCGACGACGCCGTCGTACTTGGCGGCCGCCGTGATGTAGACCCGGTCCGTCTCGTCCTCACGGACGTTCGGAGTGTTCGGCGGAATCGGGGACACCCCGAGCTTGTAGAACTTGCGCAGCTGCTCGCCCGCCGCCAACGCGGTGCCCGTCATTCCGCACACGGTGGGATACCGGTTGATCAGCGCCTGCACGGTGATGGTGTCGAGTACCTCACCCGTCTCGGTGGTCTCGATGCCCTCCTTGGCCTCGACGGCGGCCTGCAGCCCATCGGGCCACCGCTGCAGCGACGCGATCCGGCCGCGCGACGAGTTGATCAGATGCACGGCGTCGTCGCGGACGATGTAGTGCACGTCGCGTTGAAGCAGCACGTGCGCGTGTAGCGCGACGTTGATCTCGGTCAGCGTGGTTCCGACGTGCTCCTCGGAGTACAGATCGATGCCGCCGAGCGCCGACTCGAGCTTGGCCGCCCCGGCTTCGGTGAGTTGGACGTTGCGCCGATCGGCGTCGGTTTCGTAGTACGTACCCGACGTCGATCCCGTGGTCAGGTCGCCGATCAGCGCGATGATCTCCAATCGGGGGGTCTCGCGGTGTGTGGTGCCTGCCAGCACCAAGGGCACCAGCGCCTCGTCGACGAGCACCGAGTCGGCCTCGTCGATCAGTGCGACGTCCGGCTCAGGCGAAACCAGGTCGGCGACGTCGGTCACCAACTGATCGCGCAAGACGTCGAAGCCGATCTCGTTGACCGAGGCGTAGGTGACGTCGCACCCGTAGGCATGGCGCCGCTCGTCAGCAGTCGAGTCGGCGGTGATCCAGCCGACGGTCAGTCCCATCGCCTCGAACAGCGGACCCATCCACTCCGCGTCGCGCCGCGCCAGGTAGTCATTGACCGAGATGACGTGGACGCTGCGCCCCGCGATGGCGTACCCGGCCGCAGCGATGGCACCGGCAAGCGTCTTGCCTTCGCCCGTTGCCATCTCCACGACGTCGCCCGCAAGCATGCGGAGCGCGCCGAGAAGCTGAACGTCGAACGGCCGCAAAGCGGTTGCGCGTTCGGAAGCCTCCCTGGCGATGGCGAGGAACTGTGGGATGTCGGCCGATTCCGCCAGGTCGTCGAGGACGAGCAGGGTGGCGGCTTTGCGCAGCTGATCGTCGTCAAGCTTGGCGGCCTTGGCGTCGAACCCCTCGGAGGAGCTCACCTGCGTCATCGAGCGAGCCTGATCTCGATCGGTGCTCGCACCGAGCAGCTTCCAGAATCGGTTGCTGAATCGACCGGGCGAGGCGGTCTTGGATTTGGGTGCAGTCTTGGGCACGTGTTTACGGTACGCGGCACGAAGACGGACCCCCGACGGACAACCCCGAAAGCGCGCACATCACGCGCCCGGACGGCTACCTACCTGCGCGGCACCTTCGGCTGATCGGCGTCGCCGACCCGAACACGGGGGTCGCCGACCTCCCAGAGACCGTGCTGCGCTGCGGTAACTTCGCCCGAGAGCGGTTGCCAGGGGACGGCCCCACGGAGGTGCTTCGTCGATGAACTCGGAGATACTCAGATCCTCCGTCGACTGGAACAACGAACTCCTCAACTCGGCGTTCTGGGTGCTCAAGGCCTTCGCGATCGCTGCGATCTGCGTGCTGGTCGGGCTTGCGCTGGTCGGTCGGTTCACTGAGTGGGGACAGCAGTTTCGGCGGATCACCGGTCAGTACTTCGTCGGGCGCGCCAGCGTGCCGGTATGGCTGGCCGCGGCAGTGCTGCTGTTGTCGGTCGTCGTGTCGGTGCGCATCACCGTGCTGCTGAGCTACTACGCGAATGATCTGTTCTCGGCGCTGCAGTTCGCGTTCCAGGGCGGTGGATCCTCCAATCAAGCCCTGAAAGAGGCTGGTATCGATGGCTTTTGGAAATCGATGGCCATCTTTGCCGTACTCGCCACGCTGTCGGCGTTTCGGTTCTTGCTCGATCTCTATGTGACTCAGCGGTTCGTGCTCCGATGGCGCGTGTGGTTGACGGGCCGATTCGTAGACGACTGGCTCGACGGATACGCGTACTTCCGAGGGCAACTCGCGTCGAAGCCGATCGACAACCCCGAACAGCGCATTCAGCAGGACGTCGACATCGTCACCGCAATCACCGGGCTGCCGAATGCGCCTGCGCACGGATCCGAACGGATGCTGGTGTTCGGGGCGGTCGAATCCTGCTTGAGCGTGGCCTCATTCGGAACTATCCTCTGGCAGTTGTCTGGACCGTTGACCATGCTCGGCGTGACGATCCCGAAGGCGCTGTTCTGGATCGTCATCGTGTACGTGGGGGCGGCCACGGTCATCGCGTTCTGGATCGGACACCCGTTGATCCGGCTCAACTTCTTGAATGAGTTGCGCAATGCGAGCTTTCGCTATGCGATGACACGATTGAAGGACTCGGCCAGCGCGATCGGATTGTATCGGGGTGAGGACGTCGAACGACACCAGTTGCACGACAAGCTAACTGGCATCGTCGAGAACTACCGCGGATGGTTGAACCGCATGATGTGGTTCGTCGGATGGAACTTCTCGGTGAGTCAGGTGATCAATCCGTTGCCGTTCATCGTTCAAGCACAACGACTCTTCGCCCACGAGATCTCCTTCGGGGCCGTCATGCAGTCGGCGACGGCGTTCCAGGCCATCCACGATTCGCTGTCGTTCTTTCGCTACGCCTACGACTCATTCGCGGGGTATCGGGCCGCGCTCATGCGCCTCGACGGGCTACTGGACGCCAACACGCGCGCAAGAGTGCTGCCGCAACTGAGCGCCCATCGCTCGCCAGACGCGGCCTTGCGACTCGAGGGCGTGGACGTGCGCACGCCGGCAGGCCAGCCCTTGATCCAACGCCTGAACGTCAGCCTCGACCCCGGCGACAGCCTGGTGATCAGAGGACCTTCGGGAAGCGGTAAGACGGTGCTCTTGGAGAGCATCGCCGGCTTGTGGCCATATGCCACAGGCAATGTCTTCTTCCCGATCCCCGGCCGCGAGACGATGTTCCTCTCCCAGCTGCCCTACCTCCCACTCGGCGACCTACGGGCGGTGGCGTCGTACCCACTTCCCGACGGCGCCGTCAGCGACGACGACATTCAGCGCGCACTGTTGACAGCGGCACTGCCGCATCTGATCATCCGGATCGGAGAGGTCAGGGACTGGGGCAAGATGCTCTCGGTCGGCGAGCAACAGCGCATTGCGTTCGCCCGCATCCTGGTCAACCGACCGAAGGCGGTGTTCCTCGACGAGGCCACCTCCGCCCTGGACGAAGGCCTGGAGATGATGCTCTACGCGGCCATTCGCTCAGCGCTGCCCGACTCGATCATGGTCAGCGTGAGCCATCGAAACACCGTCGAGCAACATCACGAACTGCAACTCGAACTACTCGGCGGCGGCGAATGGCGGCTCGAACGCTTCGCCGCGACCACTTGAGCCATCGGCAGCAAGTCAAGGTACCTTGCCGGGATGGACGGAATGGACATGTGGGCCCCGACGCTCGATTGGGGCAGCGAGCTTCTCACGTCTCTAGTGTGGATCGCCAAGGGCTGGGCCATTGCGGCCGTCGCCACCCTGATCGTCCTGGCACTCATCGGCCGCTTCACGCTCTGGGGCCGGCAGTTCTGGCGCGTGACGGGCGCATATTTCACCGGCCGCTCGAGCGTCACGGTGTGGCTGTGGCTGGCGGGGCTGTTGCTCTCGGTCATTGTCGGCGTACGGCTCTCGGTGCTACTCAGCTACTACGGCAACGATCTGTCGACGAGCTTCCAAGTGGTGGCCGCAGGGCTGGCGAGCGGTAACCAGACGGTCAGAGCCTCCGGAATCCACGGCTTCTGGTTCTCCATCCTCATCTTCTGCATCCTGGCGACCATCTACGTCGCGCGGGTCATGCTGGACCTGTTCCTGATGCAGAGGTTCATGCTGCGGTGGCGGGCTTGGCTAACCGATCGGCTCACCGGCGACTGGCTCGACGGCAAGGCCTACTACCGAGCGCGCTTCATCGACGACACGATCGACAACCCCGATCAGCGCATCCAGACCGACATCGACATCTTCACCACGGGTGTCGGACCGACGCCGAACACGCCGAACAACACGACCGGTTCGACGCTGTTGTTCGGTGCGATCAGCGCCATCGCCTCGATGATTTCGTTCACCGCGATTCTGTGGGGGCTCTCGGGACCGCTCACGCTGTTCGGGGTCACGCTCCCCAAGGCGATGTTCTGGATAGGGCTTGGCTATGTGCTGATCGCTTCGGTGATCGCGTTCTGGATCGGTAAGCCGATCATCTGGCTCGCGTTCGACAACGAGAAGTTCAACGCCGCTTTCCGATACGCGCTGGTGCGGCTGCGCGATGCGGCGGAGGCGGTCGCCTTCTATCGTGGCGAGCTCGCCGAACGCACTGGGCTGCGGCATCGCTTCGCGTCCGTCGTCGCCAACTACAAGCGCTACATCAACAGAATGATGGGCTTCTACGGCTGGAACCTCTCCGTCAGCCAGGTCATCGAGCCGCTGCCCTACGTCTTGCAGTTCCCGCGGTTCTCCGCAGGCGAGATCCAATTGGGCGACATGACCCAGTCCGCGGCGGCGTTCGGCAGCATCCAGGAAGGCCTTTCGTTCTTCCGCAACGCCTACGACCAGTTCGCCGGCTACCGCGCGGCGATCATTCGTCTACACGGTCTGGTGGTCGCCAACGAGGAGGGCAGGGCGCTGCCCGCCGTGACGACTGCGGCCTGTGTGGACGGCACCGTGCAGCTGGAGAAGGTCGAGGTCCGTACCCCGGACGGCCAGCAGCTCGTCAACCCGCTCGACCTGCATTTGCAGGTCGGCGACACGCTCGTGGTCACCGGCAAGTCGGGCAGCGGCAAGACGACGCTGTTGCGCAGCCTCGCCGAGCTGTGGCCGTTCACGTCCGGCACGTTGACCCGGCCGTGTGGGCCCAACGAGACACTGTTCCTGTCCCAGCTGCCCTACGTTCCGCTCGGCGACCTGCGCGCCGTGGTCTCCTACCCGTGTGAGGAGGGCACGCTCACCGACGCCGAATTGCAGCAGACGTTGGAACGGGTCGCGCTCCCGCATCTCGTCGCACGGCTCGACGAGGTTCAGGACTGGGCCAAGGTGCTCTCCCCCGGCGAGCAGCAGCGCATCGCGTTCGCCCGGATTCTGTTGACCAAGCCCAAGGCGGTCTTCCTCGACGAGTCGACGTCCGCCTTGGACGAAGGCCTCGAGATGACGTTGTATCGGCTCGTCCGCACCGAGCTGCCGGACACCATCCTGGTCAGCGTCAGTCACCGCAAGACCGTCGAACAGCATCACAACCTCGAGCTGCAACTGCTCGGCGGTGGCGAATGGCAGCTCAGCAGGCTCGACGAGGAGCCGGTCGGCGTATAGCGACCGGGAACGCCCCGCCCCGGTAACTTCCCTGCGATGGAGCTGTTCACCCCGTCGCTGGACTGGAACAACGAAGTCGTCGCATCGCTGTGGTGGGTGCTCAAGGCGTGGGCCATCAGTGCCGTGGTCACGGTGGCGGTGCTGTTCCTGATCGCGCGCTTCACGACGTGGGGTAGGCAGTTCTGGCGGGTCACCGGGGCCTACTTCACGGGGCCCCAGAGCCTTCCGGTGTGGGGGCTGCTGGCGTTACTGCTCTTCCTGGTGATGCTCTCGGTGAAGATCGACGTGCTCTTCACGTACAACAGCAATGACATGTACTCCGCGCTACAGGCCGCCGTTTCGAGCGACGACGCTGTCAAAGCCTCTGGCCAGCACGGCTTTTGGCGGGCCATCCAGCTGAACATCTTGCTGATCGTCATCTTCCTGACCCGTACTCTGCTCGATCTCTACCTCATGCAGCGGTTCATCATCAGGTGGCGGGTGTGGCTCACTCACCGGCTCACCGGGGATTGGCTGGACGGCCAGGCCTACTACCGTGGGCGCTTCGTCGACTCGTTTGGAAGCGAGTCGATCGACAATCCGGATCAGCGCATCCAGCAGGACGTCGACGTCTTCACAACGGGCACCGGACCGCAGACCAACACGCCGGACGTCGGGACTGGACAGACGCTGTTGTTCGGCGCCATCACGTCCGTCGTGTCGGTGGTGGCGTTCACGCCCATCCTTTGGAACCTGTCGGGCCCGTTGACCGTGTTCGGCCTGACCTTGCCGAAGGCCCTGTTCTGGTTCGCGCTTGCCTTCGTCGCGATCACCACGGTGGTGTCGTTCTGGATAGGCCGCCCGATGATCGGCTTGACCTTCCGCAACGAACTGACCAACGCGGCCTTCCGGTATGCACTGGTGAGGATGCGCGATGCCGCCGAAGCCGTTGGCCTGTATCGCGGAGAGCGCTCCGAGCGCGCCATGCTGTCCGGCCGGTTCGCGGCGATCATCACCAACTATCGCGCGTTCGTGCGCCGCGGAGTCGCATTCCTCGGCTTCAACATGGCGACCAATCAGATCGTGGACCCGTTGCCGACCATCATTCAAGTTCAGCGACTGTTCGCAGGCGAGCTGAAGTTGGGCGACGTTCAGCAATCGTCGGCCGCCTTTCTCAACGTCGCCCTGTCGTTGTCTTTCTTCCGCGCCGTCTACGACTCGTTCGCCGGCTATCGGGCCGCGATCATGCGCCTCGATGGACTGGTCGCGGTCAACCAGGAAGCAAGGGCGCTACCGCGATTGGCCAGCGAGCCCAGCGCGCGCGGCGCGTTGGAACTCGAAGCCGTCGTGGTCACTACGCCCGCCGGTGCGCCCGTCATCGACCGGCTGGACCTGAGCGTTGCGCCGGGTGAGTCGTTGGTGATCACCGGGCCATCGGGCAGCGGCAAGTCGACGTTGGTACGCAGTATCGCGCAACTGTGGCCCTTCGCCTCAGGTGTGCTCCGTACCCCTGGCGGTGACGGAGCAAGTCTGTTCCTCTCGCAGGCTCCGTATCTGCCGCTGGGCGACCTGCGAACGGTTGTGACCTATCCGAACGAGACTGGGACATACGATGATCCGCGTATTCGAGAGGTTTTGGATACCGTCGCGCTCGGTCATCTGGCGCAGCGCCTCGACGAGGGCGCGGACTGGTCGAAGGTGCTCTCCCCTGGTGAGCAGCAACGGGTCGCATTTGCGCGGGTGTTGTTGAGCAAGCCCAAGGCAGTCTTCCTCGACGAGTCGACGTCGGCGTTGGACGACGGTCAGCAGTTTGCGTTGTATCGCGCGCTTCGTACCGAGCTCCCCGACTGCATCGTGGTGAGCGTCAGCCATCGCGGCGGCGTCGAGCAGCACCACGACAGGCGATTGCGGCTGCTCGGCGACGGCCGATGGGAACTCGGTCCGACGACCGAGGTGCTGGCTTAACGCACGCTTGCGGCGTGCGTGCCTGCGCGGCGCCCGAAGAACGAACCTTCGCCCAGTTGAGTGCCGCTGGCGTAGCCCTTGCCGTCCTGGGCGATGTTGGACGCGCATGCGCCCGCCGCATAGAGGCCAGGTATCACCGTGCCGTCGGGCCGCTTGACCTCACCGTCGATCGACACAGTGAGTCCGCCCATGGTGAAGCCGGAGTACATCGCTACGCCGAGTGACAGGTCGAACGCCGCCCACGGCCCGTTGTCTTGGGCCGCAAGGTGTTCCGACTGCTTGTGGAAGTCCGGGTCTTGGCCCTTGGCGGCGTGCTCGTTGTAGCGCTCGAGCGTCGCGGCGAAGTTGCCCTGCGGGATACCCAATGCGGCCTCAAGCTCGGCTACCGTTTCCCAGCCGTCGATGAATTTGATCAACGGCATGTCGGGCATCTGCATGTGCGCTTCGTCCACGATGAGGTACGCCTGCTGGTCGGGCTGTTCGAGGACGAAGGCCGATGTCCGCGAATGGTAGGAGTCCTCAGCCACGAAGCGCTTGCCCTGATTGTTGATGACGAGACCGGTGAGCAGGATCTCCGGAGGGTAGGCGGCAGCCGTGATGAACAATCCGTCGAGGTTCTTGGCCTCGCCGCCTGCCGATACGCCCAATCCGATGCCAAGCCCGTCGTCGTGGGGGTTGCCGAGGATGTACGGCGCCACCATCCCGTGACGCTTGGTCTTGCGTTGATGACCCAACGCGGGGGTGTGCTTCGCAACCATGTCGGCGTTCATCGCGAAACCGCCTGCGGCGACGATGACGGACTTCGCCCGCACCGTGCCCGTTTCGCCGAAGTTCTTCCAGCGCACGCCGATTACCGCACCGTCGTCGTCGACGACGAGGTTCGTGACGCCGGTCTCGTAGCGGATCTGCACGCCCAACTCGGCGGCCCGCTTCAGCAGCAGCTCGATCACCATGGAGGCGCCGCCCAGCTCGCCGGGTACCGGCACGGAGTGCCCCCTCGGTGCGGGCATGGCCTGCTCGCAGAACGGCCACACCTTCTCGTTTCCGGTGTACGACAGTCCCTCGGTACCGGGCGGGACGACGACCTTGCCCTTCCAGTAGCTGCGCTCGAACTGGAAACCCAGTCCCTCAAGCCAATTGAAGTGCTCGACGCTCTCGTCGCAGTACGCGCGGATCTTCTCGTGATCAGGCTCTTGTGTGACCGCCACCAGGTACTTGTACATCTCGTCGGGACTGTCGTCGTGTCCGGTGGCCTTTTGAACGGCGGTACCACCACCGAGATAGAAGTGCCCGCCTGCCATCGACGACGTGCCACCCGCGGCGGCTGCCCGCTCGAGCACCAGCACACTGGCTCCCGCGGCCGCGGCGCTGACCGCCGCGCTGCCGCCGGCCATGCCGAATCCGACGACGACGACGTCGAATTCGTCGCCCCAGTCCGTCACGTCGGCGCCGCTGACGGTGTCCGGGACGGCCATCGGCTCCTCGGGCGAGGCCTCGTCGGCGTGACTCATTCTTGCTCCTGTTTCACGTAGTCGTAGAACTTCTGAATGTCGGGCGATGCGTAGGCGATTTCGAGGTACGGCACGCCGGCATCGGGAGCGGACACATACGCGAAGTGCATGCCGCCCGGCATGGTGCCGCGCGTGATGATCGGCGTGCCGCGCCGCTCGGCGTCGTCACACAATGCCGTGAAGGCCGCTTCGTCTGGCGCCGCGACACAGATGTGGTGCAGCCCGGGTTCGGACTGTTCCAGAAACTCCGAGTAGACGCCGACACCGGACACGGGCTCGATGAGCTCCAGCTGCATGTCGCCCGCATAGGACAGTGAGATGTTGGCGACGAAGTCCGCGGGCTCCCCGCGGTGCGTGCACGTATCCGGGCTGAAGTGCACCGACGGCATCCGGATCCATTTCTTGGCACCCAGAAGTCTGGTGAGCGCGGCCTCGGTGGCATCAAGATTCCGAGTTACCCACGCGATCTGGACAGGTGTGTGGGCAAGCATCGCCTAGAGGATATCCCCGGGCTCCCGTCCTGGCTAGAACGTGTTCTAGTTTTGTCGCGCGTGGCGGAATTCGGCAGCTATTTCCTCACCCCGGCGATCAGGAGCTCGAGTTGGATGTCGAAGACAGCGCCGGGGGTGGAAAGCGTGTCGGCACCGTACTGCCCGAACACCTCGAGACTGATGGCGCCGACCAGCGCGGCCCACAGCAGGAAGCACCACGCCACCGCCGTGTCGTCCCCCAAGAAGGCGAACTCCGCCCGTAGTGCATCGAAGTCGGCCGATATCGACTGTGCGACTTCGATGTTCGAGATCGTCACCTGATCCTCGGAAATGCCACGTGCGACCACGCCGAACATCGCGCCGACGACCCTGGTGCCCGGCCCGACGGTGAGGTCCGCTGGTGCGTGATACCCGGGCACTGGGCTGCCGTACAGCAGCGCCCAGCTCGCCGGTTGGGTGATCGCCCACTGACGCGCGGCGTGCGCCATCGCCTTCAACTGCTCGGCCCACGTCGCGTGTTCGTTGGCTGCGCGCGCGCCGTCCACGTCATCGGCCAATTCGGTGTACGCGTCGACGAGCAGGAGGGTCAGCAGGTCGTCGCGGCTCGCGACGTAGCGGTACATCGCCGACGACACCATGCCGAGCTCGCGCGCGATGGCCCGCACCGACAGCCCGGCCGCGCCCGTCGTGACGAGCTGACGCCTGCCGAGCTCGACGATCTGCCGTTCGATCCGTTCGCGTGACTCCTGCCGTTTTCCCACGGAGCAAGTGTGGCACAGAACGAGATCACTGCTCTTGATTTCAGAGCGGCCCCGTGTCATCCTATGAACGAGAGCGCTGCTCTCGAATACTGGAGAGGACAGGTCATGACCATCCGATACGACGAGCCGAACTTGGCTGCCAGGACTGCCAACGGGTTCTTCCGCTGGCTTGCCGAGGCGGGCATCGGGGTGGCGGGTACCCGGGCCATACGGGTACGCGGCCGAAAGACCGGGAAGCGGCGCGGCGTTGTCGTCAACCTGCTGACCGTCGACGGTCGCGACTACCTCGTCTCGCCGCGCGGGAACACGCAGTGGGCCCGAAATGCCAGGGCGGCAGGCGAAATCGAACTCGGTCCGCGCTGGCGTAGCCGCGACGTGCGGATCGTGGAACTCGCCGACGAGGCCAAGCCGGAACTGTTGCAGCGCTACCTCGATCGCTGGTTCTGGGAGGTCAAGGGACACGTGGCCGGCCTCACGCCAGCATCGAGCGAAGCCGAACTGCGGGCCGCCGCCCCGGCGATACCGGTCTTCGAGTTGACGCCTTAGTCAGGGTCAGGAGCCGTCGCGCAGCATGCGGGCCATGGTCTCGGCGGTTGCGGCCGTCAGGTCCCCTGACAACTGCAGCGAATCCCCGTCCAGCGCAGCGCCGATCGTCGGAGCGGCCAGTACTACCCCATCGCGGACGAACGCCATCCCCGCTTCGTCGAACCCGAAGTTGCTGCCACGTACCAACGTTACGACGTGGGGCTAACCGACCGGCGGTTCCACAGTCCCAGACGAGGACTTGAAAACGTCCTCGCGGATCTGTTGATCGGCGGCCTGCCACGACACCGCCGCCGGGAACTGACCCCAGGTGCTGTTGAACATGCCGATGATGACCGCCCGCCCGTCGTCAGTCAGTGCGTATACCGGGCCGCCCGAATCACCCTTCTGGCTGACCACGCCGTTCGCCATCGTGAACCACCCGTTGTTCACCGCGTCCACGGTGCCGCACGTCTCACCCGTCGCCACGCCGAAATGGCAGACCCGTTCGCCGGCCACGGGGACGACGGCCGGGTCAGCCGTCAGGACTCGGCCGCCGGGCAGCACGTCGTTCAGCGAAACCTCCGGCACCAGGGCGATAGCCTCCCAATCGGTGATCGGGTGATCCGTGGCGATGGTGGCGCCGTCGGGAGTGTTGTCCCGGAACAGGGTCTGGTAGCCGAGTAGATTTCCGGCACTGTCCTTCACCGGCCCACTGCCGTGGCAGTGGCCTGCGCTGAATCCCGTTCGCGTCTGCAGGTCGACGAAACCGAGTGTGCAGACGTTGGTGTCCTGCCGTATCTCCATGCCCGGATACACCAGCACGCCCGGGTCGGCGTGCGCCGATGTGGGCGCAAAGGCCGACATCGCGATCGCGGCGGCTGTCAACGCGAGCACGCGCAAACTCCGTGGGTACAAAGCCGCCCCCAATCGGTCAAGGTGGATGAGGGCCAAGCCTACCCACAAGCAAAGGCGGCCCGGGCCAAAAGGCCCGGGCCGTCTAAGCACGTCCGCTACGGAATCGTCACGACCTGACCGGGTTGAATCAGGTCGGGGTTCGAGATGCCGCTGGCTTCGGCAATCTGCGGGTACTTATTGCCGTCGCCGTAGAACCGCTCGGCGATGGCCCACAGCGTGTCGCCGGATACGACCGTGTAGGTGCGCGGGGCGGGCGGCGGTGGCGGTGGTGGTGGCGGTGCAGGCTCTTCCGCCGGCGCCGGCTCCTCGACCGCGGCGGGCTCCACCGGAACGATGACGACCGGGGGCGCATCGTCGGTGTGCGTGTTCGATGACCACGCAGGTCCGCTGGACGCGTAGAGCACCAGGTTGCGATCGTCTTGCAGGGTGAGCCGAACGTCCTTGGCACCCTTGGTCTGGCTGGCCCAAACCGCCTTGTCGGCTGTGTACAGCACGAAGTTGCCGTCGTCCTGAACCTCGGCCCGCTGCACGCTCTGGCCGTTGGTGCTGGTCGACCACACCGACTGGTCACCTGCGTACAGCACCAGATTGCCGTCTTCCTGCAGGGTCAGCTTGTACGCCCCGTTTTGGGACGTCAAGGAATCACCTACGCCTAGCTTTTCACCATGTTGAAGTGTGTCTCCCACGATTTCTACCCTTTCCAGTGTTCGGCGTGACCGAGCTTACTGACCCTTGCTGGTCTTGTGTGCGGTTCGGCTCGGCGCAAGCAAAACGGTTGGTGAACAACCTGTTGCGCGCTGCTGCGAGTTGGCTCACAGCAGCCTCGGAGGCTTCTTAGGAGTCGAAGCCCAGGCCGAGCGCGTCGAGGGTACGTAGCAAGGCGTTGCGCTTGCCTGCCGTGTGATCGGCCCTGTCGAGTGACCATCGCGTCGCCTGGATTCCGATGCTGGCCAACGGTTCAGGGGGAAACGGCAGCGGTCGTTTGCGAACCATCTCCAGTTCAGTCCGTGCCGTTGGCGTGCCACGCAGAAGATCGAGACACACGTCGGCCGCAAACCGGGTGGCTCCGACACCCAGGCCGGTGAAACCATTTACGTAGGCCACCTTGTCATCTCTCGCCAGCCCCCAGTGCGCACAAAACCGTGTGTTGGTGTCGATCGGGCCCGCCCACCGATGAGTGAATCGAACGTCCTCGAGCTGCGGAAAGGTGATGAAGAAGTGCGCGGCAAGTCGCCGATACGTCTCCGGCCGGTCCTCGTAGGCCGCGTCGACGCGCCCTCCGAACCGGTAGATCGCGTCGTATCCACCCCAGACGATCCGGTTGTCTTTGGTGAGCCGGTAGTAGTGAAACTGGTTGGCGCAGTCGCCGATTCCCTGACGGTGGCGCCAACCGATGCTGTCGAGTTGGGCGTCGGTGAGCGGTTCGGTTGACAGCACGTAGTCGTAGACGGGCACCGTATGCAAGCGGTTGCGCCGCAGCAGGTGCGTGTACACGTTGGTGGCGAGCACCGCCTGGCGAGCGGGGATGACGGCGCTCCCGGTATCGACGTTCAAGGCCGCGCCGCCGGAGTGAATGGACGTCGCGTTGGTGTGCTCGTAGATGGTGACGCCGAGTTTCGTGCACGCCCGCGCGAGCGCGACCGCCAGCTTGGCTGGGTGGACGATGGCGCACGTGTCGGGATCGAACAGGCCGGCGAGATAGGTTGGCGAATGGACTTCGGCACGAACCTGCTCGCGATCGAGGAAGCTGCCCTCCCCCGCTGCGGCCGCCTCTTCCAACCAGCCGACCTGGTGTGGCTCGGTGCCCACTGTCAACATGCCGGTGCGCTGCCAGTCGACGTCGAGGCCGAGCCGTTCGAGCTCAGCCTGCATTCCGTCGAGGTTCTCCATGCCCATCAGATTGAGTTGATCAATCTCGTTGGGCCACCGTGCCTTTCCATTCTCAAGTCCATGGGTCAGGCTCGCGTCGACGAATCCGCCATTGCGCCCGGACGCTGCCCAACCGATGCGATTGGCCTCGATCAAGACGATCCGCTGGTCCGGATTGCGCTGTGCGGCATGTAGTGCCGTCCATAGCCCGGTGTAACCACCGCCGACGACCAGCAGGTCGCAGGAGGTGGCGGCGGTCAAACGCGGGTAGTCGGGGCGCTCGATGTCGAGCCACATCGATCCGAAGGAGCTTGCGGCCAGCGCACGTTCGATCAGTCCGGGAGCTACCTTGGCGTCGAACACCGTTTCCACAGCTGGGACCTTACGTGCTGGCTTTGGGGCGCGCCGCCGATTCGGCGGCTAGCCGGCGGCCGTGGCGGGTGCGGCGATGTCGGGTTGCGTGGTCTCTCGCGGGCCCCATCCAGGCGGGCCGAACACGAAGCCGATCCGGTCGCGCCACCGCCCGGCGCGACGGACGTCACGGGCGATCGCGACGTACTCGTGGGTCTGCAGCGTCCAGACGTTGTAAGTGTCCACCTGCTTGGTGAGGCCGTAATTGGGCCGCGACGTCTCGCGGGCGAAGCTGCCGAAGAGTCGGTCCCAGACGATGAGAATGCCGCCGTAGTTCTTGTCAAGGTACTGCTGGTCCATGCCGTGGTGCACGCGGTGGTGTGACGGCGTGTTGAAGATGAATTCGATTGGCCGCCAAAGCTTGCCAATGCGCTCGGTGTGGATCCAGAACTGGTAGACGAGGTTGATCGAGAAGCTGGCGAAGACGATCCACGGCGGCACGCCGAACAACGGCAGCAGGGCACGAAGGAACACGTCGCCGCTGATGTTCCACTTTTGCCGCAATGCGGTGGCGAAGTTGAAGTATTGGCTGGAGTGATGCGCCTGATGCGTCGCCCAGAAGATGCGGACTCGGTGGGCCATCCGGTGGTAGGCGTAGTACAGCAGGTCGACACCGAGGATGGCGATCGCCCACGTGTACCAGGCGGTGGCAGGCAGGTGCCATGGCGCGACGTAGACGTAGAGCGCTGCGTAACCGAACAGGGCGATGCCGTTGAGCAGCCCACTGGTTCCGATGGACACCACGCCCATCCAGATGCTCGCCCACGCGTCCGGCTTCAGGTAGGCCCCGGCCGGGACGCGCTCGGCCTCGGTATGGGCAAGCTTGCGGGCCGCCGCCCACTCGATGACGAGCAGAAGTAGGAAGAACGGGACGGCGAACGTCACCGGATCGTGCATGAGCGGAGGCAACACCTCGGAGAACAGCCAATCCATCTCAGATACCTCCCACGGGGAGCCTAGCCGTCGAGCATCAGCGGAAACTCAGGACGTCGTCACCCCAGGCGTCGCGCAGCGGTCCGTCGAGGTCGGCGACGACGGCGTCGGCCTTGTCGATGACCAGGGCCGCACGGTCCGTCCCGCGATAGGGCCGCCACGTCGGGGTGCCCGCCGGGCCGACGGGTTCGCCGTGCGCTGCAAAGTTCAGCCATCGGGTTCGCATGCGCTCGGACACGGCGGTGCCGGATCGGAGCCCACCGAGCTTGAACGTCGGATCCTTCGGTCCGGCAACCAGATTGCCCCATACGTACGGCAATTCGGTGGCGTGTGCGCCGCCGAGTCGGAGCAACCGAAGCATCGGCGTCGCCCAGTCGAACCGGTAGAGGTACACCGGGGCGACGGCGCTGTGGCCGTCGGCGAACCACAACGACGGCATGCGGAAGCCGATGTCGCGTGCCACCCCCATGCCAGGAGCCTTGCCGCGGCCTCGGTACGTGGAGCCGAGTTGCGCTTCGCTGGGTAGCTGCGCGCCGGGTTGCTCAGCGACGAGCTCGGCGAACATCGACCTGATGGCCTCGGGTGTGATCGGCATCAGCGGTGACTTCATCCAGCGGAACAGTGCGGCCTCGTGCTCGTTGGTTCCGATGATCAGGGGCACCGGGTGCGTGCGCCCCTCGCGTGCCGACCTGACCGGATAGTCGGGCACGAGATCGCCGTCGACGATCGGTGCGAAGGCGAGCGTGCCTGGGTTACGCAGCGGGACCTCGTCGAACAGCTTCTTGGATGCGCCCAACAGCTCGGCGATGGGGACGTCGATCAACTGGTCGGCATCCGCTGGGTCCAGCCCAAGGGACTGCAAGTAGGTTTCGGCCAGCGCCTGCGACCGGCTGGAGTCGTAGACCGAGGTGGCCGGCGAACTCTGCGCGATGGCTGCCGAGAAGAGCCCGGCGGACTCGGGGCTGGCGAGCAAGGTGGTGACGACGCCGGCGCCGGCCGATTCACCGAAGAGCGCGACCCGGTCGGATGCTCCGCCGAAGGCTGCGATGTTGTCGCGCACCCACTGCAGTGCGAACAGCACGTCACGCAGCCCGAGGTTGGTGTCGAATGTCGTTCGGGGCGTGCTGAACCCGGATAGATCCAAGAATCCGAACGCGCCCAACCGATAGTTGAGCGTGACGATGACCGCGTCGCCACCGCGGGCCAGCACTCCACCGTCGTACAGCGGTTGGGCGCCCGAGCCGAGGATGTATGCGCCTCCGTGCACCCAGACCAGCACCGGCTTGCCGTCGCCGGGACGGGTATCCGACGAGCACCACACGTTGAGCGTGAGGCAGTCGTCACCCTGAGGCGCCCCAAGGTCGATCGGGATCCGCGGATCGGTGGGTTGCGGGCAGACCGGGCCGACCTTGGTCGCATCGGCGAGTTCGGTCCAGGCCGAGGGTGGCTGTGGCCGCCGCCACCGCAGCTCGCCGACCGGCGGGGCGGCGTAGCGAATTCCCTTCCACGACTTGACCGTACCGTCGTCGACACCCTTGACCGGTCCGTAACACGTGTCGACGACGGGAGGGGTCGCGCGACCTGGGGCCGTGTCGGTCGTCACCGTCGGGCGCCCCGCGCGGCCGCCCGATCGGCATCGGAGAAGCCTTCGGCCCGCTCGCCTGCGGGCGCGCTGCGCATGCGCGAGATGAGTTTGCTGTTGGCGCTGTACGTGCTGACGACACCTTCGGGACTGGGTGCGTAGGTCATCGAGCGGTCGGCGGCGAAGCCCATGTGCCTGCCGACCTCGACGGCGTCCATGTTCGCGCCGAGGAAGATGAACTCCCACGAATAGTCGTCCTGCTGCCTCTTGATCGCGGTACGCACGCCGTCGACCGTCCACTCCACGCTGGAGTTCTCCAGTCCGTCGGTTACCACGACCACGATCACCTTGCCGGGACGCTGCTGCTCGGGCAACGCCGAGAGTTCGGCGCCCACGTCGGTGATGATGCGCCCTACCGAGTCGAGCAAGGCGGTCATGCCGCGCGGCTGCAGTTCGAGGGGGCCGACGTCCGCGATCGGACGGTTGGCGTAGACGACCTCATACTCGGTGTCGAACTGCGCCAGCGTGACCCGCGCTTCGCCCGCTTCCTCACGCTGATCGGCGATCAACGCGTTGAACCCACCCTCGCTGTCGGACTTGATGGACTCCATGGAGCCGGAGCGGTCGAGCAGTGTGGCGATGAGCGTGAGCTTCGGATCCGTCATTGGGGCCCCCTTGAATATCGGCTGAACACAACTGCACCAGGGTACTCGCGCACACCGACAGGATCCTGATTTGCTGAGCGTCCCTTCTGCCGGACGAAATCGGCAGAAACATTCTGGGTGGTCGCAATTCTGGGCGCGGCAGGCGGCTGTCCGTAGCGTCCACCCGCATGACCGTTGAGCTCACGACCACCGCTCCCCTGCTGGCATCACCGCAGGCCGCATTGCTTGCCGCAGCCGCCGTGGCCGCCGACCTCGCGGTGGGCAGCGCCGAACGGGAGCGCGCTGGCACACCGCTTACTCCCCAGCTTCGACAGGTCGCCGATGCCGGGCTGCTCGGCATCTCGGTACCTGTCGAGCACGGTGGACCAGGGCTGCCCGCGTCGACGACGGTCGAAGTGCTTCGCCGGTTGGCGCGCGGCGATGGCGCAGTGGGTCAGCTGCTGTTGTCGCACTTCGTGATTGCTCAGGCCATTTCGGGTCTCGGACAGGCGCAACCCGCACCGACGATCTACGGCGACATCCTGGCCGGGGCGCAACTCGGAAACGCCACTGCCGAACGCGGAACGAAGACGGCGCTGGACCGTCGCACCACGGTCACCCCGCGCGACGACGGGACCTGGTTGCTCAACGGCACCAAGTACTACGCCACCGGAGCGCTGGGGGCAGCGTGGCTCGGCGTTGCCGCGGTCGTCGGAGGTCGCGCCACCGAGACCGCAACGGTGTTCGTCCGACCCGATCAGTCAGGCGTCACACTGAATCTCGACAGGTGGTCCGCGTTCGGCCAACGCGGCACGGCAAGTGGCGAGGTCCGACTCGAAGACGTCGTCGTCGACGGCGCGTTCGTGATCGAGGAGGGCAGCCCACCTGACCCGCTGAATGGTCCGCCGACCGTTCTCGGCGCGTTCGACCAGGCCTTGCACGCCGCCATCGACATCGGAATCGCCAGGGCCGCATTGGAAGACGGTGCCGAGTTCGTGCGCACCCGCTCTCGGCCGTGGAAGGAGGCGCTCGACTCGGGCTTCGAACGCGCCGACGAGGAGCCGCACATCGTGCGCCGGTTCGGCGAGTTCACCGCCCGGCTGTATGCGCTCGAGGCACTGCTGTCCAGCGGTACTGCGCTCATCGACGACGCGTATGCACAGCCGGAAGTCTCGCGGGACGCCGCGGCGGAAGCGACCTTGAAGGTCGCGGCCGCCAAGGCGTTGGCGCAGGAGTTCGCCGTCGAGATCGCCAGCGGCATATTCGAATTGACCGGTACCTCGGGTACAGACGGCGAGGCCAATCTCGACAGGCACTGGCGCAACGTGCGGACGCACTCGTTGCACGACCCCGCCCGTTGGAAGTACGTGCACCTCGGCAACCACACCCTGCACGGCGCCCGCCCGCCGCGGCTGGGCCTCGTGTACTGACCGCACCGGAACTCGAAGGAGCCGAATCATGAGCTACCAGAAGCGCTTTTATCTGACCGGAAGCATCAATGCGCCCAGCGTCGAGGACGCCTACCGTTTCGTCGGTAGCAGGCTGCAGCCTGGCGTGACGCGCGTGCCCGACGGCGAACCCGGCGATCGGGCCAACTGGGTGCTCACCCAAACGCCCCACTTCCTCGACAACCCGACGTTGGACGTCGTCGAAGCAGGCGGGCAACGCCTGGCCCGATTGCGGCCAGGTACGACCTCCGCCGACGTACGGTTTCCGGTGTTCGACTATCAAGACCACGCGATCGCGTCGTACGCGCTGTTCGTGGCGGCCCGCGAGCGCGGCGAGCTAGCCGCTGATTCGAAGTTCCTGGTGTCGATTCCGACGCCGTTCAACGCGGTCAACTTCTTCGTCGAGTTCGAATCGCAGGTCGAAGTGGCGCTTGCCTACGAGCGCCCGCTCAAGGACAGCGTCGATGCAATCCAGGCCGCGATCCCGCACCAGGACTTGGCAATTCAGTGGGACCTGCCGGTCGAGGACGCCACGCTCGAGGGCTGGTTCCCCAATCCGTACCGTGACTTCGAAGAGATCTTCGCCGCCACGGCGCGGCCTGCGTCGTGGGTGTCCGACGACGTCGAGTTGACCTTCCACCTCTGCTATGGCGACTCGAAGTTCGGAGCCTCGCCGTTCATGGGTGACCCGCCCGACGAGGAGGCGGCCGCTCGCGGAGGCCGACACATCTATCCGAGGGACGCATCCGTGATCGTCGCGGTGGCCAACGGACTGTCCCGCCACGTGCCGCGCCGCATCGATGCGTTCCAGGCGGCCACGGTCACGACCTGGAACAAGCTGGCCCACTGGCAACCCCTTGCCAACCTCGCGATCGAACCCGAGACCGAGTTCTTTCTGGGGCTGCTGCATGCAGAAGATGGGGCCGCAGGCGCGCGCTACCGGGCTTCCCTCGCGTCGAAGTTCCTGCCGAACTTCGGACTGTCGACCGAGTGCGGGCTCGGACGCCATTCGACGGATCAACTCGATCAGGTGGCCCAGGCCGTCGCGGAGTTGTTCGAGACCAGGGCGGCGGCGCTGGCCTGACCACCGATGGTGGCGCGGGCGCTCGACTAGGTTGATGCGGTGCGCACCTGGGTGATGTTGGCCGCTGCCATCGTCAGCGAGGTCGCGGCGACGCTGTCGCTGCGCGCATCCCAGGATCACGTCGCCTGGCTGGTCCTCGTCGTGATCGGCTACGCCATTGCGTTCGTCCTGCTCGCGCTCGTGCTGCGGGCCGGCCTCGCCGTCGGTGTCGCGTACGGCATCTGGGGTGCGAGCGGTACGGCGCTGACCGCAGTGTTGGCCGCCGTCATCTTCCGCGACGCGCTGACCTGGCCCATCGCCGTGGGCATCGCACTGATCATCGCCGGGGTGCTGTTCGTCGACCTCGGCGCTCGTCCGGTCGCGGCGGATTCCGACTCGTGACGATGTGGCTGGTGCTCGGCTGCGCGATCGGCGTCGAGGTATTCGGAACGTTGGGTCTGCGCGCCTCCGACGGGATTCGGAGGAAGGCGTGGATCGCCCCCGTGGTGCTTGCCTACCTGGCTTCCTTCTACTTGCTGTGGCTGACCTTGGCGCTCGGGATGCCGATCGGGATCGCCTACGGGGTGTGGACGGCATGCGGCGTTGCGCTCGTAGCGGTCATCGCCCGCTACCTGTTCCGAGATCCGCTGACCCCCAAGATGATGATCGGCATCGGTCTCATCGTGGCGGGTGTGCTCACGATCGAGTTGGCCGGTGTCGTGCACTGAGCACGCCGGCCGCCGCGACGATGACCAGCCCGGCGACGGGCACGATCAACAGACCGACCCGCAGACTCGTCGCATCGGCGATCATGCCGACAACTGGTGGCGCACCTACGAATCCGATCCGCATCAGCCATGCCACCGCAGTGAGTCCACTACCGGGTCGAAGCCCGGGCAGCCGGTCCGCACCGTGCATCGCGGCTGGCACCGCGGTCGCGACGCCTAGCCCGGCCGCGGCGAAGCCTGCGATGGTCCCCGGCACCGTTGGGAAGGCCAGCGCGATCCCCATGCCCGCGGCGGTCAGCAGGCCGCCCGTGCGCACCACCGCACGCTCGCCGAAGCGATCGACCATGCGATCGCCTGCCAGCCTGCCCACGAACTGGAAGCTCAGCAACGCAAGATAACCAAGCGCCGCAGCGCCTCCGGCGGCGCCCAGATTGTCACCCAGATACAGGGTGGCCCAGGAAGTTCCGGCATCTTCGACGATTGCCCCCGCGATCGCGATGGCCACCAGTAGGAGCAGTGCGACGTATACGCCGCGGGCCGCTCCACTGTCTGCCGCAGGCCCGGTTGTCGGACCGCCGTCGCCATCGGGGCCAGGGAGCAGGAACCGATATGCGGCCACCGCGACGCCGATGAAGAGCACTGCGGATACGCCCAGATGCGTTGCGCGCGGGACGTTCAATGCGATCGCCGCGGCGCCCATCGCACCGCCGAGCACTGCACCGGCCGACCAGACCGCGTGCAGCGAATTGATAATCGATCGTCCGTAGCCGCGCTGCACGCGCAGCCCGTGGGCATTCTGCGCGACGTCGGTGACGGCGTCACACGCCCCGCCGATGAACAGCGCGACCGCGAGCAGCGCGGGCAGGGTCGACGAAGCTGCCACGAAGAGGAGTACGGCGATGCCGATGGTGCCGGCGACGGCCATCCGGGCCGACGTGAATCTGCGGATGAGCGCACCAGCGCCGAGTCCGGCAACCAACGCTCCGGCGGGGAAGGCCGCCACGATGATGCCGTACCCGGTGTTCGAAAGCGTCAGGTCCGTCTTGATGCCGGGCAGGCGCGGCACCAAGTTGGCGAAGATGGCCCCGTTGGTCAGGAACAGCGCGGCCACCGCGACCCGGGCCCGACGCTCGCCCTTCGACGGCTCACCCGCGCGTGCGTCGAGCCCTCCAGACGCCATGTCGGCGACGATACTTGGCCAGTGGTACCCAAGCCGGGCGCGCAGGGGTCGTTACCGGCAAGATTGGCGTAATGACAGAGCTGGCCGCATCGCTGGTCGAATTGGCCGGCCGCTACGGAGTCGCGACGGGATACGACGACTGGGCGGGTCGCCACCAGGTAGTCGCGGAGTCGACGTTGGTGGCGGTGCTCGCCGCGCTGGGTGTACCTGCGGCCACCGAGGAAGAACGCGCCGCAAGCCTGCTCGCCCATGACAGCGACTACTGGCGGCGCTGCCTACCGCCGGCGATCGTCGTGCGGGCGGGGCGTCCTTCGCCGTTCTGGGTGCACGTCGCGCATGGTGATCCGGTCGGCGTGTGGATCCGACTCGAGGACGGCTCGGTTCGCGCGGGCCTACGCCAGCTGGAGAACAACAGCCCGCCCAACGATGTGGACGGGCGGTTGGTCGGAGAGGCGACGTTCGAACTGCCTGCCGACCTCCCGCTGGGATACCACGAACTTCACGCCCAGGCCGGTTCTGTCGACACCAGCACCAGGTTGATCGTGACCCCGGCGGCGCTCACGCTGCCCGCGACGCTCGGCAGCGGCCGCACGTGGGGGTTGGCCACGCAGCTCTACAGTGTGCATTCCGAAAAGTCTTGGGGTGTAGGCGATTTGACTGACCTCACAGATCTGGCGGTGTGGTCGGCGGCGCGTCACGGCGCGGGGTACATCCTGGTGAACCCCCTTCACGCGGCCGCGCCGACGGCGCCGATGGAACCCTCGCCCTATCTGCCGACCTCGCGGCGCTTCGTCAATCCGTTGTATCTGAGGGTGGAGGCGATCCCGGAGTTCGCCTACGTCCGCCACCGCGGTCGGCTGAACAAGGCGCGCGCCGTCGCCCAGGCTCACGCGAAGGCCTCTAAGCTCATCGATCGCGATGCTGCGTGGATCGTCAAGCGCGATGCGTTGAAGAGCGTGTACCGCGTCGAGCGCTCCCCGGGGCGGGCCCTGGCCTATGACGCTTACCGGGCTCGCGAGGGCCGCAGCCTCGACGACTTCGCGACGTGGTGCGCGTTGACTGAGCATCACGGCAACGACTGGCACGAGTGGCCGAGCGAGTTGCATCACCCGGGTGGCCAGGCGGTCACCGACTTCGCCGCGGCGCATTCCGACGAAGTCGACTTTCACCGCTGGTTGCAGTGGCAGTTGGACGACCAACTCACCCACGCGCATTCGAGCGCGCTTCGATCCGGGATGGCGCTCGGCGTGATGCACGACATCGCCGTCGGCGTGGATCCCAACGGTGCCGACGCGTGGGCTCTGCAGGACGTGCTCGCGCTCGGCGTCGCCGTCGGCGCACCGCCCGACGAGTACAACCAACTGGGGCAGAACTGGTCCCAGCCGCCATGGCGGCCGGACCGACTCGTCGCACTCGGCTACGAACCGTTCCGCGCGCTGGTGAACGCGGTGCTCAGGCACGCGGGCGGGGTTCGGATCGACCACATCATCGGGCTGTTCCGGCTCTGGTGGATTCCGCAGGGTGCCAAACCCACCGACGGCACCTACCTTCGCTACGACCACGAGGCCATGATCGGCATCGTCGCATTGGAGGCTCATCGTGCCGGTGCGGTCGTCGTCGGGGAGGACCTGGGCACCGTCGAACCGTGGGTGCGTGACTACCTGCGTGAGCGTGGTTTGTTGGGCACGTCGATCCTCTGGTTCGAGCAGGACCCATGGCGTGACGGAGAGCCCTTGCAGGCGCAGTGGTGGCGGGAGTACTGCCTTGCCTCGGTGACGACGCATGATCTGCCGCCGACCGCGGGTTACCTAGCCGGCGAGCACGTGCGGATTCGCAAGGAACTCGGATTGCTGACCAGACCCGCCGACGAGGAACTCGCGGCCGACCGCGCCGAACAGGCGGGCTGGCTCGCCGAGCTGCGGCGGGTCGGGGTGCTCTCGGCGCAGGATCCCTCCGTCGACGACATCGTGCGCGCGCTCTACGAATACCTCGGCCGCACGCCGTCGCGTCTGCTCGCGTTGGCGCTCCCGGACGCCGTCGGTGACGTTCGCGCCCAGAATCAGCCCGGTACCACCGACGAGTACCCCAACTGGCGGGTGCCGTTGGCGGATCCCAGTGGCCGTCGGATGCTGCTCGAAGACGTCTTCGTCGACCCGCGTGCGGACGCGCTCGCCGAGGTCATGCGCGGTGCGGTAACGACCACACCCGAGTGACCGAACTTCACGTGAGCGACTCATCTGCGATATGTTCGCAACGCACCGCGACACCCGGAGGTCACGTGAAGAAGCTTGTAGTGCTGGGGGCCGGCGCCATCGCCATGGCCTCAGCCGCCCTACTCCACCCGGCCGTTGCCCTGTCGGATCCTGCGGGCGCGTCCTCGGTCAACGTGGTCGGCGAGCCGTACGCGAAGGCGCTTGCCATTCTGAAGAGCCAGGGCGCCAGGGGTGTCTTCGGCGGCTCGTTCGGAAGCGACGTGCCTCAGTCGGCGTGCATCGTCGACAAGCAGAAGATCAACTCCAGCGGCAAGATGATTTTGATGCTCAACTGCACCACGAAGGCCGTCCAGGACGCGACGGCTAGTACGCCGCAAGCCCCGACCGCAGCCACGGGCGCCGCTCCAGGCGCGCCGGCACCTGGTACGCCCGGCCAGGGCACCTACGGTGGCCCCATCGGAGTGCCCGTCCCCGTCGGCTGAGGTTCAAACACCCGGTACCAGCGTTCCCACCTAACGTCGTAGACTTGCTCTTGTCACTTCGCTAGGAGGGCTTGCCATGCTCCGACCACGTCGCTTCGACATCGAGATCGATCCAGGTCCCGTCCAGATCCAGGCCCGCAAGGTCCACTTCGACGTCACCGGGATCCCCGCGCACTGGATTCCGGACCACCCGGTGGCCTCTCATATGGTCAGCCTGCTCAACATCGTGTTGCCCGCCGCCGAGCGCTGGTTCGTCGCGACGTACAACGAGGCACTGCCTCTGGTCAGGGACCCGAAGCTGGCTGAAGACATCCGTGGCTTCATCGGCCAGGAGGCCACCCACGCCGACACTCATGAACAGGTGCTGCGTGAGTACATGGACGTCAACGGCATCGACGTCGCGCCCATGCTGGAACTCATCGAGTACGTCTTCGAAAAGATGCTGGCTCCCAGCGACACCGCCGACCCCAGGCGCCGGATGAACGAGCTCTGCGACCGGTTGTGGCTCATCGCCGGCATCGAGCACTACACCGCCCTGCTCGGCGACTTCTCGCTGAACTGTGCGTGGGACGACCACGACGCCGATCCGACGATCGTCGATCTCTTCCGCTGGCATGGAAGCGAAGAGGTCGAGCACCGCATGGTGGCCCACGACGTCGCCACCTACTTCCGCGACAGCTACTTCGATCGCATCCGTGCCATGTCGATCGCCATTGGGATGATGTATTTCTTCTTCCAACGCGGCGCGTGGTACCTGGTCAAGTCGGACCCGAGCCTCGACGTGGGCTGGTTGCGCATGCAGCGCATGCGGATGCGCGACTCCAAGCTGGGACTGCTACCGGTCTTCCGAAAGCTGTTCGGCTCCAACACGTTCATGTACTTCCGGCCCAGTTTCTCGCCGGAGCAGATGGGATCCACCGCGCAGGCCGTCGCGTATCTGGCCAGCTCCCCCGCGGCCCGCGCGGCGCACCTTTGATGGGCCTGGTCTCGCGGTGGCGCGAACTGCCGCCCGCGCCGGCCAGTCGTCGGGGTGGGCGCGCATGGTCGGTCGGGCTCGCCGACGCCGCGGTGTCGGGGCTCTTCGCGTTGTCCGGCGCGTGGCGCAAGCCGGCAGGCCTCCAGGTCGTCGAGCGTGCCATTCCGCTTGTCGTCGCCGCCCGTGACGTCGTGGCGCGCGACCAGGACGTTATCGCCGTGCGCTTCGCCGCCCCTGGTGGGAGCGACCTTCCCAGGTGGCACCCGGGTTCACATCTCGACGTCCACCTGCCCAGCGGACGCGTCCGTCAGTACTCACTGTGCGGGGATCCGCAGGACAGGTCGTCGTACCGCATCGCGGTGCGTCGCATACCCCACGGTGGCGGCGGCTCGATCGAGATCCACGATGAACTAGCGGTCGGCACGCCAGTAACCACGAATGGGCCCCGCAACGCGTTCCCACTCACGATGCCGGGCTACGGATCGCCGACTCAGCAGTTCCGCTTCATTGCGGGCGGCATCGGGATCACGCCCATCCTGTCGATGCTGGCGGCGGCCGAAACGGTGGGTGTGGACTGGTCGATGGTGTACGCCGGCCGCAGCTTGGACAGCCTGCCGTTCCTCGAGGAACTGGCCCGCTTCGGGCCACGGGTCGACGTCCGGACAGACGATGTCCACGGCTTGCCATCGGCCGCGGATCTGCTCGGCGAGTGCCCGGACGGGACGACGGTCTACGCATGCGGCCCCGCGCCGATGCTCACCGCGATCCGTACGCAGCTGGTCGGGCGCGACGACGTCGAACTGCACTTCGAACGGTTCGCGGCGCCGCCGGTGGTCGACGGTTCCGAGTTCACGGTCACCATCGGCTCGACCGGCCAATCGGTTGACGTCGCTGCCGACGAGACCATACTCACTGCGCTCAACCGCGCGGGGGTACACGCCCCGTACTCCTGTCAGCAGGGGTTTTGCGGCACCTGCAGGACCAGGGTGGCATCGGGCACCGTGGACCATCGCGACACGCTGCTCACCGACCCAGAACGCGACGCCGGAATGATGCTCATTTGCGTCTCCCGCGCGGCAGCCGACGAGCCCCTCGTGCTCGAGCTCTGAGCCGCACCGCGGCGGACTACGATGCGCCCATGGCGTTGGCCGACGGGACGACTTTTGCCGGTTACACCATCGTGCGGCGGCTGGGCTCCGGCGGCATGGGTGAGGTCTATCTCGCTCAGCACCCCAGACTGCCCCGTCAGGACGCCCTCAAGGTGCTTCGTGCCGAAGTCTCCGCGGACGGTGAATATCGCGAGCGCTTCGAGCGCGAGGCCGATATCGCGGCCACCCTTTGGCACCCTCACATCGTCGGCGTGCACGACCGTGGCGAGTTCGGCGGCCAGCTGTGGATCGCCATGGACTACGTCGACGGCACCGATGCCGCTCACCTGCTCCGGGAGCGCCATCCCGACGGCATGCCTGGCCTCGAGGTCGCCGCGCTCATCACCGCCGTGGCCGAGGCGCTCGACTATGCACATCAACGCAACCTGCTGCACCGCGACGTCAAGCCCGCCAACGTGCTGCTTGCCCATCCCGATTCACCCGATCAGCGCATACTCTTGGCCGATTTCGGGATCGCCCGCTGGGCGGACGACCCCAGCGGGTTGACGGCTACCAACATGACGGTTGGCACGGTGTCGTACGCGGCACCCGAGCAGCTGATGGGCGGTGTGCTGGACGGGCGGGCGGACCAATATGCCTTGGCGGCCACGGCATTTCACCTACTTACCGGCGCGCCACCGTTTCAGCATTCCAATCCGGCCGTCGTCATCAGCCAGCACCTGAGCGCGACTCCCCCGGCCGTCGGCGACCGCCGCCCCGAACTGTCGGCGCTCGACCCGGTGCTCGCCAAGGCCTTGGCGAAGGACCCCAAGGACCGCCATGAGCGATGTGCAGACTTCGCACGCGCGCTGGCCCACCGGATCGGCGCGGACGACGGGTCCGACGCAACCCGGCTGTCGCACGCGACGACGGCCGCGCCAGCAGGCCGCCGGTCGCTGCTTCGGGCAGGCGTCATCGTGCCCGCCGTGCTGGCATTGCTGCTGGTCGCCGCCGTTGCCTTCGCGCTGCTGGAGTTGACCCGTGCTGACGACGAGCAGACCGCGCCGCGGACTACCAGCACATCGCCGACGACTTCACCCAGCACGCCGGCTCTGCTTACGCCCCCACCGCCCCCAATCACCGCGACGGTCACCGAGCAGGAGCCCTCGACCAGTGGCGTGGCCACCACGACGGCTCCCGCGGCGCCGGTCGCAGTCATCGGGGCAAGCTGTTCGCCCGTGGGGGCCACCGCCACTACCGCCGGCGGGCAGCAGGCCTACTGCTCGAACCTGCAGGGCACGGGCAGCACGATCTGGTCGTTGACACAGGGGGACGTGCCCAGTCCTACGGTGACAGTGACGACCCAACCGACCGATACGCCGCTGCCAACCGAGGAGGAATCGCCGGTGCGGGTCTGCATGCAGCAGACCGGGCAGTCGCGCTTGCGTTGCATGTTGGACATCCGGCGAAGCAACGGTCGGGCGTGACCGGGCCGCCCACGATCGCGGTGGCGGACCGGCTGGCGCTGACCGACCTGGTTCACCTCTATGCGGCCGCCGTTGACGACCGAAGATTCGACGACGTCGTCGAATTGTTCACCGATACAGCCGAATTGCGTCTTCCCAATCCTCCTCGTGAACTGACTCCGGTAGGCGTGCAACTCGGCCGGGCCGGTGTGCGTGCCGCGATGAACGCCTTGGCGGCCATCGACCGGACCGAACACGCGATCGTCGGCGAGGTGTACGCCGCGAGCCCCGATCCCGACTACGCGCTTGGGCGCATCACCTGCATCGCCCACCACTGGTCGGCGGGCGGCGGCCAGCCGACCGACCTGGTCTGGCACCTGCGCTACGACGACGAATACCTACGCACCAAGGCTGGTTGGCGGATCAACGGCCGCGCGCTCACGATCAACGCGATCGAGACCCGCCAGGTTCGTCGGTTGCGCCCGACGCACTCATCCGGCAACGGCAAGGTGCTCGAGTAGTCGATCGAGCAGCGGTTGTTGGCCCTTGAGTAGCTTCGACCGAGCTGTGTCGATTGCGAACCAGCCCACCCTGTCGACTTCGGGATACTCCCTGACTTTGCCGGAGCCCTTCGGCCATTCCAGTTCGAAGGTATTGCTCCTGCTGTGCGTGACGTCGAGGTCGCCACGTACCGCATACGCCGTAATGATCTTGCCGCCAGGCTGTTTCACGGGCGCCATGTCGAGTCGCGGGCCGGCTGGCGCGGACAATCCGAGCTCTTCGCGGAACTCCCGCTGCGCCGCCGCCCACGGGTCCTCGTCGTCGGCGTACTCCCCCTTCGGGATGGTCCAGACGCCGTCGTCCTTGCGCGCCCAGAACGGACCGCCGGGGTGACCCAGCAGCACCTCGACGCCCGCGTCGGTGATTCGATACAGCAGCAGCCCTGCACTCCGCTTCGGCACGGGCCAAGCCTAGGCAGTGGCTCGGTCGCAGCCGACGGGCAACCTGCGAAGTTGGCCCTCGGCACCGCGATGAAGGATGCTGAAGTAGTGACGCGTCCTGGCTCGTTGTTCGGGTGGGATCCGTTCCGGCCGTTCGTCGGACTGGCCAATAGCGGCGTCTTCGCGGCTCATTTGACGGCGTTCATCACGTTGCGTCAGTTGGTGCTGGGCAGGCGACTGGCGGTTCGGCTCGATACCGGCGAGCTGGTGCTCAGTCTCGTCGAGATCGACTCCCGCGTCGGTATGCGCGGAGTGGCGGTCGGGCAACTCAACGACGTCAGGTTGGTCGCCGAGCAGGTTCGCTGGAATCAGCATCACTTCGGCCAGGCCACCGCGGTGCTGCACAACGTTGCGCTCCGCCCGTCGGTACCGCCGGTGTTGGTGGCCGCGCCCGTCGAGTTGACGCTCGACGTGCCTGCCTCCGCGCTCGAAGAGCTGTTCCGGTGGGCGGCCCCGCGGCTGTCCGGCGAGGTCGGACCCGACGGGATTGCCCGGCTGCGCTTCGCGAACCGTCCGGGGGCCGGCCACGTCGAGGTGGAGACTCGCCTCGACGGATCCACCCTGTGGCTCAAACCGCGGGCGATCACGCGGCGGCGACGCTGGAAGCTGCCTGCTCGCACGCCCTCCTACCCCGTCCAACTGCCCCCGCTGCCACACGGTTTGCAGTTGACCGGCGTCGAGTTCGACGCCGACGTCATGCGCCTGCGCGGCACGCTCCCGGAATGGCGCGCGGAGCTGCCACGAATGCTTCTGGACGACATGATCGCTCAGCTGAGCGTCGTGGGGCGGACGCTGAACCTGAGCTGGCCGAGCACGGGTGTCTGATCGTTTACTACCATCTGCCGTCGTGGTAGATCGCAAGGCGCCCGCGTTCACTCGTTACGTCGCGATAGGCGACAGTCAGAGCGAGGGACTGTGGGACGGCGACGACACCACGGGCGTGCATGGCTTCGCCGACAGGCTCGCGGTGCGCCTGGATTCGCACGACCCCGGGCTCACCTACGCCAACCTGGCCGTCAGGGGCAAGCGGGTCCGTGACGTCATCGACGAACAGTTGCCCGTCGCGCTGGCCATGAAACCCGACCTCGTCACCAGCTGCATCGGCATGAACGACGTGACGAAACCGGGGCGCTCCTTCGGTCGCGCGCTCGCCGACCTGGAGTATCTGCACGACCGGCTCGCGGAATCCGGAGCCACGGTCGTCACGACTACGTTTCCCGATCTGGTGCAGATCCTGCCGGTGGGTCGGCTGATCGCGGACCGCGTGGTCGAGATCAACGAGGTGATCCGAGATGCGGCGGCGCGACACGGCTTCCGGCTCGTCGACCTCTATGGTGCGCCGTCGATGCTCGACCCGGACACGTGGAGCGCCGATCGCGTGCACGGCTCACCGCGAGGGCACGCGCTGTTCGCCGCCGCTGCGGCCGAGGCGTTGGAACTGCCTGGCAGCAACCATGATTGGGCGCGGGTCCGCGCTCACGTGGTGCGGCCCGGATTTCGGTCGCGGATGTATTCACAGGCCCTATGGACGCAGAACCTGTTGATGCCGTGGTTGTGGCGCCACTTCAGGGGGCGCTCCAGCGGCGACGGCCGCGACCCAAGGCGTGGAGCGCTGGCCGGGGTCGACGGGCTAGCCGACCTGCTCGAGCCGGCCCCTTCGTCAGAAGCCGAATAGTCCAAGCGGGAAAGGAGTCTGTCCGTTACTCGCTAGATTCCCGTCCAGGTGGAGTCCAGCTGCTCGGCCACGTCGATGATCTTGGCCTTGACTGACTCTGGGCTGTCGATCTCACCGGCCACATGGGCGGCGATGAAGCGCTTGATCTCGTCATCCACCCCCGCGACGATCCGTAGCACCTCCGCCCGCAGGGATTTCGATGTCACGTGAATGGCGATGTCCGACGGCCGGGGTTTGTGCACGTCGAGAATCAACAGCAACGGCTCGGCGGCGAGCGCGGTGGCCCGCAGGGCGATCTCGCCGAACACCATGAACCGCGGTTTGTCGATGCGGAGGTCGATGACCATGTCGATCTCGAGCGGAATGCGGATGGCGAACGTGATCTGCTCGCCGACCTGGCGCGTGACTTCCGGCGGCTGGACCTGGACCTTTGCCGTGACCTTGGCGATCTTGCCCGGGCCCTGGGCGATGGGGCCGATCTCGAACCCTTCACCGGCGATGGCACCGAGCGCGTCGGCGACGCGCTCCTCGGTGACGGCGATCTCGAAGAATTTCCGGCCGAATTCTTCGTACGTCAGTTGTTCGTGCTCAGGCATGGTGTTCCTACCGTCTCACGTCCGCCGCGGCGGACGTGACCAGGTGGCCCATTCTCAATCGTCGGCGAAGATCCGGATTCTGGAGATCTCCGTGGGCCTGCCCAATTCCGCGATGAGCACGCTGCGCTGACTGCCCCGCTCGATGGTCGCCGCCACCGAGCCACCAGATGCGATCACCTTGCGCCAGCGTGCGCCCGTGAGCCGGGACATCAGGTCCGACGTGCCGAGCCTGCTGTCATCGCCCAGTGTCACCAGCGCGGAGGCGAGCAGTCGCCGGGCCGCAAGCTCGTTGCCCGTGCACGCGGCGGAGAGCAACCGGACGACGTGGCGCTTACCGCGGCCACGGACACCGCGAAACCCCGAAAGGAAGCCAATGGTGCCGCCGATGCCTTGATTGGCGAGCAGTGCGCGCGAGAGCGACATCCCCGCTGGGACGACCGCCCGCCCGCCGCGGGCGAACTGCAGCACCATGGCCGGCAGCTCCCAATATGCTTGCAGCCGAGCGATCTTCAGTTGGTCACCGCTGGCGTCGACGTCGTAGCGCAGGTAGGTCGGAATCCGCATGACGAGCGACGAGGCCATTGTCACCTCGAGCTCGAGGTCGCGGATCACCGTCGCACCGGTCACGATGTCGGTATCGCGGTGAAACACGATGTCGCGCGGTCCGATGAAGGTGTCGTAGAAGCGGCTCAGTGCGGCGGCTGCGCGGTGCGGCCGCGAACCGACGGGGTCCTCGACGGTTCCGTCCGCCGTGAAGAGCCCGACCCAACCTGCGCGATCGTGTGCTCCGGCGGCCGCGGGCGACTGTTCGACGACGGCGAGCAGCTCGGCTCTGGAGTGGTCGTACTTCGCAACGGGCATGCCAATCACTTACCACCCCGGGATGGTGGACCGCGAAGGGCGTGGCGAACTTCGTCGTCGACCTGCACACTGGGCAGTAGCGCGGATGCCGAATACGGCGCGCATTGAGGAGTGCCCCATGAGTCAGAATCCGTTTGGTTTCGATCCCGACGACCTCGACCGAGTCATGCGTGAGGCCGGTGACGGACTGCGGGAGGCGCTCGGCAGGATGGGCAAGCAGGCCGGCTGGGCGACGCTGCTCGACGAGTTCACTCGTTCGACGCGACCCAAGAACGAACCCGAGACAACCGGCGAGACCGGCGACGGGGTGTGGTCCATCTACACCGTCAACGACGCGGGCGGCGCCCACATCGAAGAGGTCTACCCGACTGAACTGGACGCCCTACGTGCCAACAAGACCAATACCGACCCGAATCGCAAGGTGCGCTTCCTCCCGTACGGAATCGCGGTCAGCGTCCTCGACGCCGAATAACCAGGCCCGCGGGCGAAACCGCTCGAGTACTCCGCGATAGCCGTTAGGATTCGCGGCATGATTCGCGAACTGACGATTGCCGCCGCGATCGCTGGGGCGGCCATCGCGCTCGCACCGTCGGCCGTTGCCGACCCTGGCCCGATGTATCCCGACCATCCGGGCCGCTATCCGACGGACACTCCCGGCATGAACTACGAGGCCTCGTTGAATGCGCCGTGCGACAACTATGAGGTGAACACCTTCGGTCGCGGTCCAGGCGGCGAGTCGCTGGTCTGTCACTACATCCCGAACCAGTGGCCGCCCGTCTACACCGGCTTCTGGGTGTCGTCGTATCCGATCCAGGGCGTCAAGGACATCGGTTCGCCATGCGGCGGTCCCAAGATGGCAGCCCAGGCCCCGGACGGTCGCCCCATGGTGTGCCTCGGCGCGCAGGGTTGGCAGCCGGGCACGTTGACCGGCGCTGGCTTCTTCCCGGGCTGACGCGCCGCAATCCGATGTCGCCGCCGGCGCGGCTCCGCCGACCATACATAGGTTGACGGACTGTATGGTCGGCTGTCATGGGTGCTGACACGAAGTTCAACCTGTCGGACGTCTTCCGCACGGTAGCCACGACGATTCCCGACCACACCTACCTGGTGTGGCGCGACCGCAGGCTCACCTACGCTCAGGCCGACGCCCGCGTCGACGGCTTCGCCCGGTACCTGACGTCGGTGGGGTTGGGATGCCACACCGAGCGCGATGCCCTCGAAGGTCACGAATCCGGCCAGGACCACCTCGGGATCTACCTACGCAACGGCAACGAATATCTCGAGGCCATGACCGGCAGCTACCGCGCCAGGGTGGCCCCCTTCAACGTCAGCTACCGCTACGTCGAATCCGAACTGGTCTACCTGCTCACCGATTCGAAGGCGCGGGCCTTGGTGTATCCCGCAGAGTTCGCGCCGCGAGTGGCCGCCATCCGCGACCAGCTGCCCGACCTCCAAGTGTTGATTCAGGTCGCCGACGAGTCCGGAAACGCCCTCCTCGACGGGGCCGTCGACTACGAAACCATCCTGGCCACCCCGGAACCAGCGGGCGGGATGCCGACACCGTCTGGCGACGATCTGTACTTGCTCTACACCGGCGGAACCACCGGCATGCCGAAGGGCGTGCTGTGGCGACAGCACGACATCTTCCTGTCCTCTATGGGCGGGCGCCCTTGGGGCGCTGACGAATTCACCGCGTCGTATGCCGAGCTAGCCGAGAAGGCCAAGGCCGCAGCCGGGGCGATGTCGATCCTGGTGATCCCGCCGTTCATGCACGGCGCCGCCCAATGGGCGGCCTACACCATGGTCACGATGGGCGGCCGGTTGGTCATTCCCGACGACGTCGAGCGCATGCGTGCGCCCGACGTGCTGAGGCTGGTCGAGCGGGAGAAGGTGATCAGCATCCCCGTCGTCGGCGACGCGATCGCCCGGCCACTCATCGACGAGATCGAGCGGGGCGACTACGACCTGTCGAGTCTCATCACGTTCACCAACGGTGGTGCGCCGCTGTCGCCCACGGTCCGCGAACGCATCCATGCCGCGCTGCCCAATGTCATGGTCATGGACGCCGTCGGGGCCTCCGAATCCGGCGCGCAGATGAGCACGGTGAGCACACCGGGCGCCGGGTCGCAGGCGGCAGTCTTCACGCCGCAGTCCGACACCGCCGTCGTGTCGGCGGAGTTCGACCGGGTGCTCTCCCCCGGCGAGGGCCAGGGTTGGCTCGCGCGCCGCGCGCTGATCCCGCTGGGCTACCTCGGGGACGCGGAGAAGACGGCCCGTACCTTCCTCGTGATCGATGGCGTGCGGTGGTCGGTGCCGGGCGATCGGGCAAACGTGTTGGAAGACGGCAGAATTCAACTGCTCGGGCGCGACTCGGTCACCATCAACTCGGGCGGCGAGAAGATCTTCGTCGAGGAGGTCGAGCGCGCGGTCGCCGCTCATCCCAGCGTGTACGACGTCGTCGTGGTCGGGCGCCCGTCGGAACGCTGGGGTAGTGAAGTCGTGGCCGTCGTGCAGTTCGCCGACGGTGCGACCGCGACCGACGCGGAACTTGTCGAAACCTGCGGCAAGTCGATCGCGCGCTACAAGATTCCGAAGGCCTTCGTCCGGACCGAGAAGGTCGTGCGATCACCTGCAGGCAAGGCGGACTACCGCTGGGCCAAGGAAGTCGCCAGCGTGGCCGAGGTTTCGGGCTAGCCGGCCAGGAACGCGGTGGGTCTGCGCCGGAAGACCTCGACCGCACCGACCGGCTCGTCGAGTCCCGCAGCGCGCAGCGCATGCGCCTTGAACGCGCGCGCCGCCGAACTGAGCACGTGCTCGACGGATTCGACCCCGCGGTCGAATCCGCTGGTGCCAGAAGAACCCCAAAGCGTCACTTCGCCGAGCCCGCGCTTCATCGCGCGGAGCACGTCCTCCCGCAGCAGCGAGTTCGCCGCCAGGGCGTCCGTCGAGACGGCGAGCGCCAACGCGCGGGGCGGCGCGGTTGGATCGTCCTCGGACTCCAGTCGTTGAGCCCGCAGCCCAAGGATTTGGAGCGGGGTGATGTCGCCTTCGGTTGTGACCAGCACGCTGACGTCCCAGCCGGACATCGCGCGGTCGAACAGCCATCCCCCTGCGTGGCGCACGACATCGGTGACGTCGCAGGCAGTGACGTCGAGTTGGTACTTGCCGTGCCTGCCGCTAGCAACGCGCGCACGCATTCCTGACGTCTGTGCACTCACGACATCCCACCCCTGAGTTCTCTCGCATGGATTTTCAGGCCTGACCGCGGCATCTCATGAGCGTGACAGTTGCGCGCCGATCTGTAAAGGGGTCAATCGGCGATTCGGGCGACAACGTGCGTGTTCACTCAGTTCTTTGCGGCGACGTGAGCCCTCGTCAAATCGGTCACGCTGGCCACTCCCATCAGGGTCAGCGCCTTTCGCAGATCCTCGGCGAGCACGGTCAGTACGGCCTCGACGCCTGCGTCACCGGCCACCGCGAGGCCGTACAGGTACGGTCGCCCGACCATCACCGCGTCGGCACCGAGGGCGAGTGCAGTGACGACGTCCGTGCCGCTCCGGATGCCGCCGTCGAGCAGCACGGTCGCGCGATCGCCGACTGCGTCAGCGATGTCCAGCAGTGCGTCGAGCGACGCAGCTGCACCGTTGAGTTGGCGGCCACCGTGATTCGAGACGATCACTCCCGTCGCCCCGACTTGGTCGACGGCCAGCACGGCATCCTGAGGTTCGAGGACGCCCTTGACCAGGAATGGGCCGTCCCACCGCTTGCGCAGCGATGCCACGTCCGCCCAGGTGAGATCCGGTCGCATCCGGCGTTCCTGCAGCGTCACCGACTCGACGGCGCCTGCCGCCCCGCGGGTGGCGGTGAGGTTGCGCATCGTCATGCGGCGATGCCGCAACAATCCGTACCACCACGCGGGTCGGATCGCGGCGTCAACGATGCGCCGAGGCGTCAGGATCGGCGGGTGGCCCATGCCGGTGCGACGTTCGCCGGTCCGATTGCCCTGGACGGGCACGTCGACGGTGACGACCAGCGTGCGGTATCCGGCGTCCCTCGCCCGGTCGAGCATCGAGTCCATGAACGTGTCACCCCATGGATACAGCTGGAACCAGTGGTCGTGTCCGGTGCCTGCCGCCACCTCTTCGATCGAGTACGACGAGGCGGTGCTCAGCGTGATGCGGGTGCCTGCGCGCTCGGCGGCACGGGCCGCTCCGAGTTCGCCCGACCAGTGCGCCAGCCCGGTCAAGCCGGTCGGCGACAGCAGCACCGGCAACGCGAGGCTCTGTCCGCAGATGGTGGTCGAGATATCGGCTTCGGCATGACCGGTCAGGACCCGTTGGCGCAGTGCCCATTTCGCGAAGGCGTCGCGGTTGGCTCGCATGGTGCGTTCGTCCTCGGCTCCGCCGTCGAGGTATGCCCACACCATCTTCGGTAGGGCGCGCTGCGCGGCCGCCCGGTAATCGTCGACGCTGACCAAGGGCCGCCGTGTCCGCAGCCGGTATTGGAATGCGCCGCTCATTTGATGGCGATGGGACTGACCGGCGAGCCGACCGCGTGCGTGATGTGCAGCGGCGGTGCGACGAACATGAAACTCCACCGACCGTCCGCGGCGCAGTCGTCGGCCAGGGCGTCGAGATCGAGAATCTCCGCCAGCGGCATGCCCATGTCGCGAATCAGGATGCAGTGCAACGGCACCATCGCGCCGCGGATCGGGCTCGGCATCACCTCGATGGCCCAGTTGTCGGAGCCGACGGCGGCCACCGAGCGGTCATGCAGCCACTGAGCGCAATCGAGGTTCAGCCCAGGCTCAGTGGCCATCCAGCCGTCGCTTCCCTCGGCGAGCAGCTTGGCCCGCCATCCGGTCCGTACCAGCAGGAAGTCGCCGGCACCGACGGTAACGCCCTGGGCGCGTTCGGCGTCTTCGAGGTCGGCTGGCGTGATGGGAGTGCCGCCCTCGAGCCAGGACGTCTCTTGCAGACGGGCGATGTCGAGCAGCACCCCGCGCCCGACGAGCCGACCAGTCATGGCGTCGATGGCCAGTCGCCGGGCGCCGGACCGCGTGTCGACGTCATCCGTCGAGTAGCCGTTGTACATCTGGCCGTCGTAGGCGACGTGTGCGAGCGCGTCCCACTGCGTGCCGGACTGCAGCGGCATGATGATCCAGTCGTCGGAGATGGCCACGCCGTGCGGGTTCGCCCAGTCCCGCGGTTGCATCGACATGAGATGCACCGGGTTGATACGCCCGCCCATGCCGCTCTGGGGGCCGTCGCTTCCCACCGGGATGCTGAGGTGAAACGTCTTGCCGGCGCGCACCGCTGCAGCCGCTGCTTGGATGTGCTCCGGTCGTACCAGGTTCAAAGTGCCGAGCTGATCGTCGGGTCCCCATCGGCCCCAGTTGGACAACGCCTTGCCGAGCTCCTTGAAGTTCGCCGTCACGCGTTACAGAATTGCACAACACTGTCAACACGGACAGCGAGTTGCCCACTATTGGAGGACGCCCGTGCGCCAGGCCCCCGCGTTGACGTTCGACACCGCTGATCCCGAGTTCGTGCGCGCGCCGTGGGAGCGCTACGCGGAGATCCGCCGGCTCGGCGGGGTGGTCTACAACGAACAGGTCAACCGCTGGATGGTGTCCGACTTCGAACCGGTGCGACGAATCCTGACCACACCAACCATTTTCGGCTCCGAACGAGGGCAGGTCGAGCAGGCGGCAGTGTTCGGCGGACCGACGATGGAGTTCTACGACGGCCCGCACCACGACGACATGCGCGCCATCTGGTCGGACGACTTCCGGCCGAAGGCGTTGGCAGGGCTTCGCCCGGTCATCGCAGGGCTCGTCCGCGAGCGGCTCGCGCCCGTGGTGGACCGGCTTCTGGCAGGTGAGCAGGTCGAGGCAGTGGCGGAGCTGACCAGGGGCATTCCCACCGCGGTGATCGCCCACATGTTGGGCATCGAGCCGGACATGGTGGACCAATTCGCGGCGTGGAGCGACGCGATGGGTGCCTCCGCAGAGGGCTACACGAATCCCGGCGAACGCGGCCGGGAGCTTATCGCCGCGGGCAAGCAGGCGACCGCCGCCCTCAATGACTACATCCGCGCTCAACTCGAATTGCGCCGCTGCCCATCGCATGACGGCGCCGATCTCATCACCACGATGGTGCGCGCGGACTACGCATGCGACCACATGACCGAACAGGAGATCGTTGCGAGCAACACCCAGTTGGTGTTTGCGGGCAACGAGACCACGGCGAAATTGTTGGCGCAGCTCCTGGTCACCTTGGCTGCACATCCCGAGCAGCGCCGCGCCATCCAGGCCGACCGAACGCTGATACCGGCAGCGGTCGAGGAGACGCACCGTTTCGAGGCGATCACCCATTCGGTGTTCCGCGACGCCATCGGCGACGATGCGACGATCGGGGACGTCACGATCCCAGCGGACCAGAGGATCACGCTGTTGCTTGGCGCGGCCAACCGCGATCCTGCGCGTTGGGACCGCGCCAACGAGTTCGACGTGTTCCGTAAGAAGTTGCCCCACATCGGTTTTGCGTTCGGAATGCACAGCTGCCTCGGCATGAACCTGGCCAAACTGGAAGCCCAGATCTTCCTCGAACAGCTCGTCGACGCCGTGCCCGACTGGGACGTCGCCGATCCCGTCGACTATGGCAAGAACTTCGCCGTGCGTGGGCCGAGCGCGGTGCACATCTCGGTGCCCTGACGCAGATCGGGCGGGTTGTCCACCGATCGGGGGACCGCGGGTTCCTCCGGCGGAGGCCCGATGGGCGGACAGACTTCCGTGGTCACCCGCGACATAGTTGTGTCATCGCCGGAAACACACCGGCCGAGGAACTGAAAATTCCACTGACACAAGGAGAATCACATGAACGCCGTCGCTCGCCGGATCGCCGCCGCAGCCGCCTTGACCGTCGCCCCCGCAGTGCTCGCCGTTGGGCTCGCCGCCACCAGTCACGCATCCACCGTCGTACCCAACCCGGGTCCCCAGACCTTCGCGGGCCAGCACGACGTCGGCGGCGTGAACGGAACGGGCATCACCCCTGGCAGTCGGGAGCACCACCGCCACCAGAAGCACAAGAACAGGTAGTCACGTGTCGCCTACGGGCCCGGATGCCGTCAGCATCCGGGCGCTTGGTGCTTCAGGACCTATCCGAGTAGTCGCAGCGCCGCGGCGGGGCACTGCGTGACGGCCTGATTGAGCAGACTGCGGTCGAGGTTGGCGGCGTGCTCGTGGTCGATCACCACGCTGCCGTCGTCCTGCACCTCGAAGACGTCCTCGGCGATCGACTCACAGATGCCGTGCCCGGTGCACTTGCCGAGGTCGACTTCGACGTTCATGAGCCCTCCGGTGCGCGCTGATCGATACGCCCATAGCGTGACACTTTGTCCAAAATTTGTAAAGTCAGGCTAAGCCGTTGGCATGGTCACGTTTGTTCGAAGCACTGCCGGATCCCCCGGAGCATTTCCCGGTGGGCCTTGACGGCTTCGCGGGCGGTGAACGACGCGAGCGGCCGCGGGGCGGTGATGAGCAGCCGTTCGGTGAGCTTCGTGCCGCCGCCGACGGCGTCGAACGAGACGGTGCCGAACAGGCGCACGCGAGGGAATTGCCTCGCCTCGGTGTGCACGTCGCCTTGGAGCGGCACCTGGACGCTTGCGGTGTACGCGGTATTCATCGTGAAGGGACCGACCGGAATGCGGTCACGGATGAGGTAGTCCTGGGTGTAGCCGTCCGCAGTCTCGTGACGTTCCCGCGGGGTGACCGACACGACCAGCGGATGGACGAGGGCGATGTTTCGCAGTTCGACGTAGAAGTCGCGGACCTCGTCGGGTGTGCCCGGAATGTCCTCGCTGATCGCGTGCTCGGAGCTTCCGATCCACCACGCCGTGTCGTGCCCCACCCGTCGAATGTAGCCGGGGACGCCCGGGTAGCTTGTCGGAATGACGCACGGGCTGGGTCTGGATGTTCGGTTCTCCCACGTAGTGATTGCCGTGACCGACGTCGACCGCTCAATCACGTTCTACCGCGATGTGCTCGGCATGGACGTGGTGTTCGATCAGGTTCTGTCCGGCCAGCCCTTCGACGGCCGCGCCGTCGGCGGACTGCTCGGTGGGGTCAGTATCGAGCTGCTCCAGTTGGAATCCGGTCGAGCCAGGCCGACAGTGGGCGCGGGATCAGTTGGGGTGCAATTGATCTCCTTGTCCGTGCCAGATCTGGACGGGGCCTATCAGGCCGTGTCGGCCGCCGTCGGCGCGGCCGCAAACCAGCCGTTCGACGTGGACGGGGTGCGCATGTTCTTCGTAACGGATCCCGATGGCACGGTCATCGAGTTCGTCGAGTTTCCCGGCGCCGCAAGAACACCCGCCGAATTTCATCGTGGAGCCGAGGGCAAGCCGTGACCGAATACTCACATGCTCAGGCCCTGGCCGGCCGCGCCGTGATCGTGACCGGCGCGGCACAGGGCGTTGGCAAGGGGATCGCCGCTGCATTATTGAGTCGCGGCGCATCGGTGCTCCTGGTCGATCGCCAGGCCGAGACGTTGGCCTCGACAGAGGCGGAGTTGACCGCCGAAGGCGGAGTGGCCCAGTCGCTGATCGTCGATCTGCGCGACCCGTCGGGACCGCGCCAGATCGTCGACGCCGCACTGAGCGCATTTGGTGAAATAAGTGCGCTGGTCAACAATGCGATCGCCACGAACGAGCCGAAGCCGCTGGTCGACATCGACACCGCCGACTACGACCTGGTGTTCGACGTCGGTCCGCGCGCCACGTTCTTTCTCATGCAGGCCGTGCATCCGACCATGGCTGCCGCGGGCGGCGGTGTCATCGTCAACCTCGGGTCGGCCAGCGGTACCGGCGGCCAGGCGCAGTTCGCGGCCTATGCGGGGGCCAAGGAGGCGATCCGCGGGATGTCGAAGGCGGCGGCACTCGAGTGGGGTCGGGACAACGTCCGTGTGAACGTGGTGTGCCCGTTTGCAGACTCGCCTGGGGTGCAGTTCTGGCAGGACATCGCTCCGAAGGACTTCGAACGTGCAATTCGGTCGGTGCCCCTCAAGCGGGTCGGTCGCATCCGTGAGGACATCGGAGCCGTGGTCGCCTTCCTCGTCGGTGATGACGCCGCGTACCTGACAGGTCAGACGATCCACGTCGACGGCGGTATGGGCGTCCACCGCTAAATCTTCCGTACCCGCGGTGATTCAAATACCTTTTGCTGCAATCAAACTCAATGCTGCTTAACGATGATTTCGTGAGAAGTGTTGCACATGAACGGGTTTCGTTGGCTGCTCGGCAATTCCCCGACGACGAACGCGATGGTGTAGTCGGATGATTCCGGCCGTGCGGTAAAGGCGGCCAGGCCGGGGAATGACACCAACACGGGGTCGTCCACATCGGTTTCGCCCGCGATGACCTCCGAGCGCTCGCCTGCCAAACGCTAAAGTGCCCTTGAACTGGGTAAATGCGCCCAAAACCTCGGCTTTTTAGGCCTTGATCAACGAACGGCGCGTGGGCTATCGCGGACACCGTCATTGCGCTGGATCTGCCTGCCATTCGACCGGCCGGTTGGGGTGTTACTTTATCGATTCACCTGGCCAAATACTGGCAACGAAGCGACCCAGCGAGTTGACAAGAAGCGGTTCTTCTCACTCCGTTCGCGGTGACATTGCGCTGATCATCGTTAAAACCGTTTCTGAACAGGCATTTTCGTGGTTTTCCAGGAACGCCTGACGAGATTGACGCTGCCACAACGTTGCACGTATGCTTCACCGCATTCAGCAGCGAGAAGGCAACGCGCTCAACGTTTTTTGTTAGCTATGCCATCAATTTGACGAAACGTGATGGCGGCCACAAATTTTGGCTGCGCGCAAATCCCGTTGCTAGTGTCCGGCCACATGATTGGTATTGCGACCGCAACGTTGATGACGATTGTCAACCAGGTTTCGGGAACGCCGTACATCACCGGTGGCGATTCGCCCCGGGGTACGGATTGCTCGGGCCTGGCATCCTGGGTGGCCAACGCCGCCACCGGTAGGCCCGTCTATGGCGACCGTTTCCACACTGGCAATGAGGAGTCTGCACTCCTGGCGCGTGGGTTCAAGTACGGCACCGCTCCCGGCGCCCTGGTGATCGGGTGGAATGGCTCCCACACGGCTGTCACCCTGCCCGACGGCACCCCCGTGTCGAGCGGCGAGGGTGGCCGCGGCGTGAAGGTGGGCGGTGGTGGCGCATATCAACGCCAGTTCACCAAGCACATGTACCTCCCCGTCGAAGCCGTCGACGGCGTCCAGGGCGACGCGCCCGAGGACGCGCCGCCGCCTCCCCCGGCTGATCCGTTTGCGCCGCCGCCTCCCCCGGCTGATCCCTTTGCCCCCCCGCCGCCGCCTATGGACGTCGTGAACGCCGGATTCGTTACGCCGGCGCCCGAGCAGGGCATGGCGCTGCCTCCGGCTCCGCCTGAGGGCATTCCCGCACCTGGCCCGGACCTCGTGCCTGCGCCAGACCTGGCGCCGCCTCCGCCCGTGATCTAGAAACCTCGACAACACGCTGAATGCGCGGTGGGCCCACGGCCTCCGCGCATTCAGTGTTTCGGCTGGCTGGTTACCCGAGCGGCGTAGGTGAAGCCGAGTTGAGCATCGCGCGGCGCCACATTTCAGCGAGGGTGTGAACGGCCGTCTCCTCGTCGATGTCGGCGTCCACGTCATCACCGCCCGCAGCCATCCACGTCCAGCAGTAGGACTCGAGCATCGACACGATCGCCGATGCGAACACGGCATGGTCGAGGTCGACCGCCGTGCCGCCCTTCTCGACCTCGCCGATGAGCGCGAGCACCGACCTGATTCCGTAGGCGCGTTGGGCCCGCCACCACGCCGCGGCGCTGGCGTCGGTCATCGAGAGTTGAAATACCCCGATCATCTCCGGCAGATAGTCGCGAAAGGTCCGGAAGTACGCCCGCACGGCGGCCTCGACGTTGGCCCCCCAGTCGTCGGTCAGCTCGTCGCGGGTGCGTTCAACGATCTCGGCGGGAAACCTCTCCAGTAATGCCTCGAGAAGCTGCTGCTTGGTTTCGTAGTAGTTGTAGAACGACCCGATCGATCGGCCCGCCCTGCTGGTGATGTCGGAGATCTTCGCGTTCAGGTAACCAAGCTCGGCGAACACCTCCCTGGCCGCGTCAAGCAACGCCGCTTCGGTTGACTGACGTTTCGTGGTCGGGCCGGCGGTCATGCGATCGTGCAGGGCAGTGACTTGATCGTGTGCACGAAGGGCGACATCAAGAGGTCGGGTTGCGCGGTTGCGTGGATTTGCGGGAAGGCGTTCAACAGCTTGTCGAGGACGACGCGCAGCTCCATCCTTGCGAGATTCGAGCCGAGACAGAAGTGCGGGCCCCCTGCGCCAAAGGCAATGTGATCGCGGGCATTTGCCCGGGTGATGTCGAATGCGTCGGGATCGGCGAATACTGCAGGGTCGTGGTTCGCCGCGAGATACCACAGCACTACCTTGTCCCCCTTGGCAATTGGCTGCGTGCCAACTCGGGTATCGACCGTCGCGGTGCGCCGCATGTGGAGGGCGGGCGAGCACCAGCGCAGGATCTCGTCGATCGCGTTGCCGTGTCGCACGTCGAACTCATTGCGCAACAGTCGCTTCTGGTCTGGATGGTCGCTAAGTAGCTTCATCCCCCAGGTGAGTGCAGTTCGGGTGGTGTCATTGCCCGCCGAGACCAAGAGCACCACGAAGGATCCGAATTCTGCCGGCGTGAGCCGCTGACCGTCGATCTCGGCCTGCATCAGTACCGATGTGATGTCCTCGCCAGGATGCTTCTGCCGTTCCTTGCCCAGCTCGATCGCGTACCCGTACAGCGAAAGCAGGCTCTGCAGACTTTCCTGCGGCCCTCCGAAATCTGGATCGTTCACGCCGAGGATGCTGTTGATGAGCGTGCGCAGCTGAGGACGATCAGAAGCCGGGATGTCCAGCAGGTCGCATATCACCTGTAGCGGCAGGTTCGCCCCCACCGCCGTGACGAAGTCGAACGAGCGCGCGCCGCGCAGTTCATCGACGATGACATCGGCCAACGCGTCGACGGAGGTGGCGAGCCGCTTGATGGCGCGCGGCGCGAACGCACTCTGCACGAGCTTGCGCTGTCGACCGTGGCGTGGGTCGTCCATGGCGATGATCGACGCCATCACCTCCAGCACCTCGGGCGGGAAGTCGTCGAGCGAGAACCCCGCCGTGCTAGTGAACGTCGCGGGATCGCGACTGACTTCACTCACGGCGGCGTGAGAAGTCAATGACCACAAACCCTTTCCGTGTTCATCGCGATGGAACTCGACGCCGCCGCTGCGTGCGCGCATGGCAGCGAAGCTCTTCAATCGACTGTCGATGTCGGCGGCCCAAAATGGCCGCAGCACGGCGGGTGACGACTCGTCGAGTACCTGGGTCACGTCATGGTTCCCTTCCAATCATGAAACTGAATTCAGATTCATATTAACGGACGGGACTCACCGATGACTGCGGAGTCAGGTTTTAGGCCAACTCCCCCGCAGCGGTCGGCGTCGTGCGTCGGCGTGTCGCGCCCCAGAGCCCCACGCCGATCCCCACGACTGCGCCGCCGAGGCCGACGAGCTGTTCGGACCGCTTTAGCTCGTGGTGGACGCTCAATCCGCCAAGCAGGTCGGCGGCATCCGCCCCGCCGGACGCGAGAAACCAGCCGCGGGTGTCCCGCCCACGCAACGCCGCCATCGTCAGCAATCCACCGACCAGAGCGTCGCGGTAACCCATGGAGTACAGCAACAGGCGGTGCGTGCCCTTCGGCTCGTCGGGCGAGCCCCACAGCCGGTTCGCACGGACGGGATCGACGAGGAACGAAATGCCGGAGGCCAGTCTTATGCCGCCGACAACGAGGCCGGCGCGATCGATCGACATGGATGGCAGCCTATGACCTCATCGGCTCGTCGCGGGCGAGTTCGTCTCGAAGCCGCTTGGCCGGCGCGAGTGTCGTGGGAAAGTACCGGACATGACGATCATTTGGCGCCATTTGCGACCAAGGAACCGTCACGGACTCCCATGACGCGCGAGTTCTCCCGCCAGGCCTTCGTCCGAGGCGCGCTCGGACTGACGGCCGCAGGTGTGCTCCTGGGGTCGTGCCGCGAGACCGCGGCGCCGGACGCTGCAACGCCTTCACCGCGGGCCGGGCCGCAGAACTGGCACGCCCTCGACGAGTCGCTCGATGGTCACGTCGTGATGCCATCCAACCCTGACTTCCCAACGGCGAAGGGGTTATTCAATACGCGCTTCGCGGATTCGACACCCGCCGCGGTCGTTTCGGCGCAGTCGACGGGTGACGTGCAGAAGGCGGTCGCCTTCGCAGCCGAGCGCGACCTCAAGATCACCGTCCGCAGTGGTGGGCACTCATACATCGGGGCGTCTGCGGCGAATGGCGCGCTGGTCGTCGACCTGCGGCAGCTGCCCGGGGGAATCGTCGTCGACGAGGTATCCGGACTCGCGACGATTCCTGCTGCGGCGGTGCTGAATTCGATCCACCCCGCACTCAATGCGCATGGACGGTCGATACCCGCGGGCAGCTGTCCCTCCGTCGGCGTCCCCGGACTGACGCTGGGCGGCGGGCTCGGGGCAGATGCTCGGCAAGCGGGGTTGACGTGCGATGCGCTGGTGTCGGCGTCCGTCGTACTGCCCAGCGGAGAAGAGGTTACGGCGGCCCACGATGACCACCAGGATCTGTTTTGGGCGCTTCGCGGTGGCGGCGCCAACGTCGGCGTCGTCACCTCGTTCACCTTCCAGACGTTTCCGACCGCCGATCGTGACGTCGTCAGTCTCATCTTCCCCGAGGAAGTTACGGCACAGGTGATCGCCGGGTGGCACGGATGGCTCCGCGCCGCGGACCGCGCAATCTGGAGCATGGTCAACGTCACGTGCGGTCCGAACACCTGGCGCTGCGGCATCGTGCTGGCGACCCCACCCGGCGACGGAGCACGGATCGCAGGCGACCTCAGCGCGGCGATCGGGGTGCAACCCGTCGGCAACACCGTGAGAACACTCGACCACTTGGACTTCGTGAGCTACTTCGCCGGCGGCGCCGACGCGATGCGACCGCGGGCGTTCGTCGCTGGTTCCGACATCATCGAGACGATGACAACAGCGGCCGCGGAATCCATCGTCGCCGCGATGTCCGCGTGGTCGCGGGCCGTTGGCTCGGCGACCGCGGTCATCGAGTCACTCGATGGCGCGGTGGACGACATCGCTTCTGGCGAAACCGCTTTCCCGTGGCGACAGCACGCGGCCTGCGTGCAGTGGTACGTCGAGACGCCGTCGCAGGCGGCTGCCACGGCCGGTGACGCCTGGCTTGGCGCCGCCCATCAAGCGGTCGCGGCTCACTCAGTGGGCGGCTACGTCAACTACGTCGAACCCGCGATGCCGGCCGCGCGGTACTTCGCCGGTAATCTGCCGCAGCTCACGGCGGTACGGCAGCGCTATGACCCAACCGCGGTGATGTACTCGAACCTTGGCTTCTGACGGTTGGACGCCGTTCGGTCAATGTCCGACCGGCCGTCGACCTACCCTGTTCTGATGATTGCCAGGCACGACGAATGGTGGAAGCAATGAGCAATCCAGCGGCAGGCGCGAACGTCGACATGAAGTTCGAAATCGTCGTGATCCCAGTAGCGGATGTCGACCGCGCCAAGGAATTCTACGCAAGGCTCGGGTGGCGGCTCGATGCCGACTTCGAGGGCGGCCCTGAGTACCGCGTCGTCCAATTCACGCCACCTGGCTCTGGATGCTCCGTCATCTTCGGAGTCAATGTCACCGCTGCCCAACCCGGCTCCGCCCAAGGTCTGTACCTGGTCGTCTCTGACATCGTGGTCGCCCGCGCCGAATTGCTCAGTCGCGGAATCGAAGTCGGCGAGGTGTTCCACCCAGGCGATGACACCGCGGGCCAGGATGAGCCGTACCTCTTCGGGCGGCTCCGACTCGCGGGGGCCGCCCCCAATGGGGAGAGCTACAAATCGTTCGCTTCGTTCGAGGATCCGGACGGTAACGGCTGGCTGTTTCAGGAGATCACGAGACGGCTGCCGGGACGCGTGGCGGGCGACACCACGTATGGGTCGGCGAGCGAACTCGCGCAGGCGCTACGGCGTGCAGCCGCGGCGCACGACGACCGTGCGGCACCGGCGGGCGGCAGCGACTCGAACTTGCTGGATTGGTACGCCGAATACATGGTGCGCGAGCAGGCCGGCGAGGAGTTGCCGCGCTCGGAGGAGTCATGACCCGCCAGGCCAGCCTCGATCTTCCACGACGCGAACCGGAACTGGCCGGCCAGACGGTCGTGCTGATCGGCGGCAGTGCAGGTATCGGGCTGGAGACCGCTCGACGGGCGCGTGCGGAGGGCGCCGACGTGATCCTCACGGGCCGCAATCCCGACCGGCTCGCGCAAGCGGCGCGCGACGTCGGGGCGCAGCGCACGGCAGCCTTCGACGCCGACGACCCGGAAGCGATGGCGCAGTTCTTCCGTGAGCTGTCAGATCCAATAGACCACGTGCTCGTCACGGCCGGAGGCCCGAGCTATGGGCCGATGCTCGAGCTGGACTCAGCACAGGTGCTGCAGGCGCTCGGCAGTCACGTCGTGCTGGCCCTCGACGTGGCGCGCAACGCGGTGGGCAAGATGAGGCCGGGTGGCACGCTATTGCTGATGGGTGGCACCGGCGGCCGACGCATCAGTCGCGAGCTCGGCATCGTCTCGGCGGCCACCGCCGCGTTGCCTCCGTTCACGGCCGCGCTCGCACTCGAACTCGCCCCCGTGCGCGTCAACCTGATCGCGGCTGGCTTCGTCGACACCCCGCTGTCGGCAACGTTGCTCGGGGCCGGACTCGAGGAACGCCGAAATGAGTTGCGGGCCAAGCTCCCGATCGGACGCGTTGTCGGCCCGGCCGACGTCGCAGCACTCGCCGTGCACATCATGAGCAACACGGCGCTCACCGGGGCGACGTACGACATCGACGGCGGCCAACAATTCGTCTTTTGATCGCCCGGCCGCGCCCCGATGCCTTACCGAGTGAGCCGATCCACTTGAGATGTTGTCCCCGTTGGCGATTCAGCTCCCGAGCCCGCCGCACACGCCCGCGCTGCCCCGGCTCCGGCGAGGAAGCATGCGAGTGACGCCCACCCGGCGAACCCTGTGAGTCCGTACTTGGCCATCAGCAACAGTGCCAGGCCCGAAAGGCAGATCAACGCACCGGCCGCAGTCGACCGGGCACCCGTAGTCCGGAGCCGCGTATCCCACCACGGCAACGGCCGATGCTCAAGCGGTGCAAGCAGTTTGAATGCGGCGGCCATCACGATCGCGAACACCAGTGCGCGCAACGCGAGCCGACCCACGAATCCCGGCGCATGGACGTCATAGGCGTCGAGCCCGACGGCATGCAGGGCGAACATCGACACCGCGATCGCCGGGATGTGCCAGAGGTAGAGCGTCATCGCTCCCCCATTGCCCATCGCAACGGCGTGCCAGACCCGTGGCCGCGTCGCCCATCGTTGGATCGAGCCTGCGGCAGCGACGAATGCGCACGACATCCACGTGCAGTGCAGCGCGAGCAACAGTGTCGGAGGCGATACGTTGGACACCCGCTCCACGCCGGTGACCACCAGGGCGACCTCGTATGTGCCGGTCACGGCGAGCGCTACCTGTGCGGCAAATGTGCAGGCCGCCACGGCGATTGCCGCACGCGGGTCGATCAGTTTGCGCGCATAGGCCACGCCGATGACCACCGGGATCAACCAGACGATCAAATAGTTCGCCACGCCCGACTCGGGCGTGCCGACGGCGAACCGAATCCCGTCGACGGCCGCCGCGACCGCAAGCAGGACAGCGACTACCCGTGCTGCTGCCCACCCCGTGCGAAGCCGCGTCAACGCCGGGACGAACCCAAGCACCACGAGGTACACGCCTAGGAACCAGAGCAGCGCCACGCACTCGCGCCCGATCCCCGCCGCCGACTCGGCGCCAAGAGTCATGCGGACCACGACGAGCCCGACCGCCCATGCGGCGAGATACCAAAAGACGGGCCGGCACAGGCGCTGTGCGCGGGTGACGAGCCACGTGCCCCACGGCGTGCCGGGGCGCCAGCCGTACGCGCCTGCGGCACCACCCGCGAAGAAGAACAACGGCATTACCTGCGCAACCCAGGTAAGGGGTTGGATCCACGGCAGCTCACCGAGAAGGTTGCCGATCTGCAGGCCGTTGCCGTCGATCGTGGCGAGCAGCAGCGCGCAGTGCCCGAAGATCACGACTACGAGGGCGGCGAGTCGGGCGACGTCGACGGCACGATCGCGACCAGAGGCGGCCTGATCGGCAACCGCGTGCGCGGCAGGCGTTGGCTTGGCAATTTGCATGGGTTCAGCATGCCGCGCCGCGGGCGGCTACGGATTGAGTAGGACTACCCGTCCTACTCCGTGGAGATCGGTCGCCCGTGGGCCTACATTGCAGGTGATGCGTTCTGCACTGATCGTTCTCGCCCTATCCATTGGCGTCGTGGTGTGCCCGTCTGCTCCCGCGGCCGCCGAGCCACCGACAATGCCAGACCTGCGCGAGTACAGCGCGGTCACACCCGACGGATTCGTGGTGGGCAACGCTGCGTACTTCCAGACGCCCGACGGACTCCGGTGCGCGATTCAGCCCGACCGTGGCACCGCCGGATGTGATGGACGACTGCCCGGGGCACCGACTGGTGCCAACGAGGTCGTGCTTGCCGCCGACGTCAATGCGCGCGGCCTGCGCGCAACCGCGAATCCCGGCTTCGGCAAGCCCGGCGGCGACGCTGCCCCGGTGCTGCACGAGGGCCAGAAGATCGTGTTCGCAGACTTCGAATGTGGCGTTGGGCCCGGGTCGTTCACGGCCTGCACCAAGGGTGCACCTGCCACGCAATGGATGGTCATCTCGCCATCTCGCACCGGCATCGGGCCCAGGACCGAAGGGCTGCCACCGGACTTTCCCGACCCCAACGACTTCGTCGTGGGCGACGAGACCTATGTCGTCGGCGTCGGCGCGAAGAACCTGTTTCCGGTCTTCACAGTCGGCGGAGGCCTGACCTGCTCGATCATCGTGTACAGCGGCGGTGAGGTCGGTTGTGACGGCCCCCTGCCAGGTGTCACCGGTGGCGAGAACGAAGTGTTCACCCAGCTTCCGGGTACGACGGGGACGCGTCGCACGGACAAGCCGAAGTTCAACACCCCGGCATACCCGGGGCCGATCAAGCAGTTGCCAGTTGGGTTCCGCGTCAACGGAATCGGCTCCACATGCATGGCAATCGCCGGCGGCGCGGCATGCGTCGGCACGCTCGCGGGCGCCACCCAAGGGTTCGAGGTGTCGTCGGCGGGAGTGTCCACCTTCAGTGGGTGACCGCGTGCATCGGAAAGGAAATCACGATGAATCAGAAGGCGGTGATCGCCCTCGCTAGGGCGGTGGCGGTTCCGCAACGACGACGCCAGCCGGGGCGTCGCCTTCCCTGACCAACGTGATCGGGTACTTCGCGGTATTCCCGGACCCCGTGCATGCGCCGGAACCCCGCTTCAACTCGGTGTAGGCCTTGATACCAGTGAGCGTGCCGTCGGCTAGCGGTGCGAACGACCAGCTAGTCGCCACCTTCAGCCTGAGTTCCGGATCGGCCGCACACGCCACGGTGCCTGTGATCGGCGTGATCGTCTGCCACCTTCCGTCGGTGAACCTCAGCGTGGCAGTCGCACCGTTCTGCTTCGCCTCGCTGTGATCGTGGTTTTCCAGTTGGGTCGCGGCTGCCGTGCAGCCGGCGGGAGTGCACGCCGAGCGGAAGGCGTACCAGCGAGTCGTGTCAGTTCCACCAGGCAATGGCGCTCCGTCGGCCGTGCCCTGGGAGAACTTGGTGGCTATCCGATAGGTGCCATCCAATCGCGGTCCAGGAGCCGCGGGGGCGCTCGCCGCGCCCATTGACGACGGTGATGCGCCGGATTCCCGCGACGACGGGGTCGAGGCGCAGCCGGCAACGCTGCCGCTGACTCCCAGCGCGGCCGTCGCGAGCACCATCGACGTAGTGCGAATGAACGCCATCCAAATCCCTTGTGAACTGTCCCGCTGCTGCCCAGCGGGAGGACGCAAGTATCCAGCTTTGGGCCCGGTTGTGCACCGGAACGAACGGCGCGCTCCACGGTGGGCTTGCGCTCGGCGCGGGTCCGGAATACGGAGGCCGTGGCAGCACCCTGAGGCGTGATATTCGCAATCACGCCTCACCCGGCTCGGTGTCCAGCACCTCACGATTGAAGATCATCATCTTGGCGAAGTAGGGACCCGCCTTGTGCTCCAGGGGTTTCCGCTCCGCACCGCGAGGTAGAGGGTCATGATGGTCGCCGCGAAGTAGCCGGTAGCGCTTACTCCAGTTGCCGCAGGTGATCCTACGGATAACGTTCCGCCCCAACGATTTCCGACATTGGTAGGCGTCAGCGGTATCCCGCGGGTGTGCTCGCAGTCATCGCCGGGGAGGCTACGGACGTCTCGGGTGCCGTCGGCGGTGTCGTTGTCGTCGCCGTTGCCTCGGGAGCCGACCTAATGGTGTCCGTTTCAGTCCGCCCATTCGTTACGGCAACCGCTCCCATGATCACGACGGCGCTGCCGCCGATTACCGCCGATAGGAACTTGACTTGCTTTTGTTGGTCCACACTGACCACTCCATTCGGCCCGGGCTTGTCCGCCGCCCGGCGAAGCGCCCTTGAGGGTGAACGCGCTCAATTCATACGTCTCACACCCTGTGAAAGGATTCGGCATTCTACGCCGCTTAAGCCGGAGAAGACCAGAGGCGTGTCCTGTGAAATACCTTGGCGGCCCACAACATCGCAACGCAACCGGCCGTAGCGAGCACACAAAGGTGCTTCACCTTCAAGATCATCGCGCGAGAATGCCTGCATTGTCCTCGCTGCGTCCGGCTGGCAATTGGGATCCGCCAATGACGAACGAAGTAGCGCTGCGTGTGGTTGCCCGTGCTGCACTGGGCCAGTTACCCCGGCTGGGGTCTGACTACCAAGTCCCCGGCTGCAGGTGGGGCCGTGTCGACGATGCGCCGATTGGGGCGCGCGCAACGCTGATCGCACGGGAGCCCGGTCGGGGTGGCCCGCTCCGACATGGGCCCGCATTTTGCAGTGGCGAGGGGTGCTCGGCGGCCGGGCCAGACAGGGGAATCATGGTCCGGCCGCCGAGCGGTCGCCCTACGCTGCCATTGGCAGTGGTGTCGCTTTTGCCAACGCCGAATTCACCGAAAGCGCCGCAGCGCTACCACACTGCAGCGTGACCATGAACGCAAAAGGTGCGTCGGCACCGTTGCTGGCGGAACTAGAATCGCTCCATGGGAATGGAGGGACGTTGCTAGTTCGCCCCATGACCAACACGTCGGCTAGCGCGTACGCCAGGACGGCGTCATGACGGTCACGATCCCTCAGGTGGAGGCGTCAAAGCCCGAGGGGTTGACCCAAACAGCCACGGCCCTGGGCCAGTCAGCGTCGAGTCTGTCGTCGCAAATCGACACCCAACGTGCCACGATCGACGGGCTGCGCAACAAGTGGCAGGGCCCCGCCTCCGACGCCGCGATCGCGAAGGCGCAACCAACGCTGCTGAAGATGCAACAGATCCACGACGCACTCGGCCGCGCCCAGTCGGTCCTGCAGCAGGGTGGCAGCGCACTCACCCAGACTCGCACCAACGTGCTCCACACCGTGAGCGAGTTGAAGGGCCAGGGTTGGCAGGTTGGACCGGATGGCAACGTGTCGGTGCGCCCCGGCAGCCCGATAGATCGGTTCGCGAAGATCAGTGAGCCCAACGCGATGAAGGTCCAGCAGTTGGCGGCGACGAACTCGGCGAACGTGAAGGCACTGTTGGCCAGTTTCGACACCACAGACCGACAACTGAGCCAGAACGTTCGCACTGCCGTCGGCGGACTGCAGGGTGGACCGCTGAAGTTGGGCCCCGACGGGAACCCGCTACCGCAAGCACCTTCATACGACACCGGTTCCGAGATCCCCGTCGGCAAGGACCCCACAGAGGTCAAGAAGTGGTGGGATTCGCTGCCTCCGGACAAGCAGGCTCAACTGCTCAGGGATTGGCCCGGCAAGTTGGGCAATCTCAACGGCATCCCCGTCGCCAACCGCGACACCGCGAATAGGACTCTCCTCGCACGGGATCTCGACCTCCCCTACGAAATAGCCAAGTCCCGTGGGGTGACGAAGGAGGAGGTGCTGGCGCACCCCGAGAATTACGGCTTGACCGGGCCGACGATGGACCGCTACCAGAATGCCCTCAAGGTTCAAGACGCATTGGACAAGGACGCCGCGAACGCCCGGGATGCGAATAACAGGACACCCGACATCCTGCTGATGAAGTACGACCCCGAGGCGTTCGGCGGCAAGGGTGCCGCCGCCATCGCCATCGGCGACCCCGATCACTCCGCGAACACGTCGGTGACGGTATCCGGTCTGACGACGTCGGTGGCATCCGGATCGTTGTCCGACGGGACCGGGGCCAACCTGTACAACGAGGCGAACAAGGCGGACGTGAACAATTCCACCGCAGTCGTCCAGTGGATGGGCTACGACGCCCCGAACGATCAAGCGGTCGCCGAGCCGAACATGGCGCGCAACGGCGCGCACCTCCTAGTCTCCGACGTCAACGGCCTCGCGGTCACCCACGACGGAAGCCCGTCGCATACGACGGTGATCGGTCACTCCTACGGGTCGACCACGGTCTCCGACGCCGCGTATTACGGCATGCACGCCGACGACGTCGTGCTGATCGGCTGCCCGGGAACGGATCTGGCGCAGTCAGCGGCCGACTTCCATCTGCCGCCCGACGGTCACCTGTACGTGGGCGCGGCTTCGACCGACATCGTCACGAACTTGGGCAGCGAACACCTCAACGTGCCCGGTACCGGACTTGGCAAGGATCCCGCCATGGATGGGTTCGGCTCCACCCGCTTTCACGCCGAGGTGGCCGACTGGCACATCAACCCGATCGACGAGCACACCTCGTACTACCAGGCCGGATCGGAGTCGTTGTTCAGCATGGCCGACATTGTGTCCGGGCACGGCGATGCACTCGAGCACGACGGGATGACCGCTAACCACCGCGTACAGCCCGGGCTACCCTTCCCCGTACCGGGGTTGCCTCAGGGACCAGTTATCGATCCGGAGTCATTGCACTTCCCGACCAACGACCACCGCCACACTGGATTGGGCGGCTAAGCCATGCCGGCCGAACGAACAGGAGCAACGACCATTGAGGCTCGCACCCGCCCGCATTACCGCCGTGCTCATGGCGCTGCTCCCGCTAATGGGATGCACTGAGATCGTGGCGAATCCGATTTCTCCGCAAGAAAGCCGCTGGCAGGTCATCGATGTGTCCCGTCAAGTGGTGTCGGATCTCGGCGGCGAGGTGGCTGAAGCGAAGTTCGGATACGACTCCTGCAACGACCAAGGCGACCCGCCGTTCCGGGCGCATAGCAATCTGCTGCTGTGGATGCCTGGGGCCGACCGGTCCCGCGAGGTATCCCCCGATACGGTGCTGGACCGCCTGCGACAGCACGGGTGGCAGACCGATCCGGACTTTCACTCACATGGCATCGCGTTCAAGCGCAACGGGGTGGACGTGGATGTGTGGGTGATACCGCCACCCAAACCCAACGACCCGCCCGTCGGCCACGTGAGCGTCGACGTCCTCGGCGAGTGTCGCGACACCTTCGACCATCGCACCGACAAAACTGACAGGCTCTCCACGGATATTCGCGGAGAAGTCACCTCCGGCTGAAGGCTTCCCCCGATGGCCGGGCGCGACACTACTTCTCGAGGGTGAACTGGTTGACGTCGATGTAGCCGATCCGAAACATCTTGGCGCAGCCGGTTAGGTACTTCATATAGCGCTCGTAGACCTCTTGGGACTGAATCTCGATGGCTTCGCTTTCATGTGCCTCCAGCGCCTCTGCCCACAGGTCGAGGGTCCTGGCGTAGTGGAGCTGCAGCGACTGGCGGCGGGTCAGCGTGAGACCCGCCTTCGCCGAGTGCTCCTTCACCATCTCGATCGTCGGCAGCCTGCCTCCCGGGAAGATCTCGGTCAGGATGAACTTGATGAACTGGACGAGCGCGACCGTAATCGGCAAGCCGCTTTCGATCATTTGCTGTTCCGCCAAGCCGGTGATGGTGTGCAGCAGCATGACGCCGTCAACGGGCAGGATGTTGTGGGCCAGCGCGAAGAAGTCGTCGTAGCGGTCAGGGCCAAAGTGCTCGAACGCGCCGATCGACACAATGCGGTCGACGGGCTCGCCGAACTGTTCCCAGCCATTGAGCAACACCCGCCTGCGGCGCGGGCTGTCCATCTCGTCGAACGACCTCTGCACATGAGCCGCCTGATTCTTCGACAACGTCAGGCCCACGACGTTCACGTCGTACTTCTCGATCGCCCGCCGCATGGTGGCACCCCACCCGCAGCCAACGTCGAGCAACATCATGCCCGGCTGCAGGCCCAGCTTGCCCAGCGACAGGTCGATCTTGGCGATCTGGGCATCTTCCAGCGTCATGTCCTCGCGCTCGAAGTATGCGCAACTGTAAGTCTGGCTGGGGTCCAGAAACAGGCGGAAGAAGCCGTCGGACAGGTCGTAGTGCGCCTGCACATCGGCGAAGTGTGGCGTCAGCTTGTTCGCCATAACCTCGTGTGCCCTTTTCGCTAAACCAATCGATATTTGTTGTGCGAGCAATGAACACGACCGCCAAGAGCAATTTGTGAGTCGAGCGGTGCCGCTCGCTCGTCGAGCACCTCTTCCATGTACACGGTGCTCGGTGAGCAGCCGTTCAATTGGCGAGCCACGCGCCCCTGGGATTGTGTTGGAGTCCGTACCGAATTCGACTTCGAGGATGGGCAGCAAGCCTCATGGGAGTCGTCCCCGCCCGCTGTTCGGTAGTCGAGCGGTGGGGGTAAAGATGGGGGCACCAACGGAAAAAGGCACCTTCCGGAATATTCGGAAAGTGCCTCTGACCTGCGTCGGGCTGACAGGATTCGAACCTGCGACCCCTTGACCCCCAGTCAAGTGCGCTACCAAGCTGCGCCACAGCCCGCGGCGCTGCCGGGATCGCCGGCAGCAGGTCGTGAGCCTACCGTAGGGCCACGCTGCAATCCCAACCGCCGCCGGTCGCGCGTGGTCGTGTCCGGTGAGGCTAATCACACGGCGAGCAGGCGGTACAACCCGATGAGGCCGACGACGACGATGATCACGCGAAGGGCGTTGGGCGACAGCCTGCGTCCGTAGTGCGCGCCCAGGAACCCGCCGAACAGGGAGCCGACTGCGATCAGCCCGGCGGCCAGCCAACTGATCCGGTCGAAGGCCACCAGGGTGTACGCCGCCGCCGCGACCACGTTGACCAGTAGCGACAAGAGGTTCTTCGCGGCGTTCATCCGCTGCATGTCCTCGGGCAAGAGCGCACCCATGACGCCGATCAGCAGAATGCCCTGCGCCGCAGTGAAATACCCGCCATAGATGCCGACGGCGAAGGTGCCTGCGACGAGGGCGGCCATCCGACCCCGGGACACGTGCTCGACCGAACGCCCGTCGGCGTCGGCCCTCCGCCGCGCCCAGGCCTGGATCCTCGGGCCGAACACGACGAGCAGCAGTGCGCCGATGAGCAGGACCGGAACGACTGCGACGAACACCCTCTCGGGCAGGTGCAGCAGCAGCCAGGACCCCAGCACCGCGCCGAGCAACGACCCTGGGATCTGCCATCGCAATCGGGACCATTGGCCGCGAAGTTCGCGTCGGTAACCCCATGTGCCAGAGATGCCGCCGGCCACCAGCCCGACGGCATTCGACATGGTTGCGGTGACGGGCGGATACCCCAACGCCACCAGAGTGGGGAACGTGATGAGCGTGCCCGAGCCCACCACCGCGTTGATCGCGCCCGCGCCGACACCTGCCAGCGCAATGAGGATCATGTCGAGGACAGGCACTACCGCAACGTTAGCGGGTACCACGCGGACCGCCTGAATCGGCTAGGAGCGCTTGCTTCCACGCTTCTCGCGCACCCGCACGTTCACCCTGACCGGACTGCCCTCGAAGCCGAACGTCTCGCGCAAGCGTCGTTCCAGGAAGCGCCGATAGCCCGCTTCGAGGAAGCCACTGCTGAACAGCACGAAAGTAGGAGGCCGCGCAGTGGCCTGGGTGGCGAACAGAATCTTGGGCTGCTTGCCACCTCGCACCGGCGGTGGTGTCGCGGCGACGACTTCCTTGAGGAACGTGTTGAGCCGCCCGGTCGAAATCCGGGAGTCCCACGACTCGAGGGCGCCCTCTAGGGCGGGCACCAACTTCTGCACCGCACGGCCCGTCTTCGCCGAGATGTTGACGCGCTGCGCCCACTGCACCTGCGCAAGACTCAGATCGATCTCGCGGTCGAGCAGGTAACGCCGGTCCTCGTCGACCAGGTCCCACTTGTTGAACGCCAAAACCAGCGCGCGGCCGGCCTCGATCACCATGGTCAGGATCCGCTGATCCTGCTCGGTCAGCGGCTCCGACGCGTCGATCAGAACGATGACCACTTCGGCGGCGTCGATGGCGCCACGCGTGCGCACCGACGCATAGAACTCATGTCCGCTGGCCTGACCGACCTTGCGGCGCAAACCCGCGGTGTCGACGAAACGCCAAGGCTTGCCACCTAATTCGATCAACGAGTCCACCGGGTCGACGGTGGTGCCTGCGACGTCGTGCACCACGGACCGCTCGTCGCCAGCCAGCCTGTTCAGCAGCGAGCTCTTGCCCACGTTCGGCTTCCCCACCAGTGCGACCCGACGAGGTCCGCTGCCTGCCGAGGCGACCTGTGAGGCCTCGGGCAGCTTTTCGAGCACGGTGTCGAGCAGGTCGGCCACCCCGCGGCCGTGGATGGCGCTGATCGAGTACGGCTGCCCAAGTCCGAGTGACCACAACGCGGCCGCTTCGGCTTCGACTCGTTCGCTGTCGACCTTGTTGGCAGCCAGGAACACGGGCTTGCCCGCACGCTGCAACCGCTTGGCCGCAGCCTCGTCGGCCGAGGTGGCGCCGACTACCGCGTCGACCACCAAGATGATCGCGTCGGCGGTCCGCATCGCCACCGCGGCCTGCTCGGCGACCAACTGCTGCAAGCCCTTTGCGTCCGGCTCCCAGCCGCCGGTGTCTTGGACGACGAAGCGGCGGCCGAGCCAGTTCGCGTCGTACGACACCCGGTCTCGGGTCACCCCGGGGATGTCCTGCACCACGGCCTCGCGGCGCCCGAGAATGCGGTTCACCAATGTCGACTTGCCGACGTTGGGCCGCCCGACGACCGCGACGACGGGTGGCGGCGCGAACTCCCCCTCGAGCTCAGCGGCCAGGTCGTCGGGAACGTCGCCGAGCTCCCAGTCGCGCTCGTCGACCCAGGTGCCGTCCGATTCAGATTCGCTCATCGCTGCCTTCTACTCATCGGCGGGCCCCGGCACGCAGCTCCACCAATTCGAGCAGGTGCGCGACCGTCTGGTCCTCCGTCATGTCACTGCTGTCGACTACCAGCGCGTCGTCTGCTGCGCGCAATGGCGACACCGCTCGCGTCGAATCCAGGTGATCGCGCCGTTTCACGTCGGTCAGCACGGCGGCGTAGTCATCACCAAGTCCGGTCGCGACGTTCTGGTCGTTGCGTCGCCGCGCACGTTCCTCCGCCGAAGCGGTCAGGAAGATCTTCACGTCTGCGTCGGGCAGCACGACGGTGCCGATGTCACGGCCCTCGACGACGACGTTGTCGGACCCCTCGGCCAGTTCGCGTTGACGTTGTACCAGCAGTGTCCGCACGGCGGGTACGGCCGACACCGCGGACACCCCCTTGGTCACCTCGTCCCCGCGGATCTCTGCTGAAACATCCACTCCGGCAAGGTAAGCCACGTCGGTATCGGGATCGAACCCGACGGCCAAGTCGACGCCAGGGGCGAACGCGCCGACCGCAGCCGAGTCGTCGATGTCGATGCGGGCGCGCAGTACGGCCAGCGTCACGATCCGGTACATCGCACCGGTATTGAGATAACGCGCACCCAGTGCCCGGGCCAGCCCCCGCGAGACCGAGGACTTGCCCGTCCCGGCCGGTCCGTCGACCGCGATCGTCAACGCGCTCACAATCCCACCGCCTTGTAGAGCTCGCCGATCTCCTTGCGCGTCAACACCCTGATGGTGCCGGGCCGGGAATCGCCCAGTTCTACGGAACCGATGTTGATCCTCACCAGTTCCTGAACGGGAAAGCCGACCTCGGCCAGCATTCGTCGCACGATGCGCTTGCGACCCTCGTGCAGTACCACTCGCACCAACGACTTGCCGGGTACCGCGTCCACCACCGCGAAGTCGTCGACGCTCGCGGGTCCGTCGCTCAACTCGACTCCGGCCTTCAGCTTCTTGCCTAATCCCCTTGGTACCGAACCGATCACGGTGGCCAGATATGTCTTCGGCACTTCGTAGGACGGATGCATCAGGCGGTGCGCCAGTTCCCCGTCGTTGGTGAGCAGCATCAGCCCCTCGGTGTCGGCATCGAGCCGGCCGACGTGGAACAACTTCTTGTTGCCTCGGACGCGGTGCTCGACGAGATCGCCGATGCAGGGTCGCCCCCGGTCGTCCGACATCGTCGAGTGCATGCCGCGTTCCTTGTTGATGGCCAGATAAACCATCGTGTCGTCGACCTGGACCCGAACGCCGTCCGCCCGGATTTCCGAGACATCTGGGTGCACGCGCGTACCGAGTTCGGTGACGACGTGTCCATCGACCTCGACCCGGCCATCTCGGATCATCTTCTCGGCAACCCGTCGCGACGCAACTCCCGCCTGCGACAACACCTTCTGAAGGCGGACGCCGTCAGCTTCCTCGTCCACGTCAGTCCTTGTCCACGTCGAAGGCCAACGGCGTTTCCGTTGCCCGGGCGCCACCCAATTTGATGAATCGCGGTTCGTCGCCCAGAGATTCGGTGATGTCGTCGATCCCGTCGACATCTGGCAGCAATGGCGCGATGTCGGGCAGGTCTAGAAGTGACGTCAAGCCCAATCGTTCCAGGAACAGCTCGGTGGTTGCGAACGCCGACGCACCGGTGTCCGCATCGACTCCGGCCTCGGTGATCAGCCCGCGCGCCAACAACGTCCGCATCACCGCATCGACGTTCACGCCGCGCACGGCGCTCACCCGGGCTCTGGTCACCGGCTGTCGGTAGGCCACCACCGCCAAGGTCTCAAGCGCCGCGCGGGTCAGCTTCGAGCGCGTCCCGTCGAGCAGCAGCCGCTCGACGTATGGGGCGTACCGCGCGCGTGTGTACATGCGCCATCCACCACCTGCTTCGCGGAGGTCGATGCCGCTTTCGCGCGCGGTGAGCTCGTCGGCCATCAGCCGCAACTTGGCCGCCACGCGGTACGCGGGCTGTTCGATGGCGACGGCCAGCGCATCGACCGGCACCGGGGTGTCCACGACCAATAGCAGCGCCTCGAGCGTCGCCCCGAGTTCCGCGTCGTCCAGTTCCGGGGGTTCTGCGACGTCGATGCCGAGATCTTCGTCGGAGACGTGTTCCGCGACTTCCTGTGGGTGCGGGTGGTCCGCGATGTCTTCAGTCATGAGTCTTCTTCCACCGCCGCGGCCAAGTGCTCGTTGGTCGGCCGATCACCGGTCCACGAAACTTGCAGCACACCAAGCGGTTCTACTTGCTCGAATGCTACCGCCCGAGCACGGTACAGCTCGAGCAGCGCCATGAAGCGCCCCACGATCTCGATCGTCGCCCCGCAGTCGGATACCAGCTCCGAGAACGTCGCCCACTGTCCGACGCCGCGCTGTTCGAGCATGCTCAGCAACCGCCGCGCCTGCTCTGGCACCGACACTCCTGGCACGTGGAGGTGGTCCATGCCCACGGTGGGGATGGGCCGCGGTGTGAAGGTGCTCGCTGCGATCTCGGCGAAGCTCGCGGCGTCCACCCCCAGCATGACCTCGGGCAACAGCTCGGCGAAGCCTTCCTCCAACGCCACTGAACGCGGGTAGCTGCGCAGTGCCGCCGCCTCGAGTTCGGCGAACATCTCGGCGACGTGCTTGAACGCCCGGTACTGCAGCAACCGCGCGAACAACAGGTCGCGTACTTCCAACAGTGCGAGGTCTTCTTCGTCGTGCACGTCGCCCGCGGGCAGTAGCCGGGCCGCCTTGAGGTCCAGCAAGGTGGCGGCGATCACCAGGAACGTCGTCGTCTCGTCGAGGCCTAGCTGGGTGCCGATCGCCTTGGTGTAGCCGATGAAGTCGTCGGTGACCTGATGCAACGCCACCTCGGTGACGTCGAGGCGGTGCGCGAAGATGAGTTGCAGCAGCAGGTCGAAAGGACCCTCGAAATTGCTCAGCCGGACCTGGAAGCCTGCCCGGGGTGCCTCCGCTGCCGTCTCCGTGGTCACGCGCCGAACCGGTCGATGACCTCGCGCGCCAACGACCGATAAGCTTGGGCACCACCGGATTTCGGAGCCCACGTGGTAATCGGTTCACCCGCGACGCTGGTCTCGGGAAAGCGCACCGTCCTGGTGATGACGGTGTCGAATACCAGGTCTCCGAAGCGCTCGAGCACGCGGTTCATGACCTCGCGGGCGTTCACCGTGCGCGGATCGAAGCGCGTGATGAGGATGCCGCTGATCTCGAGCTTGGGGTTCAGTCTGTCGTGCACCTTCTCCACGGTGTCGGTCAGCAGCGCAAGGCCGCGAAGCGAGAAGTACTCGCATTCGGTGGGGATGATGACACCGTCCGAACAAGCCAGCCCGTTGACGGTGAGCAGACCCAGCGACGGCTGGCAGTCGATCAGCACGTAGTCGTATCGGTCGAGCACCGGGTGCAACGAGCGGGAAAGGGCATGCTCCCGACCGACCTCGTTGACGAGCTGGATCTCGGCGGCCGACAGGTCGATGTTGCTGGGCACCAGATCCATGCCCTTGACCCTGGTCTTGATCAACACGTCGTCGACCGAGACGCGTGGCTCGATGAGCAGGTTGTGCACGGTGTGCTGCAGTTCGTAGAGCGGGACGCCCAATCCGGCCGACAGCGCGCCCTGCGGGTCGAGGTCGACCAGCAACACCCGGCGACCGTATTCGGCGAGGCTCGCGCCGAGGTTGATCGTCGACGTCGTCTTGCCGACCCCGCCCTTCTGGTTGCACATCGCGATGACCTTGGCGGGACCGTGCACGCTCTTGGGCTTGGGATCGGGGATCGCGCGAGGCGAACGGCCAGTCAGGGTGGCGCCTTCGGCACGTCCTGCGTCGTCGGTCATGCGAGACCGGGACCGGTCGAGCAATCCACTGGCTTGGCGAACATCCGGGAAGTTTAACGGGATCGGAACGCCAGGTACGGCAGACCCGGCGTCCTAGCTCGACCTTTGTGTCGGGGAAACCGCGATTGCGCCTAGAAGAGCTTCTTCTTGGTCCGGCCCGCCTCGGCCAATTCGCGGGCGATGCGTCCTGCCATCCGGATCGATTGTCGGGAGACGTAGCCGATGAGCGCCGGCCGCGACAGCAACCCGAGGAACCAGAGCCCGCGCTCGGCGGGTACGTCGCCACCCGCCAGCGGTACTCCGGCGTCGGTGAGCACGCCGAGGTGCCCGACCATCGGCTCCAGCTCAGACGAGTAGCCCGTCGCCGCGATTACCGCGTCGACCTGCAGTTGGCTGCCGTCGGCCAGCACCGCGCCCGATGGGCCGTCGAAGCCCGTCAACGCCGACACCACCTCGATGGAGCCGTCGCGGATCGCATCGATCACGTCGCGGTCGACGATGGAGGGTGCGACGTGCAGCCGGTGCGCCCTGGCGAACGGACCCTCTGTGGGAATGGGCAGGCCGAACTCGCTGAGGTCGCCGAACGTGGCCGTGCGTGCGGTGCGGGCCATCACGTCGGACATCCAAGGTGGCAAGTGGTACAGCGGCACTGCGACGGCGTCTCCCGGCAGTCCGGCCGGCCCCCGCCGCGAGAGGATGTTCGGTGGCGTGCGCACCGCCAGCCACACCTTGGCCGCTCCCCCGGTGGCCACGTCGTGGGCGATCTCCATGCCCGACGATCCGGCGCCGACCACCATCACTCGCTTCCCGACGAACGGCGTCGGATTGCGGTAGCTCGCCGAGTGCAGCAGCTCACCCGCGAACGACGTCGCGCCTGACCAGTCGGGCATGACCGGGGTGTGCGCATAGCCGGTGGCGATGACGACGTGCGCGGCGTCAACGATGCCGTCCGGGGTGACGACGCCCCACCCGGAGGGTTTGCGGCGCAGGACGCGTTCCACAGGGGTTTCGAGCCGCAGTTCTATCCCGCGTTCCCCGGCGTGGTGCTCGAGGTGTGCCACCACCTCGTCGCGGGTGGGAAAGGCGGGCGTGCCCTTGGGGTATGGACGCCTCGGAAGATGGGAGGACTGACGTCCGGTGTTGAGCCGCAGGCGGTCGTATCGCGAACGCCACGACGCACCAACCTGGTCACTGCGGTCCAGCACCAACGACTTCACGCCGAGATCGCTGAGGCTGACCGCGGCGGCGATGCCAGCCGGTCCGGCTCCGACGATCACTACGGGGTGGTCGGGAGCGGTCACCGCTACCGGGCCCGCGGATGTGCGCCGGCCCAGACCTCGCGCAGCGTCGACACCGTCACCAACGTGTAGATCTGCGTCGTCGTCACCGACGCGTGGCCGAGCAGTTCTTGTACGACCCTGACGTCGGCGCCCCCCTCGAGCAGGTGAGTCGCGAACGAATGGCGCAGCGTGTGAGGCGAGACCGCCGACGAGATGCCTGCGCGTTCCGCGGAGTCTTGCAGCACCTGCCACGCGCTCTGACGCGACAGCCGTCCGCCTCGAACATTGAGGAAGATGGCGGGCGTGCCCTTGCCCCGTCGCGCAAGGTCGGGACGGCCACGCACCAGATACGTGTCGAGTGCGCTCACCGCGGGCCTGCCGATGGGAACCAACCGCTGCTTGTCACCCTTGCCACGCAAGAGCACCGAGCGCGAATGCGTGTCGATGTCGTCGACGTCCAGCCCGACGGCCTCCGAAATCCGGGCGCCGGTCGAATACAACACTTCGAGCAGCGCCCTGTTGCGCAGGGTCAAGGGTCCGTCGCCCTCGCTGTCGCCACCGGCGCCGTCGAGCAGCGCCAGCACCTCGTCGAGTGAAAGGCTCTTCGGCAGCCGCCGGCTCGGTGTCGGAGGTTTGACCGCGCGCGCGACGTCGACTGCCGTCAGACCTTCGGACGCGGCGAAGCGGTGCAGTCCACGAACGGCGATCAAGGCGCGGGCAGCCGACACCGCCGACAGCGGCAGAGCTCCGCCGTCCGCGTCACCGCGCCGCAGCGCCACCAGGAAGTCACTGACGTCGGCCTCGGCAACCGCGGCCAGGTCGTCGATGCCCCGCGTCGTGAGGTGAGCGGTGTAGCGACGGAGATCGCGCCGGTAGGAGCTCAGGGTGTTGGCCGCCACGCCACGCTCGATCGTCAAGTGCTCGAGGTAGCCCTGAACCTGGCCGTCCAGCGTTCCGATCAATTCGCCGTGACCTGGGAGATGATCAGAGTGGACGGTGGTCACTGCGCGGCCTGCCGCGCGGCGAATGCGGTGGACCGCAGTGGCCATGGCGCATCGACGGGACGCAACGGCTGCACGTCCCGGTCGATGGTGCGCGCGGCCAGAATTCCGGCCACCGCAAGGCAATTGACGATCTCGCCGCTGAGCACCATCTTGACCGCATCGACCAGCGGGAACCACTCCAGCTTCAGGTCGGCTTCCTCGTCGTGCGCGGCGGGCCTATCGACCCGGGTGAGCCCGGTCGCGAGATACACGCGGACACATTCGTCGCTGAATCCGGGCGCCGAGAGCACGTCGACGAGCACGCCCCAATCGCGCGCCTGCAAGCCGGCTTCTTCCTCGAGCTCGCGGGCCGCGCTGACTTGCGGCGGTTCACTTCCCATGTCCAGCAGTCCCGCGGGCAGCTCCCACAGCCGGCGACCGACCGCGTGCCGGTACTGGTAGACCATCGCGAGGTTGTTGCTCTCGTCGAGCGCGACGATCGCGACTGCTCCGAAATGTTCGACGATCTCGCGGCGAGCGGTGTTGCCGCCTGGCATGCGTACCTCGTCGGCCCGCAGCGCAAAGATCTTGCCGACGTGCAGGGTTTCGCTTGAGACCGTTTCGAATTCGTGCTCAGCCACGGTGCGCGGGTTCTGACAGCTCGGCGCCGTTGGGCCGCTGGGTGGCCAGTTCGACCGGCAACCGTTCGGCGGCCTTGTAGTCCATGGCGGCGCCGATGAATGCCACGAAGAGCGGATGTGGCCGCGTCGGGCGGCTCTTCAACTCGGGGTGGGCCTGGGTTCCGACGAGGAATGGGTGGACCTCCGGCGCGTACTCGACGAATTCGACGAGATGACCATCGGGGGACGTGCCCGAGAACCGCAGGCCGCTCTCGGCGATTCGGTCGCGGTAGGAGTTGTTGACCTCGTACCGGTGACGATGGCGTTCGGACACCTCCGTGGACTGATAGGCCTCCGCCACGATCGAATTCGGCTCGAGCACGGCCGGATAGGCGCCAAGGCGCATGGTTCCGCCGAGGTCGGCTTCGCCTGCGACCGCGTCACGTTGATCAGCCATCGTGGAGATGACCGGATCGGGGGTCTTCGGATCGAACTCCGCGGAGTTGGCCCCGTCGACGCCGACCGAACGCGCCGCGTCGATGACGATGCACTGCAGGCCGAGACACAGGCCGAGCACTGGCAGGCGTTGCTTGCGGGCGAACTTGATGGCCCCGAGTTTGCCCTCGATACCCCTGATGCCGAAGCCGCCGGGAATCAGTACGCCGTCGACGTCACCGAGCGCGGAAGCGGCGCTGACGTCGGTCTCGCAGTCGTCGGACGCCACCCAGCGGATCTCGACCTTGGCATGGTGCCTGAATCCGCCAGCCCGCAACGCCTCGGCGACGGACAGATAGGCGTCGGACAGGTCGATGTACTTGCCCACCAAGGCAATCCGCACTGTTTCCTGCGGCTCGTGCACGCGGCGCAGCAGGTCGTCCCACTCGGTCCAGTCGACGTCGCGGAAGGGCAGGTTGAGCCGTCGCACGACGTATGCGTCGAGTTCTTCGCGGTGCAGCACCTTGGGGATGTCGTAGATCGATGGCGCATCCGGGGTCGAGATGACGCCGTCGATGTCGACGTCGCACATCAACGCGATCTTGTTCTTCAGCGGTTCGGGCACGTCGCGGTCGCAGCGCAGGATCAGCGCGTCCGGACTGATGCCGATGCTGCGCAGCGCAGCGACCGAGTGCTGGGTTGGCTTGGTCTTCAGCTCGCCCGATGGCGCAAGGTATGGCACCAGCGAGACGTGTAGGAAGAAGACGTTGTCGCGCCCCACCTCGTGCCGGACCTGGCGGGCGGCCTCGAGGAACGGCAGGGATTCGATGTCGCCGACCGTGCCGCCGATCTCGGTGATCACGATGTCCGGCCGCCGACCCTTACTGTCGGGCTCGGCCATGGCCAGGATGCGGCTCTTGATCTCGTCGGTGATGTGTGGGATCACCTGAACGGTGTCGCCGAGGTATTCGCCACGCCGTTCCTTGGCGATCACGGTCGAATACACCTGGCCGGTGGTCACATTCGCGGACCCGGACAGGTTGCGGTCGAGGAAGCGCTCGTAATGACCGACGTCGAGGTCGGTTTCCGCACCGTCCTCGGTGACGAACACCTCACCGTGTTGAAACGGGTTCATGGTGCCCGGGTCGACGTTCAGATAGGGGTCGAGCTTCTGCATCGTCACCTGGAGGCCGCGCGCAGTGAGCAGTTGTCCGAGGCTGCTTGCGGTCAGGCCCTTGCCGAGCGAGGACGCGACGCCACCGCTGACGAAGAGATGCTTGGTCGCGGTCTGCGGATGCTTGCGTAACGATGGCAAGTGCAACCTCCGTGGCAATGGGGCAGGGCTTACTTTTCTAGGACGGGCCTAGCTTCGGGGCCTGCCGACCCACGGAATCTCACCCTAACACCGACCCCGACACAGTGCCGTTGACGCGCCGAGGGGAGCGCCTATTGCTGGACGGTCACCGATGTCGCGCCGCGCCCAGTGCCGTACTGCGCAGGCTTTCCACCGCCGACGAGGTCGTGCAGGGCGAGCACCGCGGTGAGCCGACCAGCCTGGCTGCCGACGTCATCGACTGTGCTCACGGCGCCGCTCATGCCGGCGTCGGACCTAGTCACTGCGACTGCTGCGGTGCCGGACGCCGATCCGTCCCGCCCGGCGAGCACGGTCCCGAAACCGTGAGGGGCGAGCCCAGCGGCGAAACGCGCGACCGTGGCGCCCTGATTTCCTGCGTCGTCACCCAGGCCGGCGCCGGTGACGATCAGCGCCGCGTCGGCCGGACCGATCCGCTCGCCGCCATAGCTCACGAAGCCGGTGTCACGCAGCGTGGCGAGCACGGTGTCGCGTTGGGTGTCGTCGACGGGCGGAACGGCGGGGTCCCGGCCCCTCAGCAGGGCGATGCCCAACAGGTCGCCGGCCTGCGACCCCTGGTCGACCAGCTTCGTGCTGAGCGCCCGTCCGGCAGGCACGACGGGCGAGTTGACCACCGACATGAGCTTCTCGGCGGAATTGGCATCGACGAACTGTTGTGTCAAGGAGATCGTGCCGGAAACCGTGCCGCCTCCGGCCGACACGAAACGCGTCAGCCCGTCGACGTCGTCGTCCGCCGCGTCCGGGGTGCGAAACACCACGACCGTCTTGTCCTTGAGCGTGCCGCCGAGGATCCGCGGTGACATCTGCGCATCGAATTCGCCAGCGGCAACCAGCTTTTCGTTGAGCGCATTCTTCTCGTCAGTGAGGCCGTTGATCTGATTCTGCAGCTCCGCCTTGTCGTCACGAAGCCCGGACAACAGGGTGTTGGACAACAGGCCAGAGCCCAGGAGCACGCCGACGGCCAGCGCCAGGAACACCGCCGCCAGCGAAATCGCGTGGGAACGTAGGGAAATCACCGGTCACCCTCCTCGGACGTCGTCGAGATCGGTTAAGTGACCAGGCTCTGCACCCAGAGCGAAAACTGGTTCCAGTAGGCCGTGATCCACTCCAGCACGGCGCCATCCGCGCGGGAGACCCATAGTGCGGCGATGACGGCGACGAGCATCGCCAGCACCAACAGTGCGATCGCGCCGCCCGACACCCGGCTGCGGTACAGGGTGGCCACGGCCTTCGCGTCGACCAGCTTCTCCCCCACCTTGAGCCGGGTCAGGAACATCGAAGGGTTGCTCTGTTGCCGGGATCGATCGAAGAACTCCTCGATGCTTGCGCTGTGTCCCGCGGTCACGATGAGTGACGCTCCGTGGTGATCGCAGAGCAGAAGCGCCAGGTCGGCAGCCGAACCTGCGGCGGGGAACGTCATGGCGCCGACCCCGAGATCCTGGATCCGCTCCAGTCCCTTGGCGTGCCCGTCGGCGTCGGCGGGCAGCACCACCTGAGCGCCCGACCGAAGCACCTCGACGCTCATCGACTCGGGATCGCCGACGATGAGTTGGGGCCGGTAACCGCCCTTGCGCAGGGTGTCGGCTCCCGTGCCGACACCGACCAGGACGGGTTGATACTCCTTGATGAACGGCTTGAGCGCCCTCAGGTCGTCGGCCGCGCTCGGATCCTCGGCGACGACGATGACGTGCCTGCGATTGATGTCGACGTCGATGTCGGGGATGCCCATCCCATCGATCAGCAGCGGGCTCTCACTGCGAATGAACTCGATGGTGTTGCCGGCGAAGGCTTCCAGGTGGGCGACTAGCCCGCTCTTGGCTTCGTGCATGAGCTCATGGATCTCTTCGTCGGTGCGCTCGGTGCCGTGCGCGATGCGCCGGTCGCCCGCGTACACGCCGCCGTTGTTCACCCGAACTCGGGCGCCGTCCTTGATCTTCTTGAAGACGTCGGGGCCGGTGTCGTCGATGAGTGTCACGTGGTTGGCGACCAACACCTCCGGGCCGAGGTTCGGGTAGCGGCCCGAGATCGACGTGGAGGCGTTCACGACCGCGGCCACCCCTGCTTCGACGAGTGCGTCCGCGGTGATCCGGTCGAGGTCCAGGGCGTCGAGCACGACGATGTCACCAGGCCCGACGCGACGCAGTAGCCGATCGATATCGCGGTCGACTCGGGCGGTACCCGAGAAGCCTGGGCGAGTTTCGGCATTACGCGAGAGCAGCGCTGACATCTTCATTCGGCCGATTCTGTCGGCCAACCCTCAAGTTGAGGTGGAGGCGCGCCGTAACACCAGCCTCACAAGTTATGTTTTGTCACATCTGCAACACATATTGGATGACGTTTCATGACGTTGCGTTCGTCCGTGCGGACTCGAGCAGCTCGCGGGCGTGCGCGCGGCCGCTATCCGATTCACCCAACCCCGCCAGCATGCGAGCCAGTTCGGCCACGCGATCGTCATCGTCGAGCAGGCGGACCTCGCTGGCTTTGCCACGACCGGCGCCGCTGTCGACGATCAGATGAACATCGGCGTACGCGGCCACCTGCGGCAGGTGGGTCACCACGATGACCTGGTGGGTCTTGGCCAGCCGTGCGAGCCTGCGGCCGATCTGGACCGCCGCCCGGCCGCCGACACCGGCGTCCACCTCGTCGAACACCATCGTGGTGCCCTCAGCCGACGCGGCCAACACCACCTCTAGCGCGAGCATGACCCGCGACAGTTCTCCGCCAGAGGCGCTCTTGGCCAGCGGCAGCACGTCGGACCCGGAGTGTGGTGTGAACCCGAACTCGACCGCGTCGACGCCGTCGTGCCCCGCGTGCACGACGTCACCGGACGCCAGCGTCAGCGGAGCTGAATCGTCGGGGCGTGCGCGCAGCGGTGACACGTCGATGCTGAAGGAGGCACCGGCCATCGCCAGGCCGCCGAGTTCTCCGGTGACTTCCTTGGCCAACGCCTTCGCGGCCTTGGTCCTGGCCTTGGTCACGGCGGCCCCTGAGTCGACGACTTGCCCCTCGAGCTCGTCGACGCGTTTCGCCAACGTCGCCAACGTCTCCTCGGACACGTCGAGCTGCGCCAGCCGATCGCGGGCCTCGCGTGCCCACCGCAGCACCCCGTCGATGTCGGCCGCGTATTTGCGGGTCAGATTGCGCAACTCCCCCTGGCGGGCCAGCTTGCCTTCCAAGGTGCTTGCGTCACTTGGCAACTCGGATAGGTAACCGCCAAGCTCGGTCGACACGTCGCCGATCAGCGCCTGCGCCTCGCCAAGCCGGTCGGCCAACGCCCTCAAGGCCGCATCGTCGGTGGCCTGCAACGCAGCTCTGGCCTGCCCGACGCCATCGGCGGCCGACGTCACCTCGGGCGCGGCCTCGTCCAACTCGCCCGACAACGCAAGCCGGGCTGACTGTGCCGCCTCGCGCAGCGCGTCCAGCTCGGACAACCGCTGGATGTCCGACACCAGCGTCTCGTCCTCGCCGGGTTGTGGTGCTACGGAATCGATTTCGCCAAGCCCGAACTGCAGCCGGTCGGCCTCCTGGGCCAGTTCGCGGGCGCGGTTGCGTCGATCGGTCAGATCTCGCCGGGCAGTCAGCCAATCGTTCCGGAGTCGGCGGTACTTGGCGAGCAGCGCGGTCACGTCGACGAATCGGTCCAGCGCGCCGCGTTGCTCGTCCGGTCGCATCAACCGCAGTTGGTCGTTCTGACCGTGTAGCGCCAGCAATTCGGTAGTGAAGCCACTCAACGACTTGGCCGGCACGCTTCGGCCGCCGAGGTATGCGCGCGACGGACCGTCCCGACTGACCGAACGAGCTGCGATGATGCTGCCGTCGTCGTCACGCTCGGCGCCCGACGAGTCGAGGATCTCGTCGATGCGGGTCGATACGCCGTTGCCGAGTTCGGTTGTCGTGAAACGTCCTTCGACGAGCGCTCGATTGGAGCCAGAACGCACCCGACTGGCGTCTGCCCGCGCTCCCCCGAGGAGGTGCAGGCCGGTGACGACCATCGTCTTACCCGTGCCCGTCTCGCCGGTCAGCACCGTCAGGCCGCGGCCGAATTCTGCGGTGGCCGCACTGATGGCGCCCAGCGCCTCGATTCGGATCTCGGAGAGCACTACTGACCGCGCCATCCCGTGACTGGCAGCCGAAACTTGCGCACCAGCCGATCGGTGAATGGCGCACTGTCCAGCCGCACCCACTTGAGCGGGGTACCGCACCGGGTCACCTCGAGCCGTCCACCCGCGGGGACGACCATTTCGCGACGACCATCGCAGAACACCATCGCGTCGTACCCGCTGGCCTCGACCTCGATGGCGATGCTCGAGTCCGGACTGGTCACCATCGGGCGGGCGAAGAGGGCGTGAGCGTTGTTGGGTACTACCAGGATCGACTCGAGGTTGGGCCAGAGAATCGGGCCGCCTGCGGAGAACGCGTAGGCGGTGGACCCGGTGGGTGTCGAGATCAGCACGCCGTCACAGCCGAAGGACGAGACGGGGCGTCCATCGACTTCGAGCACCACACCGAGCACGCCGAGTCGCGGGCCCTTCTCGAGGCTGGCCTCGTTCAGCGCCCAGCCCCGATGGGCGATCTTGCCGTCGACCCGCACGACGATGTCGAGCGTCATCCGTTCCTCGACGCGGTAGTTGCCGTTGACGACGTGGTCGAGCACGCTGTCGATGGCCTCCGCTTCGGCCTCGGCCAGAAATCCGATGTGCCCGAGATTGACTCCGAGCACCGGGATCTCGACGTTGCGGGCGAGTTCGGCGGCGCGTAGGAAAGTGCCATCTCCGCCGAGCACGAGCACGAGTTCGCAGCCCTCGGCGGCGCGCTCGTCGGCGTCGACGACCTCGATCCCGTTCCCGAGTGAACTGATTTCGTCGGGCCCCAGGTACAACGGTTGATGGTCGACGGTCTCTGCGGCCAGCACGCGTAGTCCGATGCCGTTGTCACTCAGCACCTTCTTCACCCGTCGCGCGGTGTCGGTGGCTTCTTCTCTGCCGGTGTGTACGACAAGCAGAATCGTCCGCTCGGACGTCATTGCGGCCCCTCGGATACGGCATGAGCGACGGCTGACGTCAGCGCGTCGCCCAGCAGCGGGTGGTCTGCGCGCGAGCGCAGATGCAGAAAGTATTCGACGTTGCCCGACGGACCCGGCAGCGGACTTGCCGTCACATCGACGGTCAGCCAGTCGAGTTCAGCCGCGCGGCGAGCCACCGTCAGCACCGACTCTGCCCGTAGCGCGGGATCGCTGACCACCCCGCCGGCACCGACCCGGTCCTTGCCGACCTCGAACTGTGGCTTCACCATGGGAACGATATCCGCGTCCGCTGACGCGCATGCCGTCAGTGCGGGTAGCACCGTGGACAGGGAGATGAAGGAGAGGTCCGCGACGACGAGGTCGACGGGGCCCCCGATGGCGTCGGCATCGAGCGCCCGGACGTTGGTGCGCTCCATCACCGTCACCCGTGGATCGGACCGCAGCGACCATGCGAGCTGGCCGTAACCGACGTCGGCCGCGACCACCTCGCGCGCCCCGCGAGCCAGCAGCACTTCGGTGAAACCGCCGGTCGATGCCCCGGCATCCAGACACCGACGGGCGTCCACGGACAGCTGGAACGCATCCAACGCACCGATGAGTTTGTGCGCGCCGCGCGACACCCAGCTGCGTTCGTCTGCTTCGGCGACGACGAGCCGGGCGTCCAAGGTGATCGCCGTTGCGGGCTTCGCGGCGGGGAGCCCGTCGATGCTCACCCGACCTGCGTCGATCAACTCCGCGGCTTGTTGACGTGACCGGGCAAGCCCACGTCGGACAAGCTCGGCGTCTACGCGAGCGCGCCGTGCCACGTGCGCTACCCTTCGATCCCCGAGCTCGTCGCTCCGCCGGTGGGGCTGCGCTCTACCGATTGCAGCGCGTCGACGAGCACTTCGTGTGCCTGCTCCAACCGCGCCGCAATTTCCTCGATGTCCGCGTCGGGCGCATCGGGATCAGGAAGGCCGGCGAGCAACGTCGTGAGCTCGCCACGAATCTGTTGGGGATCGGTCGTCATCGTCGTTCACGCTAGCCGATGGGCTGTGCGAGCAGCGACCAACGTTCCAACGCCTGGCGAGCCGCTTCGTCACCTGCGGTCAGCACGGGTGGCTGACCCGTCCAGCCCGTACTCCATATCGCAGCGGCCGTCGCGCGGACGACAGCGAGCGTGTCCTCTGCCGGCAGGCCCGTCGACCGCACGGTCACCTCATTGGATTCGGTGGTGACCTGCCACGCCGGATGCGGTCCGATGCGCAAACCCGCACTGTCGGCAAGCAGCGAACGCAGGTCGGCGGCAACGAAGTTCGGGCGTTCCTCGGGAATGGCGAACACCATGTCGGCCGCGGTGCTGACGCCACACAGGACCAAAAGGCTCGGCAACTCGGCAGCGTTCGCCCCTGCAATGTCGGTGTCGAGGCGGTCGCCCACCACCAAGGGCTTTTCGAACCGGCCGCGGCTGAGCGCGTCGTTGAGCAGTGTCGGGGCGGGCTTGCCTGCCACCTGGGGCTCACTGTCGGTCGCCGATCGAACGGCGGCCACCATCGAGCCGTTGCCCACGAGCAGCCCTCGCTCGGACGGCAATGTCCGGTCGACGTTGGTGGCGATCCACACCGCTCCGGAGCGGATCGCGAGGGCCGCCTCGCTGAGGTCCGACCATCCCGTCTGCGGAGAGTGGCCCTGGACGACTGCAGCCGTATCGTCGGCGAACTGCCGAACGGGCCGTAGCCCGACGTTGGTGACTTCGGCCGCCAGCGCCTCGGTGCCGACGACGAGTACGGCTGAACCAGAAGGCAATTGGTTGGACAGCAGCTTCGCCGCACTTTGTGAGCTGGTTACCACGTCGCCGGCCTCGGCGGCGAACCCGAGCTGTACCAGGTGGTCAGCGACCTCGGAGGGGCTGCGCGACGCGTTGTTGGTCACGTAGAGGGTGCGGGCCTCGACGGCGGCTAGCGTGCCGACAGCGCCTTCGGTGGCTTCCGCTCCGCGAAAGACCGTTCCATCGAGATCGAGCAGCAGGCAGTCGTGTTCCTCCGCGAGCGCAGTCACCTCAGGCCAACTCCGTGATGCGTTCTTCGGCGTCGGTCACTCCCTCGACGTCGGCGGCCGCCGCGCGCATGAACGACTGCAAGGCTTCGTCCGACCGGCCGAGGGCCAGCAGCGTCTCAGCGTGGGCGTAGTGAAGTCGCGCGGCAGCTTGACCGGTTTGCGCCGGATCGAGTGGCGGCGACGACAGCACCGCCAGCGCTTGTTCGAACTGACCAAGGTCGGATCGTGCTCCCGCGACCACGATGCGCAGTTCGTCGGCGTCGTCGCCGGTGAGTTGTTCGGCTTCCGCGCTGCGCGCGAGTTCGATGGCGCGCTCGGGCCGTCCGACACCCCGCTCGCAGTCGGCGATGAGCGCCAAAAGCGGTGAGCGGCTGCCCATTCGGCGTGCGGCGCGCAGCTCGGCGAGCGCCTGCGCCCAGTCGCCGCAGTGATACGCCGCAATGCCGACCGCTTCCCGGACCGCCGCGATGCGACCGGAGCGTGCCCGCGCCGCTCGTGCATGCTCCAGCGCGGCAGCAGGATCCTCTTCCAGTAGCTCGCCAGCGGCGACCAGGTGACGTGCCACGAAGTCTGCCGTCGTCTTGTCCAACGTGGTCAACTCGCCGCGAATCTCCGGCGACAACTGCCTTGCGTCGATGTCGGCGGGAAGCCGGGGTCCTGTCGGTGTCGGCCGTTGCCCGTCGTCCTGGCGTCGCGGCTGCGCATGGCGGGCACGGTTAGGACCTGACGTCGGGGGCGCCCCGCGGCGATCACGCGATCCGCCGCGCGAGGCGCCGGCGTTGGAAGTCCCCCGCGGACGCCGCTCCTCACCACCAGCCTGTCGGTCGTCAGCCACCGGGTACCTTCCTGTTCTTCCACTTGCCCCGCAAAGGATACGGTGGAATTCGCCATTCCGCGATGAATGGTGAATTTGCCATAAATTGTTCGGAATTCATGTGGAATATAGAATCACCCCCCGCATTACGCGGGGGGTGATTCTTAATGGGTGTTCGGCGGTGTCCTACTTTTCCACCCGTATGGGTAGTATCATTGGCGCTGGTAGGCTTAGCTTCCGGGTTCGGGATGGGTCCGGGCGTTTCCCTGCCGCTG
>NZ_JAPZLB010000018.1:0-152304 GCF_033804635.1 Mycobacterium sp. RTGN4 | reverse complement strand
CTAGCGCGCCAGTAGACAACACCAAACCCACCCGGTAGACCTACACCGAGGCCCACCGGGTGGCGGAATTACGTGACGGACACCCCGGGGGAATTACGCGACGGTCGACACATATCGGCGGCTGCGCTAACGGCCAATGCGATTACTACTACTTCCACACCGTGAATTCGTACCGCTTCGGGCACTTCGATTCCTACGACACCAACCCAAGCCATCTGCTGTTCCACTCGCCGTATCAAGTCTGCGCTGAGTTTGAGGGCGATCTCGCGGAGAACGCGAAACCGAATGTGCCAGTGATCGTTACACAGACCGCTCGGAACCTTGGTAACCAACGTCTGGCCCAGTGCTTCGCGAATGCCGTCGGTTATCGGATTGGCGACCCACGGCCCTTTTATGACAGCTGAGCCGCGCTAGCGCAGCTCGATGGCATTCAGATGGCAGGACGCCAGTGGCTCCCACGACAACAACAGCTCGGTTGGGTTAAAGCCAAGCCGATCCGGTGTGAAAGCGGTTTGCTGAGAATCAATTTCGGTTCGCCGGCGGCCATGGCCAGTACCGGAGCCGGCTAACCGAATCGATTGATCAGCGGGATCTTGTCGAAGATCCGGTCGCGCAGCCGCGGCTTTGGCGGCGGGGCCGGCGGCACGTACACCGGTGCTGGGGGCGGGACGTAAGCGGGCGCGGCCGGCGGAGCCGCTTCGGGGACGTAGGCCGGCGCTGGCGGAGCCGCTTCGGGAACCGGCGGCGCGGCCGTCGCGAAGGGTTCCCGGGCCAGGCGAAGCGCGGGCGCGTCAGGGGCGCTCCGCGGCGGGGCGGCGGGCGGTCGGACGATGGGGCCCGCCGCGCTGCTGCGGGGCGGTTGCGCCGTCGAATCCGGTGTCGGAGGTAGCCCCACCAAGAGCGCCACCGAGACGACGAAGACCACGACCGCGGCAGCAAGCACCGACGACAGCACGCGCACCCGGGAGAAGCGCGGGCTCGCGACTGGCGCGTCGGCAACGTTGACGGGCCGTGCCGAAGCAAGCGCCGCGCCCCGAGACATCGCGAAGTCCGCGTCGCTTCCGGTGAGGACGGGCTGCGGCGTCAGATCGGTGAGCGCGGCGACGAGCTCGTCGGTGTCGGCGGACCCGAGCACGAAGATTGCGTCAGGGCTGGGCCGCGCGCTGCGCACCACGGCGCGCGCACGGTCGATCAGCGTGGCGGAATCAACGCCCTCGATGCGCTCCACCGCTACGCGAAACCCGTCGACCGACGCGATGACTGCGGTATCGGGTTCGACGATGCACACGATCAGGAAGTCGTATTCGGTGAGCCCTGCGATGCCGCGGGCGAGGGCCTCGGCGGCCTCGATGTCAGGTACCGCGACGACGGGCGCCCCGGCGCTTTGGACTTCGAGCGCTTCGCGCACCTTGATGGCAGCGGGTTCGGCGTCACGCGACCAGGTCAGGCCGACGCTGTGCAGATCCTCATCCAGTGGCAACGACTCCAGGAAGGCCTCGGCGTCGAACGCGTCATCGTCGACCAAGTTCAGGACACTGCGGTCGACCTGCGCACCTTCGCCAGTGACGCCGTCGACCAACACGCCCCGGATGTCCTTTGATGACATCGAAAGCCCCAGTACGAGGCCCATTTTTGACCTCCCGATCCATCGTCCTTCGCGTCTGAGGTTACCGCTACTGCGTGAAGTCAGTGCGACGCGGTATCGGCCGGTAGGAGTAGTTGGAGGACGTCGAGTTGCTAGCTATGTCGATTATCAACCGAGCGCGATCCGGCCAATCAGTGCGAGTAGCCGTTCGTTCCGCGTGGTGTAATCGGATCGATTGGGGGTTACATGGCGGACCAGTTGAGGGTCGACACAGGCCGGTTGAGATCTGGAGCGGCCGAAAGCGCCAGGATTGCGGGGGCTCTTACCCGGAGTTCGACGAACAGCGCGCCGCAAAGCGGCCAACCGAGTAGCTCAGGGATCACGGCGATGGACGACGCAATCTCAGCCACCCGCGGACGCCAAGCCGCCCGCGTGGCGTTCCATGTCGACAAAATGGCCGCCGCCGCCAGCAGCTACGACGAAGCCGATGGCCAGACGGCCGAAGCAGTAGCGCAGACGCTCTAATTCGGCAGTGTTAGTTGTGTCCCTTCCCACTAGGTCGCAGATCCAGCAGTGGCAGAGCGATCACTTGGCAGTCGCAGCGGATCGTTGGCAGGCGGCAGCCGTCGAGTCCGAAGATCACTTCAAGCAACACCGCAACAACATCGCGCCATCAGATGTAGCGGCATGGACTGGTCAGGCGCGGGACGCCGCCTGGAATCGCGTGACAGACGATCTCGGTGTGGTTCGTAAGCAAGGCGACGTACAGCGCGAGGCGGCATTGATCGCCGAACGGGGAGCCACCGATATCCGTGCCGCCCAACGCGCAGCGTTGGAGGCCATCTCCGACGCCGAATCAGATGGATTTCGAGTTCGTGACGACCTGTCGGTACGAGATGCCACTCGTTGGGTCGACCCGACCAGCGCCGCTGTTAGACAAGCCGCGGCGGTCGAGCATGCCAAGTACATCCAGTGGAACGCCGAACGACTCGTACAGACTGACACGCTGGTCGGCGAACGGCTTGGCGCGAAGGCCGCAGACCTTCACGCGATCAAATTCGACGGCGACAGCTCGCCCGGCACTGTCGTCCAAGCAGTCGACTTCAAGCAAGCGCCGCCGCCACCTCCATACCCGGTCAACGAGATCATCGCCGAGGCGACCGACCTCGACGGGAATCACGTGGTGCTGCGCCGCGGCTACTACGACGAAACTACTCAGCAGGGCTTCGGCTGGGATAAGGCTTATTGGCGACACCACGTCGTCAACCCGAACGTATTCAAGGACTTGATCTCACACAGCCGACCCGTCAAGAACGAAGGAGGAACTCTGATATACGAGGTTCCAATCAATCGCGTGCACTGCACACAAGGGTCTTTCGGCACGGTCGATTGCGAGGACACTGGAGAAAGCGTGACGATGAGGATCGTTGCAAACACCAACGAGGGAAACCCCTCAGTGCCCGACGGCGGGCAGAAAGGGGTCATCACGATGTACCCCCTAGCAGGCGGCAGTGGCGTCGTCGAGGTGACACCAGGCTGGACGTTGACGCCACCATGGGTAAACAACAATGTGCCCATCAACTGAGGTGACGGAAGTCGAGCGCCAATTCGCCATCGAGGTATTGCAAAAATTGTTGCAGCGCATCGAATCTGCGAACAAGGAGTCGGGGCGCGGTCAGTACGCGGTTACCCACGCTTGGACCGACGGCCCGATGATGTTCGTGGTCTACACGGCTCCGCCGTCAGATCGAACCTGGGGTTTGGCGCGCGACACCAGACAATCGCTCGTCGACCCGGGCCCGTGGCAGAAGCACGATGATCCGGCCCAGTATTACTACTTGATCGACTTCGAAGAAAACCAGCCCTCGTCATCGATGCGGCAGCCGGGCGAATCCGACACGATCTGGTGGTTCGGATTTCCGCGCGACGCTCTCTCAAAGGATCCTTCCGAAATTCCTGCGGCGCATCGGTACTCACCACCAGATGCATCGGACGCACCCCAGCGTGAAGACCCTATTGAGCCAAGCATCGAGCCACGTCGCTACGGGAATCCGCTCTAGCGGAGTTGGTGCTAGTGCGCTCGAATGTGCCCCGGAGTGCCGATGTCGACGTTGGGGATACTGCGGACATGATGCGTGCGGCGGTTCGGTCGGGCTCGGTGGCGATGCTCGTCGGCATTGCGGTGGCCTGTGCGAGCCCTCCGGCGCCGTCGCGCCGTCCATCGCGACGCGGCCCCGTGACGACGTCGTGAACTCTTCCGCCGACTCGTCGAGCACCGCGGTTTCACAGATACGGGTAGTCGCTGCCGAAAACCAGGTAGCCCTGGTCGTAGCAACCCTCAAACACAGGTAGGGCAGCACGGGGCACGGAAACCTTCGCTGCGCCGAAGATTGCACGGGAACGACCCGAGCTGCAGTTCACCTGAAAACGAGCATGGGGCTGGCCGTGATTGGTCGCAGATCACACGTCAAGCAAAGGAAAGATCATGTCATTCGTCGGCTTTCGAGCACCCCTCGCCATCTCCGCAGCGGGTATCGCCGCGGTGGGCGCCGCCATCGTCGCCCTGAGCACCCCCATCGCACACGCCGACGGTCCATGGGGGGCGTGTGCGGCGCCGGCCAGTACCGAAGAGTGGGGGCACCCGGTCTGCTTGGGCGCTGACACGTATCCCGACCGGGTGACGGCCGAAAAATTTGCGCGGGAAGCATGCAACGACCCGAAACCACGGTACTGGGGATGCACCGTGATCGTCAGCTTCACGGGCTGCGGCGCGATCGCTCAAAACGGGAACCAGTCGGTGGGAGGCACGGGCCCCACGCCGATGGACGCGGCACGAGACGCCCTAAGCCGGCTGTCCAACGGCACGATCGCCAACGGCACGATCGCCAAGTCCGCGTGCGTCCCGCCCCCTCCGATGCCGGCGCCGCCGCCGGGCTGATCGCCCTCGGATTCGGCCTTGTGCACAGAACTGCCCCGAACCCATGAGCGTGTCGGCCCGCGACACCGATCATCCACTCAGACAGGACTGTTCACAGGTGAAGTTCACCAGCCGGTCGACCCGTCGGAAGGCCCGCAACACAGTCGGCGTCGGGACGGTCGTGATCGCGCTGACCGTGGCGCTGCTCGGCGCCTCCGCCACCGCGTCGGCAGACCCAGACCCAACACTCCTCAAGCTGATCAACCAGCAACGGGCACAAGCGAACCCCAGTTGTGCGGCCCTCAACCCGAACCCGCAACTGCAGGCCGCCGCCGACAGGCATGCGAAGGACTTCGCCACCAACGGCTGGCGCAATGACGACGACGACAGCGATGGAACGACGATGACACAGCGCGTCGTCCAGGCGGGTTACGCCTATGGCTCTCTTGCCGAGAATCAGGCGCTGAATTCTTCGGCGCAGGCAGCCGTCAACGGGTGGATGAACAACACATTCAGCCAAACCAACATGCTCAACTGCACACTGACAGAAGCGGGGACGGCAAGTTCCGGTTCGATATATGTCGCCGTGTTCGCCCGCCCGCGCTGAACACTAAGCGAAGCCGGCTGGCTGGCAACGTGCGCTCGGGGCAGCGGCCCCTGGTCACCGATCACCTCGAACGCGAAGCTGTAACAGTTGACTGCGGTACCAATTAAGCACGCCGAAACGCATCCCCCTTAGCCGACCTGTCAACAACACGGTCGACAATTCGGCCGACCACTCTTTCAGCTTTAGTCCATCTCATCGCGAGTCCGTCGTTGTTCATACTGTGCTCGGCGATTATGTCGCGCAGCTGCTCGAGCTCGAGTCGGCTTAGCTGTTCCCTCAAGCCCGCCTCTCCGACTTTCGCGTACACGTCGTACGGATCCCAGGGTCCCGGTACTCGACGGCCTCTTTTCGACCGGGGTTTCGCGGCAGGGGCCCGAGGCGCTGGCGACACCGTTGTAGTCCGGGCTTCAGTTGGACCGGCTGCCTTCTTCCGTCCGCGATCGACGACGAGCGCCTCATTCAATCGGGCTCCAAAACCTGCGTTCTGAACGGCTTCCTCGGCGACTACGGCAAGCAAGTTGGCTAGGACGTCGGCAAGCGCGCGATGCGCGACGGCTAACTGCTGAAAGGCTGTCAGCACCCGAGCTTGCGACATCTGCGCTTCGCCCGCGCTGTTCGATGTCACAGCTGCGACTCCGCTCGTTCGGTCAACTCGACTGTCAAATCTTTGAGTTGGCCGAAAAGGCTCGCCGGCCCCCAGCGCTGCCGCAAAGTGCTAACCGAGGCGAACTCTGCGGCTTCCTCCACCCGGCTGCCATACGGAATAAAAGCGCGAAACAGCTTGGGCACCTTGCCTTCTTCCACGTTCCGATTTAGCGCGCGAATGGTGTTCTCATGAATATTCGTACCTAGGCGGTACATGTTGATGATCGTGCCGAGAGGCACCACTCGGTGATCCAGGGTCTCGGCGAAGCCGGCGACACGATTCATTATTTGAGGGATTCCATACGTGCTAAGGATGTCCGGTTTAGTTGGGATGACGTATCCGTGGGACATCCGGATACCGTTCAAGGTGATGATTCCGAGATTCGGCGGGCAGTCAATCAGCACGTAGTCGTATTCGGTTGCCAGCGTTGAGGTCGCCTTGTGGAGCACATCCACCGGTCGATCCGTGTGATAGCGACCGCCCCGGACCGCGGCCAAGTCATCTTGGACGTCAATCAGATCCAAGCTACTTGGCAACAGATCGAGTGTCCTCACGGCGCTGATCGGTGATGCCTCTCGGTGCAGAGTCTTCTCGAGATCAAACTGTGCAGCGTCGCCGTCGCGGCGAAGCGAATCCTTGAACAAAGCTTCCAATGTGTGCCCTGCCGAGTTCGCGTCTTTCCAGGCTTGTTCCCCGATCAGCATCGTCGTCGAATTCGTTTGCGGATCGAGGTCAATCACCAGAACGCGCTTGTCGAATTCACCCGCGAGGATCTCCGCCATCGCGACAGTCGTCGTTGTCTTACCAACGCCGCCTTTTAGATTGATGACGCTGATGATGTAGGTCACGGTGCGCTCCTTCTACGAGATCGACGGTGACCCGACGTCTTCAGTCACGCTCTCCTGCAAGGGGACAAGTGTCATCGCTCGCGCTAGTACTGCCATTGCGCTTTCCGTAAGACGCTCAAGCCCGAGCCTATGCAGGACTCCGTGAAAGAGTTCTTCTTCTGGGCGAGCCTGATCCCCGAGCGAAAGCTCGATGAGGTGGTGCGCCAACTCTGCTGACGGGACCAGACTAAGCGATCGAGGACCAAGTTCGCGCGCGATAACGTTTGGTTGAGTCGCCAGCCTGAAGGTCCTTGGCTTCACACCGGCTTCGTTTAGCGGATTGTCCGCGACGATCATTCCGCGGTATTCAGCGCTTGTGATCGCTTGGTTTAGGGTGCGCGCAATTTGCTTACCCACCGTTTGACCGCCGGCCGCCTTCGCATACGCCTGGTGCAGACGCTCCCCGAGTACCGGCCCCTCGACTGCGACGATTTTCGCAATGTTCGGCGACGAGGACACACGGCAGCTGTCGCTGTTCTAGTCCACCGAGCCGACGCGATGAGCGTCGACGTGCCGATCTGCAACGCAGATGCGCGAAAATGGGCTGCGCTCAACCGCAGTACTTCCTATCGTTGTTCAGTGCCGCTACCGCCCGATGCCAGACAGCGCCTTGTCGCGCCGCTGAGAACGGAGACGTTCGGGAACGTTAGCTTTCGCGCAGCTCATACGTTGCCGGTTACAGCGCAATCATGGGAACTCCACAGCACGGCCCTGAGCACGGCAGTAGCCGGCTTGGCGACGACGACCCCATCACTCGCGAACGGATACGAGGACTGTCGGCGATCTGTAGCGCGGACCAAAGAGCTTGCGTACGAGGCGTTGTCGCAGCTGCTCGCGATTCAACCCTTCGTCCCCTTTGATCACACTGCTGCGGAACGTCTCGTAACGCTCATCGTCCGCCGCCTAGAGGTCGTTGCAGATTACGTTGAGCTAGATGTAGACGTCGCGATTGATGAAGAATTGCTCGCGGAGAGCCAGGAATGGGCCGCGCACGCACGCCATCTAAACGCTCGAAGCGCTGTCGGTGATGCATTTGCGATGTCTGATCCACCGATCGACGACTCGGGTCGATTTCGCCCCGAGTGGGTCCTTCAGCATTATGCCTACCGAACCAATGATCTGCTGCATCATCTGCTTCCCCACCTCGCATCACTCGGAGTTCCAGGGCTGCCCGACGTCCTAGCTGCCGTGATAGTGGTGGGCGAGATTTTGGCCTGCGACGATTCCGTCGGTGCATACGTCCACATGGATGAGATGATTGCCAGCCTTCTCACTGCCGACCCTGCGACGGGGGCCGAGGTCCGCGAGCACCTCAGTCAAATGGAACCTGCAATCCGTCGTGCCCGAGACGCCGCCGCACGATCTTGGCGGACGGTCAGGGACGTTGCAGCCGATACCGAAACGAGGGCGAACGCACTTGCGGACTGTTATAAACGCCTCGTAGAGGGTCCTTTTCGCCAGTTGGCCTGGGTGCACCACTGCCTCAACCTCTGCGCCTGGGAACGTCCTCCGACGCTAGGCGTACTCAGGGACCGTATGGTGGCCGCTGGCGGAAGATCCTCGGTGTTGGCCGCACAGGTAATAATCCCCGATCTCAGGAACAGCGAAGCGCACGAGACCCTGGTTTGGGATGGCTTCGACGAACAGTTTTCGGCTGAGGGCGTACTGGTCCTTCCGCAGAAGGTCGTAGAGAGCGCACAAGTAGCGCTTTCCTTCGTCGCGGGGTGCGAGGCAGCGATAGCAGCGGTCAGATTTCTTGAGCTTCCCGCCGACATCGCTTCGCTGCCCCACTTCGGTGAGCAGGGAAGGATGCCTGGATGGAAGCGCGTCCAATCTTTCTTCGGCACCAACGATCTACGGCTTCTGGACGCGATTCTAAACACGCGACATGCTTCGCTACGGGTCGGCGAATTGTTGCAGAAGGACGTGAACCCTTGCTTTCAGGCCCTCGTGCTTTCGCATCGACTAATGCCGAATATCGAGAGCTTCGCGGTGCGGGTCAACGACAATGAGCCGCTCATTGTCGTAACCGCGGGTGCTCTCGCCGCGAGTATGCCGGCATGGGAGTTCGCAGTGTCAAACCTCGATCAGATCCCGTTGGCGACCTTCCTTCCGACTAATCTCGACGCACGAATGCGACACGAACAAGACAGCACCGCCATTCGCTCGGCCGCATGGATCGCGGTCGACGATGCCGTCGGGGTCATCGATGGGAGCTCAGCGACCTGGAGCGACGCAGACCGCCGCCTTATCGGCGTACGACTACGCGTCGTCGAAATCTCCGTACAGAACACGGTGAGATGGCTGACGTCTGGTGCCGTGCGACTTACCAGCGTGGCCGCATCAGTTGCGTCTCTCCGTCAGTGGATTAGCGATGAGTCACCGAAGGCCGCGTACCTGGCGGAGCGCAGGCACGAAATGGCGCGGCTGCGTTCGCAATGGGAAACGTGGGGCCCAATACCACGCCATCCGCTTGTAGCCGATGATCAGGGACGCGATGTGCGCGACGAGAATGAGCACCAGCCACGGTTGCGCGATGTTCCCGAATCGTCGGCATTTCGAACGCTGTAATGTCCGTGGCCACCAACCGCGCTCACCGTGCGTCGGCGAGGACACGCGGGTTAGTCGGTCAGCCCCGTTATCGTTACCGGCGTGACTAAGGCACAAGAAGTCCGGAAGGGTGTGGGCTACGGTGTGCGATTGGTCCGTGGCCCGTTCATCAACCTTGAACCCCACCCTGACCACACCGAGGACGTTCCCCACTTCCTCCGCTACGCCAAAGACCTACGCGCCCGGGGCGCCCGGCTGGCTGCTGATTTCTTCAGCGGTGCTGGAGGTCTCAGCTTGGGTCTAGAGAGTGCTGGCTTCAAGGTCGTCCTCGGCGCCGACCATGAGCCATTCGCTAATCGCACCCACGCGCATCATTTTGGCGGTATGTCCGTTGATTGGGATCTATCTGACGCGAAGATGGTCACCAAGGTCGCGAAGTTATGTCGATCAGCCGGAGTCGAGCTCATTGCCGGTGGTCCTCCTTGCCAGCCATTCTCAAAGGCTGGGCAGTCGATGATCCGACATCAGGTCGAGTCAGGCCTCCGCGAATCGCGTGACGCGCGTCGGGATCTGTGGCGCTCATTCCTCGACATAGTTCAAATCGTTCAGCCGCAGGCGGTCGTCATGGAAAACGTTCCCGACATGGCGCTTGATCGGAACATGTTCATCCTGAGAAGCATCGTCGAGGAGCTTGAGCAACTCGGTTACGGCGTCGAGGAACGGGTCGTCGACGCCTGGCGGTACGGCGTGCCCCAAGTCAGGCAGCGCCTCATCCTGGTCGCACTCAGGAACAACGTGAAGTTCCATTGGCCGGCCGAGTCCAAACGGAAAGTTACCGTCTGGAATGCCATTGGCGACCTTCCAGAGGTCGAGGGAGGTTGGCGACCCGCGGGTGGAGCGGACGGATGGACCGAGTACGCCGGTCCCTCGAGCGCCTTCCAACGTGAGATGCGGTCGCAGGTTGCACCCGAGGACTTGTGCAAGGTGTTCGATCACATCACACGCCCCGTGAGAGAGGACGATCGTCTCGCATTCGACGGCATGACTCATGCGACGAAGTACACGGACCTCGACGCTGCGCACCAGCGATACCGCGGCGACATTTTTGACGACAAGTACAAGCGCCTCAACGAGAACGATCTGTCGCGAACCATTACCGCACACATCGCCAAGGACGGTTACTGGTACATCCACCCTCGCCAGAGTCGGACGCTCACGGTCCGTGAGTCCGCTCGGATACAGACATTCCCTGACCATTTCCGGTTCGATGGGCCTCCGTCGGCAGCATTCCGCCAGATCGGGAACGCCGTACCTCCGAGGTTGGGATTCGTGATCGGGCAAGCGGTAATCGCTTCGCTTGATCTGGACGATGACGCAGAACTCCCGACCCGTGACACGGGCCAACTCCTAGCAGAGTGGTTCCGAAGCAGGTCTGATTCGTTGGCACTGCCATGGCTCAACGCTCGCTCGCGCTGGGAAGTGATCGCAGGAGAGTTACTCCTTGACCGTGCGACGAAGACTGCGGCTCAACGACTCTGGCCGGTTCTGCAGTTGCTTGCACGGGCCATCGAGCGCAATTCCGACCAATCCGATCTGCGTGAATGCCTGATCGACATGGCCAAAAATATCGGCCGCCAGAACCGAGCCATTGCAGCCCTGACACTGGCCGAGAATCCGGCATTGTTGGATGGTTCAGCAGACGAAATCAAGAAAGCCACCGGTCTGTCGGATGCGGTAACCGACCTAGCGACCCTGACCGTCCCAAAACTCGCCACCGATAGACTCGCCACCGAAGGTCCTGACGAACCAGTCTTGGTCACGAAAGGCGTACTCAGGGTGGCTAGGCGTTTTCAGGCAAACGCGGTCGACCGTAAGAATAAATTGACCGACGGACGGATGGCGATTGCACGCATGATCGGGTTCGGCGTCGATGCCAGAGATGCCCATCTTGGTTTGATCGAGCTCGCAAACAGCTTATGCAGCCCCGAAAAGCCACAGTGCCATGCGTGCCCACTCACCAAGCATTGCGCCCATGACGGTGTTCCCTCGAGAACGGCGACGACAGTAACTACCTGAGTCAGATGCCAAGCGCAGTAGCTATATTGGGATCGTTCTTAAGCATCACCGCAGCAATCTTCTTGAGCGCCTTGTACTCTCCGGCTTCGAGTGCTGCCGCCTGAAGCGCTAAACCAATCTCAGTCCCGACAGTGATGCTATCGCCGCCGTGCCCCTTCTGTTTTTCTTCGACGGGACCCGATCCGGGCGATTTCCGGTACACCTCGTCGGCGATCGAGCACATCTCGTTAATCGGTCGTTCGATCATCTGTCGCAGTTGAGCTGGGATCGACACCCGCATCTTGGCTACGTTGATGTTGAACGCTGCATCGAGGTCCGTGTCGAAATCGACGCTAGCCCGAGCGAGCTTTGTGTGTTCGTCGATGCCCCTGATCCCGAACCACCCACCCCACTGCACCAGTCGGTCCGCGCGGTACGTGTAAAGCCCCTGTTGACGGTTCCACTTGAGCGGACCCGAGAGCCGCTCGAACTCGGCGTGCGAGCTGAATTGATCCCGGCCGGGAAGGACGTACCGGCGCAGCGATACCGATCCGCTGTTATCCCCGTGCTGAATCTCGAAAATCTCTTCAGGCAATTCCTTCGTCGCTTGTTCCGAGCGCGCGAACGGATCCCAAGGCAGTAACTTCTTGCCGTTGACCGTGATCGCGACCCGCCCAGCCTTCGCCTCACCGGAAAGAAAACGATGGAAGACGATCGATAGATGCTCAGCGGCCTTCTCCGTGATGGTCTCAAATCGCCGGCGAGCCCATCCCCCGGCCGCATTCTTCGACGGCACCACTCGGTCGAGCTTTTCCCAAACAACAACGGTCCCAGCAGTATCCTCGAACAGATTGCGAGCGCGGTTGATCACGCTTGTCCGCTCTGGCTCGACTATCAGCCAGTCGTCGAACTCGATTACCAGATCGAGATCGAGTTGGCGCATCAGAATCACTCGACGGCCGGTCGCCCTCCTAGTGAGGACAGTGAGTGATCGACCTTGTGAGAGTGAGGCGGTCTTGAGCCCAAGTCCGTACCGGCCGAGGTCCCCGGGGCCGTAGGCACGACGACTCCCGAACCGCATTGCCTCTGTAAGCCCATTTATGGTCATCCCGTGGCCGTTGTCGGCAATCAGTACGCGAGATTGCTCAGCATCGAACTCGACAAGGACGTCAACCTGCGTCGCACCGGCAGTGATGCTGTTGTCCACGAGATCAGCAACAGCCGAGCTGAAGTCATACCCGATATCGCGAAGCGAATCGGTAAGTCGAGCAGCGGACGGAGTAACCGTCGTCATACGCGCCATCGGCACCTCCTACTTACTTTCGTCCAGGATCTCACAGATGTCCGACATCCTCGCTCTGCCCCGCCGCGGTGACAATTAGGCGGCTTTGCCACAGCTGTTCTATGGCGTCGGCGGCGATGACAGGGTCGTCATGCTCCCACACGTGGACAGCTAGCCAACAGAGCTCCTCGAGGCTGGCGTCTTTCCGCGCATCTCTCGCGACATTGGCGTCGAGTTTCGCCGCCCACCACTCTGCATTGTTCTTTGGAGCGGTCCCGTGGACAGGGCAACGATGCCAGAAACACCCATCGACGAATACGGCTATCCGCGCACGAGTGAAGGCGATGTCTGGTCTACCGGGAAGCGTTCGGACCTGCACCCGGAACCGCAGCCCGCGTCTGTGGAGTTCGCGCCGCAGAGCCATCTCAGCACCGGTATCTCTCGTAGGCATCGCGCTCATTTGCCGACGGACCGTCTCACTGAGAGGTTTGGGTGCTTGGCGGGGTCGTGCCGGACTGGTCACGGCGCTGAGATTGCCGTCCACCGTCATTGCCTCCGTAGCATTCGGCGCAATGCAGTTTCGCTGGTCTCGGGGCTGGCATCCATGTCGCTGAGTTCGGTTGTTTCCGTCGGTGTTTGTGGCGGCCACGCCGTGTCTATGTTGTCTGTGGATTCAGCGAGTACGTAGTAAGTGCCTCGCCGAACTCCACGCCGTGCGAGCAGTCCCTCTTTCACAAGTGATTGAAGAACTTCGCGGGCCTCCCCGGAAGTGATCGGCACAAGCTCCCGAAGGTTCGTGTTGGTGACTCTCCCGACCCGCCTAGCAATTCCAAGGGCAGTTTGGGCGACATTCTCAAAATCCGGAGTGACGGCAGTCGTTGACGGACCCACTAGCGACTCATCGTCGGACATCGTCATACGTTCTATTGAGACCACGCTGGGACTTACTTCGGCCGGAGCATCTGAAGCCGAGTCCGTTGGCATTGCTTCCGGGCCGCGGTGCCGCCCTCCGGAGTGTGGAGATTCGCCCGACAGCGCCGAAGCAGCGGAATTGAAGCAGTGCTCGACTACCTCATGGACCTCGTCGTCCCGCAGCGCCGCGAACGCGACGAAAGGTGTCAGGCGAAGAAGTCGCTTCATCGCATCGCGCATCAACAGCATGCGCGATTCTGCCTCTCCTCGGTCAACACGGGCGAGAAAGTCCAAGGCTACGGTGCGTGCCAGCCGACGATCGCTAGCGATGGTGGGGCGCTCAGTAATATTTACAAGCTCATCCTCGCCCAGCAGCGTGAGATCTACACCAGGACCGAGGATTTCGGCTCTCCACCAAAGCCGTCTAAATGTATTTCGGTTGACATCGCCAATGAATCTGCGCTTGTCAGCATCCCGGCCAAACCGCCATGCGGCGACGTCGAGCAGCCAGCAACACGTTAGATAGCTCCATACCTCCTCGTGGGAAGCCTCATTCGGCGACATCGGGAGGCGATCGTGCAGCAGGCGAGCAAGTTGCCCCTCAAACACCGAAAGATCTACGAGCCGTTCAGGCATCCCGTGCCTAGCAGAAAGATCTAAGACCTCCTTGCGGAGATCAACGAGTCGTTGGTCATCAATCCGCAGGCCGCCGACGGGCGTATATGTAGTGACCGGGTTCCGGTCAGGCATGCGACTACCGATGCTCGCGACGTCTTCGCCCAAGTGGTTGTTCAGGATCTCAGTTGCCGAGTGCTTATCGATGCGCGGGAGGACGATCATCCGACCACCCCGAACCTCGCCTGCAACTCAGCGTTGAATCGGGACGAATCTTCGACGATGCGCGACCGAAGCGACGAAAGTTGACTTCCTGGCCAGCACATCGTTATTAGTTCGAACAACATCCGTCCAACGGACCCATCCTCGAAGGCCTCCGGATCGTCGACAAAGCGATCGTTTCGCAGCGCCCCGAAGATCAAAGATCTTGCAACGTCGAAGGTAACGAAGGATTTCAGGAGTCCGGCCCGAGGGTCGGAGGTGCCCGAGCGCAGCATCGCCGGCATGGATTCGTGACTGGTGTTGACGAGCAGTCGCATACCTCCCAAGACCGGCGCATCGAGTTCATCGGAATCCCAGTCCAGCACCCACGCCGCATTGTCTGGATAGTGAGGAATCACTTTGAAGTCTGCGGCCGTTATTGGGAATCGTGCAGCGCCACCTTCAAGCGCGATCTGCGTCTCTTCGTTCCACAGGATGGCACCCGCCCGACGTGGCGAGATCGGCGTCGGTGTGCTCCCACGGTGGCGCAGAACAAGGCGAGTTCGCAGAGTCAGCCGCCCACCTGCCATTGCTCCCGGCACCCTCAGCGTCAACGCAGTGCGCGCCAACCCGGACAGCGTTCCGAGCTCGACTACCGGTCCGTCGCCCGCAATACGGGTCCTGTTCGATGACCAAGTCGCGGCGAACGCGAAGGCGGCATCTTGCGGTAGGCCACACGAACTACGCACATCGTCAAGGTCAACCTCGATTACGCGGACCAACTCAAGGTCCGTAAAGGGATCCCAATGCTCGAGCCGGTCGCCGACCTCCACACCGTCGGCAAAACACCACGCGTGTGCAGCTACCGCTGAGTCCGGTGGCAGAAGATATGGGATAGCCCGAGCGGTCTTCAACGCCGCTCCACCGTGAGGTCTACACGCATCATCTCGTCGCGGAGCTCGATCTCAACGAGCCATTTTCCGTCTACCCCTTCGGGTCCGACCACTACCTCAGATGTCAGATGTCGCGAGCCAAGAGGGTCGACCCAACAGTGCACAGCCGGAGGGACGTATCCAACTGGCGGCTCAGACTCTACGAAGGCGCCGTCGTTGGTCATCACCTCGACGGCCGCCGACAGGCAGACGCGATTCCCTTTCGTACGCAATTCAAATGGATACGCGATGACCGGCGATCCGTCGGCAGAAATCACGGGAACCGGGTCACCACCGGATCGCGTCTGAGGCGGCGGCAGAGGCCGAGGCGTGACAATACGATCGCGCTGGGGCGTGTCAGATTCCTCTTTCTCATTCGGTCGTATGACGTCGCCATCCGGCGGCGCATCCACCCAGACATCATCAGTGATGACATCAATGTCTCTTCGCGCTGGTGAACGACGCCGCGTCCGAGATTTGGCGACTCGCTGCGATGCTGGGCGTCTGGCCCCGGGACCGTCCTGGCCGGGCATAAGCGCTGCGAGCGCATCCGCAAACTCGCCAAGCGGAATTGCGTCTGACTCGGTGAGCTGACGTATTGAGGCGTCGTAGCCCGCTGCCAACCTGCATTGGCTCTGCACGCGTTCTAACGCGATCTTTACGAACGACCGCCACTGTTTGTCGTGGACAGACCGATATACCCATTCGTCATGGGTGGGAGGTTCGGCGGCTTTGAACATGTCGTCAGCATCGAGCCCGCACTTAAACACACCGGCGTAGCCCAATCTGCCCGTGACCGGTGTTGCACCTGCAAGGTAGGTCACGACGAGTTCGGGCGTCCGCATGAGCGCCACGTGGTGGACACCGGCTGACGTGATGCGCGCGCCTCGGGGAAGCGGTCGATCAGGGAGATCTGCCGGAGCCACCGGCCCCTTTTGAATAGTTAGCCGCCCAAGCCTCCGGACCGGACGGAGGCTGCGGATCTCGCAGTCCATCGACAAGTCGTCAAGGTCCTCGCCCGGTTCCTGGCGCAGACGATCCATCGCCTCAACAAACCCTCGAAGACGCTGGTGCGTACGAGGATTCGGGATCCGAACGCTCTTGCCGCAATCCGACAGCGAGAATTCCATCGTGCGGCGTGCTCCACCAGGGGTATCGATCATTCGTGGCCAGAAATTCCAGGCGATCGATTCTGCGATGAACTCCATCGTGGAATCAACGCCGTCGACCGTTTCGATCGACACAGACGGCGCGACAACAAGAACCGTGGTCCCTCTTCCGTCTGAACCAACTCTCGGTGGTAGGCCTAGGTGTCCCGCGATTCGATCTGCTTCATCACCGGTCACCGGCTCGGGTGTGCCGTCGCTTATGCGGCCCCACCAGTGCCGACCCGTATAGGGAACGCCGGCCAGATCGAATGTTCCCCCGAGGGCGCATCCGAGCAGCCTCCGTTCGTACTTCCTCGGCGCAACCTCGCAAAGGGTGTCGATTACGACTGTCTTGGCCGCGCTGGCAATGTAGAAGGCCGCCTTCCCGTAGCCAAACGATCCGCCACCAAAATCCTTATCTGGCGGTTGCCCAATGTTTCGCACAAAATCAACAAAGTCTCGCGGCTCGCCCGGCCGGTCGGCTCTGGTCGGTCCCGCCAGACCGTGCGTACCGAAGTCGGCGACATACAGCGTCTGCATCCCCCCGCGGACTTCGTCCGCGAGGGGGAGGGCCGGCGGAGGATCGACCAGCACAGTGTCTTTGAGCCTCGTTGCATTCTCAGCGTCGAGTGTGGAGCGGCCGATCTCAACGCGAATACCTGGCGAGTCGGGGCGTTTCGCATCCCAACAGTTCTGCACAGCCTCACGTACCAGCACCTCGAGCGCTTCCGCGTCCGGACGTCCGAGCTGATTTAGGACACCGATCGCGGCAAGACCGCCAGTTGCGCTGTAGGGCTCCGAGAAGCGTTGTAGAGCAGTCATTTTTTCACCGTCGTCGTAAACGAACTCATCAACGCGGCATACGCGGCATCACTGAGCGAGTCATGAACGGCACCCGTCAGGTCGATGACGTAGCTGATATCCAATACCCCAGTTGGGCGCCTTCCGCTTACAAATGATTCAGGCACAATACGCGGCGTCTTGTCATCAATAGGGAAGGTCACGCGCTCCCGCACCTCGAATGAAATTCCGTCGCTCGCCGGGATATCGCCAATCGGAACACCATTCGCCGCGAGAGCGGCGAAGAGCTTCTCGGCTGAGACTCCGGCGGCGAGCAGGTCGTCGACGACGGTCGATACTCGAACGCTGCCGTCGTGGACCTCCTCGAGCCGCACCAAGTGCATGTGCAAAGTGCCATTATCGGGGGAGAGCAGTTGGTCTTCCCCGTGAATTGTCACCCTGTAGCCGGTGTGCGAACGGGTCGTCTTCACCTCGACAGCTGTCGAGCCACTTCGCATGTCATGACGTTGCCCAAACGGACCCACCCAAAAGCCGATATCAGTCGTGCCTGACCGCACCACGTCGCGAACGACGAGCAGTTCTCCGAGAGTCGCAGCCAACTTGTCGCGACCTACTGGCCCCTTGGGCGCAACTAGAAAGTCACGCCACCCGCTGAGCACATTGTTCAACGCGACGTTCGGAGGCTCGCCACCGTCTGTTACGCGCCCAATCATCGCATCGGCGAAATGGTCGAAAACCTCTGAAAGCGATGTGAACAAGCACACGATATCGAGCAAGCGCGCGTTTCGCCCGTCGATGATGAGATTTCTGGTCGTGACCGTAAGAGTCGAAACATTCGGCGTAGCAACAACTTCAGCGTCAGCCTCCAAGAGAAGGTGTTGGCGTGACTGAGTATCCACCGCAACAAAAATGCCTTTGACCCCTCGGAGCGGCAACACAGTCAAACCATTTTCGGCCGGAGCTCCGTGAGTGGCCAACGCGGCGTACGCAAGCCTGACCTGATCGATCACGCCGTACCCGCCTCGAGTTCGACGGGCTCGTCTGAATCATCGGGCGATTCGACCTCAACGTCGGGCATGGAGGCAATGTCCGCTGTAACGTACTCAACATTGGCTCTAGCGGAAGCACTTTCGGGGAAAACCAAGCCGACGCCGAGCACATGGTCCACTGCCTTCAGTGGCTCACGCGTTTTTGCCGTTCCTCGAACTGGACGGCTGTCCTTCGAAACGGGGTACAGCAAGACGAGACCCGACCCGTCGCCGTAACCGCCATCTTCCTTAGGACTTCGGAATCGCGACAGCTCCGCCGGCTTCGTCTTAGCGGTGAGCAAGCCTTCCGCAAGTTTGAGGTCGATGACACGATCGTTACGGCTCATCAGCGCCTTGATGTCAGCGTAGGTTGCCCCGCCGATCTGTAGCATTTTGGCGCGATTAATGCAGCCAGATTCCATGCCGTCAACGCCCAGGTCCACCGCACCCAGGTAGTCCGAGTCAGAGCTGCGAGTCATCAAGGCAACGTTGAAGCGTAGTAACTCGCCCTCTTCTCGCCGATCGAGAATGTACCGATTGATCAACTGGCTATCGAGGTCGCGGCTGTTTTCATGAAAGTTGTACATCGATAGAAAGCTCACAATGTGCTGGGAATCGATCCCTTCGATGACAGTTATTCCTGCCCTCGGATACCACCTTTTGGCTGATGCCGCCGAAGCGATCAGGGATCGTGCAGCACGCAAGTTTTCGGCAAGCCACGCAGCGTCCTTGTGATTGAAGAGAATCGTCTGCAGCCTTCGACCGGCGTAGGAGGCTTCTGCAGTTCGCGCATGGCGCATCTTGGCTGCCGACGTAATCGCCAACGTCGGATGTGTGCGTATCCGGATCCCGAACTGCTCAGGTGTTAAGTGCTCGACCTCCAACCTCTCAACGTCGTAACGTATTTCCTGCTCGACTGTGGCTAGATGGTGGAACCACGCCCGCATTTCGTCCGTCATCCAGATCCGCGTTAGATCTGCGTATCCGTTGCGGTAACCAAACCAGCGCCCCATCTGAAGCAGCGTGTCGTAGGCGGAGGCAGTACGAACGAAGAAGGACACGGCGAGGCCTTCAAGCGTCAGACCTCGCGAAAGCGTATTGCCACCCACGGCAACGATTACACGCGGATTTGCGTCGTCAAACGACAACCTCTCGAGGCTGCGGGAGTTGTCAGTGATGACTTCAACGTCGTCGGCGACAGCCGATAGTGCATCCGCGATGCCATCCCAACCGATTGCTTCGAGCTGAAAATCGGATGCTGCGACCTTTGTACATTCCTCGGCCCATTGACGCTCCATGGCATCCAGCAGGACTGCATCGCGACGGCTCAGGCGTGCGCGCAAAGTCGACAAGTGATCAACGATCGCCTGGGCCGTCCGTTCATGGACATCGATGTGCTGCGACGTGTGAATGAGTGCCGTCGCATGACGATTCCCCTTGTTACGCAAACGCCTTGCGGCGGTACTCATTAAGAAGTAGCGCAGCGCAGCATCGAGGCTGTCCGTGACTCGCGGCTCGAATTCGTGCCGCTTAGCCGCTCCTTTCGGTCGGAGATCATCGATCTCGTCGTCAGGCACCGAACGCACGAAGTTGTTGCCATCGTCGCCGACGTCGGTATCGTCGAAATCCAGTGCCTCTCTTCCGAATATCGCCTCAGGACCGATGTATGGCAGTGGCCTTGGGAGATCGACAATGAAATCGCGCGGATAAAGGTCTTCATAGTCGCCGGGATCGATCAGGACGTTCGCGAACGGCGTAGCTGTGTAACCGACATATGCCGACTTCGGCACCTTGTTAACGATGTCCCGAATGAGGCCGTTGATCCGCGTTGGTTGTCGATCGGGTTTGGAGGTGTTGACCGTAGCTTGGTCGGCCTCGTCGTCGATGATCAGAATTGGGCAGGATGCAAGCACTTCCGGCCGAGCCGCGAAGAGCCAATCTCTCAGGAGACGAAGTCGAGAGCCGTTCTTCTTGACGACGGCAAGCACGCATTGCCGTTGCGTCGACAAAAGCGCGTCGACATTGGCCGTGGGGCGAAAATCCTGTTCATCTGTCAACCTGTGCCAGATGTCGCTGTGAGGCCCCCAGAGCTGCTCGTTGAGCCGATCCTGAGTTTGCAGCCGAAGCGCATCGTGGATTCCCGAAAGTATGATGAACAGGCGATAACCAGCGTCTGCTGCCTTCGCAATGACCGCCGTGAAGTTCGTTGTTTTGCCGCTTTGCACGTATCCGAGCACTAATCCGCGGCAGTGGTACTCCCCCTCTCCGGCAGGATTCGGCAGATTAGCCACCACCTTGGTCGACGAATCATTGAGGTCCTTCAACATCTCGTCGTCCCAACCGTCTGCCCGCAGGATCTCGACCAGGGCTGACCAGTTGCGATCCTCGGCTCGGGGTCCCGGGTACCAAGTCTCGATATTGCCGGCCACCACCGACGTTGGAACCTGGGCATTCTTGATCAGATCGTTGAGCTCGCGGATTCGCCCGGCGGCCTTTTGCACACGCGATATCTCCACGATCTGTGAGAGTTCGCCGACTGCGTCGTCAAGTGTCAACGACGGACTGTCGCGAATGATCCGAGCGAGTTGCCTTACTACCGGATCTTCAGCTGCCAGGGAATCAAGGTCAGAGACGGCCGCTGGTTCTGTCACGACCGCGCCTCCGCTGAATCCGACGACGCCCCATCTGCTAGCCCGGGAAACACCTCATTGAGGATCGCCAGGAGGTCGATCGCCCGATTCCTATTTATCTGTAGTACCTGGCTTGTCGTGCCGTCAGATGCGTAGGTCTCTAGCTGTAGCAACCTGGGCTGATTTTCGGAGCGGTCGTACGTCCAACCACATTCGCCCCTTGTTCTGTAGCTGATCACGCGGTCATTACGAAATCGAAAGCTTGTGATAAGCGCCAAGATCAAGCATCCCTCCGGAAGCCGAAACGTCCCCATGTCGCACAGCTTGCTCCCGCCTGCCGATCAGTTAGCTACCCGTGATGCGTAGCCGCAAATCGTGCGTTCGGAACAGTTGGCTACAGGCAACCTACCGCCGCAGGTAGTCATTCGTCGGTGATTCCGACCCCCATGGCTCGACCCACATCCACAGGAACTGAGTCCGATCGACCATGCGCTGCCGATACACCTTCCGCAGCGCAGTATTGAGTACGATCGGCCTCATTCTTCACAGTGGTACCAGTTCTTCGACGAGCCGCAGCAGACGAGCAATGGCTTAGGGCGGAGGCCCCCTTCCCGAAGCGGGGAAACCGCCGCCCATCCGGGGCAGGAAGTTCTCGCCATCTCCCCCAGCCGCTGCTGTCGTGCTGAATGTTTGCTAAATCTGCGGCGCGTCGCGGCCGACGATTCCGATCATGATGTCACCGTGGACGGGACTGTAATTCCGACACCAGTTAGAGCCACGATGAGTCAGCGCAATTCGTACACCGTTGTGTGCGCATGCTGCGACCTGGACGTGCCCGAACGGCAAGCCTCGGCGCTGGTCAACGCCGACGGGATAATTCGTGGGTGGCGATGCGGGGTCTGCGATGGCCATCAAGGCAACCCGTTGAAGACCGCCCGGGAGCACGAAGCCGAGTTGCGCGCCCGCTTAGGTCAGACGGTCGAGGAACTCCAGGACACGCTAGGCCTGGCCGAGGATTGCCGAAACAAGATGAAGGCCGCCTTCCGCTCACGCGACGCGGTGCTGCGTCAGTTCGACCAACTCGCCCGTCATCACCGCGCCATCGAGCACGGGTGCATCTGCGGCAAGCGCAACTGCGAAACCCTCGCCGTCGTCGACGCCGATTGGATCAACGATCGGATTGCCCTGATGCTCGAACAAGACCAGGCCGGCTAGCTCCACCGCCGCTCAACACTCCGGAACGTTCACCGCCAACCCACCAAGCGACGTCTCCTTGTACTTGGAGTGCATGTCCATCCCGGTCTGCCGCATGGTCTCGATCGCCTGATCCAGCGAAACCCGATGAATGCCATCGCCATACAGCGCCATCTTCGCCGCGTTGACCGCCTTCACAGAAGCGATCGCATTCCGCTCGATGCATGGAATCTGCACCAGTCCGCCGATCGGATCGCACGTCAGGCCAAGGTTGTGCTCGATGCCGATCTCCGCGGCGTTCTCGACTTGGCGCGGCGAACCTCCGAGCAATTCGGCCAGCCCCGCCGCTGCCATCGAGCACGCCGACCCGACTTCGCCCTGGCACCCGACCTCGGCGCCAGAGATCGACGCCCGCTCCTTGCACAGCACCGCGATCGCCGCCGCGGTCAGCAGATACCGCACCACCGCATCGTCCCTCGCGTCCGGCTCGTCCAGGACGGGCAGATAGCGCAACGCCCAAAACATCACGGCCGGAACGATTCCCGCTGCCCCGTTCGTCGGCGCTGTCACCACGCGTCCGCCGCCTGCGTTCTCCTCGTTGACCGCCATCGCCGCGACGTTCAGCCAGTCCATCGAGTCCGCGTGCGCGTCGGCCTCATGCCTCAACATCAATTGCCGATGCAGCCCGGGCGCACGGCGGCGCACCTCGAGCCCGCCCGGCAACACTCCCTCGCCGTGGAAACCCGCCTCGATACATGCAACCATCGCCGTCCAGATCTGCAGCAGCCCGGTCCGCACGTCGGACTCCGTGCGCACCGCACATTCGTTGCGCCACATGATCTCCCACATCCGCACGTTGTGGATCTCGCAGAGCTTCAGCAGTTCCTCACCGGCGGTGAACGGGAACGGGACCTCGGCGGGCGGGTCCGGTGGCTGGCCGTCGCGCACGACGAACCCACCACCGATCGAGTAGTACATCGCCTCATGTGAGCCACCGTCGGAGAAGTCGACGGCGAACCGGATCGCATTGGTGTGCCGGTTCTTGATCTCCGTCGGATGCATGCCGATGTCCGCCGTGATGAACGCGACCGGCGTAACGCCGCTAAGCAACAGCGGCTCGCCGCCGTCGATCGCCGCGACTCGCGCTCGTCCAGCTTCCGGGTCCACGGTCTCCGGCGTCTCCCCCGACAACCCGAGCAGCATCGCGCCGAGCGTGCCGTGCCCGCGACCGGTGGCCGCCAGCGACCCGTAGAGGTCGACGTGCACACCGACAACCGATGACACCCGCTCACCGAGCTCGTCGACGAAACTCTTCGCCGCGCGCATCGGCCCCACGGTGTGAGAGCTCGACGGGCCCACACCTATCGAGAAGAGGTCGAAGACACTGACAGCCATGGGGATTCGCTACCGCCCTACCATCGGCATGAAACCTCCGCACCGGCCGGAAAGAGTTCCAACCCGTCGTCCAACCAAGGTCTCCACGCTACTCGCTACCGGTCACGCGGGACACGAACCCGGGAATCCAGCCGCCGCCCGTCAAGGCGACCTCTGAGCATCGGCGCCGGGGTGGCGGAAACGGCATCCAGATGTCATCCGCCCGCTTACGCTGATCTTGACGTGATCACGACGGGTGGGGGCGCGCCGACTCTGGAATCCGAACCTGCCTGAACGCCCGAAGCGTCGTCGACAGGAGCAGGACATGACCGCTCGCACCGCCTGGATCGCACTGACCGGCGCCATGCTCACCGCAGCGACGGCCTGCAGCGGGTCTGGCTCCGCACCGTCTGAAAGCTCAAGCGCGGCAACGTCGTCCGAGTCATCCGGCTCCTCCACGTCGGCCAACGCGTCCACCCCGGCCGTGGCGCCCACCTCGTGCACCGACCTCGGCGGCACCGGCGGCCCCGACCGCTTTTGCACGGTGCACGCGCAGACTCCCACCTACACGATCGACATGCACTACCCCGTCGACTATCCCGACCAGCAGGCCATCACCGACGTGCTGAAGCGGCAGCGCGACGGGTTCGTCCAGGCCGCCGGGGAACCACATGCGCCCGAAGCTCAGCTGGCGCTCGACATCAAGGGCACCGCGTACCGATCGGGCACGCCCACCTCGGGCACCCAAAGCCTGGTGTTCGACGAGTACGCCGACCTCGGCGGCGCCCACCCCAACACCGAATACGACGCGGTCAGCTACGACCTGGGCAAGCAGGCCCCGATCACGTTCGACACGCTGTTCAAACCGGGCAGCGACCCCGTCGCGGTGCTCGACCCGATCGTCTCGGCCGACCTGACCAAGCAGTTCGCGGGCCTGGAAATCGACCACAACTCGATCGGCGCCCAGATGTATCAGGCGTTCGCGCTCACCGACGATGCGGTCATCTTCTTCATCGGCCGGGGCATGTGGACCAATGCGGCTGCCGGCGCCACGCACGTGTCGGTGCCCCGCAGCGACCTGGCCTCGATACTCGCGTAACCCGCCGTTCGGAGGCGGCCCACGGAGGACTGAGCCGAGCGCCGTGACCAAAGTCACCGCGCCGTCCGGCTCACACCGCGGGCCGCAGCAGCCGTTCGCTCTGAACATGTCGTAGCAGGTAAACGCTATCGATAGAGGTTGCTGATTCGCGGGATAAGCCTCGCCGCTGACAGCAGAGTCTCAGGAATACATAGGTTCCCTTATCTATTTTCATGAGTAGGGCACAAAGCGGTGTCCCACTAATCCTTAACTGAATTCTGATTGTCAGAGGAGACAACTCATGTCAACTCCCGCCAACGCTCGCGAAGCGCGGCTCCAATACCGCTTCCAGCAGTTGACCTCTGGCGACGCGCAACTCATTGCCGCCCAGCCCGATCCATCCATCACCGCCGCACTCCACGCCGACGGCCTCGTCCTCGCCGACGTCATCCGCACCGCGATGACCGGCTACGCCGACCGCCCGGCCCTCGGCCAGCGCGCCGTCGACTTCGCCAAGGACGCCACCGGCCGCACGGTCGCGCAGTTCGCGCCCCGCTTCGACACCCTGACCTACGCGCAGACCTGGGCCCGAGTGAAGGCCCTCGCCGATTCGCTGGCCGGCAACCCGGTCAAGCCTGGCGACCGCGTCGCGACGCTCGGATTCACCAGCGCCGACTACGCCGTCGTCGACATGGCGCTGTCCCTGACCGGAGCCGTCGCCGTCCCGCTGCAGACCAGCGCGCCCCAGTCGCAGCTGCACCCGATCCTCGTCGAGACCCAGCCCGTCGCGATCCTCTCCAGCGTCGACCACCTCGCCGACGCCGTCGAGCTCGCGCTTACCGCCCACGCGCCTCAGCGCGTGGTGGTGTTCGACTACCACCCGCAGGTCGACGACGAGCGCGAGGCCTTCGACTCCGCCGTCGCCCGGCTCAACGAATTGGCCATCCCCGTCGAATCCCTCGACGACGTCATCGCCCAGGGCGCCCGGCACACCGACGGACCCGAGCTCACCCGCGGCCATGCCGAGGACCTGCGCCTGCTGATCTACACCTCCGGCAGCACCGGCACCCCCAAGGGCGCCATGTACACCGACCGCCTGATGGCCAAGACCTTCGGCGGATGGTTCGGCCCCGACTGGGACACCGAGGGCAAGCTGCCGGCGATCACCCTGAACTTCATGCCGATCAGCCACATCATGGGCCGCGTCATCCTCTACGGCACGCTCGGCGCGGGCGGCACCGCGTACTTCTGTGCGAAGAGCGACCTGTCCACCCTGCTCGACGACCTCGCGCTGGTGCGGCCCACCAAGCTCGACCTGGTCCCCCGCATCTGGGAGATGCTGTACCAGGAGGTGCAGAGCGCAGTCGATCGCCGCGCGACCGTCGGCACCGACCGCGAGACCGTCGAGCGGCAGGTGATGGCCGAGCAGCGCGAGAATCTCATTGGCGGACGCCAGTTCTCGGCGATGACGGGCTCCGCGCCCATCTCCCCCGAATTGCGGGCCTGGACCGAAGAGTTCATCGACATCCACCTCACCAACGGCTACGGCTCCACCGAGGACGGCGTCGTCCTAGTCGACGGAAAGCTGCGTCGCCCACCGGTACTCGACTACAAGCTGGTCGACGTCCCCGACCTCGGCTACTTCGCCACCGACCGCCCCCATCCCCGCGGCGAGCTGTACATCAAGTCCACCGATGTCATCCCCGGCTACTACAAGCGCCCCGAGGTCACGACCGAACTGTTCGACGCCGACGGCTGGTACCACACCGGCGACGTGATGGCCGAGCTCGGACCGGATCAGCTGGAGTACGTCGACCGACGCAACAACGTGCTCAAGCTTTCGCAGGGCGAGTTCGTGACGGTCTCCAAGCTGGAGGCGGCCTACGGCGGGCACCCGTCGATCAGGCAGATCTTCGTGTACGGCAACAGCGCTCGCTCGTACGTGCTCGCGGTGATCGTGCCGACCGACGACGCGCTGGCCGGCGTCGACGGTGACGTGGCCGCGGTCAAGCTCGTGTTGAGCAACGCGCTGCAGAGCATCGCCCGCGAAGCCGGCCTGCAGTCCTTCGAGATCCCGCGCGACTTCCTCATCGAGACAAGGCCTTTCACGCTGGAGAACGGTCTGCTCACCGGCATTCGCAAGCTGGCCAGGCCGCAGCTCAAGGAGTACTACGGTCCCGAGCTCGAGCAGCTGTACATCGACCTCGCCGACGGCCAGGCCGACGTGCTGCGCGAACTGCGGGCCAACGGCGCCAACCGGCCCGTGGTCGAAACGGTCAGCCGCGCCGCCGGCGCACTGCTCGGTACGGCTTCGACCGACGTCGCACCCGACGCCCAATTCACCGACCTCGGTGGAGACTCGTTGTCGGCGTTGACCTTTGCCAACCTGCTGCACGACATCTTCTCCGTCGACGTGCCGGTCGGCGTGATCGTCAGCCCGGCCAGCGACCTGGCCTCCATCGCCGCGTACGTCGAGGAGCAGCGGGCCGGCGGGTCCAAGCGGCCCACCTACGACGCCGTGCACGGCCGTGACGCGGTTGAGGTGCACGCCAGCGACCTGACGTTGGGCAAGTTCCTCGACGCGGAGACGCTCGCAGCGGCTCCGTCGCTGCCCGGCCCGGCCCGCGAGGTGCGTACCGTGCTGCTGACCGGAGCCACCGGCTTCCTCGGCCGCTACCTGGCGCTGGAATGGCTGGAGCGCATGGACCTGGTCGACGGCAAGGTCATCGCCATCGTCCGCGCCAAGGACGACGCGTCCGCCCGGGCGCGCCTGGATGCGACGTTCGACAGCGGTGACCCCAAGCTGCTCGCGCACTACCGGGCGCTGGCAGCCGAGCACCTCGAGGTGCTGGCGGGCGACAAGGGCGAAGCGAATCTTGGCCTATCGGAGACTGATTGGCAGCGGCTGGCCGACACCGTCGACCTGATCGTCGACCCGGCCGCCCTGGTCAACCACGTGCTGCCCTACAGCCAGCTGTTCGGGCCCAACGCCGTCGGCACCGCGGAGCTCATCCGCATTGCGCTGACGACGCGCATCAAGCCGTACGTCTACGTCTCGACCATCGGCGTGGGCGACGGCATCACGCCGGGCACCTTTGTCGAGGAGCCCGACATCCGGCAGATGAGCGCCACCCGCAAGGTGGACGAGAGCTACGCCAACGGGTACGGCAACAGCAAGTGGGCGGGTGAGGTGTTGCTCCGCGAGGCCAACGACCTGGCCGGCCTGCCGGTGTCGGTGTTCCGCTGCGACATGATCATGGCGGACACCACCTACGCCGGGCAGCTGAACGTGCCGGACATGTTCACGCGCATGATGCTGTCCTTGGTGGCGACGGGCATCGCGCCGAGTTCGTTCTACGAACTGGACGCGGGCGGGTGTCGGCAGCGGTCCCACTTCGATGGGCTGCCAGTCGAATTCATCGCCGACGCGATCTCCACCCTAGGCGCCAACGTCACCGAGGGGTTCGAGACCTACCACGTGATGAACCCCTACGACGACGGCATCAGCATGGACACCTTCGTCGACTGGCTCGTCGAGGCGGGCTATGAGGTCGCCCGGGTGCCGGAGTACGCGGCCTGGCTGGAGCGGTTCGACACGACCCTGCGGGCGTTGCCGGAGAAGCAACGCAATGCGTCGCTGCTGCCGCTTCTGCACAACTACCAGAAGGCGCAGCCACCCATCAATGGCTCACTCGCACCGGCGGATCACTTCCGGGCCGCCGTGCAGGAAGCCAAGATCGGGCCGGACAAGGACATCCCGCACATCACTGCGCCGGTGATCGTCAAGTACATCACCGACCTGGAGTTGCTCGGGCTGCTCTGAGCTCCCTCTAACTCCCACCCTCGAGCGACGTCCCCCCTTCGCTTGGGGGTGGGCTTTTGGAGGCTGCTCTGATCGATAGTCGGAGTGCCCGCCTCTGAGCGACAACTCTCCACGCAGCGGGCTGCAGGGCCTGTTGGCGGCGGACTCGACGGCGCATAGGCGAGCGTAGCGGACCGGGGATTGACTAAGAGGAGTCTTGAAGCTTGCCGAATCGTTGGACCTGCTTCTGCTCGGCCAATCCATAGGAATCAGCGCGATAGTGGCCTTTCCGGAGGGCGCCCTTTGTGGTTAGTCCACTAACATGTTAGCGTAATAACATGTCGATGGAGTCAGGTTCTGCGGGTGTCGTCGTCGTCGGCGCGGGGCCCAGTGGCTTAGTGGCTTCATCGGCGCTCCGCGCGGCCGGCGTTGACGTTCGGACGCTCGATGCCGCACCGGCTCCGGCGACCACGTCACGAGCGCTGGGTTTGCAGCCGCGCGGTATCGAGGTGCTCGATCGAATCGGTGCCCTCGGAAGCCTAAGGGAAAGCGCTGTGCCGTTGTCGCGCTCGATATTTCGGATCAACGGTCGGTACCTCGTGGAGCTGTCGTGGGTCAACGCTGGTCGGTCGGGACCCGCCTTTCCGTTGATCATCTCGCAGGCCGACATCGAAGCGTCGCTGCGCAATCGCCTCACCGCAGCTGGTGGGACGGTGGAGTGGAACCAGCGTGTTGTGAGTGTCGACGACACCGGTGAGCGCGCCTCGGCGCGACTCGCCGACGGGACGGTCATACACGCCGATTGGGTGATAGGCGCCGATGGCGCGCACAGCATAGTGCGCAAAGCCGCCGGCATCGATTTCCCGGGTGTACCGCGCGTCGAACGGCTCCTCATCGCCGATGTTTGTGCCGACCTCGACAGCCCACGAGACGCTGTGGTGTTCTTCGCCGGTCCGACGGGTCTGCTGGGGGCCTTTCCTCTGCCGGGTGACAACGTGTGGCGGCTGATGGCTCCGGCGCCCGGAGCGGATCGCACCGATCTGCCGCCGGAGGCGATCCTCGGTGCACTCGAGGCTGGCTTGGCGCAGCACGCGGGCGGTGTCGTCCGATCGGTTGCGTGGGCATCGTCGTTTCGGGTGCATCGCCGGCTGGCCGACAGCTACCGGCGCGGCAGACTGCTGCTGGTTGGGGACGCCGCACACATCCACAGTCCCGTGGGCGCGCAGGGATTGAACACCGGAATCGGTGACGCCGAGAACCTCGCGTGGAAACTCACACTCGTCATGAACGGACGCGCACACGAAGACTTGCTCGATAGCTACGAGGCCGAGCGGCGGCCGATCGCGGCGGAAGTGCTGTCGAATACTGGCGACGTCACCGACATCCTGGCGGGCACCGGGCTCATGACGCGGCTGATTCGTGATCACGCCATGGTGCCGATTCTGCGCCGGCGATGGGTGCAGCGGCATATCGCGGACAAGGCCTCGCAGTTGTCCGTGACCTATCGCAAGGGGCCGCTCGGTAGCACGCGTCGACTACGCGCATGCGGTATCCGCTCACCAGGACTTCGTCCGGGTGACAGGGTGCCGGACGCCGAATTTACCTGTGAGAACGGGGATGTGGCGCGGCTGTTCACCTTGCTTGGGCCCGGCTGGGCCCTGCTTGGCCGAGATACGCTGGGTGCGGTGGCGAAGGCTCGACTCGGTGACGTTGCGGTCCTACCCGGCGATGACGATGCCCTTCTGGTGCGGCCAGATGGCCATCTCGCTTGGCGCGGGCGCGACCCCGGAAAGCTTGCAGAATGGCTTGACATCACGTTGGGTCAATCGTGTGTCGTCAGAGCGGTGTCGGCGCGGTGACGAACGACGACTGGCGCAGCCGTAAGAAAGCGGCCACCCGCAGGTCGATCCAGGAACACGCGCTACACCTGTTCGCCGAAAATGGATACGACAACACAACAGTCGAAGACATTGCCGCGGCTGCGGGCGTGTCGCACATGACGTTCTTCCGCTATTTCCCCCGCAAGGAAAACGTCGTCCAGACACGTGAGTACGACCCGATGATTGAGGAACTCATCGTCGACCGACCACCGCACGAGTCACCATTGGCGGCAATAGGCGCCGCGTTGTCCACCAGTATGGCGGCGATCCTGCCGACGGACCGCCATAGGATTCTCACGCGTGTTCGTCTCATGATGAGTACACCCCAGCTGCGAGCCCTTCAGTTGATCGCAATGGACGAGACTCGCGATCTGTTCGTGCGTTCCCTCGCACGACGCAACGGTCAAGCCCAAAGCGATTTTGCGCTGGCCGTCCACGCGAGGGTCGCCGTTGCCGTGTTGGTCGCTGCATTGGAAGCCTGGGCACAGACAGACTGCGAGGATCTCGTAGCGATCGTGGAATCGGCGTTCAGCGCCGCCGAAACTGCCACGGCGTCTCGACCTCCGGATCCTATGTCCAGCCGCACCATTCGTTCCCCGAGATCTGCACGCATTGCCGAGCCTCGGCGGAGGAGTATGTGATGACATCGACCGCCGCGTTCGAAATGGCGATGGTGCATCGCGCCTTCCGCAACGAGTTACACGGTGTTCCGGCACTGATCAATAGCGTCCGTGCCGAGGATGCGAAACGCGCTGCGGTCGTCAACGCGCATCTGAGCTTCATTGGTGTCCTGCTGCATCACCATCATGCAGCCGAAGACGACCTGATCTGGCCGAAGCTCCATGCCCGGGCGCCGGTGGGTGACCACAACATCTGCCGCATGGAGGCCGAACACCGCGCCATCGCGGCAGGCATCGACACGGCAAAAGCCACAGGCTGGGTATGGGCGAAAACGGGTGCGCCGTCGGCGGCGGAGCGGCTGCGGACCGCAGTCGATGAATTGATCGGACTTGTCGACGTGCACCTTGACGACGAGGAACGCGACGTCGTTCCGTTGATCGAGGAGTACATCACCGCCCCCGAATGGAAGAAGGCAACCGCGCGTGGTTCGTCGATTCTGCGCACTCATCCCAGGTTGGGACTGGTCTTCGCGGGTTGCATGCTCGAAGGGGTGTCCGACGAAGACAAGCACCGCTTCCTTGCCGGTGTCCCGTCGGCCGCGAAGATCATGTGGCAACTGGCCGGCACGCGTACCTATGAAGGTTACCGCGCAAGGCTCAACGGCCCAGCGCTATAAAACCGTCCAACTAAGCGACTCACATGACGAGGTGCCGTCCGCAAACTCGCCAGGAGCCGGACCCGTAACTGGCCCACGGCAATCGAAATGCCCGCCTCTGAGCGACAATGGCTCGGAGGCGGATGATGAAGGACGAGACACGGTGACACAGGCATCCGACTCACCCCACCGCAACAACACCCCAAGGAAGGGCGCCGACGACCTGTTGCGAGACCAATTGCTTCGTGACCTGGTGGGCGAATGCTTGTCGCTCAGCCATATCGATTCCGTGGTCGCAAATAGTTACGCAGCCGACTCTGCCACCACGCGCCAAGTGCGACTCATGGCCACCATAGGGTCGTTGCTCACCGAAAGGCTGCTGGTGGTTGGCGACATCGTCGGCGGCAGCAACGAACGAGTGGAACCATGGAAAGTCCCAATTGTGCAGGCGGTGGCACGCCTGCACGAACGTTACGTCACTAACTACGATGACTGGGAAAAATGGGGCTGGACAACGTGGTTCGCCCTCACTGAATTGGGCGAGCGCGCAGCGGAGGCCCTGTAGACGCAGCGGGAGAGCGTCGTCCAACCCGACTCCCTTCGCCCGCCTTCTGCTCCCGTTTTAGTAGCGGGTACGTAAAGCCCCCGGTCTCACTTGCACCCGCCATTTTCATGATCGAAACGGACCAACCTTCGGCCGCGAAGCTTCTAGCCTCATGGTGTTTCTACTTCACTGGGTCAAATTGTTGGGATCGGTAGCGAACCCGACGCTCTGTACTTGCCACACCAGCCACCATCTAGTCGCACCGAAAGGAATCCACCATGAAGGCAGCTCAGACCGTGAGGCGGATCGTTGTCGCGGCACTGCTGTCGGGCGGCGTCGTGGTCGCCGGCCTGGTTCTGTCAACGGGTACCGCAAACGCCGGTTACTCGGGGCCGTACACGTGGTGCCCTCCTGGCCAGGGTCCGTCCCACGCATTGCCGGCCGACGACAACGAAGTCCATTGGAACCAGCACGTCTGCCACACCTTTTACAGCGTCGACTGGGGCCAGGGCAACGTGTATCCGAACATCTACGAGGGTGACAACCCGCCGGGACCACCGACCCGGCCGCCCTTCAATTGCGGACTGTTCTATTGCCAGGACCCCGGAAGCTGATTCGTCTCAACGACTTTCGTCTTCGGAAAGTGCGGACGCAGACCGACGGCAAGCACGCGGTCAAGTACCCGGTCGGGCAGGAAGCGCGCCATGCGGGTGATTACTGCGGCGTCGCGACCGACGGCGTAGCGCGTACGCGGCTTGCGCGCCGTGACCGCCTTGGCGATCACCTTGGCCGCGGCGTCAGCGGGCAAGCCCGAGTCTGTGGACGACGCGGCCTGCGCGTTGACGGCATGCACTAGCCCGCCGTAGCGCTGGGCTTGCTCGGCCGTCATCGCCGACGTCGAATCTTGGGCGGAGGCCACCGCCCGGCCGAGCATCTCCGTACGCACGGCGCCCGGTTCGACGACGACCACCCGGACGCCGGACGGGGCGAGTTCGCGCCGCAGGGAATCGCTGACCGCCTCGAGCGCGAACTTCGTGCCCGCATACGGACCATAGGCGGCCATCGCGATCTTGCCGCCCACGGAGCTGATGTTCACCACCCGACCCCTGCTGCGGATCAGCGCCGGCAGCAGCGCCTGGGTGACGGCGATCTGGCCGAAGAGGTTGACCTCGAACATGTTTCGCCACTCGTCGATCGCATACGTCTCGACCGGCACGTTAACCTGGATAGCGGCGTTGTTCACCAGCGCCCGCAACGCCCGGCCCTGCGGGTCGCCCTGCACGCGAGCCGCCAGCGCCGCGATGTGCTCCGGGTTAGTGACGTCGATGATCACCGGCTCGATACCCGGTCCGCGGATCGCGTCGGCGTCCCGGTCGCGCCGGACACCCGCGAGCACGTGGAACCCGCGCCGGGCCAATTCGCGTGCCGTGGCCGCACCGATGCCGGTGGACGCTCCGGTTACAACCACGATTTCAGGTGACGCTGTCATCTTAATGAAACTACCCGTTCAGATGACATTGTCAACTAAAGTGGGTGAACCATGAGCCGCACCGAGTCCGCCGCCGCCACGCGCCGCGCCCTACTCGACGAGGCCGCCGCACTGCTCGACAGCGGAGGTCCCGACGCCGTCACGCTGCGCGAGGTGGGCGCCCGGGCAGGGGTGAGCCGCGGTGCGCCCTACCGGCACTTCGCCGAGAAGGAAAGCCTGCTGACCGCGATCGCCGCCGAAAGTTGGGAACGCATAGGCGATCTCATGCACGCGCTGCAGACCGACCCGCGACTACTACCCGCCGACAGGCTGCGCGCCGCGCTCACCGACGTCATCACCGTCAGCCGCCAGCAGCCGTACCTCTACCAGTTGATGTTCACCGCACCGGCAGGCGACCCGGCCGCGGTGGTCCGGGCCGCGCAACGCATGTGCGACGAATTCCTCGCCATCGTCGTCGAAGTCGTCGGCGACCAGCACGCCCAGCGCTATGCGGCCATCTTGCTCACCGGCGTGCACGGGGCCGCCGGTCTGGAGTCGAGTGGGCTGCTGCACACCGACAAGTGGCACACCACCGCCGACGAACTCGTCGACGCCCTACTCGTCATGGTCGCCGAGGCCGAGCGCCGCGACTAGCCCCGCGACTTGTCGGATGGCCGCGGCATGATGCCTGCCCATGAGTCGGAAGACGAACAGTGGCGGCGGACTGGGCGCCGTCATCGGGGTGCTGTTCGTGATCGGACTGATCATCAAGTTCATCTGGTGGATCGTCGGCGCACTGGCGGTGGTGGCGGCCTGCTACGTGATCAGAGCCGTGGTGCGGCAAGGAAACGCCGCCGCGGCCGCACGGAATCAGCGGATGGCCGAAATCGCCGCCCGGGCCGACCAACAACACAACTGGGTCATGCAGGGCGACGACCGAGGTACCTACGGACCCGATGGTGCGCCATTCATGCGGTTCATCCGCGGCACGGCGAGTTAGCCACGGGCGTCCCCGCGCTGTCAGCATTTGCAGGCAAGATGGCTAACGGTGGACATCTCGGATCTGACGACACACTTCGCCCATGCACCGGCATCCGCGACCGCTGCAGTCGTCGCGGCGTGGTTGGTCTGGCGGTTGTGGAGGCGACTGTTACGTGCCGTCGTCGCATGCGTCGTCGTCGGTGCCGTTGTCTACCTGGCATTCCCTCAGGTGATGCCGCACCTCGTTCAAGAGGTTCACGGCATCACCACCAGCGATCGGTGAGCACTTACCCGTCGCGCACCTTCAACGAATGGGAATAGACGGCGCGACCACGTAGCTCTGCTTATCGTGGCTGAGAAACCCGATCCCGAGACGCTAAAGACACTGAACGGCAACATCACCGACGAGTTTCGCGCCAACGCCGGCAAGGTCGGCGGGCGATTCGAAGGCAATGACCTGTTGCTACTGACTACGACGGGTGCGAAGTCCGGCGAGCCGCGGGTCTCGCCGCTGGTGGCGTTTCGCATCGACGGCAAGCTACTGATCGTCGCTGGTTACGGCGGGGCCGACGTCAACCCGGGGTGGGTGCACAACCTGCGAGCCAACCCGCGTGCGCACGTTGAGGTCGACACCGACTCGTTCGACGTGGTCACGCGCGAGCTCGACCCATCCGAACGTGAGGTTGTCATCGCCAAGATCAACGTGACCACGCCTGCATTCGCGTACTCGAACTATCAATCGAAAACCACGCGCACCATCCCGATATTCGAGCTTGAGAAGGAAGCCTGATCGGCGTCACCGACCTACTTGCCGAAGCCGGCGTCCCGCAGCGCCTGCCCCAATGATCCCATCGGCTGGGCTGACTCCCGTCGACCAGAGTCGTTGCCGCGCGCCGGGTTTGGCCGCTTCTGTCGACTCTGGTCGTTGCGATTGCCTTGCCCGCGTTTCGGCTCGTCCTTGAGCCGCATGGTCAGTCCGATCCGCTGACGATCCACGTCCACCTCGACGACCTTGACCCGCACCACCTGCCCCGACCTCACCACCTCGTGCGGATCGGACACGAACCGATCGGCCATCGCGGAGACGTGCACGAGCCCGTCCTGATGAACGCCGACGTCCACGAACGCGCCGAAGGCAGCGACGTTGGTCACGACGCCTTCGAGCACCATGCCCGCCTTGAGATCGCCCACCTTCTCCACGCCAGCCGCGAACGTGGCCGTCGAGAACGCCGGCCGCGGGTCACGTCCGGGCTTCTCCAGTTCGGCCAAAATATCGGTGACGGTGGGGATGCCGAACCGGTCGTCGGCGAAGTCCGCGGGCTTCAGGGAGCGTAACGAGCGCTCGTTGCCGATGAGCTCGGCGAGCTTGAGCCCCGACCGGTCCAGGATCTTGCGGACCACGGGGTACGCCTCGGGGTGTACGCCGGACGAGTCCAGCGGGTCGTCGCCGTCGGTGATCCGCAGGAAGCCCGCACACTGCTCGAATGCCTTGGGCCCCAACCGCGGAACCTTCAGCAGCGCCTTGCGGTTGCGGAAGGGTCCGGTCTGCTCGCGGTGAGCGACGATGCCCTCTGCCAACGATTCGGTGACCCCGGAAACCCGCGCGAGCAGCGGGACGGATGCGGTGTTCAGGTCGACGCCGACCGCGTTCACGGCGTCTTCGACGACGGCGTCCAGGCTGCGCGCGAGCGTCCCCGGCGTCACGTCGTGCTGGTACTGCCCAACGCCGATCGACTTCGGCTCGATCTTCACCAGTTCGGCCAGCGGATCCTGCAGTCGCCGCGCGATCGACACCGCGCCCCGCAGCGTGACGTCGAGTTCGGGTAGCTCGCGCGCGGCGTACTCCGAGGCCGAGTAGACCGAGGCGCCCGCCTCGCTCACCATGGCCTTCGTGGGCGGTACGACACCCGCGGCCTTGATGTCGGCGATGAGTTCGGCTGCCAGCGCATCGGTTTCGCGCGACGCGGTGCCGTTTCCGACGGCGATCAACTCGACGTCGTGGCGCGCGACCAGCGCCGCCAGGATCGCCTTGGCCGCGTCCCACTTCTGCTGCGGCTGATGCGGAAATATCGCGCAGGTGTCGACGACCTTGCCGGTGTCGTCGACGACGGCCACCTTGACTCCGGTGCGGAAGCCCGGGTCCAGCCCGAGCGTCGTGCGCGTGCCTGCCGGCGCCGCGAGCAAGAGGTCCCCGAGGTTCCTGGCGAACACGTCCACCGCATCCAACTCGGCGCGCTGACGTAGCCGCATGCGGGCATCAACGGATGCCGAGATCATCAGCTTGACCCGCCACGCCAACCGCACGGTGGTGGCCAGCCACGGCGTCGCCGCCGCCTTCGACGTCAGGTTGACGCCAAGCGACTGGGCGACCATCACCTGGTAGACCTCGTCCTCGCCACCGTTGAGACTGACCGCCAGCACCTGCTCCTTCTCACCGCGCATGACGGCGAGCACCCGGTGGCTTGGCATGGCCTCCAGCGGTTCGGAGTATTCGAAGTAGTCGCGGAACTTCTGTCCCGCAGGGCTTTTAGCCACGTCTTCCGACAACGGGGCGGTGCGCAGCGCGCCGTCCTTCCAGAACTTTTCCCGGACGGTGCCGACGAGTTCGGCGTCCTCGGCCACCCGCTCGATGATGATGTGGCGGGCCCCGTCGAGCGCCGCGTCGGCGTCGGCCACGTCCGCGCCGAGGAATCCCGCGGCGGCATCCTCGGGAACCAGCGTCGGATCGGCGAGCAGCTGGTCGGCAAGCGGCTCGAGGCCGGCTTCGCGCGCGATCTGCGCCTTGGTACGCCGCTTGGTTTTGTACGGCAGGTAGATGTCCTCGACCCGTGACTTGGTGTCGGCCGTCAGCAGCGCGGTGCGCAGTTCGTCGGTGAGCTTGCCCTGCTCTTCGATGGAGGCGAGCACCGCGTCCCGGCGTTGGTCGAGTTCGCGCAGATACACCAGGCGCTCCGCGAGCGTGCGCAGCTGGCCGTCGTCCAGGCTGCCGGTGACCTCCTTGCGGTATCGCGCGATGAAGGGCACGGTCGAACCCTCGTCGAGCAGCCGGACGGTAGCTGCTACCTGGGCCTCGCGTACTGCGAGTTCCTCAGCGAGACGGGCGTTTACGGATTTCACGGTCGGGCTCGGGGTCACCCGAAGACCCTACCCAATGCCTCGGACGAGTCCGGTGCTCATGTCGCGAGTTGCGTGGCGAACGCTCGTGCTGCTGCGAGGTCGCTGTCGTTGGGACGGCCCTTGCCGACGCCGCCAAGCAATTTGAATGGCCCCCACGTGTCGACGCCCCGGCACGTGAAAATGCCGGCGAGACGGAATCCGTTGGCTTCGAGGACCCGCCCAAGCGTTCGGGTATAGCGCCGAAACGGCGGCTCCGGCAGACCGCTCGTTGCGAACACGAATGCGTCGCGTCCTGTCATGTCCGGCAGGCTGCGAATGCACTCTGCGAGGCGCTGGTCGAAGTTCAGCCAATAGATTCCCGAGCCAAACCCGATCCGGTCGGCTTGAGCGAGGACGTCAGGCGTGGCCTGCTCAGGACTCAACACGCGAGCATCGAGCACCTCGCCAAGAGCGTCGGCAACCCGTCGGGTGTTGCCGTGCGGAGACTTGGATGACGTCACGATGATTGTCGTCATGGTGCACCTCTCTGATTCGATGCGGCGGAGGAACCACACCCGTCGCATGAGCACCGCCAACGCGATATCACTGGTGATACTGCATTCGGGGACCGACTACGGCATTGATGCTCTTCTCGGACTGCGAGCGGGATTAGAGCTGACCCAGCGGTCGGCAGACATTGGATAGCCCGTTCCAGTACTCACCGGGCGCACAGTTGTCCGCCGGACGCGGCGACTGGCAGGTGTTGGTGATCGGATCCCAGAATTGCCCGTTCACGCAGTTGAGCGGCTCTGCCGAACCGATGCCGGCGCTGAACAGCGACACGGCGGCGATGGGAGCGGCCGCAACCGCGGCGATGGTCGTACGGCGTAGAAAATTTCGCATGTAATTGATCTTGCCCTAAAACGCGAATTCTCAAACGCGGCCCAGGACAGAACCATTCGTCGTGCGTATGTGAGTCAGCCGGCGGCAGGCGGGCCGCCGTGTGCGGGGGTGGCCGTCGGCGCCGGCGTGGCCTTCACTGGCGGCGTGAAGAGGTTGCCGCCGGTGGGGTTGATGCTCTTCTCGGTGGCCGACGGACTCGTCGACGTGGTGGGCGTCGTGGTGCTCGAGGGACCGCTGGGTCCGTTACCGCCGCAGGCGGTCAACGCTCCCATCGAGACAACGGCAGCGATGCCAAGGCTCGCGGCGACGCGGCGAGTAAGCCGACCTTTCCTCATAGCCAGTCCAATCTGTGCTGCAGGAATGCTGAGAATGACGTGGACTGAATGTAGCGTCCGAAACCGCCAAGTCAATGGTTGTTCCGCCATTGAAGCCACCCGCTAGTCCGCGCCGCCGTACTCCAGCGCCGGCTCCGACGAATCCACATGCCCGTTGCTCGAGATGGTCAGCTCGTCGGGCCGCACTTGGTAGTGCGCACCGTCGGCCGGGTTGACGACGTCGAATCCACCGCCGCTGGGAGTCGCATTGGCCAATTGCAGGTTGGCCCCGTCGGCCAAGCGTTCACCGTGGTAGTAGTAGCTGCCCGGCGTCGACTCGCATACCACCGCCAACGACGACGCGGTTCTGATCGCCGCCGCGACGGTGCTGCCCGAATCGCAGCGCGCCGCATGACCGACGAACCCCTGCGCGTCGGTATCCGCCATACCGGCAAGGGGCGCCCCGCTCGTCGACGGCGAGGTGGTCGTCGACGTCGTGGATGGCGTGGTCGTCACCGTCGTCGTGACGGTTGACGGCGTCGTCGACTCGGTGGGCGCTGCTGACGGTGTCGGCGCGGCCAGCGTGCTTGGCGGCGTGGAGAAGCCGTTGCCCCCAGTGAAGACCAACGTTGCGGCCAATATCCCCGCGAGTGCGAACATGGCGATAGTCCCGAGCAGCAACGCCCACTGCGTCTTGCTGAACCGTGACTTGCGGACCTCGACGGCCTCTGCCGGAGAGACGGGCGGCGGCTGGTACGGCGTGTACGGGCTCGGCCGCGCCGCCGCGAACTCCCGCGTACTCGGCGGCGGAGTCGGGCGTACCGGTTGAGCCATCGGCGCGGGGCTGCCACGCAGGGCGACGGCGGCGGCCTTGGCCAGCTCGCCCGCCGAGCCGTATCGGTCGGCGGGGTTCTTGGCCATGCCCTTGGCGACAACGTCGTCGAATGCGCTGACTCCGGGCCGGTAGGCGCTCGGCCGCGGCGGCGCGGCGAACATGTGCGCACTCATCACCTGGCGTAGATCCCCCGCCTCGAACGGCGCGCGACCGGTCAGGCACTCGAACAACAGGCACGTCAGCGAGTACACGTCCGACGGCGGGCCGCCGGTCTTGCCGCTCAGTCGCTCGGTGGCCATGTAGGCGCACGAGCCGATGACGAGCCCCGTCTTGGTCACCGTCGCCTCACCGCCGCCGTACGCGATGCCGAAGTCGACCAGGTAGGCGAAGTCGTCCGGCGTCAGCAGCACGTTCTCGGGCTTGATGTCGCGGTGCACCAGGTCGTTGGCGTGCGCGGCGTCGAGTGCGGCGGCAACCTGGGTGATGATCGCGACCGTGCGGGCCGGCGGCAGCGCGCCGTGCGCCCGCAGTTCGTCCTTCACGCTGGGCCCCTCGACCAGCCGCATGTCGATGTAGAGCACGCCGTCGATGTCGCCGAAGTCGTGCACCGGGATGACGTGCGGCTCCTGCAGCCGGGCCGCAATGCGCGATTCACGCCGGAAGCGGGCCTGGTAACTCGGATCGGCTGCGACGTCGGTCCTCAGCAGCTTGAGCGCCACCAAACGCTCACGCACCGTGTCGTAGGCGCGGTAGACCTCGCCCATTCCGCCGATGCCGATCACCGACTGCAACTCGTAGGGCCCGAATTGCGTGCCCAAACGCGAGCCGACACCCGGGGAACCCATATGCGTTCTTCCACCCTTCGCGACGAGATTTGTTGGCGACCACGCTGGTCAGCCCGTCAGCACTGACGGAGTGTTCCCGCATACTGTCCCGCTCAACCCGCGCCCCGCGACGGGTGACGTGCGACGACACCGAAGTCGTAGCAGCACAAGCCAATTGCCCAGTGATCAGCGTACACGTGATGCGAGGACCCGTCCGAACGACGAGCCCAGCTACCGCCGCGACCGCAGTGCAGCACGGGTGCTACCGGTGCTCGCAAAGTCACTGTGTCGCGCGTGGGCAGACACTGTGAAGCCGCTGTCCGAGCGCGAGCAGATCAATAACGAACTCTGAAGTCGATATCGCCGGTGATACTGAGTCCAGAACACGTGTGGCGAGCGGGGGGACGCTGATGCTGGAAGTCATCGACAAGGGTCACGTCACGGAGGCGCACCCGTCGCCGTTGCTGTTCGTCCACGGCGGATGTCACGCCGCGTGGTGCTGGGACGAACACTTCCTCGACTACTTCGCGAGTCACGGCTTCCGCGCCGTCGCGGTGAGCTTCCGAGCCCACGGCGGCAGTGGCTCCAACAAGCCGCTCACGAAACTCTCGGTGGCCGACTACGTCGACGACGTACGCACCGCTGCCGACGAACTCGACAGTGAACCGATTGTGATCGGCCATTCGCTTGGCGGCTTCACCCTGCAGCATTACCTCGCGCGGTATGACGCGCCCGCGGGAGTGCTGATGGCCTCGCTTCCCCCGAGGGGCGTGCTCGCGTGCGCGCTCCGGGTGTGGCTCAAACACCCTTGGATCTCGATGCGCGCCAACACGTTCGGCGAGATGAAGGAAGTCTTCACGCGGCTCCCCCGCGAATCATTGTTCTGCCAGCACACGCCGCAGGCGATCGTCGATGCCACCGCCGCACGCTGCGAGAACGAGAGCCTGCGCGCGTCGTTCGTCGACTCGGGCTTCCGGCTGCCCAAACCCGCGCGAGTGCGAGCACCGATGCTGGTGCTCGGCGGCGAGGACGACGGGACCATCACCAACGCCGAGGTACGAGCCACGGCACGCGCCTACGGGACGACCGCCGAACTCTTTCCGCGGATGGGCCACAACATGATGGTCGAACCGGGCTGGCCGGACGTCGCCGAGCGCATCTGCGGCTGGCTGGCGGGCAGAGGCCTCTAGCACGTTAGTTTTCGCGGGCCTTCAAAAAAGTGTGGGAACGCGTCGTACCGGTTGCTCCTACCTGTGAACGCGGCACACGGGCTGCGACAAACCGAAGGAGCAACCATGAACGCCACCACCTTCCGCACCATCGTCAGCGCGGGCGTCGGCGCCGCCGCCATCGCCGCAGGGGCGCTGACGCTGAGCGCACCGGCCTCGGCCGCCACTAGCATCCAGCAGTCCTGCGAACAGCACCCCGGCTCGTACGCCGCGGGCGCGGTCAAGGGCGTGTACAGCACTGTGAAGCGCGGCTGGGATCGCGACCAGATCTGCAAGGTCTACGACGCCAACGGCAAGCTGCTCGGCACGACCACGGTGACCGACTATTACTACTACCGGCTCGCCGGACCCATCGCGCCGCCGCCGGTGAAGTCTGCGGTCTGACCTACTGGCGGGGCCGGCCGGACGAGTCCGGTCGGCTTCGCCGTGGTCACCACCCGGACTCTTCGACATGTGGACTAGTGAAGTCACTGGGCCACAGCAGATCTCGGTATCGCGCGGCGAACTCGAGTCCGTCGTGTCGTAGTCGACGAAATTGCAGATAACGCCCCGCGGACCACCTCGCGTCCTACCGTGAACTCATGTCAGAAGCGATCGAACTCTCGCACCCACCCGAAGCACTGCTTCGCGCGTTCAACCCCGTCCTGCACCTCGCGCTGCGCACACCCCTGGGCTCCGCGCTAAAGGACTTCATGGTCGTCAGCTTCACCGGCCGCAAGTCTGGACGCCACTTCTCGGTGCCCGTCAGCGCGCACCGCGTCGGCGACGACCTGTACGTCCTGCTCAGTGCTGGGTGGAAGTACAACTTCCGCGACGGCGCGCCGGCGGACGTGCTCTACGCGGGCAAGACCACGGCGATGCAGGGGTACCTGATCACCGACGCGGCAGCCGTCGCCGAACTGGGCCACCGGGTCGCGGATTCATACGGGCCGAAGAAGGCCCAACGCTCAATGGGACTGAAGTTCCGCGACGGCACGGTACCCACGATCCCCGAGTTCACCGCGGCCTCGAACCGGCTCGGCCTCGCCGCCATCCGGTTGACCTCGTCGCCGAATTGAATACTGGTCCGGCAGCTTTCGCGCTTCACGGTCCGAGCTGACGTCGAAGTGCCCAGCTCTGAGCGACAGTGTCGCTCAGAGCTGGGCACTAGGACCCTATTGCCAACTGTCGGGGTCAGAATGGAAGTGGAATCCAGATCCCGAAGAAGTAGAAGCCCCACTGGTTGTAGCCCTGATCCCAGATTGGCTGCTCCTGGAAGCCCCAATAGTTGATCGGCGGCGGGGGCGGTCCCCACGCGGGTGGCAGCGGTCCGATCCACGGCGGAGGCGGCGGTGCACCCCAGCCCCACGGCGCGGGTCCGTCGCCCCAGGGCGCTCCGTGCCAGCGCCCATGCCAGTCGTTGTCACCGGGATTCCACGGCGGACGCCAGTCGTGATTGCCGGGTCCACCACCGTGGAAGTCACCGGGTCCACCACCATGGAAGTCAGGTCCACCTGGGCCGCCACCATGGAAGTCACCCGGTCCGCCACCGTGGAAATCGGGCCCACCTGGCCCGCCTGGGCCCCCGTGCCCACCGGGTCCACCTGGGCCGCCACCAGGGAAGTCGGGCGGTGGTCCATCGTGCCCACCAGGTCCACCAGGTCCACCGGGTCCCCCGTGCCCACCAGGTCCACCAGGCCCACCGGGTCCGCGTCCTTGCGGAGGACCTTCTGGTCCGCGACCGCCGCCACCTCCGCCGCCACCACCTGGCCCACCGCACTGAGCACCTGGAGCTCCGCATGGACCTCCAGGTGGGGCCGCGTTGGCGACCCCGGCTTGGAAACCGATGGTGGTGATGCCGAGCGCGCAGCCAACCGCTGCGGTGGCGATCCTTTGTCTGAGTTTCATGTCATAGGCCTTTCGCATCGAGCGATGCCCCCAACCCGTAAGCAAAGCTAAGTAACCAACCTGTGAAAGAGCTATGCGCCCGCTAGCTAGCACATGTGTCCCCGATCGCTAGGGCACACCACATCGAAAGTCGCTGCAAGGTGGGCACTTTGAAGCGCCGAAGTTCTACTCATGCCACCACCGGTCCCGCGCGACATCTGACGGCGCCCATCGTCATCAGCGCGTTTGCACCGATTCGAGCAAGGGCGCAGCAATACTGGATCTCCGCGCGACCAAGGGAGTGGTGCCCATGCTCTGGCTTCTGCAGCTGCCTGCCCCACTTCTCGGGACCGTCACGGTGGCGGTCGTGATCGCACTGTCGGTCGGCGGGCTGATCGTGTTCCGGAAAACGGTGTCGCACACCCGGCTCGAGAATGCGAATGCGGTCTCCGGTCAGGTCTTTCAGCTCGCAGGCGTGCTGTATGCGGTGCTCGTCGCCTTCGTCGTGGTCGTGGTGTGGGAACAGTTCGGCGACGCCGAGAATGCCACCGTGGCCGAGGCCAGCGCCGTCGCCGACCTGCTCCGGGATTCCACGGCCATCCCCGCGGCGTACCGACCGGAAGTGCAGCGCAGCCTCCTCGCGTACGACGACGACGTGATCAACGACGAATTTCCGCGCATGAGCCGCGGCGAGACGATCGAAGAGGAGTCCGACCACACGACCGAGCTCTGGAACGCCTTCCTCAAGGTCCAGCCGGAGACCCGCAACGAGATCGCCTTCTTCGACCACGACATCGTCAAGTTGAACGACCTCAGCGCCAACCGCAAGCTACGGGTTTCGACAGGCGAGTCGGCGATTCCCGGTGAGCTCTGGGTGCTGCTCATCGGTGGCGGTGCCGTGGTGATGGCGTTCACCTTCCTGTTCGGCACGCGGGATCTCCTGGTTCATGCCTGTGCCGTGGCGCTGACGGCCGGCCTGATGGGCTTCGTCATGTATCTGATCTTCGCGCTCGAGCATCCGTTCGTCGGCGCGCTGTCGGTGAAGCCCGACCCGTACGTCAACGTGCTCCAAATCTGGAAGGAAGACCAGCCATCGAAGTAAGTCACGGTTAAGCCGGCAAACACAGGGGTACTTTCGCCAGATGAGAACTAGCCACGTAACACGGGTACTCGGGGCGGCGGTCGTCGCCACCGGAGCAACCCTCGTCTGCACTTCCGTACCGCCCGCGTCGGCCGCACCCTGCCCCGACGTGGAGGTCATCTTCGCGCGCGGGACCGACGAGCCACCCGGCGTTGGCAACGTCGGCCAGGCACTCGTGGACGCGTTGCGCGCGCAACTGGGTCCGAAGTCGGTCGACGTATACCCCGTCGACTACGCGGCCAGCAGCGACTTCACCAACCGCGAGGCGTTCGCTGAAACGGTCATCGCCGGCGTCAGGGACGCCGGGGCGCACGTGCAGTCCACCGCAACGAACTGTCCCAACACAAGGATCGTGCTGGGCGGCTACTCCCAGGGCGCCGTCGTCGCCGGATACGTCACGGCGGCCGAAGCGCCGGCCGGCGTGCCCGCATCGTTGGTGCCGGCGCCGCTGCCGCCCAAGCTGGCCGACCACGTCGCCGCAGTCACGTTGTTCGGCAAGCCATCGCCGGCGTTTCTCACGCAGTACGACGCCCCGGACCTGACCATCGGCCCGAACTATGTGTCCAAGACCATCACCCTGTGCGCACAGGGTGACACCATCTGCGACGGCTCGCCGGGCGGCCTACCGACGATGGCGCACATTTCTTACCCGTTCAACGGAATGGCCGGTCAGGCAGCGGGATTCGTCGCCGACCACATGGCGCCCACCACCTGAGCGCCTATCGCTGCGGAGGTCGTGGAGGCCTCGGCGGCGGCCCTTGCGGCCGTAGCCGAGTGGTCGGCGGTTCGTGGGACTCCAGCGGGCGTGGACGCGTCCTCGGCCCTGGGTAGTACGTCGGAGGTCGCGGGGGCGGCGGCGGTTGTGGCGCGCGGCTCGGCGGCTGCAGCGCCCGGCGAGGAGGACGCATCCGCATCGCTTGCGTCTCGTCGTCAGTCCAATCCCGTTGCACCAGAACGTCTTGCGAGATGCGCTCCAATGCGTCGTGGACTTGGCCACGATCGGGGCGGGCCTGCAACCCGGTCGACTGGGCGAGCCGCTGGGTGAGCCAGTTCATCGTCTCTGCGCGCACGACTTCGACCTGATGCGACCCGGCGGAGGTCAGCCAGAAGTTGTCTCCGCTGCGCTCGGCATAACCCGTGGCAGCGAGCCGGTCGAACGCCGGCGCGAGGATCTCGCGTGGCACCCGGACGTGCTCGGCGACGTCGCCCAGCCGAGCCTGCCCGGCGGCCTGCCCGAAGCGGTACACCTGCATGAGCGCCCACAATCGGCCGATGTCGAGCTTGGCCCCCGGACGCTCCGCCAAGGCACGCAATTGCATGCCGGAGCCTTGGCGAATCAGCCGGCCGACGGCGTTCTCCAGCAGTTGGTCCGGCGAGTCGGTGGTCGGCATCGCGAAGCCCTCACCTAGATCGATGGCGGTGCTGACGGCGTTGTCGCGCAACGGAACTTGTTTGAGCATCAAGGCCAACACGAATCCGACGATCGCGACCGGCGCGGCATACAGGAACACGAGGTCGAGCGCGTCGGCGTAGGCCGCCGCGATCGGCGCGGCCATTTCCGGCGCCAGCTTGTGCAGTGCATCAGGAGACTGCGCCGCCTCGGCTGGAGCGCCGCTTTGTGCGACGGCGTCCGCGAGCCGGCTGTGCAGGAAGTTGTTGAAAAGCGAGCCGAATACGGCCGCACCGAATGAACTGCCGATGGTGCGGAAGAACGTCACACCGGAGGTCGCCACACCGAGATCGCTGAAGTCGACGGTGTTCTGCACGATCAGCACGAGCACCTGCATGCTCATCCCGATGCCAGCGCCGAGCACCACCAGATACAGCGACTGCACCAGAGTCGACGTGTCTGGGCCCATCCGCGACAACAACACGAAACCGATTGCCATCACCGCTGATCCGACCACGGGGAACAACTTGTATTTCCCGGTGCGGCCGACAATCACACCGCTGCTCAGCGACATCGTCAGCATCCCGGCCACCATCGGCAGGGTGTGCAGCCCCGACGTCGTCGCCGAGACGCCGTCGACGAACTGCATGAACGTCGGCAGGAACGTCAACGCGCCGAGCATCGCGAACCCGACGACGAACGACAACGCGCAGCACACGCTGAAGACCGGCTCGCGGAACAGCCGCATCGGCAGAATCGGTTCCTGCGCCCGCAGTTCGACGGCGATGAAAGCGCCTATGGCAACCAGGGATCCGACGAAGAGCCCGATGATCATCGGCGAACCCCACGCGTAGGTGCTGCCGCCCCAACTGGTCGCCAGGGTGAGCCCCGTCGCGCCCAGCCCGATCAGGACGATTCCGGCGTAGTCGATGACTGGCTTCGCCATCCGGCCGAGGTTGGGGATGGCGACGACGGCCACCACGATGACGACGACCGCCACTGGCACGTTGATCCAGAACGCCCAACGCCAACTGAGGTGGTCGGTGAAGAACCCGCCGAGTAGCGGGCCGATCACCGTCGTGACACCGAACACGGCTCCGAGGGCACCCTGGTACTTGCCGCGTTCACGCAGTGGGATGACTTCGCCGATGACCGCCGTCGCGGTGACCATGATGGCCCCACCACCGACGCCCTGAAGGGCGCGCGCAGCCACCAGCATCTCGAACGAGCCAGCCAGGCCGCACAGCACCGAACCGGCCATGAAGAACAGCACCGCGGCGATGAAGATCGTCTTGCGGCCGATCATGTCGCCGAGCTTGCCGACGATCGCCGTCACGATGGTCGACGCAAGCAGATAGCTCGTCACCACCCACGCCTGGTGGCCGGCACCGCCGAGATCAGCCACCACCGTGGGCAACGCCGTCGCCACGATCGTCTGATCAAGCGCGGCCAGCAGCATGCCCAAAACCACGGCCGTGAAGATCAGATTGCGCCTCGGTCCCGCCACCTCGGCGTCACTGGTCTGCGGCGGCTGCGGCGGCCCGGTCGTCGTTGCCGTCATACGTCGTCCTCGCTCGGTGTCGTTTCAAAAGTCGATCCCGTATAGCCATTGTGTAGGAGCGCTACGCATCGGCCGGTCAACGAATCGCTCGCATCGCTTTTGCGGTTGCTACCTCTTGAGAAGTAGCCGACTCGGGCTGTTGGTTCGATTCGCCAGTGGGCGTTGAGCGCACCTCAAAAGTGGCTACCCGAGCGCGTCGTCGCAGCGCACAGCCTCCTACCGGTGGGTACGAAATTCGCTGCGCGTCGACCGCGGGGGTGCCGCAGCAGTGGCCACGCGACGTCCCGCGGCTTGCTATGGAATTCTCCGCAACTGATCCCGTTGCATCCACAGCTGGTGAGCGGCCCGGACCTAGTTCCCGTCACGGCCGAAACACACATTTACGCAGGTGTAGGAGTTTTAGCCGACTCGGAAACCGCCCTATTCACGCGACGAATTCCGTAGTACCGTCGAAAAATCAGTCTCGCCCATGGAAGGGGAGGCGCCATGAATGACATAGGCACATCCCGCCGCTATCGCCCGGATCCGTCCGGAATCGGGCAGCCGGAGACATGGGGACGCGCAAGCGCGAATGCGTCCCTGACATCGAATTGCGTCATCATCGCCGTCGTGGGCGAGCTCGACGCGAGCAACACACCTCAGCTGTCCAGCTATATCGAGCGGCACCAATTCATCGCCGACCGGCTCTATCTCGACTTGCGTGAAGTGACGTTCTTCGCGACCGCCGGACTTGCCGTGCTGTACCACGTCAAGCACGAGCGCGAAGAGCACGGTGCGCCTTGGCGATTGGTCGCAGGCCCCGCGGTCCGCAAGCTGTTGCGCGTATGCAACGCCGGTGGCCTGCCACGCCTCGACAACCTGGATGGGATGCTCGGGCGGGTACGCCCGCTCAGCGCGTCGTTCGCTGTCACAGGTCGCTAACTCGCGGCGCTACAACAACTTTCGCGGTCTTCTCGTCGAGGTGGGCGGCGGGGACATCAACCAGGTCCTCGCCGGTCCAATCTGGTTGGGCGACAACAGTTACGCGACAGATGCTTATGCGGTCGCGAATGACTCGATGTGGTCGATCACAGTGTTCAGTGCGGTCTGCAGTGGCTCGCCGTCGCGCAGTGTCTTGGTGAGCAGCAACCCACCCTGCAGTGTGGTCAGCAGAGTCGTCGCCAATCTGTCGGTGTCGGCGTCGGCGACGAGTTCGCCGCGGTCCTTCATGGCGGCGAGGCCGCCATGAATGGCGCCTTGCCACCGCTGGTAGCTCGCTGCGAGGTCGGCTCTTGCCGCGCTGTCGCTTTCGGCCAGTTCGCTCGCCAGCGAGCCCAATGGGCAGCCGCCCCGGAAGTCGTTGGCGCGTTGCACGTCGACGACCACGTCGGCCCAGCCGCGCAATGCGTCGAAGTCGTCGAGGCGCGCCAGCAGAGGTTCCTGGAATCCGAGGATCGCGTCACTCCAGTACTCGATGACGGCGCGGGTGAGCGAGCGCTTGTCGCGGAAGTAGTGGTACACCTGCGACGCGCTGACTCCCGCGGCGACCTGGACGTCCTCGGTACTGGTGCCTGCGACCCCACGCTCGTGCATCAGGATCGCGGCGGCGGCCACGATTCGGTCCCGGGTGGCCTGGCCCTTTCGGGTGATCATCGTTAGAGGTTACCGATTCTGGAGTTGACAATCCAAAAATCGAAGCGTTTTGTGGAGTGATCAATCCAATTAAGCATCGGAAGGCGGTCGCATGACGACGCACACACCCACCATCGCCGAGCAGGCAGAAGCGATGATCGTCGGCGCAAGCTCGGCGATGCCCGCGGACGTCATGGGTGCCTTCGCTGCCGAGCAGGCCGCACTGGACGCGGGCGGCGTGCCGAACGGCGTCGTCGTGCCGGGAACGGCCATGCCCGATGGCGACCTGCTCGACGTCCACGGCAGACCCACCTCGCTGGCTCGGCTGCGAAACGGCAAACCCGCGGTCGTGGTGTTCTACCGCGGGGCCTGGTGCCCGTACTGCAACATCACGCTGCGCACCTATCAAGCCGAGCTGGTGCCTGCACTCGCCGAACGCGGCTTCGAGTTGATCGCCGTCAGCCCGCAGAAGCCAGACGGATCGCTCAGCTCCACCGAGTCGAACGAACTGACCTATGCGGTGGCATCCGATCCGGGCAATCAGCTCGCGGTCGCGTTGGGCATCCTGATCGAGCCGTCGGCCGATTCCATTGCCGCACAGATCAAATTGGGCCTGGACCTCACCGAGATGAACGCCGATGGCGGAAAGACGCTGCCGATGCCGACGGTCGTGGTGGTCGACGCCGCGGGCGTCATCCGATGGATCGACGTGCACCCCAACTACTCGACCCGCAGCGAGGTATCCGACATCCTGGCCGCCGTCGACGCGGTGAGCTGAATCCGTGGCCGAACAGCGCCACTACAAGGTCGACTGGCGCTTCATCTCGCTCCGAATGATCAACGCGCACATCACCGTCGGCGTTGAGTTGGTCAAGCTGAGCTAGCCGAGCGGGGACGAGTACGACGGGGTGACCGGAGCTACCTCAGGCAACTTCGGGAGCTCCGGAGCCTCCGGAGCTTGGGCCGGGGGCGTGTAAGCCGGGACGGGCGCTGGCTCCGGAGCAAGCGCAGGCGGCTTGTACTCCGGCTCGGGCTCGGGGGTGTACTTCGGCGTCACCACTTCAATCGAGGGTGGCGACGAAGGAGGGCTCGACGGCGGACTGGAAGGTGGTGACGACGGCGGACTGGACGGCGGGCTCGACGGAGGAGAAGAGGGTGGCGACGACGGCGGGCTCGAAGGAGGGCTGGACGGCGGAGAAGAGGGTGGCGACGACGGTGGGCTCGAAGGCGGGCTGGACGGCGGAGAAGAGGGTGGCGACGACGGCGGGCTCGAAGGCGGCGATGACGGTGGCTTCCACGGCGGAGTCCACGGCGGCTGCTGGCCTGGCGGGAAGACGACGATCGGCGGGAGCGGAATCGGGATCGGGATGATCGGCGGGAACTGCGGGACGACGGGGGCCGGAATCGGCGGGACGTCCACCGGCGGCAGCGGCGGCGCTTCCGGCGCAGGGATGTCGACCGGCGCCGGGGCCGACGGCACGTTGCCATTGCTGTTATTGCCCGTCCTCGAGCGCGGCTGGGCAGGCGCGACGGGCGCCGCAGGCGGCGGGGTCAGCACGGCGACGGGCAGCGACACCGGATCGGGTTGGTGCGGAACCGGCGGCAGGTAACGTCCCGGCACGGCATCGGATTGTGCTGCGGGCGTTGGCAAATCGCTGACCGCAGCGGTGGGCCGGACGTTGATGGCGACCGCGACCGCCAGTGTGGCGAAGCTGATGACCAAGAAGCCGACCGCGCTGCCCATCAACAGCATGCGCGGGGGCGCCGGCGTCACCGCGGCGGTGTACTCCGTCGCATCCTCGTCCTGCTCGGGGATCAACTCGCCGAGCGGAGCGTTCGGCATTTCGTCGTACTCGCCCGACTCCATGGGCAACGGTTCGTCATCGGCCATCGAGTAGGCGAGCTGCGGCCCCACCGAGGCCGCGAGCGCGGTCGCCTCACCGGCGGTCGGAGCAGTCGGCGCCAACTGCGTCGCCGGGCCAGCCGGGTCGACGGAGGGAGCCAGTTGAGTGGCAGGCCCAGCCGGGTCGACGGCGGTCTGCGCCGCTCCCCGTGCGATCGCGAAGCTGGCATCGGCGGGCACTTCCACCGGGATCGGCGATTGGATGCCCGCTGCGACGGACTCGAGGTCGGCGCGATGGCTGACAAGCATCACGCGCAGCGGGGCGTCCGGCCGTCCGAGCACGCCTTCCAACACCGCCGCGCAGGCGACGGCCGCACCGGCAGCCCCGATCGGCGCCGACGCCAGCACCGACGTCGTCAAGGAGTCTTGGCCGACGATCGCGAGCGTCGCGGTCTCGTCGTCCACCAGCAGCAACCCGGCATCGGCTGCGGTGTTCCGGATCAGGGCGGTGGCCGCCTCGTCCTCGGAGACCACCTCGACGTCCTGGACCCCGGCGCTCAACAGCACCCGCCGCAGCGTGTCGGCGCGCGCCGCGTCGTCGAAGTAGAGCCGCGTCGCCGACATCCGGTTGCCCGACTCGGCCACCGCACGGTAGGTGCTGACGATGGTGTCCGACAAGTCGGTCGTCCCATCGGCCAGCAGGTCGAGTTCGTATTGGTCGAGCACGTGGCCACCCGTGGCGGGCGACTCCATCAGCGCCAGCCGGGCGACCGGCCCGGTCACCGCTACCCCGAGGACTACGTCCACAGGACTACTCCTTGCCTCCGTCTGCCCGACCAGACCGTCCACGCTACCGCGAACCCTTGGAACATCCTTGGCGTATCCCGGCTGCCGCTTGTGCACCCGACCCAGAATGAGCACAGTTGAGTTCGTGAGCGAAGCTGGCCCCGCCGTGCCCCGGTCCCAAGTCGGCTACGTCCCCGCCCGGGCCAACCGCGTGCGCGACGGGCTCGCGGTGGCGCTGCTCGTCATCGCCACGCTGCTCCCGTGGAGCATCGAATTCGGCGTCGGCGTCCCCGGCAGTAGCGCGCTCGTATTCGTGGTGCTCGTGGTCGTGACGCTGCTGTCCATCGGTGCCGCCGTCGCCCCCTACGTCGGGCCGTGGGCACTGTCCGCGCCGAAGGCCAATGCCCGCCGCACGGCGACGGTTCGGTACTGGCTCAACGCTCCGTACTTCTTCTGTGTACTCGGCTTCATCGTGTTCCACCTCGTGCAGACCGTTCGCGACGGCGGAACCGGCATGGTGCCCCCTGGCGCCGGACCCGGTATGTGGCTGGGTATCGCGGGGGCGCTGCTCGCAGCACAGCCCGTGCTCACCAGTACGACGTTGGAGCGCAACGACTTCGACGGCTGGTACGCAGCCGCGCGCTTCATCGGCATCGGCTCGATTGTGCTCGCAGCGCTGTCGGTGGTGTTCAACCTCTTCTGGCGACTGCGCTACCTCTTCGTCACCGAGGGCGACATCGGCGGCCAGGACGTGGCCGTCGTCGTCACCACGCTGCTGTACGGCGGGGTGGCCATGGTGGCGTTGGTCATCGGTTCGCTATGGCTGGTGCAGAAGACGGCCGCCGCCCGGCTAGCGACGACGGCGCTGGGCGTCTCGGCCGCGCTTGCGGGCACACTCGTGTGGCTGGTGGGCGTCGGCCGCGACGTCGACGCGTTCCACGGGATCGCCGAGAACACGTCGACCGCAGCCGTCGGCTACGAGGGCTACCTGGCCTGGGCCGCCGCGGCCGCGATCGTCGCACCGACCACGCTCTACGCCGTGTTCCTGATCAAGCCGCCAACGCTGGCCGTGTACCGCGGCGCGGCGCTGAAGTGCTTGACGCTCATCGCCTTTTGGTCGTTCGCGGCGGCCGGACTGCGGGTGACCGACTACCTGATCGCGGTCTCGCTCGACCTGCCGCACCGCATCTACGACAGTTTCGCGCTGACGGCGTTCAACGTCGTCACCGGATGCGTCGCCGTATGGCTGAAACGCCAACTGGCCAAGGGCGGGTTGACGTCGACCGTTATCGCCGCGTTCGCCGGGGTGCTCTCGGTGTTCACCGCCGCGCAGTTGGTCATCGGCGTCGCGCTCGCCCCGCGGTACGCAGACCCAGTGCCGCGCAGCGCCGACGCGATCTACGGCAACGACCTCGCGCAGCAGCTCACGAGCACGTTCGACGTCGTGGTCTGCGTGCTGAGCCTGGCCATCCTGGTCGCGGCGCTCGTCACGGGACCGTTGGCGGGCTACGTGTTGCGGCGGCGGGCTGCAAAGCCAACTCCGGTTGCCGAAGCCGCTCCCCCGACCATCGTGCTCGCCCGGCCGCAGCAGAAGACGGTGCCGAGAATCGTTCGGCTCAACGAGGATTCGACCAGGATGCTCGCCGAGGCCGCCCCCACGGCCACCCTGCGAATCCAACGGCGGCCACCGGCGTCGACGTCGGACCCGGACGCGACCGTGCAGGCTCCTGCCGCCGCGCCGGATCCGTTGGGGACGGTGGCCTGGCCCGTCGATCCCGGCGCGGACAAAAGCTAGCCGGCCGCGGTCAGTCCGAATTCGGCGCTATGCGCGAGCACGAATTCAGGGTTGCGCCAGGCTCAGCCCGCGGCGCCGTTCACCGTCGGCTTGTCGATCATGCCCTTCTCGACGCCCCACTTCGTGGCGATGGTCCGGTACTCGCCGGTCTTGACGAGATGCTCGAGGGCCTGCTGCAACGACTGTGCCAGCCCCGAACCCTTGGCCACCGGCCAGCCGTACGCGGCCGAGTCCGACACCTCTCCGGCCGTTTCCAGCGCTCCCGCACTGAGTTTCACCGCGAAGCCCGTTACCGGCGAGTCGGCCGACATGGCGTCGACGTCACCCTTGACCAGTGCCGCGGTCAGGTCGTCCTGGCGGGTGAACACCACCATGTCGATGGGCGACAGGCCGGCGGCGACGCACGCGTCACTCTTGGCGGGGATCTCCTGGCTCTGCTGTAGACCACCTTGCGCGACACCGACTTTCAACCCGCAGGCGGCTCCCGGGTCGACCGTCGACCCGGCCCGTCGAGCCCACAGATTGCCGGCCTGGAAGTACGTCACGAAGTCGACGAGCTTCTCGCGATCCGCGGTGTCGGTAAACGACGACGCCCCGACGTTGAAGTTCGCGCCCTGTACCGAAGGGATGATGCTTTCGAACGCGGTCTCGCGGTAGTCGGGCACCAGCCCGAGCGTGCGTGCCACCGCGTCCATCAGGTCAACGTCGAACCCTACGATCTTGCCGGAGGAATCCTTGAACTCGTTGGGCGCGTAGGGCACATTGATGCCGACCACCAGCCGACCCGTCCCACGAATGCTCTCCGGGACCGTCGCCGCAATCGCGGGCACCGCCCCGTCGGGCGTCTCGGGCGGCGCCGTACTCTCGGCGACGCTCGCAGGCTTGGCGCCTTCCCGGTTGGGTCCGCCCCACAGCTGCCACGCCCCGACCGCGCACACCGCGACCAGCAGCACCGCAGCACTCGAGCCCAGCAGCATGCGTCGAGAGAACCTTGGGGCGGGCGCCTTCACAGGGCGACGTGCGGAATGCCGCCCAGAAGTCCGTCCGCCCTTGGGTATTGGCGCATTCAACGCACGTTGGGCGGCGGCGGCCAGCTCGGCGGCGGTTTGATAGCGCTTGGCGGGCTTCTTCGCCATGCCCTTGGCGATGACGTCGTCGTAGGCCGCCAACTTCGGGTCGAAATCCGACGGCCTGGGCGGCGGCGCCATCATGTGCCCGGCGATCTGCTGCTCGAGGCTGTCCGCCTGATAGGGCCGGTTGCCGGTGAGACATTCGTGCAGCACGCACGTCAGCGCGTAGATGTCGGCGCGCGCATCGATGGGCCCGCCCTCGAAGCGTTCGGGCGCCATGTAGCCCAACGTGCCCAACGTATTGCCCTGCGTGGTCAAGCCCGCCTCGCTCGCGGTGCGGGCCAGCCCGAAGTCGATGAGGTACGCGAAGTCCCGCTTCGTGATCAAGATGTTCGAAGGCTTGACGTCCCGGTGGATCAGGCCCGCCTCGTGCGCGGCATCCAGGGCCGTCGCGACCTGCTCGACGACCGAGACGGCGAAAGCGGGCTCGACCGGATGCTCGCGATCGGCGAGGATCTCCCCCAGCGTCTGGCCGTCGATCAGCCGCATGTCCAGGTAGAGCCGGCCGTCGATCTCGCCGAATCCGTGGATGGGCACCACGTGCGGGTCGTTGATACCCGCGGCGGCCTGCGATTCGCGGCGGAAGCGCTGCTGGAACGTCTCGTCCTCGGCCATGTGGGGCGGCAGCAGCTTGAGCGCGACGACCCGGTCGGTCTTCGTGTCGTAGGCCTGGTAGACCTCGCCCATCCCGCCCCGGCCCAGCAGCTTCTGCAACTGGTACTTCCCGAAAGGTGTCGCATCCACCGGTGAACTCCTCGGCAGCCGCCAATCGGTGTGTCGATAGAAGCTACCCCACCGTTGCCGACGACGCCGAAAATCTTGCCAAGGACGCGGTCGGATCGGAGTCAGAGAGGACGGCACCGGTAGCCGGAATTGCACCCGCACGGACGGCTGCGCGTGGGCGTTCACCTGACATGAGGGCCAAGCACGCGCTGCTCGAAGAGGTCGGCGCCGCGGGCCACGCCACCGGTGGCGGCGAAACCCGCCGCCACCCGTCGCGCTCCGTCGGTCATGGTCATCGCTTCGCGCACCTTTGTGCGGAGGCGCTCCGCGGACAGTCGCTTCGCCGGCAGGCGGGTGCCGCACCCGGCTACCTCGACGCGCCGTGCAACCTCGAACTGGTCGCGCCCGAACGGCACGACGCACACCGGAACTCCGCGGTTCAAGGCCTTTTGCGTGGCGCCCATACCTCCGTGGGTCACCGCACAGACCGCGCGGTCAAGCACCACGTCGTGCGGAATCAGCTGGCAGACAGTCGCATTGGAAGGCACAGCGAAGTCGTCCGGTTGTCCGGCCGGCATCGTCGCGACCACATGCACCGGCTTATCGGCCAATGCGGCCACCGCGACTTGAACAAGCTTTGCGTCCCCCTGCTTCTCCGATGACGTGGTAACGAGAACGATCGGCCGGTCAATGGCGGCAAGCCAGTCGGGAACCGTCTCGGGTCTCGGGTCGAGCGGACACGGCCCGATCATTTGCACTGCATCGCCGTAATCGACGTGGGGATACTCGAACGGCTTGCCGCTCGCGAGCAGCATCAGCGGCGGGCAGCGCCAAAACTCGTCCATCGAACTGACCCGCCGTAGCTGCAGTTGCTCGCGAATCTCATTGATAGATGGCAATCCACTGTTGACAGGCCCGCTCACCATGGTCCGGACTACGGCGTCACGAACGCGTCCGAACAGATTCGGCAAGGGCCTCAGGCCCGGGCCGAAGGGGGGCATCCCGTCTGCGCGCAGAGGGGGCGTGAATGGCGAAAAAGAGGCCCACGGGATGCCGCTGGCTTCGGCTACCGACAACGCGCCCCAGCACAGCACGTCGATAAGCAGCGCGTCAGGGTCGACGCGCGCAATCGCTTCCGTGACGTCGGGGACTTCGAGCTCTGCGCGCCGGCCGAACACCGCGAAGGCCCGCTTCAGGCCTGCACCCGGATTGCTGGCCTTCCAGTCGTCATGTTCAATCGCCTCGATTCGCGGATCGATTGCTTCCGTCGTGAATCCGAGCCCTTGGCCGATTTCCATGCCGCCGGAGAACGTGTGCAGATGAACCGCGTGGCCCCGGCGGGACAACTCCGAGAGCAGCGCGCTGATAGGCAGCACGTGGCCGAGCGCGGGGGAGGTATATGCCAAAATCGTCGCCATCGATGTCAACCTTCCGCGGTTGCTGGCGCGTTGGCCATCCGACGGGCGTCGGCGAGTCGTCCACGGGCGTCGACGTTTTCGCACAGCTCGAGGTACCGCGTCGCCAGGTCGGCGTACCCATCCGAATCACCCTGCGCGTTGGCCAACAAGGCGCGTGACTTCAGCCACCACAAGTCGGCCGCGGGAATGCCTGGCCGCCGGACTCGCCAATCGTCAACTACACGGTGCGCCTCGGCGAAGTCGTCGTTGCCTCCGCGCTCGATCAGCAGCCCGACGAGAGCCTCAGCGGTACAGCCAACTTCGACTCGAATGCCGCTGTCCATGTGGCGCGCGAACAGCGCGCGAAGATCATCGATCGCGTCGTCGCGTCGCCCCTTGCGCGCGGCGTCTATCGCGAGGTCAGCACCGATGGCCGTCATCACGTTCGTCTGCACCTTGTGCTTCTCGATGCTGGCGCGGGCATGCTCGAGGACTTCGATCGCCTCGTCGTGTGAGGCGTCGGCTGAGCGTAATAACGCTGTGCCGTAGGCGAACTGCGCGTCGATGATGCCGCAGATGTCACCGAACGACTCAGCCCGCCGCAGCGCCTCGCGCATCTCGTCGACCAGGTCATCAGGCTGGTACATGCCCATCGCCGCCATGATGCCCCCAAAGCTGAGAATGATTGCGTAGCTGACCGGAGGCAGTTCCCGAGCATGCCGGAGTCCCTCTTGGAGATGCCGTCGGCCGTCCTCATAGTCGCCGAGGCACATCTCCATGACACCCCGCCATGCGAGAGCGCCCGCGAATTCAATTGTTAGTTCTTGTTGAGGCCGTGCCAGGATCGCACCAACGCCCGCTAGCGCCGCGTCGAACTCGCAGTTGGCGTAATGCGCTCGGGCCACGGCGATGCGAATGATGTCGATCTCTGGTAGCGCGTCGCAGTCAAGATGGTTGAGGATTTCTTCGACTTCCGACGCCAATGCGAGCGTCTCGGGAACGCGGATGTCGTTGAAGGTAAGCGAAATAATGCGTCCAGCGGTTCCGATGGCTAGCGACTTCAGGTCGCCGGCTTGCAAGGACAGTTCGCGAAATTCGCGATACTGCTCATCAGCGTCAGCGGCACTGCCAACGAAGGACTCCGTCGAGCTCAGCATGGTGCGTGGCGCAAGCCGCATGCCGATGACGTCGTCGTGGTCATCGGGCAGCTGGTCGGCGATGGGGCGTGCACGCAGCCACTGAGCGCGTGCGGCCGGAATGTCGCGCGGCCGAAGCCATCCCGCTGCGCGCATGTGCCATCGGTACGCGTCGGCGAGTTCGCCGCCCGCTTCGAGGTGTGTGGCGATCAGCGCTGCGTTTTCGTCGGCGGCGGAAGTGTCGCGCGCCTCAATCGCCGCGGCCAACCGGCGATGCGCCTGCGCGCGGACGGCGCTCAACTGTGATTCATAAGCAACCGTGCGCACCAGCGGATGCCGGAAGCAATACCGTTGCCGCGGAACGAATTCGGTCTGATCGATCAACTCCGCCGACACCAAGTCCGCCAACGCAGACGACCCCACATCGGGGAGCAGAACATGCAGGGTATCGACGTCGAACCGGGTACCGATCACCGCCGCAGCATTCACGATCGCCTTCGCCTCTGCCGGCAGCCGATCGATGCGCGCCGCCAGAACGGCCTGTACCGTCGCCGGAACACCGATCTCATCGACACCGCCGACAACTCGATAGCCGCCGCGGCTACCCGAGATCACACCGCGGTCGCCCAGATCCCGCACGATCTCCTCGACGAAGAACGGATTGCCAACCGCCGCCACGGCAATCCGCTTCACCAACGCTGCCACCGACGGGTCGTTTCCGAGAAGCTGACACGCCAGCCGCACCGCCATCGCGTCAGAGAGCGGTTGCAGCGTGATCGTGTCATCCGGATGCTGTTGCAGCGCACCGTCGCTTTCGGGCCGGTACGTCGTGACGAACATCGACGACGTCAGCTTGAGCGCGTCGGCGAAATCCGCTAAGACCTCGTCGCTGGGAGCATCAATCCAATGCGCATCCTCCAAGAGGAACAGCATGTGTCCAGACCCCGCCCGCACCGCCTGGGACATGACCTCCACCAGTCGGCGACGACGGCCGTCGACACTGACCTGCAATTGCGGCACACCAGGATCGTCGATGCCCATCACATCGAACAGGATTTGCGCGTCTGCCGAATCCGATGTCAGCGCCTCACCGCATTGAGCCAGCACCTGCTCGCGGGCATCCGCGTCACTGAGGCCGTCAACTCTGAACATCGCGCGCAACAACCTTGCCAAGGCACGAAACGCCACCCCGGTGGTGTGAGACTCACACCGGGCCAGAACGACGTGCGTGCCCCGACGCTCGGCCATCGCGCTGAACTCAGCGATCAGCCGACTCTTGCCTAGGCCCGGCGCGCCCACCACCGCGACCAACTGACTCCGACCGGTGTCGAAAAGCCCGTGCAGCCGCCCAAGGTCGGCGTCGCGGCCCACCATCGCACCTTCGTTGCGGCCCACGACCGTGCGGCCCGATTCCACCGCGAGCAGTCGCCGCGCGGATACCGGCACGTCGGCACCCTTGATCACAACCTCTTCGACAGGACCCAGCCGGGCGGCGCCCTCCACCAGCCGCGAGGTGGACAACGAACACAAGACCCCACCCGCCGGCGCGGCAGACTCCATGCGCTGTGCCATGCCGACCGAGTGACCGACCGCCGTGTAGCGGCCCGGACCTGAACCGATCGAACCGGCGATGACCTCGCCGGAATTGAGCCCGACGCGAAGCTGCAAGCGAACACCATCGCGACGAAACACCTCGGCTGCGAACTCCTCGGCGCCCGACTGGATCTCGAGCGCCGCAATACACGCCCGCAGCGCATGATCCTCCAGCGCCATCGGGGCGCCGAAGAGTGCCATCAAGCCGTCACCGGTGAATTTGTCGACCGTCCCTTGATAGCGCTGCACCACTGCGGCCGCACGATTGAACAACTCATTCATGATGTCCCGCAGCCGCTCCGTCGGCAGTACCGCGGCCAGCGTCATCGAACCAACCACGTCGGCGAAGAGCACGGTCACCTGCTTGTACTCAGCCGACTGGGCGGCCTGGGTCAGTCTCGTACCGCACTCACTACAGAACTTGGCCGTCGGACTCGACGTCGTGCCGCAGGAACCACAGCACGGCCCCGACGCGGTCAGTCCACCGCCTCCATCCCCGCTGCGGTCCACATCAACATCGTTTCACCGCTGGTCAGCGATGTGCGCGATATCGCATTACCGCCTCTGAAACGAAGTTTCGCCTGTGTCTCTCACTGCGAGGTGGCGCGGAAGAGTTCCGTTTCCTCGGCAAGCCCCTTGAGGTGCCGGAGACCGAGGCTTTCAAAGCGCAACCCCGAGCCGGCTGAAAGATCGCGCACCGTGCGACTCGTGAGCACTTCGTCGGGTCCAGCGATCGCACCTATCCGTGCACCGACGTGCACCGCCATGCCGCTCCACTCGTCGCCGCGTCGCTCGCATTCGCCCACGTGGATTCCCGCGCGGATGAAGATGCCGTGCGCAGCCAACGCGGGCGCGAGTTCGAGCCCGCAGCGGACCGCCTTGGTAGGGCCGTCGAACAGCGCGAAAACACCGTCGCCCGTGTGCTTCACACGACTGCCGCCGTACTTCATGAGAACGCTGTCGACCAATTTGTCATGCGCGTTCAACTGATGTCGCCACCGCGCGTCGCCACGGGCACTGAGCAATTCCGTGGAGCCGACGATATCGGTGAACAGCACCGTCTTGAGCAGTCGTTCATCGACGACGACGCTGGGCCTGCCGGTCACGAAGTCGAGGATCGCCGAACCCAGCGTGTCATCAAGCAGACCGTGCGGCCCCGGTGCCAATTCCTCGAACTCAGCTCCGGGAATGCGGGCAGCCAACGCGGCAACGCCATCGAGTGGAGCCATTCGATCGCCCAGACGCCCGAGCAGCAGAGTCGGGGCGCGGATCGAACCAAGCACGCCGCGAACATCAATCTCCAAGAGCGCCTTCCACAGCCACGCCGCCATCGTCGGACTGGCGCTGGTCCGCTGATATCGACCGTAGTAGTCGCGAAATCCCGGTATGTCGGCAATTTCGTTGAAGAAAACCTCGGCCAATGCCCCTTCACCCCAATGACTTTCGATGTCCTCGAGATGGAGTGCCTTCTCTTCGGCCGTGAATCCCCATGGATGATCGGGCGGCTCGCGAGTGAACCGGGCCATCGCGCCGTAGATAACCAGCGACTGCACGCGTTCGGGGTAAGTCGCGGCGAACAGGAGGCTCATCGGGCCCCCCTCGGACTGTCCGAAGAGCGCGGGACGATCGACATCGGCGGCGTCGAGCACGGCATGGAGGTCATCCATGCGCTCATCGAGTGGCGGGACGTGGCTGGCCGGATCGGAAAGGCCCGTGCCCCTCTTGTCCCACACCACGATGCGCATGGCGTCCGAAAGTTGTGCGATGACTGCAGTTTGCGGTGTCGCCGGATCGTCGTACATCTCCACGTTGCTGAACCAACCCGGGTTCCAGACCAGCGTGGTGTCGCCTTCCCCAAACTCGCGGTACGCCAGGCGGACATCCCCGTTCCGCGCGTACCGCACGCGCCCCCCGTTCACCTGGCCATTCTCTCATTTCACGACCGGTGCGCGGGGAGATTGGCCTTTCGTCAGGCGGCGGCGCGCTCGCCGACGGCTCGGCGGCGCAGGCTCGAGGACAGCAGCGCGGGCGGAAGGTAGGCCTGGTCGAGCGTGCCGATGTCGGTGCCCGGCGCGACGATCTCGTCGATGCGGTCGAGCACGTCGTCGGACAGCGTCACGTCAAGCCCGTCGAGCAGTCCGTCGAGCTGCTGCATGCTGCGCGGCCCGAGCAGTGCGCTCGTCACCCCCGGATGCGTGATCGCGAACGCCATCGCAAGGTGTGTCATCGGCAGGCCCGCCGCTTCGGCGAGCGGAATCAACTGCTCAACCGCGTCGAGCCGACGTTCGTCGCTGAAGGCCTTCAAGAAGCCGGCACGAACCAGGTCGGTCTGCTGCCCCTTGCGGACGCGGCCGGTGAGCATTCCCTGCCCGAGCGGACCCCACACCATCACTCCCATCCCGAAGCGTTGCGCGGTCGGCAGCACCTCGGATTCGATGGCGCGGTTGAGGATTGAGTAGGGCGGCTGCTCGGTGCGGAATCGCTCGAGCCCGCGTCGCTCGGCGACCCATTGGGCGTCGACGATGTCGGAGGGGGGCGTGTTGGACGACCCGATCGCGCGGACCTTGCCGCTGCGGATGAGGTCCGAGAGCGCCGACAGCGTCTCCTCGACATCGGTGTCGGGGTCGAGCCGGTGGACCTGATACAGGTCGATGTAGTCGGTCTGCAGACGGCGCAGCGAGTCCTCGACCGCGGTCATGATCCAACGCCGTGAGGCACCACCTTGATTGGGGTCATCACTCATCGGGCGACCGAACTTGGTGGCGAGCACGACGTCGTCGCGCCGTCCCTTCAGCGCCTTGCCCACGACGACTTCTGAACCACCTTGGGGCGGAATCGAATACGCGTCGGCGGTGTCGACGAAGTTGATCCCGGCGTCCAGCGCCTTGTGGATGATGCGGATCGAGTCGTCGTGGTCCGGGTTGCCGATGGATGCGCCGAGCAACAGCGTGCCCAGCGCGTAGGGGCTGACCTGCATGCCGGTCCGGCCAAGGCTGCGGTACTGCACGAGCTCTCCTGACGTCGGGTGTAGGTCCATTCGGTGACGTACTCTCGACGTAACCGGAATGCCTTTCCGAAACTATATGGAAAGCAATTCCGGTATGCAAGCCTATTTGGAAAGTCATTCCGGTTAACGGCACGAGACGGGCGGGAACATGGCATCGACGGAAACCGAGTCGGCCGAACCCGCGCCGCGGCGGCAACGCTCGGATGCTCAGCGCAACGTCGGCGCCCTGCTCGAGGCAGCGAAGTCGGTGTTTGCCGCTTCGGGAGTGGACGCCCCCGCGAAGGAGATCACCGATGCGGCCGGAGTCGGAGTCGGAACGCTCTACCGGCACTTCCCGCGGCGCTCGGACCTGGTGGCGGCCGTGCTCGAACGCGAGATCGACGCGCTTGCCGATGCGGGTCCGGCCTTGAGCGCGGCACACGAACCGACGGCGACGCTGGTGAAATTCCTTCACCGGTATACCGAATTCGTCGGAACCAAAAGGGGACTCGCCGCAGCCATGCATTCGGGCGATCAAGCGTTCGACGCCCTGCGTGGCTACTTCATGCAGCGCCTCGAACCCGTTGTCACGACCCTGCTCGAGGCCGCCACCGCGACCGGTGAGATCCGTACCGACGTCAGCGCCACGGAGGTGCTGCACGCCGTCGCCCTGTTGTGCCAACCCCTGCCTGGTGAGGAACTCGCGCACAACCAACGCTTGGTCGCGATCTTCGCCGATGGGTTACGCGTCACGAGCGGCACCCAGCGGTGACGCTGATCCCATCCTCGGCCGCTAACTTGCTGGATACTCGCTCCGGACGAGGTCGTAGAACGCGTACGCCGGCACGCCGATTTGGGCCGCCAGCGCGTCCGCGTAGTGCCGCGCGATCGTCGGCCCCTGCAGGCGCTCATCGAAGCTGCCGGTGAGGTCCACCGCGATACGACACCCGAACGTGTCACTCATCAAACCGTCGTCAACCTCAACGCGCACAACATCTTTGGGCACAGGCAACCGCGCGACGGCCTCGCGCACCTCGGCCGCCCCCGCTGCCATGTCCACGTAAACCGAGACGAAGGACCTCATCGTCTAATTGTCGCCTGCGCAAGTCGTGAGCGCGGCCCATCCAGCGGCGAACCCCCGATGGTTGGCGTGGCCTTCATCACGCGTTCACCGACTTGTTAGAAGTAGTTAGCAAGGCGCACGATATACGGGTGGTTAATTCAGAAGAAGAGGATCGGCTCATCGGTGCCGCCATCGGCCGCCTGACGAACGGTCACCCGGACGTTCCCGTGGGCACGGTGCACGACATCGCTACGTCAGTAGGACAACGTTTCGCCGACGCCCCAATTCGCAGCTTCGTCCCTTTGCTCGTCGAACGCCGGACCAAAGAAGAGCTGGCGTACCTCACCGACGCCACCTCGAATTCGGCCTAGACCGGCTCCCACGGCAGCCCCGTTCCGACCGCGGGCGTGACCTCCGAATCCCCTCGTTCCGGAGGTCACGCGTTCATGGAGCGGGCGGTCTGGACACATGCGTGACCGGATAACGCGCGACATTACCTACACGTCAATATCCTGGCAATAGCTAAGCCCCGGCGAGATTTTTCATGATCTGCGATCTTGGGCGTAGGCCCTTACCTGCGGAAACCTCGATCTTGATGCCCCGCACAGCACGATGCCCCTCGCCAGTTGGCGAGGGGCATCGTGGTGGCTACTTGCTCGGTGTGGCTACGCGCAGACCTGCACGAATCCCAACGGGCCGCTCACGCAGGGTGGGCCGTAGCCCCCGTAGCCGTAGTAGGGCGGCGGCGGCGGTGGTGGCGCCCAGTAGCCGGGGCCACCACGCCAACCTCCGTCGTGATCCCAACCGTGCCCGTGCCCGTGACCCCAGCCGGGATCTTGGGCGAACTGGCCTCCGGGCACCGGCGCGGCGCTTGCCACGCCAGTGCCGACACCGAAGGCGCCGAAGCCAAGCGCCCCGGCGATGGCGACACCCGCTGCGATGGACTTAAGACTCTTCATTACGAACCCCTGATAACACTTGCGTCAATAAAATTCCGACTACGAAACACCCCGACATGATTCAAAGTCATTGCAGGACACCAGGCGTCGACCTCATTGCCTACCCCTGGGATCCGTGTTTCACGTTACTCCAAATTCCATGTGAGGACGCTATGAACAACTTAGGTAAGTGGGCTAGCTATTCCCCGTGAGCCGAATCGACCGGGACCACCTGCGAGTTTGGCCGGTCAGACGGTCCGGCAACGCTATGTTGTCCGAAGCTTCCGCGTTGTCGGAAACTGCACGGGGCCCCAATCCGAAGGATCCGCCACAGATGCGCGTTGACGGTCGCGACGTCGCCGTTTCCGGCCGTCTGCTGCAACCGCTCACCCGGCGCACCAATGACATCCTGCGACTTTCCCTCGCGACGGTCTTTCTGGCCGCGGTCATCGCCAGCTCGCTGATCACCCGCCGCGACTGGGTGGCCCTCGAACGCTCCGCCTCGGGCATCGTCGGATTCCTCACGCCCACCCAGTCCAACCTGGTCTATCTGCTCTACGGCCTGGCCATCCTGGGCCTTCCCTTCGCCATCTTCATCGGCCTGATCCTCGCCAGGCAGTGGAAGATGCTCGGCGCCTACGCCGCCGCAGGCCTGCTTGCGGTGCTTTCACTGTCCGTCAGCAGCAGCGGCTTCGCCGCGCCCAAGTGGCACTTCGATCTATCCGAACGGTTGCGCACCACCCTGTCGCAGTTTCTCGACGACCCGAGGTGGATCGCGATGCTCGCAGCGGTGCTCACCGTCTCCGGACCGTGGCTACCGGCCCGCTGGCGACGGTGGTGGTGGGCGCTGCTGCTGGCGTTCGTGCCCATACATCTGGTGGTCAGCGCCATCGTGCCCGCGCGGTCGCTGTTGGGTCTGGCCGTCGGCTGGTTCGTCGGCGCGCTGGTGGTGCTGCTGGTCGGCACGCCCGCGCTGGAGGTGCCGCTCGACGGTGCCGTACGGGCACTGGCTCGCCGTGGCTTCCTCGCCAACGCACTCACCGTCATCCGTCCCGCCGGCCCGGGGGCGCTGATCTTGGCCGCGCGCTCGACGGGATCCGACACCGCCGAACTCGAGTTGTACGGACCCAACCAGCGCAGCGGCGGCACGCTGCGCCAACTCTGGCGCAAACTGCGCTTCCGCGGCGGCGAGACCGCGCCATTGCAGATGTCACTGCGCCGCGAGGTCGAACACCGCGCCCTGATGACGATGGCCGCGACCGATCTCGAGGTGTCCAGCACCACCACGCTCGCACTGGCCACCCTTGACCGCGATTGGACACTGTTTGCCCGCACCCCGGATCGCGGCACCCCGCTCGCCGAATGCGTGGAGTCCACCCCCGTCGCGAACGTCTGGAAATCGCTTCGGGTACTTCACGACCAACAGATCTCGCACGGCACGCTGTACTCCGATGCGCTGACCGTCGAGGACGGTCGCGTCCTGTTCGGCGGATTCGGCAACGCCGAGTACGGAGCCACCGACACCCAACTCCGTTCCGACATCGCGCAATTGTTGGTGACGACCTCGCACCTCTACGACCCACCGTCGGCCGTCGCCGCTGCCATCGAGGTATTCGGCCGGACCGAAGTACTCACCGCGTCCCGGCGGCTCGCGAAATCCGCCATGCCGCAACGACTGCGGAAATCCGTCGGCGACGTCGGCGCGCTCATCAAGACCGTGCGCGCAGAGGTCATGCACCAGACCGGGGCCAGCGCGATCCCTTCGGAGACCATCACCCGCTTCGCGCGCAACCAGGTCATCCAGATGGTGCTGCTCGTCGCGCTGGTGTACGTGGCCTACCCGTTCATCAGCACCGTGCCTGCATTCTTCGGTGAACTGCGATCCGCGAACTACTGGTGGGCTTTACTTGGGCTGGCGATCTCGGCCGTTACCTTCGTCGGGGCCGCCCTCGCGTTGTGGGCCTGCGCCGACGGAAAAGTCAGCCTGCGCGACCTCACGATCATGCAGCTTGCCAACACCTTTGCCGCCACCACCACCCCGGCAGGCGTCGGAGGGCTGGCCCTGAGTACCCGGTTCCTCCAGAAGGGGGGATTGACCGCGATGCGGGCCACCGCGGCCGTCGCCCTGCAGCAGGTCGTTCAGGTGATCACGCACGTCACACTGCTGATCGCGTTCACGGCGATCGCAGGCGCTTCCGCGAACCTGGAGAAGTTCGTCCCGTCGGCCACGGTGCTGTACCTGGCCGGAGGCGTCGCGCTCGGGTTGATCGGCGCATTCATGGCCGTGCCGCGGCTACGACGCTGGCTGGCGACTGAGGTGCGTCCGCGGTTGAAGGAGGTCATCGTCGACCTCAAGGAGCTGGCGCGCGAGCCGAAGCGACTCGGTCTGATCGTACTCGGCTGTGCGTCAACCACTCTGGGCGCGGCGCTGGGGTTGTGGACAGCCATCGAGGCGTTCGGTGGCGACACGTCGTTCATCACGGTGACGGTCGTGACGATGATCGGAGGCACGCTGGCATCGGCCGCCCCCACCCCCGGGGGTGTCGGCGCCGTCGAAGCCGCCCTCATCGGTGGCCTCGCGGCCTTCGGGGTACCCGCGGCCATCGCGGTGCCGTCGGTGCTGCTCTACCGGATCATCACCTGCTGGTTGCCGGTGTTCGCCGGCTGGCCGGTCATGAGGTGGCTCACCAAGAAGGAAATGATCTAACGTTTGAGAACGCGTTCTCGCAAAGCGGTATTGCAGTAGACGGTCAGCGAGAATACGATTCTCGCTGACTGTTCCACCCGGAAAGCTCGCAACGACGGGAGCTCGACATCGACGCCTGGATTCTCGACGCCGTCCGCACACCGCGCGGCAAGGGCCGCCCCGACGGCGCCCTGCACGGCATCCACCCGCAGGCCCTGCTCGCGCAGTGCCTGAGCGCGCTGGCGGCGCGGACCGGCTTCGAACCCGCCGAGGTCGACGACGTCATCGCGGGCAACGGCATCCTGGCCGGTGATCATGGCGACGACATCGCCCGGCTCGCCCTCCTGCTGGCGGGTTGGCCCGAATCGGTGCCCGGCATGACGTTGAACCGCTTCTGCGGATCCGGCCAGCAGGCCATCACGGTGGCCGCCTCCGCGGTCGCCTCCGGCGCCGAGCAGCTCGTCGTCGCAGGCGGGGTCGAATCGATGTCACGGTGGGGAGTCGGCGCCGGCATCCCAACGATAGACGGCGACAACCCTGGCTTCCGCAACCGCTACCCCACTGTCCCGCAGGGTATTTCGGCTGACCTTATCGCCACCCTCGAGAGCTTCACCCGCGCGGACGTCGATGCCTTCGCCGCGGAGAGTCAACGCCGCGCGGCTGCGGCCATCGCCGACGGCCGTTTCGAACGCTCGGTCATCGCCGTCACCGATGACAACGGCGCGGTAGTCCTGAAACAGGACGAGCATCCCCGGCCCGGCACCACTGCCGAGAAGCTCGCCGGCCTCAAGCCCGCATTCGCCGCGATGGGCACGGCCTCCGCCGACGGCGAAGCGCGCACGTTCGACGAGATCTGCGTGGACCGCTACCCCACCATCGACGCCATCGACCACGTGCACCATGCGGGGAACTCCTCCGGCGTGGTCGACGGCGCGGCCGCCGCAGCGGTCGCGTCCTCCGCATGGGCGAAGGCCCACGGCGTGACACCGCGTGCCCGCATCCGCGCCACCGCCGCCATCGGCAGCGAGCCGATCATCATGCTGACGGCGCCGGGTCCCGCCGCCCAACGATGCCTCGACAAGGCAGGCATGCGCGTCGAGGACGTCGACCTTTGGGAGGTCAACGAAGCCTTTGCGGCCGTGCCGCTCAAGACCATTCGCGACCTCGGCCTCGATCCCGAGCGCGTCAACGTCAACGGCGGCGCCATCGCCCTCGGCCACCCCATCGGTGCCACCGGCGCCATGCTGATCGGCACCGTGCTCGACGAACTCGAGCGCCGCGACCTGACCGTGGGTCTGGTCACCATGTGCACCGGCGGCGGTATGGGCACCGCGACCATCATCGAACGGGTGTGACCGTGCCAGAGACAGTGGACCTCGACGGCGCTGGCGACGGCGTCGTCGTGCTGCGACTGAACCGGCCCGACCGGCTCAACGCCATCAACTCGGTCATGCGGGCCGAACTGATCCAGACGCTGGCGGCGCTGGCGACCGACGACGACGTGCACGCCGTCGTGCTGACCGGTGCCGGGCGCGGATTCTGTTCCGGGCTGGACACGCGCAACTTCGGCGACATACCGGCGGCAGAAGACCCAGCGATTGACCGGCTGCGCTTCCAGGAGTCGATGGCCGCACTGCCCGAGGCGATTCGCGCGCTCCCACAACCCGTCATCGCCGCCGTCAACGGGCCGTGCGTAGGTGCTGGGTTCGCGCTGTGTTTGGCAGCTGACATCCGAATCTGCTCGACCGCAGCATCATTCGGTAACGGAGCGATCCTACTTGGGCTCTCGGGCGCGGAAATGGGTATGAGCTACCACCTGCCCCGCATCGTCGGCACGAGTGTCGCCGCCGACTGGATGCTCACCGGACGCACCGTATCTGCAGCGGAGGCGGACCGGCGCGGGTTGGTCAGCGAACTCGTCGATCCCGACCAACTGCGTGCGCGTGCCCTCGAATTGGCGGCTACGGTCGCCGGCCTTTCGCCGCTCGGCGTCCAGCTGACCAAGCGTGCACTGCAGGCCAACACCGATGCGTCGCTCGACTCCGCGCTCGAACTCGAAAACCGCAACCAGGTGCTCAGTCACGCTGACGCAGCACGGATGAGGACCTAGCCGTGTCGTGGGATTTCGAGACCGACCCCGAGTGGGCCGAACAATTGCACTGGGTCGAGGATTTCGTGCGCACCGAGTGCGAACCGATCGACTACGTCGTGAAGGAATCGCACGACCTCGACGATCCCGTGCGCCAGGCGCTGATTCCGCCGCTGCAGCAAGTCGTCAAGGACCGTGGACTGTGGGCCACCCACCTCGGCCCGAACCTCGGTGGTCCCGGGTACGGCCAGATGAAGCTGGCCCTGCTCAACGAGATCCTCGGGCGGTCGGAGTGCGCGCCCATCGTATTCGGCTCGCAGGCCCCGGATTCCGGCAACAGCGAGATCCTTGCGCACTACGGCACCCCCGAGCTCAAGGCCCGCTACCTCGAGCCGCTGCTCGACAACCGCATCATCTCCTGCTTCTCGATGACCGAGCCGCAGGGCGGCGCCGACCCGAAGGTGTTCACCACCACCGCCGTTCAGGATGGCAACCACTGGGTCATAAACGGCGAGAAGTGGTATTCGTCGTTCGCATCGAAGGCGTCGTTCATCATCGTCACGGCGCTGACCGACCCGGACGCCCCGCCGTATCAACGCTATTCGATGTTCGTCGTCCCCGGGGACACACCGGGCATCAACGTGCTGCGCGACGTCGGGCTGGGCTATCAACCACTCGGTGGCGGCGGACGCGAGGGCTACGTACGGTACGAGCAGGTGCGGGTACCCGACGATCACATGCTCGGCCCCCGCGGCGGCGCGTTCGTCGTCGCGCAGACACGGCTCGGCGGAGGACGCATCCACCACGCCATGCGCACGGTCGGGTTGGTGCGACGGATCTACGACATGATCTGCGAGCGCGCGGTGTCGCGGTACACCCAGGGCGAGGTGCTGGCCAACAAGCAGATGGTGCAGGAGATGATCGCCGACTCATGGATGGAGATCGAGGCCTTCCGCCTGCTGACACTCCAAACCGCTTGGAAGATCGACAAGTTCAACGACTACAAGGCGGTACGCGCCGACGTCTCGGCTGTAAAGGCGATGATGCAGAAGGTACTTCACGACGTCTCGGCCCGCGCGCTTCAGATCCACGGCTCGCTGGGCACCTCGCATGAGATGCCGTTCGTTCAGTACCTGACGGAGTCGTTCGTGCTCGGCCTCGCCGACGGCCCAACCGAAGTGCACAAGGTGACGCTGGCGCGCCAGCTGCTCAAGGACGTCGCGCCTGCCCCCGATATGTTCCCGTCGGAGCATCTGCTGCGGCTGCGCGAGGCCGCGGAGGCCAAGTTCGCCGACAAGCTCGCAGGGATTCCGCGCGGCTAGGTTTCCGGACCACTACATGGCTCGAAAACTCAGTATCGCGGGTGATACTACGTTTCGACGTTGGTCCATGGTTGAGTTGCGCGCTCGAGCAACCGGCCCACGACAGGCGCCATCGCTTCCAATTCCGGCTTGGGCGTTGACCTTCGGCGGTTGTGCTTGACGATCAGCGCCCAGGTGGCAGCCGACTTGAAGCAGGCCAACGCCATGAACCACTCGACGTCGGGTACCTCGCCGTAGCAGCGCAGCAAGTCAGTGCGCGGTGGCACGGCGTCAACATATGCTGACGGACGCGAATAGGTGGCCGGGTCGGCGTTGACGAGGAACCACCCGACGTCGATGCGCGGATCGCCGACCGACCAGATCTCCCAGTCGATCACCGCGGCGACGTCGGCTCCGACCGCGAGCAGGTTGCCCAGCCGGAAGTCACCGTGCACGACGCTCGGACCCATCCCCGCCGGGAGCCCGGCGCGCAGCAGGTCAGCGGTCTCGGACCACGCCGGAACCAGCTCCTGGTCGACCGTCCGTAGCGTGGCACACCAGCGCTCGACTTCGGCTGCGGGATCGACGACCGGTTCGTCGCCTACGCCGAGGTGTTGCGGAGCGAGGCGATGCAGCGTTGCCATCGCGCTCGCGGCATTTCGATAGCGCTGCGCGACAACCTCGTTCGGCGTTGCGGTGACGTCGTCGAAGAGCGGCTCGAAGGACTCGCCGCCAACCATTGTCATCACGAATAGCGGCGGTACGTCCGGCGGGGCGCCTGCGTCCTGCCACCGCACACGGGGCACCGGCACATCCGTCGACCGCAATGCATCGATCATCCGCGCCTGCCGCAACACGTCACGGTGCCCGACCGGTTCGTGGCCGGCAGGCGCGACCTTGACCACCACGCGCTCGCCGTCCATCAGCCCCTGAAACGTGAGGCTAGACGCGCCACCCGCCAGCGGCCGCACGTCGGTCACCCCGATGGCGGCCAGCCGGTCATACACCAGGCCAACCGATTTCGCGCAGAAAGGGCTGCGTCTGGGCGATCCGACCCGTCATCGTCTTCGGGTCGCCGGTGCACAACGTGAACGCCGTCTCGGTGATCAGCGCGATGTCCTCGGTGTCGGTCTTCGCCAGGTCCAGCGTGCCCGCTCCCGGGGTAGCGACCGGATTGGTCGGGGCGGCGGCGTTGACGGCGATGCCGTCGTCATACAGTTCGGCCGCAAGGCTTTTCGTCAAACGGTTCAGGGCAGCCTTGACCGTTCCGTAGATGCCGAAGCCAGCGGTCGCGTCGAACTCGGAGAACGGCGGCCCCGGTGGCAGGTCGCCGCCGACCGATGTCACGTTGAGGATCCAGCCCCGTCCGCGTTCGCGCATCGCCGGGACGGCCAGCTGGCTCAGATGCAGCGGAGCGACGACGTGCATTTCCATCATCAGTCGGACCCGCTTCTCAGGGAATCCGTCGAGCGGGCGCAGGAACGTCACCGCCGCGTTGTTGACCAGGATGTCCGGAGCGCCGACGGATGCCACCACCTCGGCGAAGAGTCGCTCGCGGTCTTCGGTCGCCGAGAGATCGGCCTGCACGGCGATCGCCCGTCCCCCGGCGGCGGTGATCTCGTCGCGGGTCTGCAACAGGGAACCGTCGTACTTCGGGTCGGGTTCCAGCGTGCGGGCCGTCAGCGCCACCGTCGCGCCCTCGCGGGCCAGCCGTTGCGCAATCGCCTTGCCCAGCCCACGGCTACTGCCGGTGACGAGTGCGACCCGGCCGTCGCAGGCTCCCATGTGTCCGTCCCTTCCCAACCGCGGAAATGGATTCTCGATAATGGAGAATGCCGTTATCATTGGCCCGCATGAGTATAGGCAGGGGCAGCACATGACGGAATGGTTTCTCTACGTCCCGCAGAGCCGACAGAGCATCGACGACCTGGTCGTCCGCGCGCAGACCGCCGAGTCGGCGGGATTCGACGGCATCGCCTTCCTCGACCACCTCGAGACGCCGATGGCGCCGGCCAGCCCGATCTGGGAGGCGATGACCGTCGCGACGTGGGTGGCTGCGCGGACAGAGCGGCTGCGGATCGGGCACTTGGTGCTGTGCGACGCGTTCCGACATCCCGCGGTGCTGGCCAAGCAAGCCGTCACACTGGCCGAGGCCTCCGGCGGCCGCTTCGAACTCGGGCTCGGATCCGGCTCGATGCCAGACGAACTCGCCAAGTTCGGCGTCGGGGCCGCGACGACGGGCGCGCGCGTCACGGCGCTCGGCGAAACCTTGGAGGCACTCGCGCAGTACTGGGCGCCCGACGGCGAGCGCGCACAGATACCGACGCCCAGCCAACGCATCCCGATCGTGCTCGGCGGCGTCGGGCCGCGGATGCTCGGGCTGGTCCGTCGGCACGCCGACTGGTGGAACCTCCCGGCCAACGCCGTTCACCGACTGTCCGAGCTAAGGCCGTCCATTGGGTCGGCACGCGTCTCGGTGCAACAGATGGTCGGGTTCGTGCGAAGGGGCGACGACGCCGAGGCCGTGACCGCCAAGGCACAGCGGCTATGGGGCATCCTCGGGGCTGGCCTGGTGTGCGGGGATGCCGCTGCCTTGAAAGAATATTTCGCTGCTCTGGAAGGCCAAGGAGTGCAACGCTTCTACGTGTGGTTCGCCGACTTCGCGCCGCCGGAGTCGATCGCCGAGTTCGGCGAATCGGTCATCGCCTGATCTGCGATGCCTAGAAAAACCGGCAGATGAGGAACCCGACCCTGAACACCAGGGCGATGAGGCCGATGATGCTCGCGATGACGCCGAGCACGACAGCCGCGATCGTCGACTTGCGGTTGGTGGCCTCTTCGTACTGGGCCGCGTCCAAACCGGCCAGGCCCAGCGTGATCGCCAGGCTGCCGAACAGCAGTCCGACCAGCAGCGGACTCGTTATCAGAGCCAATATTCCGAGCCCCAGCGCGGTGTAGCCGATTCCGTTCCTGGCGGCGCGTGCGGGCGGCGCCTGCAATGGTGTGGTCATGTGGGGCGATCGTAGTCCTGAGTCCTGGCGATGGACTGTGGCTCGGCTTGCAACTCGAATGCCACTCCCGAGACAACAGCCCTCGTCAACCGCGTCCAATTCAAGATCGACGCTGATCAGCCCTGGGGAAACGTCGCCTCGGCAAGCTGGAGAATCTCCGCTCGATCGGCGGCTACCAGAAAGCCCGCTGCGATCGCTTGATCGAGCGACGACGTGAACCGCTCGAGGTAGTCCCCGACGCCGCCGGGATAGAGCCGCTGCAGAGTGGCGGCGTCGAACACCTCACCCGAACCGAAGAGCGCAGCCATTTCCGTCTCGCCGCTGCCGATGCCCGACGTGTTGGCCACCGGAACGTCCACCCACGGCGTCCGAATGCCGCCCTCGGCAATGCCATTCGCATCAAGAGTGAACGAAAGGGGTTCCGACTCGGTCACCGCCAGCTGCGGTCCGGTCGGCGCAGGCTTGCCAGTGCGCACCCAGCCGAGCAGCGCGGCGAGCGCGGCCTGGAGAACGTAGTGGTGCTGGGGCGCGAAGTTGATGAAATGCGACAGCTGTTGTCCCATCAGCACATTGGTCGGCGCGTAGGCCTTCACGATGTCATCCAGCGGTGCCAATCCGTTGTCGATGAAGCCCACCTGGATCGTGTAGTTGTCGGCGTGCGCACTACCGGGCACCTCCCACACCCGCAGGAAGTCGTAATCGGGCTGTCTCGCCGGGTAGTAGCCCGAGATGACCAACGCGCCAACCAAGTCGGTTTCGGTGATGAACGCCAGCGTCGGCGCTCGCAAGTCGTCCCGGAACCGAACGGGCTGAGTCGACGCTGCACCTGACTCATCGAGCAACGAGTCCCCATCAAGTGGGGCGGCCGGTCCGAACCGGGAGTGGACCAGGTAGCCGTCATAGACTTCTTCCAGTGGATCGACGGCATTGACATAGGTGGTCAAGAAGATCGCCGATTGCGACTCCCCCACCGCCAGCACGATTTCCGGGTTCAGTTCCCCGAGCACTCCATTGTCTTCGGCTTCCCACACAAGCCGGCCGACCTGAGTGAAGATGTCGTAGGCGAACGCGTCGCCGGGATGGTTCAGACTCGAATAGCGTTCGGGGTTCTGCGTCTTGAGCGACATGTCGAAGCCGAGGCTGAGTCCCCCACCGTCGATGCCCACCCGTTGCGCCGAGACCCCCACGTAGGCGTAGCCCGCGCGCACGATTTCGCGGTGGGCCATCGACCAGAACGCCGGAGCGTCTATGCCGCCGCTCACATTGAGCCATTCGACGACGACGGTTCCGTTGAAGGCGGCGTCGTCCTCCGGCGTGAGCGCCACGATGCGCGTCGTGTAGGCCGCAGCATCGGCCCCCACCACGTCCCAGTGTCCATCCGAACCCAGCGTTCCGACCGGCGCGTACGACGATGCCGTCCCCGAAACGAAGAACTCCTCGGCGCGATAGCCCAGGGTGGCGATGTCATAGGCGCCTAGCAAGAAGCTCGGCACACCTGCAATCGAGCTGACCTTAGGATCCGTCATGACCACATGAAAGCACACCGGCCGGGGCTTGACGCTCGGTCAACGGCAGCTGACATAGAGTCAGGGGCCATGGGCACCCAACGGCCTCGCGATGCCGCCCAGACACGCGCCGACATCCTCGCGGCGGCGCGCAACCGGTTCGCGACCGAAGGATTCGAACGCACCACCCTGCGTGCCATCGCGGCTGACGTCGGAGTCGACGCGGCCCTGGTCATTCGCTACTTCGGCAGCAAGCAGGACTTGTTCGCGACGGCCACCGAGTTCAGGATCGAACTGCCGTCGCTGGCCGGCGTCGAACCCGATGACATCGGGGCCAGGTTGCTGCCGCGGTACTTCGCCGTATGGGAAGAAGACCAGGCCTTCCTCGCGCTGTTGCGCGCGGCGATGACGAGCCGCGTCGCGGCGGACACCCTGAACCAGACGCTCGCCACGCATGTGGCGCCGACGTTGCATGCGATCACCCCGGACAATCACGACGTACGGATTGCGTTGACGGATGCGTTCGTCATCGGACTTGCCATGACGAGATCGGTGCTACCCGACCTGCCGGTCGCGGACCTCAGTCGCGAAGAACTCACCCGCTGGGCAGGCCCCGTATTCGAACAACTACTTGCCGGACAGGTCCCGTCGTGACGACACCGACGACGCGTGACCGCAATGCCAGCCAGACGCAGGCCGACATCCTGACCGCCGCCCGTCGTCGCTTCGGAGCCAGTGGGTACGAACGCACGACGCTGCGCGCGGTCGCGGCGGACGTCGGCGTCGACCCTGCGTTGGTGATCCGGTACTTCGGCAGCAAGCAGGAATTGTTCGCAGCTGCGGTCGACTTCACGATCGACCTGCCCGACATGTCCGACGTCGACCCCGCCGAGGTCGCAGGCATCCTCTTGCCCAAGTTCTTCGCGGTCTGGGAGGAGAACGAGACGTTCGTGGCGCTGTTGCGGGCCGCCACGACGAGCGCCATCGCCGCCGAGACTCTTCGTGAGGTATTCGCGAAACAGGTGGCGCCCAAACTGCTTACCGCCGTGGCCGACCATCCGTTGCAGCGGATCGGGTTGATGGGATCCTTCGTCATCGGGCTGGCCACCACCAGATACGTGCTCGAAAACCCGCCGATCGCGAACATCAGCCGCGACGAACTGAGCCGATGGGCGGCGCCCGTCATCACGCAGCTTCTGGTGGGGCCTGCGCCGGCGTAGCGCTTCGGCGGCCTGCTCGTCACACTCATCCGTTCAAATAGCTAACCAATGGCTAGCTATGTCAGCTAATCTTTTCCAGTGCACGTTGGCCGATCCATTCACTTTGCCCACCTCGGCCAGGGACCCGACCGTGATGCGAGCTCGCAAAGATGTTGAAGACAGCGAGGCGTTGGCTCCATTCTGAAGACCACTACTACTGGATCACGTCATATCTCGCGGCCAGAGGACTCCAGCGCGCCACCTGCCGGTTGATCGCGGCAAACCTGCTCGGACTGAGTGCCGTTCCACTGATCTTGATGCTCAGCGACCTCGGCCCGACTGGTGCGCGCAACCGTTGGCTGGCCGTCGCGATATCGATCTGCTGCGTGGCGATGGGATCGCTGTGGTTGAGGTCCGGTTGGCCAACTCGCTTGCAGTCCCAGCTATGCGTGGTGGTCGGGAGCCTCTGCATCGCCGCGGCCTGCCTCATCGAGGCCAGCCCCGGACTCGGCTTGGTAGGAGCCAGCACGTTCATCGTGGTGTCGTCGTTCACCGCGCTGTTCCACGACGGGCGACTGCTGGCGTACACGTGGTGCATCGCGGCGGCGACCATCGTCGCGCTGACGGTCCGTTTCGGCGGTGTCGAACCCGCGGTCACCGTGTGCGGGATAGCGCTGTTCGTGCTGACCAATCTGTTCGTGGTGTTCGTGTGCCGCAACCTGGTTCGAATGGCCAACACGCAGATCCACTACAGCGAGCTCGAGCCGCTGACCGGCTTGCTGACGCGCGAGGCGTTCTTCGATCGCGTCGCGACCATGGTCGCCGCCCGCGACCGGGACGACGACCGCTACCTCGCGATCATCGTCGTCAGCCTCGACAGCTTCTCGCTTTTGACGGCGATGCACGGCGCCGCTGGCGGCAACGAAGCGCGGGTGGCGGTCGGGCACCGCCTCGGCGAGACGCTGCGGCGCGACGCGCTCCTCGCGCACGTCGGCGAGTCCGAATACCTGGTCGCCGACACGTTCACGAGTGCCGACGCCAACGTGCTCACCGACCGACTGCAACACAGCGTCCGCACCGCTCCGTACCGACTGACCGCCAGCATCGGCGTGGTGGCCACGCCGATTGCCCCGCTCGTCGGGCACCCCCCGCACGACGTCATCGAGGAACTCATCACGATCGCGACGTCCAACATGTACGTCGCGCGCACGAAGGGCGGCCAGCGCACCAGGGCCACCGCCGACCCGCGGCTGACGTCGCTGGAGGACGTCGATTCCAGCGACTGGGACGACGACGACCTTTCGGCGTAGTGCGGCGAGTGCGATTAAACGCACGGGCATCGGGTATCAGGGGTTGGTCAATCCACGTCAGGATCCAGACCCGCACAAGGGAGTCACGCAATGATCGGAACCATCATCAGCGCCATCGTCGTCGGGCTCATCGTCGGGGTGCTCGCCCGCCTCGTCATGCCCGGTAAACAGAGCATCGGCGTCATCATGACCGTCGTGCTGGGTGCGATCGGCTCCTTCCTTGGCACCTGGGTGTCCTACAAGCTCGGTTACTCCAACCAGAACGGCGGGTTCAAGATCATCCCGTTCTTGGTCGGCATCGTCTTCGCCGTCATATTGATCGCCGGCTACCTCGGCATCACGGGCCGCCGCGCGGGGTCGCGCACGCCCCGCTAGATCGCTGCACGCCGACCGCGGGTAACCACGGAGTGACCCACGTCACGTTCTGTCACGAATCGCCGTGCTGCGGTGTCTTGAGGGCATGACTCAACACACCAAGGTCGTCGTCATCGGCGGCGGCTACTCGGGAACATTTGCGGCCAACCATCTGCGGAAGGTCGGCGACGTGGAAATCACCCTGGTGAACCCGCGGCCGAAGTTCGTCGAACGGATCCGACTGCACCAACTCGTGGCGGGCACCGCCTCCGCCACGGCCGACTACGGCAGGCTGCTCGGCGAGGGCATCCGTCTCGTCGTCGACACCGCCACCCGCATTGATACGGCCTCGCGCAAGCTGCAGCTCGCAACGGGTCGCGCACTGGACTACGACTACCTCGTCTACGCGGTCGGCAGCACTGGCGCGGTGCCTGCATCGGTACCAGGTGCGGTCGAATTCGCCTATCCGATAGCGGAATTGGAGCACGCTCAGCGACTGCGCGCCGCCCTTGACGAGCTACCCTCCGACGCCCGGATCACCGTCGTCGGCGCCGGGCTGACCGGGATCGAGACCGCCACCGAACTCGCCGAGCAGGGCCGCAACGTCACGCTGGTGTGCGGCGGTCAGCTAGGACCGTCGCTGTCCGCACCGGGCCGTCGCTCGGTCGCCAAGGTGATGGCCAAGCTTGGGGTCGTCGTGCTGGAGGCCGACGTAGTGACGGAGGTCCGACCGGACGCCGTCGTCTTCGCCGACGGCGCGGTACGTCCGAGCGCGGTGACGATCTGGACCGCAGGCTTCGGCGTGCCGGAGCTGGCGTCGGCCAGTGGACTGCGCACAGATGCGATGGGACGGCTGCTCACCGACGAGACGATGACCAGCATCGACGACCCGCGGATCGTGGCCGCCGGTGACTGCGCCGCACCATCGGGCCGGCCGCTGCGCATGAGCTGCCAGGCGGCCGCGCCACTCGGCGAGCAGGCCGCCGACACCGTGCTCAGCCGCATCGCCGTCACCACGCCGACGGTGATCACCCCGGCCTTCGTGGGGTCGTGCATCAGCCTGGGCCGACACGCCGGCACCTTCCAAATCGCCCGCAAGGACGACACTTCGGTCAACTTCTACCTCGGCGGCCGCGCCGCCGCCGCACTGAAGGAGGCCATCTGCAAGGGCACCCTGTGGGGCCTGCGACAAGAGGCCCGTAAACCCGGCTCCGCGTTCTACTTCAAGGGCCGTGCGCGTGGCGAGCAGCCAGTGGAGGCGGCGCAAGCGGTCACCGAACAGTGAACACCGAGGGTCCAATCTCGGCAGGCGACGACCACGCGCAGCGCTTCACCCATCTACGGCCGCTGCTATTTACGATCGCCTACGAAATACTGGGCTCGGCAACCGAATCCGATGACGTGCTTCAGGACAGTTACCTGCGGTGGGCCGACGTGGAGCTCGCCACCGTCCGCGACACCAAGTCCTATCTGGCGCAGCTGGTGACCAGCCAGGCGCTCAACGCGCTACGCGCACGGGCACGTCGTCGCGAGGACTACATCGGACCGTGGCTGCCCGAGCCACTACTGCTCGCCGAGCACGACGCATCAGCCGATGTGGTACTCGCCGAGTCGATTTCGATGGCGATGCTGGTGTTGTTGGAAACGCTCACCCCGGACGAGCGTGCGGTGTTCATCCTGCGCGAGGTGTTCGGCTTCGATTACGACGAGATCACCGGCGCAGTAGGCAAATCCGAGACGGCGGTGCGTCAGATGGCGCACCGCGCCCGGGAGCACGTGCATGCCCGACGCACGCGGTTCGGACCCGTCGACACCGCACGCACGGCGCAGCTCACCGCACAGTTCATGACCGCGGCCAGTACCGGCGACATGGATGGATTGCTTTCGCTGCTGGCGCCCAACGCCACCTGGACCGCCGATAGCGGGGGCAAGGCCGCCGCTTCGCGCAGGCCAGTCGTCGGCGCGAAGAAGGTAGCCGCAGTCCTCATGGCCTTCTTCCGTTTCGGACGGCGCACGCCAGATGTGCGGTTCGACATGGTGAATTGCAACAACGCGCCCGCGATCGTCGTCCACCGCGGCGATGTGCTCGAAGGCGTGTTCCTCATCGAGATCGTCGACGACAAGATCACCAACTTGTACGCGATGCGCAACCCGGACAAGCTGTCCGCGTTCGCCATTCCGCGGACGATCAGTCGTTGAAACGAGATTTGTAGGCGACTTGCGCGGGATGCTTTGTTCGTTTGAGCCACTTCGTGCCATGGGCGTGCTACTCCGTCCTTATGTCGGATGTTGATTTCTGCGTGGTCGGCGCTGGATTTGCAGGCCTGACTGCCGCTTTGCGCTTGAAGCAAGCAGGCCACTCGGTGGCATTGCTCGAGGCCCGCGATCGCGTGGGCGGACGTACCTTCACCGAGGTCCGGGACGACGGTTTGTGGATCGACCGCGGCGGCGCGTGGGTCGGCCCCACTCAGGATCGCATTCTCAAACTGATGACCGACTTCGGCGTCGGTAGCTACAAGCAGTACGCCGACGGCCAGGCGATGATGGTCATCGACGGAAAGCAGTACCGCTACAGCGGCCAGATTCCGTGGACGATGAGTCCTTGGGCCACAGTCAATCTCGGTGCAGGCATGGCCGAGCTTGAACACTTATGCAAATCCATCCCACTTGCCGCGCCGTGGGAGGCGAAGAACGCGGCCAAGCTGGACCAGATCAGCCTCGCCAAGTGGCTCGACGGCCATGTGGCGTCGAAGCCGGCGCGCGATCTGCTCGAGACCGCGGTGGCCGGGTGCTACACGTCGGCAGCATCGGAGGTCTCCATGCTGTTCGTCGCATACCAGCTAGCGTCCGGCGGCGGACCGGGATTCGTGTTGGGCATCAGAGGCGCCTCACAAGATGCTCGTCCCATCGGCGGCATGGGTGCCATCTATCACGCCGTCGCCAACGAACTCGGCGACGCCGTCCATCTCAGCGCGCCAGTGCGCCGCATCGTCCAGGGCGCCGACGGAGTGGCGGTGCACGCCGACGGCATTTCAGTTCATGCGGACAAGGTCATCGTCGCGGTGCCGTTGGCGATCGCCAGTCACATCCTCTACGAGCCGATGCTGCCCACCGATCGATCGTTCCTGCACCAACGCATGCCCAGCGGTGCGATATTCAAGATCAACATCGTCTACGACGAACCGTTCTGGCGTGACGACGGGCTGTCAGGGCAATCGGCGGCCCCCGGCTCACCCGCCACGATCACCATCGACGCATCGGGGAATCAAGCCCGGCCGGGAGTGCTCTGTGTGATCGTCGAGGGGCCCATCGCCAGGACGTTGGACCGGCTGGACGCGACCGAACGGCGGAGCGCGGTGCTTTCCGAACTCGTCACTCGGTTCGGCAAAAAGGCCAACGCCCCAATCGATTTCATCGAACAGAACTGGAGCCGGGAGCAATATTCAGGAGGTGGCATGCTCAGTCACGCGCCCACCGGTGTGCTCACCGAATTCGGACATGCGCTGCGAAGGCCGTGCGGCCGAATTCACTGGGCAGGCACTGAGAGTTCGAGCGTCATGTGCGGATGGGTCGACGGGGCGGTGCGCTCGGGTGAACGTGCGGCCGCAGAGGTCTCAGTCCTTGGCGCGCAGTGCCTTAGCGGTACGGCGGACGCCCTCCGAAGGCGCTGAAGCCAGTACTCGGTCGACGAACAACTCGAGGTCCGGCTCGTTGATATCGAGGCCGAGTAGGAATCGCAGGTAGATCGGCGCCAGGATGCAGTCCACAATCGCCGTGGGGTCGTGCGCCGGTTCGCCACGGCCCTGGGCTCGGTGCAGCATCGCCTGGAACTGCGCGGCACGGGCAAGTAGCGGAGCGGAACGCTGCTCGTCGCTGAGGTCGCGGGCGCCGATCAACGCGTGCAGGAACGCCAATCCGCCCGGTCGCGCGATGTCGGCGGCGGCGGCGCGCGCGTAGGTGAGCAGGTCGCCGCGCAGGGTTCCAGTGTCGGGTAGCGGGGAGAGGTCGGTGAGTCTGGACGCTTCGATATCGAGAATGACGGCTTCCAAGCTGCCCCATCGCCGATAGATGCTGGTCGGGTTGACCTCGGCGCGCCTGGCGACATCGGCGACCGTGAAGCCGCCGGGGCCCAACTCGGCCTGCAGCGCGTCCACGGCCTCGTGGACCGCCGCCGCGACTCTGGCGCTGCGTCCACCGGGGCGCCGACGAACCTCTTCGTCTTCGGTCACGGAGTGCAGCTTAAAGCATCAGCTCTTGCTTTTACGTCGAGACGGTCATACCGTGTGCTTAAAGCAATTCAAAATGACTTAAGGAGCACCTCATGGAACCCGTCCTCTTCCCCACCGACACTTCCTTCTGGTTCGAGACGCTGCGGGTGCTCGGAGCCACCGCGTACGGCGGAGCCGACATCGGCGAGGTGCTGGTCACTGCCCAGGCCATCACGGCCGGCGACTACGACAGCTGGTACGACGAGTGGGCGGCCACCGCCGACCGGATCGCCGCCGAGGCGGAAAAGGCAAACGCCGCAGGCCATCTCGTCAGCGCGCGCGACGGCCTGATGCGTGCGAGTAACTACTACCGCTCGGCCGACTTCTATCTCCACGAGAACCCCGACGACCCACGCATCAAGCACGCTTACAGTCGAGCCCGCGAATGCTTCGTCGCTGCGGCCGCCCTGCTCGACCCGCCCGTCGAGCCGATCGAGATCCCCTACGACGACACAGTGCTACACGGCTACTTCTACCCCGCCCTTCGTCGCGATGGGGACACCGGGCCGAGCCCGACGATCATCATGCACAGCGGATTCGACGGCACGTGCGAAGAAATGCACTGGATGGGCGCGGCCGCCGGCCAGGAGCGTGGCTACAACGTCGTGACGTTCGACGGCCCGGGTCAACCGGCAGCGCTGCACTTCGACGGACTGGTCTTCCGGACCGACTGGGAGCACGTCGTCACACCCGTACTGAACTGGACGTTGGACCGAGCCGGCGTCGACCCGGACCGAGTTGCGCTACTCGGTGCATCGATGGGCGGCCTGCTGGCGCCGCGCGCCGCCGCCTACGAACACCGGCTCGCTGCCTGCATCGCATTCGACGGCGTCTACGACCTCGGGCTCACCGTCACTCAATCGATGCCCGGTACCCGCGCCGAATCCGAAGCCGTGCTGCGGGCCGAGTCCGCGCCGGAAGTGGACGCGATGATCGCCCAACTCATGGCGTCCGATCCGAACATCCGCTGGGCCGCCACTCACGGCCAGTACGTCATGGGCGTCGACAGCCCCCGGGCCTTCTTCGCCTCATACCTGGACTACACGCTCGCCGACGGCATCGCCGAACAGATCAGCTGCCCGACCCTGGTCTGCGATGCGGCCACCGACATCTTCTTCGAAGGCCAACCCCGGCTGCTGTTCGACCACCTCACGTGCCCGAAGACGTTGCTGGACTTCACCGCCGAGGAAGGCGCCGGTGCGCACTGCCAGGTCGGCGCGGGGCGCCTGGCCTTCGCACGCATCTACGACTGGCTCGACGACACCCTGGCGACCGCGTCGCGGAAGGCGTCCCCTCGTGTGGTTGGAGGCCGACCGATCAAGGTTTGAAGGTCGACACTGTCGGTGTAGAGCTCCCCACGGGCGAGTCCGTCGTCGGCGTCGGCCACGGCGGCGGCCATTTCTGCGGGCAGTCCCACCCCGATCAGGAAATCGGTGTAGTCGCTGACCGGCATGTCTCGGTATGCGACGTCGATGCCGAGGACCTCACTGATCGTGGCGGCCAGTTCGGTCAGGGTGAATGCCGATCCGCCGAGTTCGTAGGTGGCGCCCGTGTGCCCATCCTGTGTGAGTACGGCGACGGCGGCGGCGGCGTAGTCCCGTCGGCTGGCGGCGCTCACCCGACCGTCGCGCGCGCTACCCACCAGCGCGTGATATTGACTGATCGTCGCCAACTGGTCGGTGTAATTCTCCAGGTACCAACCATTGCGGAGGATGACGAACGGCAGACCGCTGTCACGCAGGTACTCCTCGGTGCGCCGGTGCTCGTCAGCCAGCTGCATCCGCGCCGTCGACGCATTGACGATGCTGGTGTAGACGACCTGCGACACCCCGGCGTCGCGCGCCGCGTCGATGGCGTGGCGATGATTGTCGAACCGCTGACCAACCGTTGCCGTCGAGACGAGTAACAGCTTCTCGGCGCCGGCGAACGCCTCCTTCAACGTGCTCGGGTCGGCGAAGTCGGCGCGGCGCACCGTCACTCCCTCGCGCGTGAGAGCGGTGAGTTTCTCGGTATCGCGGCCGGTCGCGACGATCGTGTCCGGCGATGTGCCGGCAGCAATCAGCTGTTCGACGACGAGCCGGCCGAGCTGGCCGGTGGCTCCGGTGATGACTATGGACATGGTCTTGCCTTTCGGTGTGGGGTTAGCGTGTGGGGTTTAGTGGGCGCGCAGGCGGATGACGGGCAGTTCGCGGTCGGTTTTCTGCTCGTATTTCGCGAAACGCTTTGCGGTGCTGGTGATGTGGCGCCACGCGTGCTGGCGGTCCCTGCCGTGCAGCTGCTCTGCGCTGACCGCGATGGTGCGCCCGGCGAGCTGGATTTGGACGATGTCGGGGTGCGCGGCCAGGTTGTAGTACCAGGCGGGGTTCTTCGCGGCTCCGTTCGCGGACGCGACGATCAGCCAACTGTCGGCGCCATCGGGGAAGTAGGCGACCGGGGTCTGGCGCGGGGTGCCGCTCTTGGCGCCGACGGTGGTGAGGACGAGCGCCTCCATGCCCATCACCTTCTCGGCGTTGCCGCGAATCCGGCTCATGTTCCAGCGGTTCATCCAGGCCATCACCTTTCCGCCGGGCTGACGGGCACCGCGGGTGCCGTGCTTGGTGTCAAAGCTCATCAATCTCTCCTTCTGCTCTCGTTTTTCGTTGGTTGACGGTTCAGGGGTGTAGCGGACTGCGCAGACGGGTGGCCTCGCGGCGGTGTTGGCGTGCTCCGATGAGGCGGTAGGCCAGTCGGACGGGTGCGGGTACGCGAGCCAGGAAGTCGGTTCGTTCCTGCGGGGTGGTGTCTTCGAGGAGGTAGCCCAGCGCGATGAGGCGGCGGGTTAGGGGTATCGACACCAGTCCCCGTTCGCCCACCTCCTGGTATTCGGCGGCGGTGATGACGCTTTCCACGATCGGCAGGACCGCCGCTTCCTCCTCGTCGAAGTGCTCGTTCAGTCCGGCCGAGAGTCGTTCCAGCAGCTCGATGAGTGCCGTGCTGGTGTTCGCGGTGGGCGCGTCCTGCCACGCGGTGAACGCCGCAGTGGCGTGCTCGAGCAGCACCGCGAGGCGATGATGCTGGCTGTCCATGCGGGCGAGCAGATCGGCGTGGAACCGAGTCCGCGCCGACAGCCTCGGCCAGAGCAGTTCGTCCTCGCCCAGGTGGTGGTGATGGAGCATGTCGAGAACTTCGCGGGCACGCCCGGCCACAGGGTGGGCCCTGGAGACGTCGCCGGCAGGTACTGCAGCGACGAGTTGGGACAGCAGTACGCATTCGCGGCGAAACATGCGGTGCACGATCACCATGTCGCTGGTGTCGCACAGTTTTGGCGCGTCGTTCGGCGCGCTCATAGCCGCCCGCGCCGCCGCGTTGATCGGCCGCTCGGGGTCCCCACCGCGGATCAGGCTGATACCCATGGCGATGCTCCTTCTAATGGATGGTGCAGATGTCGGACCTCGACGCCGATGTCGAGACAACGTCAGAATCACTGACCAAATTAGTCAATAACATTGACCATGTCAAGAGCAAGCGACACCCTCCTACCCGGATGGGTCGCCAGCGTCCGGGGACCGCGGGTGGAGCCGCAGCGCGGCTAGGGTTTGTGCGCGTAGGGGTCGGTGATCTCGCGGAGTTGATCCAGGATCTGGTGCAACAAGGTGAAGTTGCGGGTGCCCAGATAGGCCGCCCACTCCGCGAGGATCTCGGCCGATGTCGCCATGGCCACCTCGGCCGCTCGGCGGCCACGTTCCTCGATCACGATCAACCGTGCGCGCCCATCGGTCGGGTCGGGGACCCGGCGGACATAGCCCAAGCGCTCCAGTTGATCGACGAGTACCCCGGCGCTCTGTTTACTCATTTGCGCCTGATCAGCGAGGTCCGTGAGACGCGAACCGTCCGGCGCGATGCGCTGAAACACCCGGACCTGAGCCAGGGTCCAGTCATCGAACCCGGCGTCCTGGAGCGCCCGGAAGATCCGGTCCTCCATGTACCGGTACGGGATGAACAACGCCACCCCTAGATCCACCTGCTGCGCGTCGTCCATACCGTTCTCGGCTCCATCGCCCACCCGCCCCATGAGAAAGACACATTACGTCACCACCGCCGCACCAGAGCACCGCCGACACGACCGCCAAGCCGTCTCCGCGGCGCTGCGCGTACTGCGTCCCGCGGGCGTATGCGGTGCCCGTCAGTGACGTCGCACCTGTTGCCATTAGCGCGATTCTACGACTAGATTAGTCAATGTAGCTGACTATTGCATAGGCGAACAGAGGAAACACCATGACATCGATACCAACCCTGGCGGGCAAGCGGGCCCTCGTCACCGGAGGCAGCCGCGGAATCGGCGCCGCGATCGTGCGGCGTCTGGCCTCCCAGGGAGCCACCGTCGCGGTGAACTATCGATCCGATCGAGCCGCCGCCGACGCACTCGTCGGCGAACTGACCGACCAGGGGTGGGCGGCGGCAACCTTCCCCGGCGATGTCAGCGACCCGGCGCAGACCCATGAGTTGGTCGGCGCGGTGGTGTCGGAGTTCGGCGGCCTGGACCTGTTGGTCAGCAACGCCGGCGTCGAACACTTCGGAGCGCTGGAAACCATCACCCAGGCCGACTTCGATCTCCTCTTTCAGACCAACGTGGCCGGACAACTGTTCGTCACCCAGGCCGCGGTGGCCGCGATGACCGACGGCGGCCGGATCGTGCTCAGCTCCTCGGTCAGTGCGCGCCTTGCCGTCCATCACCACGCGCTCTACGCGGCAAGCAAGGCCGCCATCTCGGCCATGGTGCGCAATCTGGCTCCCGAACTCGCCGACCGAAACATCGCCATCAACGCGATTGCGCCGGGCGCCACCGCCACCGCGATGGCCATCCGCTACGCCGCCAACTACACCCACCCGGCACTGGCCGACGTCCCCTTCGACAAGCTCATCCGCTCCATGAGCGCACTCGGTCGGTTGGGTGAACCAGACGAAATCGCCGCCGTGGTCGCGTTTCTGCTCTCCCCAGATGCGTCTTTTGTCACCGGCACCACCATCGAATCCGACGGCGGCTGGAACTAAACATCCAACGAACTTGGACTTCCCCTAGGACACCCAGTGGCCGACGAGTTGGGCCCATCGGCGCGAGATCGTCTTCTCCATGTCGTCACGCCTACGCCGCGTGTTCACGTCGTCAGGTTGGACACCTCCGATACTGAGCCGCGCCAGTTCCTCGACCTGATCTCGCTCGAGTCCGAACTGCAGCAGCGGCTCGAGCTCCAGCTCGGTGTCGAGCTCGTCGGGCAGCGTCGAGCGGGCCAGCAAGACGGCAGCGTTCTCCTCGCCGACCTCGAGCAGCAGCGCTACGAGACCAGCCTTCGCGACCTTCACACCGGGCGGCGGATCGACAGCTCGATCCCGTTGTCCCGCATGACGGTTCGACATTGCTCTGGCGTGTAGTCGAAGTTCTCCAGGTCCTTGATGTAGGCCGAAGGTTCGGCCAGACCTTCGACGTGGGGGAAGTCCGACCCCATGACGATGCGGTCGACGCCCACCAACCTGAGCAGGCTCGCGAGTTCGTCCTCGTAGAACGGAGACACCCACACGTGGCGCTTGAAGGTTTCGCGCGGATCCTCCTAGTAGATCTGCGGAATCTGACCGAAGGACTTGGTCAGCTTCTCGAAGAGGTGGAACACCCACGCCGACCCGCTCTCGATGGACGCCATCCGAAGATTGGGAAAGCGGAGGAAGAGTCCGTTGTGCAGGTGATTGGCGAACGTGTCCTGAATGGCGTCGCCGGAGAACAGCGTTCGGAAGCTCAACAACGCCTGGAAGGACATCATGAAATCCGGCTCGCCCCACGCCGTCATGAACTTCGAGTAGTAGGTCTCGCCCGAGTGGTAGCAGGCCGTGACGCCGGAGTCGTTGACCAGCTGCCAGAAAGCGTCGAACATCGGGGCGCCGGGTGCGCGCATGCCGACCTCGGTCGTGACGGGGCCAGGGATCATGACGATGAACCGGGCGTCACGGTCGAGCGCCCACTGCAGTTCGCGCACGGCGTCGTCGGGCCGGCACAAGGTGATGTACGGGGCGGCAAAGATGCGCTCCTTGTATGCGAAGCCCCAGTCCTCCTCCATCCAGCGATTGAAGGCACGGAAAGTAGCAACCGTGGCATCGAAATCGGGCAGGAGCGCCTGTTCCATGCCGACACCGAGCGTGGGTAGCAGGATGGTGCCCTGCATTCCCTGCTCGTCCATCAGTTTCAGTCGGGCGTCGCGGTCGCGATACGCGGGGGGAATGGCTTCGAGTTCGCCGAACAGCGAGTTGAGGTCAGCGCCCTTCGGATTGCGCCCGCGGAAGTACTCGTCGAGCGCTCCGGGCTTGCCGACTGGGTCGAATGTCGGGTTCGGGATGAACCTGTTGACCTTGCCACCGACCATCAGCCGCTTCCGGCCGTCGATCTCGGCCCATTGGATACCGCGCTTCTTGAACTCCCGTTCCATGTGACGGGTGAACGCGTCCTCGGCTTCGTAAAAGTGGTTGTCGCAGTCGAAGAACTTAAATGGCAGTTGGGCCGTCATCGTGACCACGTCCTTTCGGCGGTTGTTTGCGGAGGGCTGACTTCAGTCAGAGCTACTTCCGTGGAAGCCCGAGAATCATCGACGCAATGACCGTCAGCTGTATCTCGGGAGTGCCACCGCCGAGGAGTTCGGACGGCATCCAGAGGTACGGCTGCACGACGGGCGGGTCGGATTCTGCGAGCATCGCCGTCCGGCCGGTCAGGGCCAGCGTCGCGGTCCAGGCCCGACGTAGCAACAGCACCATGGCGTACTTGGCGATGCTCGACGTCGCGCCTGGCGTCTGTCCCTGCACCAGGCGCAGGGTTTCCCGCAGCACCATGGCCTTGATCGCGGTGGTGAAGGCCTCGACGTCGCCGAGCGCCCGTAGGGCCGCATCCTGTTCTGGCCCCTCGAGATTCGCGATCTGCCGCAGCGGACCAGACCGATCGATGGTGACGTAGTTGCCGATTGCCGTGCGCTCCACGGCCATCGTTGCCACCGCCAGGTTCCAGCCGGCGTCGGGCTCACCGACCAGCATGTCGTCGGGCACAAACACGTCAGTGAGGAAGACTTCGTTGAAATCTGCGTTGCCGCTGGCTTGTTTGATCGGGCAGACCTCGATGCCGGGCCAACTCATGTCGACCAGGAAGTAGCCGATCCCGCGGTGCTTCGGCGCCTCCGGGTCGGTGCGGGCCAGCATGGCTCCGAACTGCGCCCGGTGTGCCGACGAGGTCCAGATCTTGTGACCGTTGACCAGCCAGCCGCCGTCGACCTTGACCGCACGGGTGGTCAGCGAGGCGAGGTCCGAGCCTGCGCCGGGCTCGCTGAAGAGCTGGCACCACTGGACGGTGCCGCGCAGGATGGAATCGGCGAAGCGCTCGCGTTGCAGGCCTGATCCGAAAGTGAGGATCGTCGGCAATATCCATTCGGCGATGCCGAGCGACGGCTTGATCAGCTGGGGCCGCTTCTCGAACTCTTCGCTGATGATCACCTGCTGCACGGCCGAGGCGTCGACGCCCCACGTCGCGGGTAGCTGCGGGGCGACCAGCCCCGCGTCGGCAAGTAGATCCCGCTGCGTGCCGGTGGCCAGACCTGGGGCGCGATCGTCGTCGGAAGGATGTTCGTTGGTGAGCGTCGCGGCCCGATCCAGTGTTGCGGCAACCTGTTTGCGAAACTCGGCTTCGACGTCGCCCAGGTTCAGTGCCGTGGAGCGCTTGATGGTGCGGGACAACTCCCCGACCTCGCGGCTCCATCGCGTCGTCGGCCCGAGTGACGCCGCCAGGCTGGTGGCGCGCCGCCAGTACAGGTGCGCGTCGTGCTCCCACGTGTAGCCGATCGCGCCGAACATCAGCATTGAGTCGAGCACCAGGTCTGGACTGGTGGCGATGGCCATCAGTCCTGCCGATGCCGCGGCCAGCCGGTGCTGTTCGAGTGATTCGTCGTTGGCGCGCACCGCATCCCACGCCGCGGCCGCCGCGAGCTCGGTGTTGACCCGCAACACCGCCGCCTTGTGCTGCAGGGCCTGGAACGCGCCGACCGGCCTTCCGAACTGTTCACGGGTTCGGATGTAGTCCGTGGCCTCCTCCGCACACTGGCGCACGGTGCCCGCGGTCGCGCACGCGGTCAGGGCAACGACGAGGCAGCGGGCCCGCACGGTGTCGATTCCGGTGAGCGGCGTCGCCGCAAGGTCGGTGAGATAAAGTTCGCCGACATCGGTGCACAGATCTGTGCCCTCTTGCGGTGTGACGGTGACGCCGGAATTGCTTGTGTCGAGCGCGAACCAGAGTTCGCCGTCGACGGTGTGGGCGGCCAGCAGAACCCGTTGCGCTGCACAGATTCCCAGCGTGCTCTGCGTCGAACCCGACAGCTGCCAGCCTGCCCCGTCGGTGGTGGCGCGGACGTCGGAGTGTTCGGGCAGCACCACGGCCGCGGTGGCTCCCGCGGCCAACTCGGCCAGTAGTTCCCGCGCATCGCCCAGTGCGGCGACCGCGCTTGCCGTCGCGGTGGACAGCAGCGGTCCGGGCAACAGCGCCGCGGCGGCCGCCTCGATGACGCAGGCCATGTCGGCCAAGGTGCCGCCCTGCCCGCCGATCTCATCCGGCAGGTGCACGGCGTGGAAGCCCTGTGCGGTGAATTCCTCCCACCAGGTGGGCAATTCGCCGGCAGCGATGGAGTCGGCCGATGCCCGGGTCTTGTCTATCGGGGCGTGCCGACCGGCGAACCGGGTGACGGCATCGACCAACTGCTCCTGCTCGGTGGTGATCGCCAGTGCCATCGAGCGTCAGCCCTTCAGTCCGAGGATGCGGGCGGCGTTGCCGTAAAGGAACTTCGGCCAGACCTCGTCCTTGAAGGCGACCTTGGGCATGTCGCTGAAGATGCGCTCCAGCGACAAGCCCATGGGGAAGTAACCGGCATAGATGATCTTGTCCGCGCCCCGCGAGTTGGCGTAGTCGATGATCGCCTTCGGGTAGTACTTGGGCGCGAACGCCGACGTTGAGTAGTACAGGTTGGGCCACTTCAACATCAGCTTCACCGCGAGCTCTTCCCAGGGTTCACAGCCGTGTCGCGTCACGAACACCAGCTCCGGGAAGTCGAACATCACCACGTCTATCCGTGAAACCTCTTGCGGTGCAAAAGGAATACGTGGACCCGGCACACCGGCACAGACGAAGATGGGGATGCCGAGCTCCACGCAGGTGGCATAGATCGGATACATCTTGGGGTCGTCGATGGGCACCTGCGGGAACGTTCCCGAGGGGAAGACCGACGTCGCCCGGATCCCGAACTGCTCGTACTCTCGGCGCAGCGCGTTCACCGAACCCATCACGTCGTTCGGATCGACGATCGCACCCGAAGGAATGAAGCGATCGGGAAACGTCTTCAAAGCCAGCTCGGCAGAGTCTTCCCCCACGCCGATCATGGCCTGCTCGATGTTGAACCGATCCATCTGCTGGAGCAACAGCGACACCGGATCGTCGGTCGGCAAGCCCTTCGGCACGTCCTTGAACATGTACTCGACCGGGAAGTCGAAGTCTTCCTTGGACTCGCGGTCCTTGGTCTGCTTGCGGATGAAGTCGTACTGAGCGGTCCCCGCGTGCGGGAATCCGATCATCGTGTCGATCACCGGCAGACCAACGGGTCCGGCCATGGCGTCCTCCGATCATGCGGGGCGGGCTTCACACACCAGCTACTGACAGCACAATTATTGAAACACGGTTCTACTTACTTCGTGAAATTCGCCCCTGCCAACAGGCGGAACCCCATAGATTCCCATGTGGAGGGCTACCATCCCAGGAAGTACGAGAGAAGTTGGTTCTCGAACATCGATCAGATCGCCGTTCGAGTCGAGCGGGAGGTGGACCGTTGAACACGCCCGATACCGGCATCGCGGCACGAGGAACATCCGGTGGTGAGAGCACCGTGGTTGCACTAGCGGACATGACGAGCAACCAGTTGATCCGCCGGGCTCGAATCCTCGAAGAGGTGATCGAATTGATCGCCGACGTGGGCGCCGACGCGGTTCAGATGCGTGACGTCGCCCAAAGATCGGGCGTGGCACTGGCCACGGTGTATCGGTACTTCAGTTCGAAGGACCATCTTCTGGCGGTGGCCTTGGAGGACTGGCAAAAGCGACTAACTAGGCGCATCAATGCATCCGCCGGCAAGGCACCGGCCGATCCCGTGCCGGGCGTGCTCGACTATCTACAGCGGGCCCTGCGCGCCTTTCACCGCAACCCCGAGATGACCGCGCTGATGCTCAAAACGGTCACCTCAACCGATCCGCACGCAACGTCAGCGATCGATCACATGAACCAAAACAACGTCGAGATGTTCAGTCGCCTTCTCGATGGCGTTGCCCCAGCAGACATTCCGTTCATCACCTTCGGTCTCAACGCGGCACTGAGCAGTGCACTCGTCGCGTTGCTGACTCGCAAGTTGTCGTTGGACGAATCCCTAGGCCGAGTCGAGTGGGTCGCACGCGCGCTTTTGACGGAGGGCCGTCTTTCGCAGGCCCGGTGACAAGCGACTTCACGTGGCACGTGAAACACCGACATACCGTTGTCGCGCCGGTGTCTGACGCTGGCGGCATGAACAAAAACGAGAACATGGTTGTTACGAACTCGGTTGCTGCGGATGCGGCGCTCGCGGTGTGGTTGGAGATGTGGAACACAGACAGTGAGATCGCGCGTCGGATCTGCAGCGACGATTTCCGGATTCACTTCCTGAACTCCGCTCAGGATGGGTCGAACCCGGGCGACCAAGTGCTGGGCGCGGAGAGTTTCGCTCGGTTCCTCGATCGGTGGCGCGAGCAGCATCCGGATGTGGTGTTCACCGCGGTCACGCGGGCCGTGGACGGCGCACACGGGCGGATGCTGTGGAACATGCAGGTCGGGGAAGTCGCTGCGGGCGGGATCGATGTCTTCGACTTCACCGAGGATGGGCTGATCCGCGAGGTGTGGTCGGTGAACGGGAACCGCGCGCACCTCACCTGAGACCGGGCAGACTGAAATTCGTGAGGAGAGCCGAGCGGTTGTACGCGCTGGTCGACCTGCTGCGGGGATCACGCCGGCCGTTCTCGGCCGCTCGGCTCTCGGAGGAGTTCGAGGTGTCGAAGCGCACCATTGAGCGTGACATCCAGTCGCTTCAGCTTGCGGGGGTCCCGATCTACGCCGATTACGGGGCGTCGGGCGGGTATTCGATCCTGCGGGAACACTCCCTGCCGCCGCTGAATCTCACGGTGCCAGAGTCGCTGGCGGTGCTCGCGGGGCTTGGGTTACTGGAGACCTCGCCGTATGGTTCGGCGGCGCGTCGGGCGCGGGCGAAGGTCCTCGCGATCAGCCGCGAGGATCAGCTCGCGCCAGTCGACGAGGCGTTGGCGTCAATGTTCGTCATCGACGCCCAGTCGCCGTCCGAGGCGGCGACGTCACTGATTCCCGAGGCGATCGCCGCGCGCCGGGTCGTACGGTTGGAATACACCGCAGAGGACGGCGAGACCCACACCACCCGTGACGTGGAGGCGATGGGTCTGCTGCGCGGAGGTGATACGTGGCTGTTCGTGGGATGGTGTCGGCTGCGCGAAGGCATCCGCGGATTTCAGCTCCACCGCATCCGGCACCTGGAGATCACCGGAGCGGTTTTTCCCGAACGCGATTCTGCAGTGCTGGACGCGGATCTCTCGCGATGGCGCACTCGGCGACTCGGGTAATCCGTGACAATTCCGGACCCCACAAACGCAGTCAGGCCCCCTCGAAGGGGGGCCTGACGTGTGTGGCAGGTGCAGGATTCGAACCTGCGTAGGCGTAAGCCGACGGATTTACAGTCCGCTCCCATTGGCCGCTCGGGCAACCTGCCTTGCTGCAACCAAATCCCGACCCAGATTTGGTGCGAGTAGCAGGGTACAACGAGGATGGTCCCAAGACGAAAACGCACCACAGCGCAGGGAGGAGCGGATCCAATGGCGGATTCATCATTCGACGTCGTCAGCAAGGCCGATCGCCAGGAGGTCGACAACGCCTTGAACCAGGCGGCCAAGGAGCTATCGACGCGGTTCGACTTCCGCGGCACCGACACCACCATCGAGTGGAAGGGCGACGACGTCATCGAAATCGTCAGTTCCACCGAGGAGCGCGTGAAGGCGGCCGTCGACGTGTTCAAGGAGAAGCTGATCCGCCGCGACATCAGCATGAAGGCCTTCGACGCGGGCGACCCGCAGCCCAGCGGCAAGACCTACAAGGTCAGCGGCACCATCAAGCAGGGCATCGACAGCGAGCAAGCGAAGAAGATCACCAAGCTCATCCGCGACGAGGGTCCCAAGGGTGTCAAGGCGCAGATTCAGGGCGACGAGATTCGCGTCAGCTCAAAGAAGCGCGATGACCTTCAGGCGATCCAAGCCCTGCTGAGGGGCGCCGACCTCGACGTCGCGCTGCAATTCGTCAACTACCGCTGACTACCAAAGGCATTGCTCGCCAACGCAATACCCGCGAGGTGAACTGTCCGCGCAGCGCAGGGTAGTGCGACCGGGATAAGCTCGGTCAGTGGGTCCAGTCGACAAGGTGGCGGAGCGGCGGCAGCAAAGAGCCGATCTCCCACCCGGCTTCGGCAGCGTCGCGCGCGCGAACGGGCTGACGCCACATCCCGCGACCGAGCCGGCCTTCACGAATATGACGTTCCGGGTCGCGCCAGAGCCGTGGTACCGCACGAACGCGGCGAAACTCGCGCTCGTGATCCTTGGCCTCGGTGCCGCCGTCGCGTCACTCGTCGTCCTGCTCTGGCCCAGTTCGACGCCCGAACGTGCGCCTCAGGACGCGGGTAGCACGTCGGCCCCGGCTCCGTCGCCAAGTGCCTCGCCGACGCAATCCGCGCCACCCAGCACCGAGCTGTCGCCTCCTCCCCCTGCGCCGCCACCGCCACCCTCCGCCTCGGCTTCGGCCGACCAGATGGCACCACCGGCCGCGCCGCCCAGGTACTACCCGCCCCAATACGACGCACCGACCCAGAAGAAGCCCCAGACCGACGTGACCCGGGCACCGATGAGCGTCGCCCCTTCGGTCACGGGGCCGCAGGCGCCAAGCGGATCGGCCGTCCCTGGCCAACAACGCAAGCAGCACGGCTTCTTCGGTTGACACCTAACTCGCAAACCCGCCACCACCCACCGCCGTCGGCAATACCCTGATCGACATGGCAGCAGCGCAACGCGAACCCAAAGTCGTCGTCCTCGGTGGAGGCTCGTGGGGCACCACGGTGGCGTCCATTTGCGCAAGGCGCGGGCCGACGCTGCAGTGGGTGCGCTCCGAGGAGACCGCCAACGACATCAACTCCAAGCACCGCAACTCGAAGTACCTCGGCAACGAGGTCGCGCTGTCGCCGACCCTGCAGGCCACCACCGACTTCTCCGAAGCCGCCGACTGCGCCGACGTCATCGTGATGGGCGTGCCGTCGCACGGGTTCCGTGGCGTGCTTGAACAACTCGCCAAGGAGCTACGGCCGTGGGTGCCGGTGGTGTCGCTGGTGAAGGGGCTCGAGCAGGGCACCAACATGCGGATGAGCCAGGTCGTCGACGAGGTACTCCCCGGCCACCCCGCGGGCATCCTCGCCGGACCGAACATCGCCCGCGAGGTCGCCGAGGGCTACGCCGCCGCGGCCGTGCTCGCGATGCCCGACCAGCACCTGGCCGCCAATCTCGCAAACCTGTTCCGCACCCAGCGTTTTCGCACGTACACCACCGACGACGTGGTCGGTGTCGAGATGGCGGGCGCGCTCAAGAACGTCTACGCCATCGCCGTCGGGATGGGCTACTCGTTGGGCATCGGCGAGAACACCCGCGCAATGGTGATGACCCGCGCGGTGGCCGAGATGTCAAAGCTCGGCGTCGCCATGGGTGGCCACCGCGACACGTTCGCCGGGCTGGCCGGCATGGGCGACCTCATCGTCACCTGCACCAGCCAGCGCAGCCGCAACCGTCATGTCGGCGAACAGCTGGGCTCCGGCAAGACGATCGAGGAGATCATCGCCGCCATGAACCAGGTCGCCGAAGGCGTGAAGGCCGCCAGCGTAATCATGGAGTTCGCCGCCGAGTACGGAATCACCATGCCCATCGCCCGCGAGGTCGACGGTGTGGTCAACCACGGGTCCACCGTCGTGGACGCCTACCGCGGACTGGCCGCTGAGCAACCAGGCCACGAGGTGCACGGCTCTGGGTTCTAGCGCCGTCAGTTGGAGTACGGGTTCTTGCCTTCGCCGGTGTTCAGCAGCAGCGGGTTGCTCACGTCGGTGACGTAACTGCCTGCCGGGCTGATGACGAAACCGGCGCCGTCGAAGGAGTTGCTGCAGACCGTCATCGTGCCGTCTGTTCCGCACGACACGTTGCGATAGCCGATGCGAGATCCCGCAGGCAAAGGCTTCGGCGGCGTTTCGAAGACGTACAGCTGGCCGCCCATGCTGGCGAACTGCGGCTGCCCCTGCTGGCCACCGGTCACGACGTTGGCACCGTCTGGCGCGCCGGGAATGGCTCCATTGCACCCGTAGTTTCCGGTCCCGCGGCTAATCATGCAGGTGACGCCGTTGGCGATCGTGAACCCGTAGATCTGCCCGTCCTTCGTCGCGTAGTCCGACGGCGCGACTGGGGTGAATGCGTTGACGTTTGGTAGCGGCGGGGGCGGGGGCGGCCCTGGTTCCGGATCGGCGGTGGCCACACCAGGCACACCGATCACAGCTGCCCCCGCAGCGACCAGGCCGATCAAGATTCTGTTCAGCACCCGCTCACCATAATCCGTGGCATGAACGGACGCAGCGGCACCAGCGCAAAGATCGATGCGGGAGTCGCTCCGTCACTCGGGCCACAGCGTCAGGGGAAGCCACTCGAAGTGCCCGGCTTGGAGCGACACCATCTGCTTGGGGCGATTGTCGCTCCAAGCCGGGCACTTCGAACGTCGCCTGGCGGAGCGACTGGAGTGGCCCGCGAACGACGGCTCAGTAGTTACCCGGACCCCGGCCCGCCATCTGCTCGAGCCGCGCGATGCGGTCCTCGATCGGCGGATGCGTCGAAAACATCTTGCCGATCTTCTCCCCCGACCGGAACGGGTTCGCGATCATCAGGTGCGCCTGATCGGCCAGCTGCGGTTCCGGCGGCAACGGCGCGCGCTGCACGCCCGCGCTGATCTTGCGCAACGCGCTCGCCAGCGCCAGCGGATCGCCCGTCAACTCGGCGCCGGACTGGTCGGCCTGATACTCACGCGAGCGCGACACCGCCATCCTGATGACCGTCGCGGCGATGGGGCCGAGCATCGAAACCAAAAGAATGGCAAAGGGATTGGTGCCGCCGCCCCGGTTGCCGCCGAACATGCTCGCGAAGAACGCGAGATTGGCCAGCGCCGTGATCACCGAGGCCATCGCCCCTGCCACGCATGAGATGAGGATGTCGCGGTTGTAGACGTGCGACAGTTCGTGGCCCAGGACGGCGCGCAGTTCGCGTTCGTCGAGCAGCTGCAGAATGCCAGCGGTGCAGCACACCGCGGCATTGCGCGGGTTGCGTCCGGTGGCGAACGCGTTGGGCGCATCGGTGTCGCTGATGTACAGCCGTGGCATCGGCTGGTGCGCGGTGTTCGCGAGCTCGCGCACGATCTTGTACATCGCAGGCGCCTGCAACTCGTTGACCGGCTGGGCGTGCATCGCCTTCAGCGCCATCTTGTCGCTGTTGAAGTAGACGTACGCGTTCATGCCGAGGGCAAAGAGCACGGCCAGGAACATGATGTTGCGACCGAACAGCGCGCCCACGAACACGATCAGCCCAGAGAACCCCGCCAACAGCAGGAACGTCTTGAGCCGGTTGGCGTGCGGGTGCCAGGTCATCGTTTGCTTCTTCCTTACCGAACTTGGAAAGTCTTCCGCGGACTAAACGCTTGGACTGCCTCCGGAAGTTTCCAAATCAGCCGTGACGATTGACGGTGTAGTCGACGAGGTTGGCCAACGCCTGCCGTCCAGGCCCATCCGGGAGGTTGGCGAGCTCTTCACGTGCCTGCACGGCGTACTTCGCGACCGTTTCCTTGGCCTCTGCGACGCCTCGTGACTTTCGCAACAGTGCCAGCGCCTCGGCGACGTCCTCGTCGGCCTCCACCGGGCCTGCGAGCAGTTCCCGGAGTCGATCGGCGTCGGGACCGGTGTCACGCAGCGCGTACAGCACGGGCAGCGTGTGCACGCCTTCGCGCAGGTCGGTCCCTGGCACCTTGCCCGATTCGTCGGGATCGCTGTCGATGTCGATGATGTCGTCGGAGATCTGAAACGCGGTCCCGACGATGCCGCCGAGCCGGCTCAGCCGCTCGATCTGCTCTTCGTCCGCCCCCGAGAACGTGGCACCGAACCGACCTGACGCGGCGATCAGGCAGGCCGTCTTCTCGTAGACCACCTTGAGGTAGTGCTCGACGGAGTCGACGTGTTCGACGGCGCCGCGGGTCTCCCGCATCTGGCCCGTGACGAGCTGCGCGAAGGTGTCGGCGATGACCAGCACGGCCTCGGGCCCCAGCCGCGACACCAGGCGTGACGCCGTCGCGAACAGATAGTCGCCCGCGAGGATCGCGATGTTGTTGCCCCACCGCGCGTTGGCGCTGTCGGCGCCGCGGCGAACCTGCGCCTCGTCCATCACGTCGTCGTGATACAGCGTCGCCAGATGCACCAACTCGATGACGGCTCCCGCCACGGTGACCTGCCAGGCGTCGGGCTCGGGACCCAATTGCGCAGACAACACCGTGAACAGCGGGCGGAACCGCTTGCCACCGGCCTCGAACAGATGGGAGACCGCCTCTGCCATCAGCTCGTCGGCCTTGCCCAGCTCCGTGGACATGAGGTCCTCGACGCGCGCCACGCCATCGCGTACCTGTGCGGCGAAGTCGGCGTCGCCGAAGTCCACGCCCGCGACCACTGTCGCTGGTGTCTTCATTGCTCCAACATACTGTGAAGCGTGGATCGCAAATCTGACGTGGTGGTGATCGGGGCCGGCCCTGCCGGCTCGGCGGCTGCCGCGTGGGCGGTTCGCAACGGCCGCGACGTGCTGGTCGTCGACTCCGCGGAGTTCCCGAGGGACAAGGCGTGTGGCGACGGGCTGACCCCGCGCGCGGTCGCCGAACTCGAGCTCTTGGGGCTCGGCGAATGGCTCGACGGCCGCATCCGCCATCACGGTTTGCGGATGTCGGGCTTCGGCGCCGACGTCGAGATCGCATGGCCCGGCCCGTCGTTCCCGCCGACCAGCAGCGCCGTCCCACGCACCGAGCTCGACGACCGCATCCGCTCGGTGGCCGCGGACGATGGAGCCAAGATGTTGCTCGGCGTCAAAGCGGTTGACGTCAAACATGATTCAACCGGCCGCGTGTCGAGCGTCGTGCTCGACGACGGCACCGAGCTCGGCTGCCGCGAGTTGATCGTGGCCGACGGCGCCCGCTCGACGCTGGGCCGGGCGCTTGGCCGCGAGTGGCACCGCGAGACCGTCTACGGCACCGCGATCCGCGGCTACATCAAGACGCCACGGGCCAACGAACCCTGGATCACGTCGCACCTCGAACTGCGCTCCCCCGACGGCGACATACTGCCCGGCTATGGCTGGATCTTCCCGCTCGGCAACGGCGAGGTGAACATCGGCGTCGGCGCGCTGGCCACCGCGAAGCGGCCCGCCGATGCCGCGCTGCGGCCGCTGATGTCCTATTACACGGCGTTGCGGCGCGAGGAGTGGGGGTTCACCGGCGAGCCACGGGCCGGGCTGTCCGCGCTGCTGCCGATGGGCGGGGCGGTCTCCGGGGTCGCGGGGCCGAACTGGATGCTGATCGGCGACGCCGCGGCCTGCATAAACCCGCTCAACGGCGAGGGCATCGATTACGGCCTGGAGACCGGCCGGCTGGCCGCCGAATTGCTGGGCACCGGCGACCTGACCGAGGCCTGGCCGGCCGAACTGCGTCGCCACTACGCCCGCGGCTTCTCCGTGGCGCGGAGGCTGGGGCTGCTGCTGACCATCCCGCGCTTCCTGCCCGCGACGGGCCCCATTGCGATGCGTTCGAACTTCCTGATGGGCATCGCGGTGCGGGTGATGGGCAACCTCGTCACCGACGAGGACGCCGACTGGATCGCCCGCGTCTGGCGCAGGGCCGGGGCAGGTTCGCGCCGGCTCGACGGCCGTCCGCCCTTTAGCTGACCATTGAGCGACGGCCAGCTTAAGAGTCGTGAAATGACGGCGTCGCCACAGCGATACGGCTTGGACACGGCGATATGGTCAAGGCATGACCGGCGTAACGTCCGACGCCACGTACGAGTGGGCACACGCCGGATACGACGTGCTGGTCGACGTAGCGCGAAAGCCGAATAGCCACATCACCTATCAGGAAATCGCCGACGCGCTACAGGACACGACCGGCATTCGGGCAGGCGGCGCCACGTGGATCGACACGACCCTGGCGTTGGTCGCCGAGATGTGCGTGCGCAACGGCGAACCGCAGTTGACGGCGCTGGTCGTCGAGGCCGATTCACTGGAAGTGGGCGACGAGTTCGCCATCACCTACTCCATTGCCGGTCAACTGCTTCCGAAGAACTTGCAACGCGCCGCCGCCGAACTGCGCGCCAAGTGCTACGACCACTTCTCCCGGCGTGAGGCGGTCGGGTGGGACCGGACCAAGCTCACGGGCCGAACTGGAACACCGCGCACGCCGCCGGTGCGGGTCTTGTCGAAGCCGAAGCACGAACCCGTCGCTCCCACGGTCTGCGCGCAGTGCCGTCTGGTGTTGCTCCCGAGCGGCCGTTGCGGCTACTGCGACTGAGCCTGCGCTACGGTTTGGTCGCCGCGTGCAGCGCGACGATGCCTCCGGTGAGGTTGCGCCACCGCACCGACGACCAGCCCGCCGCCGAAATCTGTTGCGCCAGTTCGGCTTGGTCGGGCCAGGCCCGGATCGACTCGGCGAGGTACACGTAAGCGTCCGGGTTCGACGACACCGCGGTGGCCATCCGCGGTAGGGCCTGCATGAGGTACTCCTTGTACGCCGTGGCGAACACCCGGTTCGTCGGCGTCGAGAACTCGCACACCACCAACCGACCACCGGGGCGAGTCACACGCGCCATTTCCCGTAGCCCCTCGAGGTACGGGTTGACGTTGCGTAGCCCGAAGCTGATGGTCACCGCGTCGAAGGCCTCATCAGGGAACGGCAGCCGCGTCGCGTCGCCGGCCACCTTGGGCACCGCGCGCGTCGCACCCGCAGCCAGCATGCCCACCGAGAAGTCACACGCCACGCACCATGCCCCAGACTTGCCGAGTTCGACCGTCGACACCGCGGTACCCGCAGCCAGGTCGAGCACGGCGTCACCGGGCTTGAGCTCGAGGGCTGCCCGGGTGGCGCGTCGCCAGGATCGGTCCTGGCCCAGCGACAGCACGGTGTTGGTCAGGTCGTAGCGCTTGGCCACGCCGTCGAACATCGACGCCACCTCGTGTGGGTTCTTGTCCAACGACGCGCGGTTCACCGGATTAAAGCTACCTGTGAACATTTGCCTTCCGGGAATGGGGAGAGACCGCCAGTGTTGGTACCGCGCAGACATCACGACGGAAGAGGACGCATGGCTGAGAAGGTTTGGTTCATCACGGGGGCATCGCGCGGGTTCGGCCGGGAATGGTCGATCGCCGCCCTCGAGCGGGGCGACAAGGTGGCCGCGACCGCGCGGGACACCGCGACGCTCGACGATCTGGTCGCCAAGTACGGCGACGCGCTGCTCCCACTCAAGCTCGACGTGACCGACCGTGACGCCGATTTCGCCGCGGTCAAGACGGCCCACGACCACTTCGGCAGGCTCGACGTCGTCGTCAACAACGCCGGCTACGGCCACTTCGGCTTCGTCGAGGAACTGACTGAGGCCGAGGCGCGCGACCAACTCGAGACCAACGTCTTCGGCGCGCTGTGGGTCACGCAGGCGGCGCTCCCGTTCCTCCGGGCGCAACGCAGCGGGCACATCATCCAGGTGTCGTCGATCGGCGGCGTCACGGCGTTCCAGAACGTCGGGATCTACCACGCGTCGAAGTGGGCGCTGGAGGGCTTCTCACAGGCGCTGGCGCAGGAGGTCGCGGCCTTCAACATTCACGTCACGCTGATCGAGCCGGGCGGCTTCGACACCGACTGGGCTGGGCCGTCGTCCAAGCGCTCCGCCCCGCTGCCCGATTACAAGGAGGCGCACGAACTGGCCGATCAGTTGCGTAGCCAGCGGACCGCGAAGTCCGGCGACCCCAAGGCTTCCGCGGCGGCCGTGCTCAAGATCGTCGACGCCGAGCAGCCGCCGCTGCGGTGCTTCTTCGGCGAACTACCGCTACAGCTGGCGAAGGCCGACTACGAAAGCCGGCTGAAGGTTTGGGACGAATGGCAGCCGGTCGCGAAGTTGGCCCAGGGCTAGGCCGACGCGCGTTAGGCCACCTTGACGCCGCGCTTGCCGACGACGGCCTCGTAGTGGCCCATCAACTCACCGCACACCGCGGGCCAGGTGCGAGCGAGCACGCTCCGGCGCGCTGCCACCGAGTAACGCTGCCGCTCGGCGAGCAGGTGATCGACGGAAGCCGACAACCGCGCCTCGAAATCCGCTACGGGAAGCAGCAATCCGGTGTGCATGGGCACCACCAGGTCGCGGGGCCCGCCGGCGTCCGGGGCGATGACGGGCAGGCCGGACGCCATGGCTTCCTGGACGGCCTGGCAGAAGGTCTCGTGCTCGCCGGGATGTACGAACACGTCCATGCTCGCGTAGGCGGTCGCTAGCTCGGGCCCGTACAGTGCACCGGTGAAAACCGCTGACGGCATTGCTGATTCGAGCTTCGCCCTGTCGACCCCGTCGCCGACGACCACCAGCTGAATGTCGTCGCGCGCGGCGATCACGGCCAGTCGCTCGACGTGCTTCTCCGGTGCCAACCGTCCGACGAACCCGACGATCGGCTTGCCGTCGGGCGACCACCGCGCCCGCAAGGTCTCGTCGCGGGCCGAAGGGACGTAGCCCGTGACGTCGACTCCACGACCCCAGTGATGTACGCGCGGAATACCATGCTCGACAAGGCTTTCCATCGCCGACGTGGACGGAGCCAGCGTGCGGTCGGCCTTGCCGTGCAGATGCCGCGTCCACGCCCACGCCGCCCGCGCCATCACGCCGACGCCGTAGCTCTCCGCGAAACCCGCGATGTCCGTTTGGAACACCGCGACCGTCGGGACGCCGAGATGCCGCGCGGCGTGCAAACCGCCGTAGCCGAGCAGCGCCGGGGAGGCCAGGTGAACAACGTCGGGGTCGAATCCCCGCAGCACGCCAACCATTCGGGGCCGGGGAATGCCCAGCGGCAACGAGGTGACCTTCGGGAACATCCGCGACGGCACCCGGTGGATGCGAACGCCGTCGTACACCCGGTCGGCCGGAGCCTCACCGCGTGGCGTGTCGGGCGCGATGACGAGCACTTCGTGACCCGTACGCCGGAGGTGCTCGATTACCCGAAGCACCGAGTTGGTGACTCCGTTGACATTCGGCAGGAAACTCTCTGCGACGATCGCAACGCGCACATTGGTAGCGTGCCACCGCCGCCTGTCTGCAAGGTTGCGTACAGGAATACGACACGCAAAGCCTTTGGCCCGGAAGATCGCTGCATACTGGGTGTACTGATGACGTAGCGAAGGGGGGACGGATGCGCCGAACGCCGCTTGTGCTCGCCCTGGCAGCGAGCTTGCTCATCGCCTCCACCGCCTGCACCCAGCAGATCAAGGGCAGCGCGCGGGCCGACCCCGTCAAGGCACCCGTCGCGCTCGTCAAGGACGGCTTCGGCATCAAACTCGGATTCGACGACGCCCCCGTCCAACTGGAGCTCTACACCGAGCCACAGTGCAACCATTGCGCCGACCTGCAAGCCGACTTCGGCGACCGGATGCTGAGCTACATCAATCTGGGCCAACTCGCCCTGACCTACCGGCCGGTGACATTCCTCGACGCCGGCGCCAACCAGCACTCCGAGCGGGTGGCCAACGCGATGTTCGCCGCCGTCTCGCCGCACGGCGGGTCCGGGGATGCGGGCGCCACCAATGCCGGCGAGTTTCAGCACTTCGTCGAGGAGTTGTGGAAGGTGTACGACGCGGGGCCCGACCATCCCGACAACGAGGAAATCGCCAAAATGGCCCGCACCGCGGGCATATCGGCGGCTCAGGTGTCCGACATCGAAGCCGGCAAGCCGGCCGTCGACGTTAAAGACCTGGAGGACAACAACTTCGAGTTCCTCTACGAAATCGACGACATCAGCACGGGCACGCCGACGGTGTACGACCTGAAGAACGACAAGAAGCTCGACGTCTACGACGACAACTGGCTGTCCAAGGTGATGGGATCCTGACGGGCCAGCCTGCGCTGTAGCCACCCCAGCCCCAACACGGCCGCCCCCGCGACCAGCCAACCGACGACCGCGATCGACCCCGCGGGGATGATCGCGAGTGACGCGTTGCGGCCCTGGACGCGAACCAGGTCGGGGTTGGTCCTGTCGTATTCGACGTAAATGCGCATGCCCGTGTCCAATTCGGACGGGTACAGCACCCCGAGCTCCGGCCGATAAGTGACGCGATCCGGTGTGACGAACTCGATCGTCGACCTGCGGGGGCCCGCGTCGAGTACCTCGGCGGCGGCCACCCCCATGTTGGCCTCGATCCGGTTGTCGTTGCGCCAGGCTCCGACCACAAGCAGCAGCGACTGAAACGTCACCAGACATGCGGCGACGACGATGCCCACCCGCACCCGGCGGATGATCCGCTCGGCCTTGGTCTCGGTCGGATCGCCGAACAGATGCGGAAGCGCGCTGTGCCGCAAGGTGTTCAACCACGCGATGATCGACTTCACAGGTCCGCCCTGATCGACGCGTGCAATGCCCGCAGCGACGAGCGGTCGGCCTTCACCTCCAGCACACGCATCCCCTCGAACGGCTCGCTGAGCGCCTCGGCGAGGCCGTCGAGCTCAACCTGTCGACAGTCCACGTGATAGGCGCGGCAGAGCCCGCCCACGTCGACGTCGTGCGGCGTACCGAAGATGCGGGAGGACACGTCGGAGAACCTGGGGTCGCCCTGCTCGAGCAGTTCGAAGATGCCGCCGCCATTGTCGTTGGACACCACGATGGTCAGGCTCTTCGGCGTCGGCTCGGTCGGCCCGATCAACAGTCCGGAACTGTCGTGCACGAACGTCAGGTCACCGATCAGCGCGACCGTGCGGCCACGCGTCGGGTCGTGCGCCAGCGCCGCGCCGATCGCCGTCGACACCGTGCCGTCGATCCCCGCGACGCCGCGGTTCGACCGGACCTTGATGCCCTTCGGGTTCAGCCCGACGAGCGCGACGTCACGCACGGGATTGGACGCCCCGAGCACCAGCTGATCGCCAGCCTTCAGACCCGCCACGACGGTGGCGGCGACGTGCAGGCCGGTCGTCAGCGGATGCGCGGCCAGCTGCGCGCGGACGGTCTCGATGGCGCGGGCGTTGGCGTCGGAGCAGCGCGTCAGCCAGCTCGGATCGGGGCTCCCCGACGTCACCGCGCGGGTACCGGTGGCCTGCGAGTTACCGGATACGTCGGGCCAGCGCGGGCCGGTGGTCAGGGCGAACACCGGCAACGACGGGTCGGCCAGCAGCGCCGACACCGGCCGGTGCAAGGTCGGCCTGCCCAGCATGATGACCTGCTGCGGCCGCAGCGATGGCAGCGCCAACGGGTGCAACGGGTTGGCGGCGGGCGGCGCGGTCGGTTCGGCGACGGTCGGCAACTGCGCGAGGTTCGGGTGCGCGCCCGCGCCGTGCCCCGCGATGACGACCGTGTCCGGCCGAAGGTCGATATCGAGCGGTTGGTCGAACGTCACCGGCGGGCTGTACGTCCACGGCACGCCATCGGGTCGCCCCGGCGCGACGGAACCCAAGGGTGGATCGTCCGTAGCGTCGGGGACCAATGGCTCGCGCAGCGGGATGTCGAACTGCACCGGTCCCGCATTCGCGCTACGCGCACCCGTCGCGGCCGCCAGGACTCGGCACGTGGCCGAGCGCCACTGTGCATTGAGCGCGGCCAGCTTCTCCTGGGCGCCCTCGGCCAGTCCGAGGCTGATGGTGGCGCGCACCTGCGTGCCGAAGAAGCCGAGCTGTTCCATGGTCTGGTTGGCGCCGGTGCCCAACAGTTCGTACGGCCGGTTCGCGCTCAGCACGATCAGCGGTACGCGGGCGTAGTTCGCCTCGGCGACGGCGGGCCCGAGGTTGGCCACTGCCGTGCCCGACGTCATTGCCACGCAGACCGGCGCCCCGGCCGTGACGGCTAGTCCGATCGCGAGGAATCCGGCCGTGCGCTCGTCGATGCGGACGTGCAGCCGGATCCGGCCGGCCCGGTCGGCGTCGGCCAGCGCGAACGCCAACGGCGCGTTGCGCGAACCAGGGCAAAGGACGACGTCGCGAACGCCGCCGCGCACCAGTTCGTCGACGACGATACGAGCCTGCATCGTCGAGGGGTTGACCACCACTACAGCGTGTCATACGCCATCTGAGAGACCCCCGCGCCGACTAGACGCCGGAGCCGAAGAACTCCAGCGCAGCGGCGTTGACGACGTCCGGCCGCTCGATGAAGCCTAGGTGCCCGGTATCGGGTATCTCCAGGTAGCGGCCCTGCGGGATGGCGTCGGCCACCTCGCGGCCCAGGTATGGCGGAAGCAGCAGATCGTCGGCGAAACCGATCACCAACGTCGGCGTCGTAATGCTTCGGTAAGCGGGCAAGCGGTTGTCCGACGGCGCGACGTCGAGCTGTGCGCGCAGCCCGGGCGTCACCTTCGTCGGCCACATCGTGAACATGTCCATCCAGTCGCGCACCACCGTGTCGTTGTTCAACGTGGCAGGCGAGAAGTTCTCCACTAAACGGAGTTTGGCGTCGTATGTCGGGGGCAGTTCGATCCCCGCGTCGAGCATCTCTCGCTCGGCGTTCCTACCGAAGGCGCGCATCTTGTCCTCGCGGCCCCTGGTCGCCATCAACACGGCGGCCGTGACCAACTCCGGTCGCGCCACCATGAGCTCCTGAGCGAGGTACGAGCCCATCGACACCGCCACGATTCGCACCGGTGCGGCGTCGAGCCGCTCGATGAGCGCCACCAGGTCGCCGACCATCTGTTCGGTGGTGAGCCCCGTCGCCTGCTCAGTGGCGCCGATCCCGCGGTTGTCGAACGTGATGACGCGATAGCCCGCGCGCTGGAAGGCGGGTACCTGGTGCAGGTGCCAGGTGCGGCCTGCTCCCCCGCGACCCGCAATGAACAGCACGGGGTCGCCCGAGCCACGGTCGTCGTACGCCAGATTCACGCGGCCGACCCTACCGAACTCCACCTTCCTGCGACTTGTGGAGCAGATCATCCGGTGGAGACGCGCGATCGCTTCTTGCCGCGGGTGCGCGCCACGCGGATGGCCCGATCCCACAGCAGCAGCACCGGCGCCGCGAGCTGGCCCGTCTTGACCATGTCCTTCGACAAGATCGCGGTGGCCGAGGCCTTCGTGGCTGCCGACGCCTTCGACATGTGGCCGGAGTCGAATGGGGGCTGCGGGTCGTATTCGATGACGAGTTGGATGGCCTTGGCCTTGGCCTCTCCGACGATTTGCCCGGCCAGCCACATCGCCATGTCCAACCCGGCGGAAACTCCGGCGCACGTCACGGTCTTACCCTCTTGCACGATGCGTTCATCCCCAACGGGGTTGGCCCCGAACGCCTTCAGCATCGGCACCGCCATCCAGTGCGACGTGGCCCGCTTGCCTTCGAGCAGCCCGGCGGCAGCGAGGATCACCGAGCCCGAGCACACCGACGCCGTCCACGTGGTGGTCGCGTCGACGCGCCGCACCCAGTCGAGCAGCTTCTCGTCGCGCGCATGCTCCATCGTTGTCATGCCACCTGGCACCAAAAGGATGTCCGGAGCAGGAGTTTCGTCCAAGGAGTGGGTGGCGCCGACGACGAGCACGCCGGAGTCGGCGGCGATCGGTCCGGACTCGTGCCAGACGAACCGGACGTCGGCGTCGGGCAGGTTGCGCAGCACCTCGTAGGGACCGATGAAGTCCAGCGCGGTGAAGCCGGGGTACAAGACGATGGCGATCTGCATGAGATGTCTCCTATGCGAAGGTTTTGCGGTACTGGTCGGGCGAGATGCCGACCCGTCGAACGAAGTTGCGCCGCATGGTTTCTGCGGTGCCGAACCCACACCGCGCAGCGATCACGGTGACGGTGTCGTCGGTTTGCACGAGCTGCCTGCGCGCGGCTTCGGTGCGCACGCGTTCCACGTATGCGCCGGGCGCCTCGCCGACCTCGTCGGTGAACACCCGGGTGAAGTGCCTCGGGCTCATCGCGGCCCGCCGGGCGAGCTCGGTCACGCTGTGGGCGGCACCCGGCGCGGTCTCGATGGCCTCCTGCACGTCGCGGATGGGTTCGCGTTTGGCGCGCGGCATCCACACCGGCGCCGCGAACTGCGTCTGCCCGCCGGGCCTCCGCAGGTACATCACCAGCCAGCGGGCGACGGTCTGCGCGACGTCGGTGCCGTAGTCCTCCTCGACGAGCGCCAGCGCCAGGTCGATGCCCGATGTGACGCCCGCCGCCGTCCACACCTTCTCGGAACTGCGCACGAAGATCGGCTCGGGATCGACGTCGACCGACGGATACTCGAGGGCCATTTGCGCCGCGAACGCCCAGTGCGTGGTGGCGGCGCAGCCATCGAGGAGGCCGGCCTCGGCGGCGAGCATCGCACCGTTGCAGACACTGACCACCCGCCGCGCGTTCGGCGCGACCGCTCGAATCCAGTCGATGAGGCGTGCGTCGTCACGGGCGGTGGAGGTTCCGAAGCCGCCGGGCAGCACGACGGTGTCGAACGGTCCCGCGGGATCGGGTAGCGGCTTGGCGGCCAGGTCAAGTCCGGTGCCGGTGCTGACGGGCGCGCCGTCGACGGACGCAAGCGTCACGTGGTAGCCGTCGTCGGTGTGCCCTGCCGCCATCAGGCCAACGGTGGCCCCGGTGAAGACGTCGAACGGCCCGACGAGGTCGAGCGCCTGCACGCCGTCGAACCCCACGACCACCACCGAGCGCTTCACAGTTTCAGTGTCGACCGCGTAGGCCATGTCGTCTACGCCGTTGACCCCACGTATTAGGACACGCACTAGAGTCCGCAGACATGGGCATGCGCAGATTGGCGACCGCGGTCGTCGCGCTGTGCCTGTTATTCACGTCGGTGGGCTGCGCCGCGGTGATTCCCGGGAACGCCGTGGCAGCCAAGCTCGACGCCACGGGCGGCGTGCCACGCTCCGACGACGGCCACGGCGTCGTCCTCGGAACGTCACAGGACGGTGGGGCCGCGGCCATCGACCTGTTCATCGAGCCGCAATGCCCGCACTGCGGCCACTTCGTCGCGGAGTACGGCGATGCGATCGCAAAGAACATCGCGGGCAATCGGCTCGCGGTCACCGTCCGCCCGCTGACGTTCATGGACTACGGATCCGACGACTATTCGGCGCGCGCAACCAACGCCATCTTCCTGGTCGCGGCGGACCAGGCAGCCACGCCCGCGCTGGTGTGGAAGTTCATCCAGGGCCTGTACGCCAGGCTCATGTCGACGGCCTCGCACGCGGACAACGACGGAATCGCCAAGGTGGCCAACGACGTTGGCGTACCGGCGGACACGGTCAACCGCATCGCCGCTGCCGAGCCCCAAGTCAACGGGAACGTGGTGAGCGACGGGAACCTGTCGGTGATGGACGACTACGGCGTCGAACGCGCGACACCCACCATCTACGACACCGTCGGCAAAGACCAAGTCGACTTCGACGATCCGAAGTGGCTCGACAACCTCGTCAAGTAGCAAGCAGCGGGTAGCACGCCGTGATGCGTTCGATCCACCAATCGCGCCGCTCGGGTGCCGCCGCCATCGCAGCCAGTCGCGCCGGATCGGGCGTGACGGCGCCGACCGGCAGGTACCCGTCGACCGGCGGCACGGGCTCGATCACGTCGTCGACGAAGAGCCCACCTGTGCCCAACCCGCATGCATGCCGCAGTTCGGGCAGGCAGGCCGCGGCCAGTAGGCCTCGCGCCATGCCAACGGCCGAATCAAGCGCACTCGAGACCACGATCGGAACGTCGATCTGGGCGGCGATGTCCAGCAGCGGCCGCACCCCGCCCAGCGGGGCCACCTTCAGCACCGCGACGTCGGCGGCGCGCGAACGTACGACGTAGAGCGGATCCTCCGCCTTGCGGATGCTCTCGTCGGCGGCGACCGGAACGGCGATGCGTGCTCTGAGCTCAGCCAGTTCGGGCACCGTCGCGCAGGGCTGTTCCAGGTATTCCAGTGGACCGCCTGCGGTCAGCGCGGCTGCCGCGGCGACGGCCTGCTCGACCGTCCAGCCGCCGTTGGCGTCGACGCGCACCGTCGGCACCAGGGCGCGCACGGCGTCGACCCTGGCGACATCGTCGGCCAGCGTCTGCCCCGGCTCGGCCACCTTGACCTTCGCGGTGCGGGCACCCGGGAAGCGAGCGAGCACCTCCGGCACGCGTTGGGGTGCGACGGCGGGCACGGTGGCATTGATCGGGATGCGATCGCGCACCGGGGTGGGCGCCGCGTGGTAGGCCGCCTCGATCGCCGACGCCAGCCAGTGCGCGGCCTCGGCGGGTTCGTACTCCAGAAAGGCGCCGAACTCACCCCAGCCGAGCGGGCCATCGATGAGCGCCAGCTCGCGAACATCGATGCCGCGGAATCGAACCCGCATCGGGAGCGCGACGACGTGCAATCCGTCGAGCAGGTCGTCCAGCGGTGGGGTCACCACCCCTAGACCTTACGGCCGGCCGCTTCCCAATGCGGCTGGCGCAGATCCTTCTTCAGGATCTTGCCCGTGGGATTGCGTGGCAGCGCATCGACGACGTCGACAGTCCTGGGGCACTTGTACCTGGCCAGCCGCTCGCGGGCGAATGCGATGAGCTCATCCTCGGAGGCCTCACCCTCAAGCGCGACAACGGCTTTCACCGATTCACCCCACTTGTCGTCGGGTACTCCGATGACGGCCACCTCGGCGACCGCGGGGTGTTCGGCCAGCACCCGCTCGACCTCGATCGAGTAGACGTTCTCGCCGCCAGTGATGATCATGTCCTTGAGCCGGTCCTCGACGAAGATGTAGCCGCCGTCGTCGATCCGTCCGATGTCGCCGGTGCGGAACCAGCCGTCGTCGGTCACGGCTTCAGCGGTGGCCTCCGGCCGGTTGTGGTAGCCCTTCATCAATTGCGCTGACCGGAACCACAATTCACCTTGCCCGCCCGTTGGCACGTCTTCGAGGGTGTCGGGATCGACCACCCGCACCTCGGCGTTGGGCACCAGCGTGCCCGCGCTGGACAGCCTTTCCTCGGTGCCCGAGCGATGATCCTCCGGCATCAGGTGGCTGATCACGCCGCACAGTTCGGTCAGCCCGTACGCCTGGATGAAGTCGGTGTTGGGCCAGGCCTTGAGCGCGGCGCGCAGCAGCGGCAACGGCATCGGCGACGCACCGTAGGAATAGGTCTTGAGTGCGCCGAACAACTTGACGGCGTCATCGCCCGACTCCAACACCTTGGCGAGCACGGCGGGCACCAGGAACGTGCGGTTGGCGCCCTGCAGGATCGCGCCGGCCAAGGCCGCACCGTCAACGTCGCGGGTCATGACGCTTGGGATCCCGGTGTGGGTGCCGAGCTGGGCGTACGACGAACCGCCGACGTGGAACAGCGGCATCGACACCATGTTCTTGTCGCCCTCGTCGAACTCGAAACCCTCCTGCCCATTCACGGTGTGCGCGATGAGATTGGCCTGCGTCAGCGCCACGCCCTTGGGCCTGCCGGTGGTGCCCGACGAATACATGATGATGCACACGTCATCGGGTTCGACGGCGGCCGAACGGCTTACGGGTGTCGCCGCCGCCAGCATCGCCTCGTATTCGTCGCCCTCGGCGCCTTCAGGAGTGACCTCGATGACCTGCTCGACATTCGGCAGCTTGTCGCGGATCTTGTCGATCGATCCCTTGAGCTCGGCCCCGACGATCAGCACCTTGGCGCCGGAATCGTTGAGCACGTAGTCCATCTCGTCCACGGCGAGCCGGAAGTTGATGATGGCGTTGGCCGCCCCCAACGAGGCCGCGGCGAATGTCGCCTCGAGGCACGCCGGGTGGTTCTTGTCCAGGAACGCGATGACGTCGCCCCGCTGGACACCGCGTTCGGTCAACGCTCCGGCCAACCGCTGAATCCGGTCGTACCACTGCGCCCACGTCCACGTTCGGCCCAGGTAGGTCATGGCTTCGCCGTCGGGCTTGGTTTGTGCCCAGTGCGCGACGCGTTCGTCGAGGAATTGCGGATCAGGCAGGTCAGACATCAATCGAGCGTGCCACGTCGACGGTGACCGTCAGTCGGAATTGGCGTAAACGCGGCGGCCCGCAAGGTAGGTCGCGCGCACTTCCAGGTCGGCGATCGTCTCGGGCGCCACCGCGCGCGGGTCGGCCGAGAGCACCACCATGTCCGCGTACTTGCCGACCTCCAACGAACCGACCGCGTCCTCGGACTGCAGCTGCCACGCCGCGTCGATGGTCTGCGCTCGAATGGCCTGCTCGACGGTCAACCGCTCCTCGGGCCCAAGCACCCGACCGCTCGGCGCGGTGCGGGTGATGGCCACGCTGATGTTGCGCAGCGGCTCCTCGGGCGTGACGGGCGGGTCGTTGTGCAGAGAGATGCGCATCCCCGTCGCGACCGCGGACCCGGCGGGCATCCACCGGTTTCCGTGCTCGGGACCGAACAGCCCGTCGACGATCACGTCACCCCAGTAGTGGATCTGGTCGACGAAGATGCTGCACGTCACGCCCATCTCGTGAGCCCGCTGCAACTGCGCGTTCGAAATCGCGCCGACGTGCTCGAGCCGCAACCGGTGATCCTTGCGGGGCCAACGCCGCAAAGCCTGTTCATAGACGTCGAGAATCGTGTCGACCCCGGCGTCGCCCTGGACGTGACATGCCATCTGCCAACCCAGCGGAAAGTACGCGGCGACGATCTCAGCCAACTGCTCGCGTGTGTAGTTGGCGTGGCCACACGATCCCGGCGTGACGCCGATGGTGCGGGTGGCCTCGGTGTCCAGATACGGGAACGTCAGATCGATGTTGCCGATCCACGGCGATCCGTCGACCCAGATCTTGATGCCGACCTGGCGCACCACGTCGTCGCCGTTGGCCGGCGTCTCGGTGGTGGTCATCTGCGCGGTGGACATCTCGTAGGTGCGCAGCCGGACAGGTAGCTCACCGCGCAGCGCGTCCAGCACCGGCCGGAACATCGGATCGAACGCCATCTCCGAACACATGGTCAACCCGGCCCGATTCAACCGGGCGCACTCGGCGAGCAGCATCGCCGGATAGTTGTTCGGATCGATCGCCCCGCCGATGAGCGGAAACACCGCGCCCGTCTCCTCGGCCGTCCCGTCGAGCTCACCGTCCGCGTCGCGCCCGTACTTCGCGCCCTTCGGATCTGGGGTGTCGCGGGTGAGCCCAAGCTGGCGCGCCGTCGCAGAGTTGAAGTACGCCAAGTGTCCCGAGTTGTGGATGATCACCAGCGGTGTGTCCGGTGCCAGCCCGTCGAGCCACGCCAGCGTCGGCTGGGGCAACCCGGTCACATCTCCCGAGTCGCTCCGCTCCTGCCCTCCGGTCTGCAGCAGTGGGTCCCATCCATTGAGGTACGCCCCCGAAGCACCGCGCACCGCGATCTCGTTGGTGATGGCGGCCAGCACCTGGTCCGGGTCGCGCATGATGACGGGCCGGATGTCGACGAGCCGTTCGGACAGCACGACAGCCTCCATCAACGGGTGGCCATGCGCCTCGACGAAACCGGGCATGACGCATCCGTCGTGGATCTCGACGACCTCGGTGCCGGGGCCGACGTACGGTGCCACGTCAGCTCTGCTGCCAACGGCGACGATGCGGCCGTCCGTCACAGCGAGCGCTTCGGCCGACGGCCTGCTCTCGTCGACGGTCAAAACGGTTCCATAAACCACCAGGTCAGCAGGCACGGGGAAATTCTTTAGGAAAAGTTCGCGGGCCGTGTCGATTTCGGGGGGTTGCCGTTCGACGTAGTGGTGAGGGCAGGATCAAGGAGCCCCTTCCACCCACTAGAAGGAGACAGAACAATGTCGCGTTACATGCTGATCATGCGGGTCGGTCCCGAGGCCGAGGCGCTGATGGCCGAGCAAGAGATCGACTTCAACGAGGTCATCGAGTCGATGGGCCGCTTCAACGAAGAGCTCATCAAGGCCGGCGTGATGCTGGCCGGCGAGGGCCTGACCGGTCCCGACGAAGGCTTCGTCGTCGACTTCAACGCCGACCCGCCCGTCGTCACCGACGGGCCCTACACCGAGGCCAAGGAGTTGTTCAACGGCTTCTGGATCCTCGAGGTGTCGTCCAAGGAAGAGGCCAAGCAGTGGGCGCGCAAGGTGCCGCTGGGCCCTGGCGTGAAGCTCGAGGTGCGGCGGGTGCACGACACCGACGAGTTCCCTGAGGGCAACCCGTGGATCCAGAAGGAAATCCAGTGGAGGGCCGAGCTCGCCGAGAAGATCGCCGCGCAGGCGCGGGCCGACGCCGACAAGTTCGCCGCGCGCTGACCTGAGCTTGCGCGGGATCCCCGGCGGTGACGTCACCGCCGGGGACCTCGCGGCCTGGCTAGAAGAACGTCGAGGTTTCCGTCTTCGTGCCGTTGTCGCAACTGATCGTCACGCTCCAGTTCTGGAACTTCGGAATGGCAGGCACGATCACCAGGTCGTACGTGCCGTTGGCGGGCAGGAAGAAGCTGCGGTCGTAGAAGTCCGACTGATACCGGCACTGCGACGCGACTCCGCTGCGGTCGTTGATGTGGGCAGTAAGACCGCCGACCCGCGGATCCCACGAAACGCCCGGCCCCAGTTTGGGCGGCGGCGGTGGCGGTGGCGCCTGGTTGGCCTGCTTGCGCGACTCGGCCGCAGCGTTGTCAGCGGCCGCATCGGACCGGATGTTGGGCGTCACGCAGACGTGGTCACCGTCCCATGCGTCGCGCCAGACGAACCCCTGCTTGCAGGTGTCGGGCCCGTACGGACCGCCGTTGGGCTCCTTGTTCTGGGCCGCCGCGCCGTTCTCCTGTGCGGTACGGCTGCGCACCGACGGGGTCACGCAGACGTGGTCGCCCGGTCGCCCATCGCGCCAGACGAACCCTTGGATACAGGTGTCGGGTCCATACGGCAACGGATCGGCCGTAGAAATCGCCGTCGAGCCGGTCGCCCCGAGCGCCGCAAATACCAGTGCAGACAGGGGGACGAAGACGGACCGCAACGCCAATGTGCTTGCCATTGTCAATCTCCTTCAGTGTCGTCAGCAGCTGGCGTATGCCAGTCGCATATCGCCGGGAACGCTCGCCGCGGCGCGACAAGGACGCTATTTTCGGAGCGCCATGGAGTCGCGAGTAGCCGACTACCCGAGTTCGACACGGACTGGGCATTGACCGAACTGGAACACGTTCTAGTCTGTTGACATGACGGACGACCTGCTGCGCCATCCCATCCACTCCGGTCATCTGACGATCGGTGCGCTCAAGCGCAACAAGGACAAGCCGGTGCTGTTCCTTGGCGACACCACGCTCACCGGCGATGAGCTCGCCGAGCGCATCAGCCAGTACATTCAGGCCTTCGAGGCACTCGGGGCTGGCACCGGCTCCGTCTCCGGGCTGCTATCGCTGAACCGGCCCGAAGTGCTGATGATCATCGGCGCCAGCCAGACGCAGGGTTACCGGCGCACCTCACTACACCCGCTCGGCTCGCTGGACGATCACGCGTACGTGTTGTCCGATGCGGGCATCACGTCGCTGATCATCGATCCGAACCCGATGTTCGTCGAGCGCGCGCTCGGACTGCTGGAGAAGGTCGACTCGCTCAAGCAGATCCTGACCATCGGCCCGGTGCCCCAGGCACTCGCCGGCGTCGCCGTCGATCTGGTGGCCGAGGCGGCGAAGTACGAGCCGAAGCCGTTGGTGGCCGCCAACCTGGCGCCCGATCACGTCGGCGGGATGGCCTACACCGGTGGCACCACCGGAAAGCCCAAGGGCGTCATGGGCACGACGGGCTCGATCACCACGATGACGACGATCCAGCTCGCCGAATGGGAGTGGCCCGAGAATCCGCGCTTCCTGATGTGTACGCCGCTGTCGCACGCTGGCGCGGCATTCTTCACACCGGTAGTCGTCAAGGGTGGCGAGATGATCGTGCTCTCGAAATTCGATCCCGCCGAAGTGCTGAAGACCATTGAGGAACAACGTATTACGGCCACCATGCTGGTGCCGTCGATGATCTACGCGTTGATGGACCACCCTGACTCTCACACCCGCGACCTGTCGTCACTGGAGACCGTGTACTACGGGGCCTCCGCGATGAACCCGGTGCGGCTGGCCGAGGCCATCAAGCGGTTCGGACCGATCTTCGCGCAGTACTACGGGCAGTCCGAGGCGCCGATGGTCATCTCCTACCTTGCCAAGGGTGATCACGACGAGAAGCGCTTGACGTCGTGCGGCAAGCCGACGCTGTTCGCGCGCACCGCGCTGCTAGGCGAGGACGGAAACCCGGTGCCGCAGGGCGACGTTGGTGAGATCTGTGTGTCCGGCCCGCTGCTGTCCGGCGGCTACTGGAACCTGCCCGAGGCCACCGCCGAGACCTTCCGCGACGGGTGGATGCATACCGGCGACCTGGCCCGCGAGGACTCCGACGGCTTCTGGTACATCGTCGACCGGACCAAGGACATGATCGTCACCGGCGGCTTCAACGTCTTCCCGCGCGAGGTGGAAGACGTTGTCGCCGAGCATCCTTCGATCGCGCAGGTCTGTGTGATCGGCACCCCCGACGAGAAGTGGGGCGAGGCCGTCACCGCCATCGTGGTGCTGCGCCCCGACGCCGCGTCCGACGAGGCCGCCGTCGCCACCATGACGGCCGAAATCCAAGCCTCGGTCAAGGACCGCAAGGGCTCGGTGCAGTCGCCTAAGCAGGTGATCGTCGTCGACTCGGTGCCGGTGACTGCGCTGGGCAAGCCCGACAAGAAGGCCGTGCGCGCGCAGTTCTGGGAGGGCGCTTCGCGCAGCGTCGGCTGACGCCTGGCGCCCGAGTCGCAAACGCCACATGCGTCACCAGTGAGCGGCCGCTCACTACGGTGGTTGGCGTGGCCGCATCCGACCTCCAGCAGACCGTGGACGCGGTGTGGCGTATGGAGGCCGCCAAGATCGTCGCGACGCTGACCCGCGCGGTCGGCGATGTCGGACTGGCCGAAGACCTGGCCTCCGACGCGCTGGTCGAGGCGCTGCAACAGTGGCCGGACGCGGGCGTGCCGCGCAATCCCGGAGCCTGGCTGACCACCGTCGCCAAGCGCAAGGCGATCGACAACTGGCGCCGTGCCGACCGGCTCGACGCCAAGTACGCGACGCTTGCCCGCGAACTGGAGCATCACGTCGACGACGCCTGGGATCCCGAGCGCATCGACGACGACGTTTTGCGGCTGATCTTCATCTCGACGCACCCGGTGTTGCCGCGCGAGGGCCAGCTTGCGTTGACGCTGAGGGTGGTCGGCGGATTGACCACCGAGGAGATCGCGCAGGCGTTCCTGGTCCCGAAAGCGACGATCGCGGCACGGATCACACGGGCGAAGAAGACGCTCGCCGCGGCCGACGTAGCGTTCGTCGTGCCAGCGCCCGAGGAGTATCCGCGCCGGCTCTCCGCCGTGCTCGGTGTCATCTACCTGATCTACAACGAGGGCTACTCCGCATCATTCGGGCAGCGTTGGATTCGCGACGAATTATGCACGGAGGCAATGCGACTGGGTCGTGTACTGGCTGCTTTGGTGCCCGACCAGGCTGAAGCACACGGATTGCTCTCGTTGATGGAGTTCCAGTCGTCACGGTTCGCCGCTCGCACCGATGCCGAAGGACACGCCATCCTGCTCGAGGAGCAGGACCGCACCCGATGGGATCGCGCGCAAATCGGTCGCGGCGTCACCGCCCTTGGGCGTGCCGCAGAAGTGTTGCGCCGCACCGGCACTGGCTGGGGCCCCTACGCCCTGCAGGCCGCGCTGGCCGAATGTCACGCCGTCGTGCCCACCGCCGCCGACACCGACTGGGCGCGCATCGTGACGCTCTACGACGGGCTGGTGCAGGTGGCCCCGTCACCGGTGGTCCGACTCAACCGGGCCATCGCCGTCGCGATGCGCGACGGACCCGCCGAAGGGCTGGCCCTCGTCGACGGGCTCGACGGGCTCGACGAGTCCTACCTGCTGCCCAGCGTGCGCGGCGAACTGCTCGCTAGGCTGGGCAGGGACGACGAGGCCGCCGCCGAATTCGAAAGGGCCGCAACCATGGTGACCAATGATCAGGAGCGAGAAGTGCTCATCGCCAAGGCAGCTCGGGCGCGCGCATGACCATCAAGGCAGTGTTGTTCGATTACTCGGGGACGTTGTTCCGGCTCGAAGAGGACGACAGCTGGTTCACCGGAATCCAGGTCGACGAGCAAGAGGTCGACGGGCACGTGCAGGCCGAGCTCATGCGGCGATTGACCGCACCCACCGGCCGCTCCGTCGACATGGACGACGAGCAGTACCGCAACTGGGTCAACCGCGACCTCGAACCGCACCTACACCGGGAGGCTTACCTCCACGTGCTCCGCGAATCCGGGGTGGCCGAACATCAGGCGCGGGCGCTCTACGACCGGTTGATCAACCCCGCCAGCTGGACGCCCTACCCCGACACGGCGGCGGTGCTCACGGGCTTGAAGCGCCAAGGGTTGCGGATCGCTGTGGTGTCCAACATCGCCTTCGACCTTCGGCCCGCATTCGCGACGTTGGGAGTGTTCGACGACGTCGACGAATACGTGCTGTCCTACGAAGTGGGCGCCATCAAGCCGAACCCCGAGATCTTCGAAACCGCCCTGGAGCGGCTCGGAGTGGCGGCCGAGGACGCGTTGATGGTCGGTGACAGCGAGGAGGCCGACGGCGGCGCCCGCGCAGTCGGTTGCGCGTTCGCGCTAGTGGATCCGTTGCCCACCGACGCACGACCGGACGGACTCGTCAGGGCACTGAGTGCCGCGGGCATCTCGGTCTAAGCTCGAAACATGGCCAACTCCAATCCCAAACCGCCGCGCTGGCTCAAGCCCATGAACAAGGTGTTCATGGCGATGCTGCGGCTGGGGCTGCCCATTTCGGGCAAGGAGGGGCCATTGGTGTTGACGGTGCCCGGCCGCAAGTCCGGGCAACCGCGTTCGACGCCCATCACACCGATGTACGTCGACGGCACGCGCTACGTCGTCGCGGGTTTCCCGGGCGCCGACTGGGAGAAGAACGCCCGCGCCGCTGACACCGCCACGCTGTCGGCGGGCAAGAAGTCCGAGACAGTGCGCATGGTGGAACTCTCCGCCGACGAAGCCCGCCCGCTGCTGCGCCAATTCCCCACCCTGGTGCCGACCGGCGTCAGCTTCATGAAGCGCTCGAGGCTGGTCACCGATGGCACGCCCGACGAGTTCGAGGCACTCGCCGGGCGATGCGCGGTGTTCCGTTTCGACCCCGCGTGACGTCTAGAGGTGCGGCGCGTTCTTGATCTTGGTCTCCGGCGTGCCTGCGGTCTGACACCAGGTCTGGACGGCAAGCTTGGTACCGGTGATCTCGAGGTTCGCAGCGTCGGAACCCTTTTCGTCCTTCAGCATCTTGGTGATCGCTTCGGTCTTCGTGTTGTCGTCTGCCGCCAGGAAGTCCTTGCATGACGTGTCGCCGCCGGTGATCGCTGGTGTCGACGAACAGGCTCCGAGTACCAGGGCTGCGACCGCCCCTGACATCAACACACTTGCTGACCGCTTCATCGTGGCTCCTGTTCGTTGCTTTCCGGCTTGTCGCGGGGTTTGTACCCCTGAAGACTCCCTGTGAAACACCGCGGTAACGCGCTCTAGAGTCAAGCACGTGAGCGCTGACAACCCGTTCGATCCGTCGTCATGGCAAGCCATCGAAGGCTTCGAGTTGACCGACATCACCTACCACCGCCACGTCGTCGACGGAAAACCGCAGCCGACCGTACGTGTCGCGTTCGATAGACCCGAGGTGCGCAACGCGTTTCGCCCGCATACCGTCGACGAGCTCTACCGCGTGCTGGACCACGCGCGCATGTCGCCCGACGTGGGCGTGGTGCTGCTGACGGGCAACGGACCGTCGCCCAAGGACGGCGGCTGGGCGTTCTGCTCCGGCGGGGACCAGCGCATCCGCGGCCGCACCGGCTACCAGTACGCCTCCGGCGAGACGGCCGAGACGGTGGACCCCGCGCAGGCGGGCCGGCTACACATCCTCGAAGTGCAACGGCTCATTCGGTTCATGCCGAAACCCGTCATCTGCCTGGTCAACGGTTGGGCGGCAGGCGGCGGGCACAGCCTGCACGTCGTCTGCGATCTGACGCTCGCCAGCCGCGAGCACGCCCGCTTCAAACAGACCGACGCCGACGTCGGCAGCTTCGACGGCGGGTACGGCAGCGCGTATCTAGCCAGGCAGGTCGGCCAGAAGTTCGCCCGCGAGATCTTCTTCCTTGGCCGCACCTACACCGCCGAGCAGATGTTCGCGATGGGCGCCGTCAACGAGGTCGTCGACCACGCCGACCTGGAAGCCGTTGCGCTGCAATGGGCTACCGAGATCAACGGCAAGTCGCCGCAGGCCACCCGAATGCTCAAGTTCTCGTTCAACCTGATCGACGACGGACTCGTCGGCCAGCAGATCTTCGCCGGGGAGGCCACGCGGTTGGCGTATATGACCGACGAGGCCGTAGAGGGCCGCGACGCCTTCCTTCAGAAGCGCGACCCCGACTGGTCGGAGTTCCCGCGCTACTTCTGAGCCGGGCGATCAGCGGTCGATGGCGGCCATGTTCCCTTCGTCGTGGCGTTCGCCTGCGGCCGGCGTGAGGTTGTCGAGCCGTTCGATCTGTTCGAAGCTCAACTCGATGCCGTCGGCGGCGGTGTTCTCCTCGACGCGGGCGACCCGCTTGGTGCCGGGGATCGGGGCGATGTCATTGCCCTGGGCGAGTAGCCAGGCCAGGGCGATCTGCGCCGGTGTGGCACCTGCCTCGGCGGCGATGGCCTCGACTTCATCGACGATGCGCAGGTTGCGCTGGAAGTTCTCACCGACGAAGCGCGGATTGGTCTTGCGCCAGTCGTCGTCGGAAATGTCGTCGGCGGAACGGATTTGACCGGTGAGGAAGCCGTGGCCCAACGGCGAGTAGGGCACGAATCCGACGCCCAATTCACGCAGCAGCGGCAGCAGTTCGGCCTCCACGTCGCGGGTCCACAGGGAGTACTCCGTCTGAAGCGCGGTGATCGGGTGCACGGCGTGCGCACGACGGATGGTGTCCACTCCGGCCTCGGATAGCCCGATGTGGCGGACCTTGCCCTCGGCCACCATCTCGGCGACGGCGCCGATGGTGTCCTCGACGGGCGTGTTCGGGTCGACGCGGTGCTGGTAGTACAGGTCGACGTGGTCGGTGCCGAGGCGCTTCAAGGAGCCTTCGACGGCGGTGCGGATGTTCGCCGGGCTGCTGTCCACGACGCCGGGCCCGCCTCCGGAGTGCGACACCAGGCCGAACTTCGTCGCCACCACGACCTGGTCACGGCGGCCCTTGATGGCCCGGCCGACCAGTTCCTCGTTGTGGAAGGGGCCGTAGATCTCGGCGGTGTCGATGTGGGTGACGCCCAGATCCAGCGCCCGGTGGATGGTGCGGATCGACTCGGCGTCGCTGCCCTCGCCGGTGTTGTAATAGCCGGACATCGACATGGCGCCCAGTCCGATCCGGGACACGTCCAACTTGCCTAGCGTGATGTGCTTCATCAGTAACTCCATTTCTCATATCTCTTTGTTTCCAGGTGATCTCGGGTCATTCGACGATCTGCATGTTGGCTTCATCCATCCTTTCGCCGTGCACCGTGATCTTGGAGAAGTCGCTGTCGATCTCCTGCAGGTCCGCGGTCGTCAGCGCAACGTCGAGCGCCCCGAGGTTCTCGGTCAGGTGATCGACGTTGCGCGTGCCCGGAATGGGAACGATGAACGGCTTCCGTGCGAGCAGCCAGGCCAGTGCGATCTGGGCAGGCGTGGCGTCCTTCTTCTCTGCGAATCGCTTCATCAGGTCAACGACCGGCATGTTGGCTGCCAGTGCCTCAGGGGTGAAGCGTGGGAACCGTGATCGAAGGTCGGTTCGCGGGTCGAATCGAGCGCGGGCATCGATCGTCCCGGTCAAGTAGCCCTCGCCCACCGGTCCCCACGGGACGAAGCCGACGCCCAACTCTTCGCACGTATCGAGGACGCCGTTCCGTTCGGGATCGCGTGTCCACACCGAGTATTCGCTCTGCACCGCCGTCACGGGTTGAACGGTGTGCGCCCGCCGGATCGTTCGTGCACCCGCCTCGGAGAGACCGAAGTGCAGAACCTTCCCCTCGCTGATGAGTTCCTTGACGGCGCCTGCAACGTCTTCGATCGGTACGGTCGGGTCGACCCGGTGTTGGTAGTAGAGGTCGATTCGGTCAGTCCGCAAACGCTGCAGCGACCCCTCGACCACCTTCTTGATGTGGTCGGGTCGACTGAGCGGTGCACCGGAACCCTCGACGTCGAACCCGAATTTGGTGGCGATGGCGACATTGTCCCGAAACGGCGAGAGTGCCTCTCCGACAAGCTCTTCACTCGTATGGGGGCCGTATACCTCGGCGGTGTCGAAGAACGTGACGCCCTTTTCGTAGGCCGCACGAATGGTTCGGATGCCCTGGTTTCTGTCCGCGGGAGGCCCGTAGTTGGCGCTGATGCTCATGCACCCGGCGCCCAGTTGCGAGACGTCCAAGGTTCCGAGTCGTCGTGTTGGCGTGGCGGTGTCGCCGCGGTTGCCGAGGTCCTCGGGTTTGTTCGCGCATGCGGCGAGCACGAGAGGTCCGGCGGCCAGCCCGGCGCCGACGAGGGCGGTTCTCGCCAGAAGTTCACGGCGACCGATACCCCGGACATCGCCTCTGTCAGTCACTTCCGATGCCTCCTTCGTGGGTCGTCGGTGTCTGGTAGGTCTGCACCAAGACAACCGGAGGCGCCGCGATGGCGACAGGGCCTGTTGAGCCATGTAATGCCAGACCACCCCTACATTCGCTCGGTCGCCGTAGCCTGACGGGGTGGACAGCAGGACCGAGATACGAGAGTTCCTGGCCACCCGACGGGCCAGGATCACCCCTCAGCAGGCGGGCGTGGCCACCTACGGGAGGCGACGCGTTCCCGGCCTGCGGCGCGAAGAAGTGGCCATGCTCGCGGGCGTCAGCACCGACTACTACGCACGCCTTGAGCGAGGAAACCTCGCCGGCGTCTCCGACAGCGTTCTCGAGGCCATCGCCCGCGCGCTGCACCTCGATGAGGCCGAACACGCGCACCTGCACGACCTGGCGCGCGCCGCCAACGCCACACCCCGCGCCCGTAAACGGCCCGCGCCGAGGCAACGGATTCGCCCCGTCGTCCAGCGCATCCTCGACGGAATGACGTCAATGCCTGCGATCGTGCTCAACGGGCGTCTCGACCTTCTGGCTGCCAACCGGCTCGCGGTCGCTCTGTACTCATCGGCGTATGAAGACCCATCCCGGCCAGTGAACCTCGCGCGGTTCTGCTTCCTGAATCCCCACGCCACCGCGCTCTACACACACTGGGACGAAGCGGCGAACACCACTGTCGCCATGCTTCGGATCGAAGCGGGCCGAAACCCCTACGACCGCGACCTGTCCGATCTGATTGGGGAGCTGTCCACCCGCAGCGACACCTTCCGCAATCGCTGGGCCGCCCACAACGTGGTCCTGCACCGGGCGGGCGCCAAGCAGTTCCATCACCCAGTGGTCGGCGACCTCAACCTCGCCTACGAGGTCATGGAACTCTCGGCCGACGCCGGACTGACCCTGACCGCCTACAGCCCCGAGCCCGACAGCACGTCGGCGGACGGACTGGCCCTTCTCGCCAGCTGGGCCGCGACGCAGGACCGGAGCGACCAGGAGCAGACGGCCCATCCGGCAGATCGCTCAACATGATTGCCGCGTGGTACGACCGTCAGGGCCCAGCGAGCGAAGTGCTGCAGGTTGGCGAACTGCCCGACCCGCAGCCCGGTCCCGGCGAGGTGCGAGTCCGCGTCCACGTTTCTGGCGTCAACCCCGGTGACACCAAGAAGCGCCGCGGATGGCTCGGCTCGTCCATGTCGTATCCGCGGGTCATCCCACACAGCGACGCAGCGGGCGTCGTCGACGAGGTGGGCGATGGCGTCGACGAACACCTTGTCGGACAACGAGTCTGGACCTATGGTGCGCAGTCCTACCGACCGTTCGGCACCGCCGCCCAGTTCACCGTCGTCCCCGAGCACCTTGCGGTGCCCCTGCCCGACAACGTCGGCGACGACGTCGGCGCCGCCCTTGGCATTCCCGGCATCACCGCCCACCGCGCCGTCTTCTCCGACGGGTCGGTCGACGGCAACACGGTGCTCGTGCACGGCGTGCTCGGCGGCGTCAGCTCCCTAGCCGCCCAACTGGCCCGCTGGGGCGGCGCAACCGTGATCGCCACCGTTACCCGCAGCAGCGACCTCGCTCGCGTCGATCCGGCGGTGGTGGCGCACGCCGTGGCGCTTGACCAATCCGATCCCGCCGGCGCGATTCGTGAGTTCGCGCCGAAGGGCGTCCACCGCATCGTCGAGGTGGCACTGTCCGACAACGTCGACCTCGACGCCGCAATCGTCGCGAATGACGCAGTGATCGCCGCCTTTGCGACCCGCACGGACCGGACGGAAATCCCGTTCTGGCCATTGCTTTTCGCCAATGCCACACTCCGGCTTCTCGGCAGCGACGACTTCCCCGCCGAAGCCAAGCAGCAGGCCGCGCGCGACCTCACCAGCGCAGCAGCGGCCGGCGCACTGCACGTCGCGATCGACCAGAGATACCCGCTACACCGGATCGCAGGCGCTCACGACCACGTCGATGCCGGTACGCGCGGACGCATCCTCGTTGACATCACGCAATGACCAGACGCCGCCGCCAAGCGAGTGAGTCGCGGCGGCGGGATGGGAACTAGTCAGCGGCCTGCAACCCATTGAGTCAGGACCTAGTGTCCGCTGGGTCTTCCAAATAGATACCGCCCCAGATCATCTGGGTCAGAGTATCGGCCAGCCGGTGGTCCGCTTCAGGCGGCGCGTCACGCAGCATCTGGTAACAACACCGTTCGACCATCCACGTGATGACTTGTGCAGTTTCGGCACTGTCGAGTTCGCGGATCCGGCCGGCGGCCTGAGCGCGGTCCAGGAAGTCGCGGCTGTAACCGGCGTTGCGCTCGATGAGTCGCCGATAGACCTCGTCGATCTCCGGGGTGTAGTGCGGTCAGCGGCGGCGGTTCCGACCGTTCGGCTCTGCGGATCGAACCAACGGTGATCGTCGACCCGTCACCGTCTGATGCCGTCATGGCCGACGAGATCTTCGGTCCCGTGCTGCCGATTCTCACCATCGAATCGACCGACGCCGCCGTCGATTTCGTGAACAGTCGGCCAAAGCCCTTGGCGCTGTATGTCTTCACCGAAAGCCCCCGATTGGGGCGAGACATCGTCGACCGGACGCCGTCGGGTGGTGCCGTGATCAACCACGTGATGATGCACTGCCTGGTACCGCAACTGCCTTTCGGCGGCGTCGGTGCCAGCGGAATGGGCGCCTACCACGGGCGATGGGGATTCGAGACACTCAGCCACCGTCGCGCGGTGCTGGCCAGACGGTCTCGGCCTGACCCGACCCTGATCTATCCGCCGCACACCGAGCGGGCACAGGCGATCATCCGGAGATTTCTCTGAGAACGGCGACGACTTGAATGCACCACAACAAACCACCCGAACTCACGGCGTGAAGCGCGTCTGGCCGTGGGGCGACTTCGCGAACGCGAGGATCTTCGTCGGCCTCACGCGGAACACGTGCGCCAAGTGACCATCCCCGTCGAAGCCCTGCTCACCAGGGGTGAAGTCCCATTCGCCGTCGTACTTCTCGCGGTAGGCGTCGGCAAGCTCGGCCACCGCGCTACCCCCGACGATCCGCTCCGCAGTGCCCTCGATGACGACGTCGAGGCCGTCCTTCCACGCGTTGACCCCGGTGGTCACCGTGACCGCGGGACGTTCGACGAGATTGCGCGCCTTCTGTTCCTCGGGTCCGGTGCAGAACACGAACGCATCGTCGCGCCAGAGCCCGACCAACGGCGTCGTGTGTGGCCTGCCGTCCGTGCGCACGGTCGTGAGCCAGAACAGTTCCGCGGTGTCCAAGGCTGATTCGACCGTGGCCCAGTCCGACGGCGTCTCGGCCTCGCTGAATCTCGTGTCGAGCGTTGCGTTGAAGGTCATGTGCTGTCGACTACCCGCGCGCCGACAACTCATCGCGCCGTCGATTCCGAATCCGCGCAACGGCTGTCAGCAGCTCGTCGCTTGATAGCATCCCGCACAACGCGAGCGGGGGGACCACACCATCGAAGCCACACTCACCAGGTGGGCGATCGTCGTCCTCGGCGTGGTGGTCATCGCCGTCGCCACCGTGTGTCCTTGGTATATCGCGACGACGGTCGGCGGCTCCGCGACGCTGGCGGGGTGGGGCGCGTGGACCGCGGCCGGTGACCTGAACGCCAGCCTGCGCCCGCTGCCGCTCGCCGTACTCGCGTACCTGCCCGCCGGCTTCATGATCGTCAGCGCGCTGCGGGATCGGTTCGGCGCCGCGTTGATCGGGGCCATGGCGACCGTCGCGGCCGCGATCCTGCCGTTCATGACGGAAGCCTTGGTGGATCGGCGGCTTCCCGGCGGCGAGTCGGTGGCCGTGGACGTTGGGCCGGCGCCGGTGCTGGTGCTCGCCTTCGCGTTGGTCGTCTTCGTCGTCTGCTGGATCGGCTACGCGCGGCGGGTGCTGCGGGCCGCCCCACGCGCCGAAACCGCGTGATTTCGCAAGGCAGTAGGGTCGATTCGTGAGCAAGAGCCCGCTTCGCCGACTGTCCGAAGGCCTGCTGTTGGCCAGCATGCGTCCACCGCGGATGGACACTCTGGTGGGGCCTCGCCGCGACCCCGTCGACCTCAGAGGCAAGCGCATTCTGGTGACGGGCGCGTCGTCGGGAATCGGTGAAGCCGGCGCCGTGAAGCTCGCCCGCGAGGGTGCCACCGTCGTTGTAGTCGCCCGTCGACAAGAACTGCTCGACACCGTCGTCGACCGGATCATCGACGCGGGCGGTGAAGCCAAGGCCCACGCCTGCGACCTATCCGACCTGGACGCGGTCGACGATCTGGTTGCCACCCTCGAACGCGAGCTCGGCGGCATCGACGTGCTCATCAACAACGCGGGCAGGTCGATTCGCCGCCCCCTCGCCGAGTCGCTGGAGCGCTGGCACGACGTCGAGCGCACGATGCAGCTGAACTACTACTCCCCGCTGCGGCTGATCCGCGGGCTCGGCCCTGGCATGCGCGAGCGCGGTGACGGGCACATCATCAACGTCTCCACCTGGGGGGTGCTGAGCGAATCGTCGCCGCTGTTCTCCGTCTACAACGCGTCCAAGGCCGCGCTGACCGCGGTGAGCCGGGTCATCGAGACCGAATGGGACAAGGACGGCGTGCACTCGACGACGTTGTACTACCCATTGGTCAAGACCGCGATGATTGCGCCGACGCGCGCCTACGACGGGCTGCCCGGGCTCAGTGCGGACGAGGCCGCCGACTGGATGGTCACGGCGGCCCGCACTCGCCCGATCCGCATCGCGCCGCGGATGGCGGTTACCGCCCGCGCCGTGAACAGCTTCCTTCCGGCGGCGGTCGACGCCGTCATGAAGCGCCAGCGGGTCCAACCCAGCGGGTAGCTAGTTAGGTTAGCCATGCCATACTTCGAGCGTGGCTGACAACGCGATCGAACTGGACGCCGTCACCAAGCGGTTCGGCGACGACGAGGCCCTGCGCGGCGTCACGTTCACCGCGCCCGTCGGCTCCGTACTCGGCGTGCTCGGCCCCAACGGGGCAGGCAAGACCACGACGATCAACATCTTGTCGACCCTCGTCAGCCCGTCGACGGGACGGGCCACGGTGGCCGGGTACGACGTGGTCAAACAGGCCAAGGAAGTGCGCGCCAGCATCGGCCTCACCGGCCAGTACGCCGCCGTCGACGAATTGCTCACGGGTCGCGAGAACCTGGTGCTCTTCGCACGGTTGCGCGGGCTGAACCGCGGCCAGGCCCGCGACCGAGCCGACGAAATGCTCGAGACGTTCAGCCTGACCGACGCCGGAAACCGTCGGGTGTCCACCTACTCCGGTGGCATGCGCCGGCGCGTCGACATCGCCTGCGGACTGGTCGTCCCACCCAAGGTCGTCTTCCTTGACGAACCGACGACCGGCCTCGACCCCCGCAGCCGCCGCGAGGTGTGGGACCTCGTCGCCGCGCTGAGTGGACAAGGCATCACCGTGCTGCTGACGACCCAGTACCTCGAGGAGGCCGACGCGTTGAGCGACTCGATCGTCGTCATCGACCGCGGTGAGGTCATCGCCGACGGCACCGCCGAGGAACTCAAGCGCCGCGTCGGCGGAAGCTACTGCCAGGTGACGCCGGTCAACCTCGCCGACGTCGCACGCATCGCCGACGCGCTGGCGGGCATCGATGGACTCGAAACCGACTCCGACGGCGGGACGGTGTCGGTTCCGGCGCCCGACGGCGTCGCGACGCTGAGCGAGGTCTTCCGCCGCGTCGGCGACCTCGGCGTCGACCTGACCGACATCTCGCTGCGCAAGCCGTCACTCGACGAGGTGTTCTTCAAGCTGACCGGCGCCCCGGTCACGTGACCGCACTCAGCGCGCTCACCGAACGTTCGGTGCTCGGCACCCTGCGCGACGGCGACCTGATCTTCGCGATCGGCGGGCCCATCGCGTTCTTCCTGTGCTTCAACATCACGTTGCGCGGCGTCATTGATGTTGGAGCTGCCGGTGCCTCCTCCTACGCGCAGTACATGCTGCCGGTCATCGTCGTGCAGGCCATGATCTTCACCGCGATGACGACGGCCGACCGCGCAGCGCGAGACCACTTGAGCGGCTTGGGCGTTCGCTTGCGCACCCTGCCCATGTCATCGTTGGTACCCGTGGCGGCGCGCATGCTCTCCGCGCTGATCCGCGCAACCGGTGCACTGGCTGCCGCCATCGCCATCGGGTACGTGTTCGGCTTCCGCTTTCAGGGAGGCTTCCTCGACGTGGTCGCCTTCGTCGTCATCGCCCTTGTGCTGTCGCTTGCGCTGTCGCTCGGTGCGGACGCCATGGGCTCGGTGGCGACCAACGCCGAGGCCGCCGGACAGACGCTGCTCATCCCCCAACTACTGCTGGTGATGATCTCGACGGGCATCGCACCGGCATCGGCGTTTCCCGGCTGGCTCGGCCCGTTCGTGCGCAACCAGCCCGTCTCGCAGCTCTCGGAGGCACTGCGGGGGCTCGCCGCCGGGGATGTCCAGCGCGACAACCTCTTGATCAGCCTTGCGTGGTGCGTAGGGCTACTGCTGGCGTTCGGGGCCATCGCTGTGCGGATGCAACGGCGGACGAAATGACCACTTTGGCGCTTCAGAGCCGCCTGCAGGCCGGCCGACTGCTGCGCGGCTGGACCCGCGAACCGGTCGTGTTGATCCAGTCGCTGATCTTCCCGACGTTCCTGCTCGTGGTGTACAGCCTGGTGATCGGCGAATCGGTCCGCACCCTGACCGGTGGGAACAGCCTCTACGGCCTCGTCCCGATGTGTGCGGTGGCAGGCGCATTGTTCGGCGCCATCGGAGCGGGCGCCGCGATCCCCGACGAGCGCGAGTCGGGTCTGCTCAGCCGGCTGTGGGTACTGCCGGTACACCGAGCCAGTGCGCTCACCGGGCGGTTGCTCGCGGAGGCCACCCGCGCCCTGGTCGGATCGATCGCGATCACTGTCGTCGGCGTGGCGATCGGCCTACGGTTTCACGAAGGCTGTTTTGCCGCAGTCGCTTTCGTGTTCATTCCGGCCCTCATGGTCGTCGGATTCTCGACGGTGATCGTGGCGTTCGGGGTGAAGTCGAACGGCAAGAACATCATCACCGGGCTGTCGACGGTGTGCTTCCTGCTGCTGTTCTTCAACACCGGCATGGTGCCGGTCGACGTCTTCCCCGGTTGGCTTGCGCCCTTCGTCAAGGCCCAACCGATGTCACCGGCCATCGAGGCGATGCGGGCCCTGGCCGACGGCGGTCCGACGCTGTGGCCCGTCCTGCAATCGGTCGCGTGGGTGGTCGGCCTGTTGGCGGTGTTCGGACCGATGGCGGTGCGCGGGTATCGGGCCGCCGCGGAGTCCAGCAGTTAGGTGATTTCGCGAGTCCTACACCAGTGTCGTGATATCGCGGCGCGAATGACAGTGGTGTAGGACTCGCGAGAGCTCGAGTGTGTTAGACACGGTGGCATGGAGATCCTCGCCAGCCGCGTGCTGCTCCGGCCGGCGGACTACCAGCGCTCACTGATCTTCTACCGCGACGCCATCGGGTTGGCGATCGCGCGGGACTACGGCGCAGGCACGGTGTTCTACGCGGGACAGTCGCTGATCGAACTCGCCGGACACGGCTCGCCTCCTGCGTCCGCGCCGCCCTTCCCCGGCGCGCTGTGGCTACAGGTACGCGACGTCTACGCCACCCAGGCCGAACTCGAAGGCCGCGGCGTCGACATCGCGCGGGCGGCCAAACAAGAACCGTGGGGCCTGCACGAGATGCACGTGACGGACCCCGACGGCGTGACGCTCATCTTCGTCCAGGTCCCCGAGACACATCCGCTGCGCCGCGACACCCGACAGTGACAACCCGCGGCCATCACGTTATAGGCATGCTGCACAAATGGATTCGGCCCGCATCCGACGGGATGCGGGCCGAAATCGCAGAAGGGGCTAGCGGGCCGGAGCGGCCAGCGGCCAACCGACGGATGCCAGCCGCGATGCGACCTGGTGGATCTCGTCGGGGTTGGGTTCCTTGTCGATGACGTCCTGCACGGCCTTGCGGACCTCGTCCTCGGTCACCTCGTCGCCGGCGGCGTTGGCCCTCAAGACCGACTGCGCTGCTTTGACGACCTCGTCTTCGGTCAGCGAGCGCTTCAGCAGCGCGAGCAACGCGAAGTAATCCTTCGGCGGGACGCCTTCGGGGTAGCCCTGGTGCAGCCAGCCCAGAATGTTGTCGAGAATGCCTGTGTTTTCAGTCATGTTCGCTGGCCTTACTTGGGGAGGAAGGGGACGGGGTTGAACCCGAAGTGGTGGATGATCGTGGCCTTGGTGATGAACAGGATCGCAATCACGATCACCAGAGACACGGCGGCAAACAGCAGCAGCCCGAGCGCCTTCAGCGCGGGGTTGGGCGCTACGGCGGCGCCGTCGTCTCCTGTGCCACCGGCACCCCTCGAGTAGGCGACCAGGCCGATGGCGAAGACCGCAGGCAGTCCGGCGCCGAGCACCAGACCTACGACGAGCACCTTGAAAATAGCTTCCACATAAGTCATTTGAATTTCCTTCTGTCAGCAGGAGAAGAGAATCGGCGCGATCAGACCGAGGCCGTTGGCTTGCTCGGCTCGCCCTTGGTGGCATCACGCACGTCGGCCGGAACCACGGAGTTGGTGGAGTCGTCCCAATCCGCATTGACGTTGCTGCTGTCGACCTTCTGCTGCTGCGCGCGCCAGTACATGTACCCGGACAGCGCGACCAGGATCACGAAGATGACGCCGTCACCGACGAGTTGTGAGCCGGACACCGACTTCAATCCGTAGGACAGCCAGTACGACAGCGCGCCGACGAGTGCCGCGGCAGGCAGTGTGATCAGCCAGGCCGCCGCCATGCGCCCGGCGACCGCCCAGCGCACCTCTGCACCCGGCTTGCCGACCCCGCTGCCCAGGATCGAACCCGTGGCAACGTGGGTGGTCGACAGCGCCATGCCCGCGGCGCTGGAGCTCAGGATGATCGCGGCCGAGGATGCCTCGGCGGCCAGGCCCTGCGGCGACTCGATCTCGACGAGGCCCTTGCCCAGGGTGCGGATGACGCGCCAGCCACCGATGTAGGTGCCGAGGCCGATCGCCAGTGCACAGCTGAAGATGATCCAGAACGGGAGGCCGTCCTTCTTCACGTCGCCGGTGAGGTGGCCGGTGGTGATCAGGGCCAGCGCGATGACGCCCATCGTCTTCTGTGCGTCGTTGGTGCCGTGCGAGAGCGCCACCAGCGAGGCGGTGATGATCTGGCCCCAGCGGAAGCCGTCTTCGCGGCGCTTCTTCGCGACCTTGCGGGTAAGCCGGTAGACCAACCAGGTGCCGCATGCGGCGACGAGGCCCGCGATGAACGGGGCCGCGAGGGCGGGAAGGATCACCTTCGAGAACACACCCGACCAGTTGACCCCCGCCATGCCGAGTGCGGCGAGGCCCGCACCGATCAGTCCGCCGAAGAGCGCGTGCGACGAACTGGACGGGATGCCGAAGAGCCAGGTGAGCAGGTTCCACAGGATGCCGCCGATGAGGCCGGCGAAGATGATCGTCAATCCCATCGACGCGTCTATGCCCGAAAGCAGGTGCCCGGTTTTGCCGTCCTGCACCTTCAGCACCGAGGTGGTCACCGTGACCGCCACCTCGACCGAGAGGAAGGCGCCGACGAGGTTGAGGACGCCGGCCAGAAGCACGGCGACCTTCGGCTTCAGCGCGCCCGTGGCGATCGAGGTCGCCATCGCGTTGCCGGTGTCGTGGAATCCGTTGGTGAAGTCGAATGCCAGTGCTGTGGCTATCAGCAGCACCAAAATGATCATCTCTGCGCTCATGGCGCTAATTCTGGGGGTACGCGAGCCATTTTTCCTAGCGGATCGCCACACTCGTCAGGTACTCCGACCAGGCAGTTTTGACGGGACCGCAAAGCTGTTCATTTATTGTTCACCTTGACGCCGCCGAGCCGTCGACTGGCGGGGTCCAACTGCCTCACATGTTGCATGCCCCGACGCGCAGTGGACGCTCCACTACTACCATCAACTTGTCTGAGCACCGAGGCGGCCGAGCCGTCCCAATGCGGGAGTTGCGGCAGTGAACGGATTTCTCTCCAAGATCGTGGCGTGGCTGAATGCCGGTTACCCCGAAGGCGTTCCGGGCCCCGACCGGGTACCGCTGCTGGCCTTGCTCACGCGCAAGCTCACCAACGAAGAGGTGAAGGCCGTCGCACAAGACCTGATGGACCGCGGCGAGTTCGACCACATCGACATCGGCGTACTCATCACCGGGATCACCGACGAATTGCCGAGAACCGAAGACGTCGAACGCGTCCGGGCCCGGCTGGCCGCCAAGGGTTGGCCGCTCGACGATCCCCGCGACGTCCACGACGACACCGAGGATTCGGCATAGCCGTACTCCGCGCCCGTCCGGTCGGAGCCGCCGCGGCGGCCCTGACGCTGCTGCCAGACCTCGAATCCGCCCTGGCAGGCACGGGACCTGCCGTGCTACCGGTGCCCGCCGACGACGAGCGCACGGCGCGGCTCTTGGCGACATCGCTGCGGGAAGGTGAGGAGATCGACGACGACGTCGCCGTGGTCGTTTCGACCTCCGGTACGACGGGCGTGCCCAAGGGAGCGCTGCTTTCGGCCTCCGCGTTGGTGGCGAGCGCGTCCGCCACCCACGACCGGCTCGGCGGTCCTGGGCGATGGCTACTGGCGCTGCCCGCCCACCACATCGCCGGCGTGCAGGTGCTGGTGCGCAGCGTGCTCGCGGGCACCACCCCCGTCGCGATATCCGCCAGTTTCGACGTGGCCGAATTGCCTTCTGCGATAAAGACTCTTGGCTCGGACCGGCGCTACGCAGCGTTGGTGGCCGTACAACTGGACAAGGCGCTGCGCGACGCGGCCGCCACTGCCGCGCTGGCCGAACTCGACGCCGTGTTGATCGGCGGCGGCCCGATGCCCCCGTCCGTCGGCGAACGTGCCTCGGCCGCAGGCATTTCAGTGGTTCGGACCTACGGCATGAGCGAGACCGCGGGCGGCTGCGTGTACGACGGCGCGCCATTGGACGGGGTACGGGTGCGCATCGAAGACGGCCGCGTCGCGCTCGGTGGACCGACAGTGGCCAACGGTTACCGCAACCCCGTGAATCCTGACCCGTTCGCCGAGCCTGGATGGTTCCATACCGATGATGTTGGTACCGTGGATGATTCGGGCGTTCTGCGTATCATCGGCCGGGTCGACGACGCCGTCAGCACCGGAGGGCTCAAGGTGTTCCCGCAACTGGTGGAGGCCGCGCTGGCGACTCATCCCGCGGTGGCGGACTGCGCCGTCTTCGGCGTCGCCGACGAGCGGCTGGGCCAGCGCGTCGTCGCCGCCATCGTCGTCGAAGCGGGGCACCAAGCCCCGACGGTGGCCGAGCTGCGCGCCCACGTCACACGGACGTTGGCGTCCACCGCCGCCCCACGCGAGGTCCACGTCGTGGCGGCACTTCCGCGCCGCGGCATCGGCAAGCTCGACCGAAAAGAGCTCGCCACCCGGTTCCGCTCTGGAGCATGATGGCGTCATGCGCCGTGAAGTGACCACCGTTGACCAACTCCGCGACATCGTCGGAGCGCCCAACGCCTACGTCGCCAACAAGGTGAAGAGCCGCCTGTCGGACGCGCAGCAGGACTGGCTGACGCACTCGCCGTTGGGATTCGTGGCCACCACCGATGCCGATGGTCGGGTCGACGTCTCCCCCAAGGGCGATCCGCCAGGCTTCGTCCACATCATCGACGACACCACGATCGCGATTCCCGAACGACCGGGCAACAAGCGCGTCGACGGCTACCTCAACGTCCTGCAGCGGCCCCACGTCGGCACCGTCTTCCTCATCCCCGGCCGCGGCGACACGCTACGCATCAACGGCACCGCGACCGTCCTGTCGGACGCCGACTACTTCGACGCGATGGTCGTCGACGGCAAGCGCCCCATCCTGGCCTTGGAGATCGCCGTCGAAGAAGTGTTCTTCCACTGCGCCAAGGCATTTCTGCGCTCGGACGCATGGAAGCCGGAGACCTGGGACCCCAAGGCGGTGCCGAGCGTGGCGCAGCTGGCCAAGGCCATCAAGCCGGACATGAGCGATGCGGAGCTCGACAGGTACTACGAAGAGGACAACATGCGCAAGATGCTCTATTAGCCGGGCGAGCGCGCGCAAAATGCCGCTGGCCAGCGGCGTGTCGCGTACAGACACGCGCGGTCGCGGGAGAAAAGCAGGTTTGAAACTGACGGATTGGGCAATTCCAGAGCTCAGGGAACCATCCCTTGAGAGATCGGATAGACCAATGATCGTCCTCGGCATCATCCTGCTGCTGATTGGCTACTTCGTTGCCACTCCCATCAGCGGACTGCTCACCACCATCGGTGGAATCCTCTTGATCGTCGGCATCGTGCTGTGGATTCTCGGAGCCGTCGGTCGGCCCGTCGGAGGCCGCAAAGTCTGGTTCTAGATGCCCGACACCGACCAGGAGTCGGTGACTCCTCGGGTACGGAGGGCCGCGGCGTGGTCATGGCGTTTACTCGTCATCCTCGCCGCGGCCTTCGTCATCTGGAAGCTGCTCGAGCGGCTCGGCGTCGTCGTCGTTCCGATTGCGTTGGCGCTCATCCTCACCGCGCTGTTGCTACCGGCGGTCGACGCCCTCGACCGCTACGGGGCCGCCCGCGGTGGCGCAGTCGCCTTCGTGCTCGTGCTCGGCCTGACCATCCTCGTCGGCATCATGTCCTTCGTCGTCAACCAATTCGTGGACGGCGCACCGTTACTCGCCGATGAGGTGACACGCAGCATCGAGGGCACCCGAGACTGGTTGGTCAACGGGCCGTTGCACCTCAGCGGGGATCAGCTCAAACAAGCCGGCGACTCGGTGATCGACGCCATTCGAACCCACCAATCACAACTCACCAGCGGGGCGCTGTCGACGGCGGGCACCATCGCCGAAATCGTCACTGGCGCACTGCTCACGTTGTTCACCGTGATCTTCTTCCTGCTCGGCGGCCGCAACATCTGGCAGTTCGTCACCCAGGCAGTGCCCCAGACCCAACGCTTACGCGTCCGGGAAGCCGGTGCGGCGGGGTTCCATTCGCTGGCCGGCTATGCCCGCGCGACGTCGCTGGTCGCACTGGTGGACGCGGTCAGCATCGGTAGCGGCCTTGCCATCATGGGCATTCCGCTGGCCCTGCCACTGGCGTCGCTGATCTTCGTTGGCGCGTTCGTCCCTGTCGTCGGCGCGGTCATCACCGGATTCCTTGCGGTCATCGTCGCGCTACTCACCAAGGGTCTCGTCTACGCCCTCATCACCTTTGCGCTCATCATCGCCGTCATGCAGTTGGAGGCGCACGTGCTGCAGCCCCTCGTCATGGGCCGCGCGGTGTCGATCCATCCGCTCGCCGTGGTCCTCGGCATCACCACCGGAGGGGTGCTGGCCGGGATCATCGGGGCCCTGCTCGCCGTACCTGCGATCGCCTTTCTCAACAGCTTCGTTCGCGTGCTCGTCGCCGAAGACCCCGGCGAGGAAGGCGCGGTGCTCGAAGCGGACAGCGGGCCACTCATCGAGGCCACGTCCGACGACGCCGGTTAATCCCGCGGAAATGGGTACCCACCGTCCGTGCTTGGACTACCCGCGGGCGTACGTGCGTGCCTGTTCGACCTCGATGGCGTGCTCACCGACACCGCAAGTGTGCACCGCAAGGCGTGGAAGGCCATGTTCGACGACTTCCTGCGACAGTGGTCGCAACACCACGGAAGCAACTTCGTGCCGTTCGATGCCGAGGCCGACTACTTCAACTACGTCGACGGCAAGACGCGCGAGGACGGCGTCCGGTCCTTCCTCGCCAGCCGCGACATCAAGCTCCCCGAGGGCAATCTGGACGACGCCCAGACCGCCGAAACCGTGCGCGGCCTTGGCAACAAGAAGAACGCGCTCTTCCTGCGAGCCGTCGACAAAGACGGCGTACAGGTCTTCGCAGGGTCCCGGCGCTACCTTGAAGCAGTGACGCGTGCCGGACTCGCGGTAGCCGTCGTCTCGTCGTCGGCCAATACCCGTCAGGTACTCGAAGTGACCGGACTGGCCAGGTTCGTTCAGCAGCGCGTCGACGGAATTACGTTGCGGGAAAAGCACATCGCGGGCAAGCCGGCACCGGACTCCTACCTCGAGGGCGCCAGGCAACTCGACGTCGCACCCGCGGAGGCAGCGGTGTACGAAGACGCGCTGTCCGGGGTGGCCGCCGGACGGGCCGGGCACTTCGGGCTCGTCGTCGGGGTCGACCGCGTGGGCCAGGCCGAAGCGTTGCGGCGCAACGGCGCCGACGTCGTCGTCAAGGATCTCGCCGAACTGCTGGACCGCGAATGATCAACGAAGGCACGTTCCCGGTGGAGCCGTGGCTCGTTCGGGAGACGACGCTCGACCTCGAACTGCTGGCGCAGACCGAGTCGGTGTTCGCATTGTCCAACGGGCACATCGGACTTCGCGGCAACCTCGACGAAGGCGAGCCCTACGGCCTGCCCGGCACCTACCTCAACTCGTTCTTCGAGTTGCGTCCGCTGCCGTACGCCGAGGCCGGCTACGGCTACCCGGAGGAAGGCCAGACGCTCGTCGACGTGACCAACGGCAAGATCCTGCGGCTGCTGGTCGACGACGAGCCGTTCGACGTCAGGTACGGCGCCCTGCACCATCACGAGCGGGTGCTCGACATGCGCGCCGGCACGCTGACCCGCAACGTGCGCTGGACCTCCCCCGCCGGCCGCCAGGTCGCGGTGACCTCCACAAGGCTGGTCTCGCTGGCGCACCGCGGCGTCGCGGCCATCGAGTACATCGTGGAGGCGATCGACGACTTCGCCCGCATCACAGTCCAATCCGAGCTGGTCGCCAACGAGGATCAACCCACGACCTCGAACGACCCACGTGCCGCCGCGCTGCTCAAGAGCCCGCTCGAGGCCGTCGCTCAGGAGTCCGGCGAGCGCAGCGCGGTACTCATCCACCGCACCCGAATGTCCGAACTGATGATGGCCGCCGCGATGGACCACGACGTCGAGGTCCCCGGTCGCGTCGAGGTGGACACCGAAGTCAGCGCGGACCTGGCCCGCACCACGGTCATCTGCGGCCTGCGCCCCGGTCAGCGGCTGCGGATCGTCAAGTTCCTGTCCTACGGATGGTCGAGCCTGCGGTCTCGTCCCGCGCTGCTCGATCAGGTGGCCGGGGCGATGAAGGGCGCGCGCTACACGGGCTGGCCGGGCCTGCTCGACGCACAGCGCGAGTACCTGGACGACTTCTGGGACAGCGCCGACGTCGAGGTCGAAGGCGACCCCGACTGTCAGCAAGCGGTGCGCTTCGGCTTGTTCCACGTGCTGCAGGCCAGCGCCCGCGCCGAGCGCCGGGCCATCGCGGGCAAGGGCCTGACCGGCACGGGGTATGACGGCCACGCCTTCTGGGACACCGAGGGTTTCGTGCTACCGGTGCTGACCTACACCCATCCCGATGCCGCCGCCGATGCACTGCGGTGGCGGGCGTCCACGATCGACCTCGCGCGGCAACGAGCGCGGGAGTTGGACCTGCGGGGCGCGGCCTTCCCGTGGCGGACCATCCGCGGCCAGGAGTGCTCCGCATATTGGCCTGCGGGTACCGCCGCGTGGCACGTAAACGCCGACATCGCAGCGGCTTTCGAACGCTACCGGGTGGTTACCGGCGACCAGACACTGGAAGCGCACTGCGGACTCGAGGTGCTCGTCGAGACGGCCCGGCTGTGGCAATCGCTGGGCCACCACGATCGTCACGGCGTCTTCCATCTCGACGGGGTCACCGGACCTGACGAGTACACCGCGGTGGTGCGGGACAACACGTTCACCAATCTGATGGCCGCCCACAATCTGCGAGTCGCGGCGGCGGCCTGCGAACGCAACCCCGAGGCAGCCCGCGCACTGAATGTCAGCACCGAGGAGGCGGCCGCGTGGACTGACGCGGCCGACGCGGTTTACGTTCCCGTCGACGACGAGCTGGGCGTGCACCAGCAGTGCGAGGGCTTCACCAATCTGCGCGAATGGGACTTCACCGACGACGCCGCTTATCCACTGCTACTGCACTACCCGTATGTGCTGCTGTATCCGGCACAGGTGATCAAGCAGGCCGACCTCGTGCTGGCCATGCACTGGCAGGGCCACGCGTTCACACCCGAGCAGAAGGCCAGCAACGTCGCCTATTACGAGCCGCGCATGGTGCGCGACTCCTCGCTGTCGGCGTGCACCCAGGCCGTGTTGTGTGCCGAGGTTGGGCACTTGGAGCTTGCCCATGACTACACCTACGAGGCGGCGCTGATCGATCTCCGCGACCTGCACCACAACACGCGCGACGGCTTGCACATGGCCTCGCTCGCCGGATCGTGGACGGCGTTGGTCGCCGGGTTCGGCGGGCTGCGCGACGACGAAGGCATCCTCGCGTTGGACCCTCAGCTGCCCGAGGAGATCACTCGGATGTGTTTCCGGTTGCGCTGGAGGGGATTTCGCGTCACGGTCAACTTCGACCACACCGAGGTCATCTACACCCTTCGGGACGGACCGGACGGTGAGCTGACCATCCGGCACGCGGGCGAGGAGCTTCGGCTGAGCACCAAGGCCACCTCGACGCTGCCGATCACCGCCCGCCGGGCGACGACGCCCGAGCCGCAACAGCCCAAGGGGCGCACCCCGATGCGGCGGACGCGGGCCTGATGGACTCAGTACTTGCCGTAGACGACGGCGACGTTGTGACCACCGAAGCCGAGCGAGGTGTTGACGGCGTAGCGGTAGTCACCGCGCCGCGGCTGCCCCGCCACGACGTCGAGCTCGACGCCGGGATCGAGTTCGTGGAAATTGAGCGTCGGTGGCACGATCCCGTCGCGCAGGGCGAGCACCGTCAGCGCGGACTCGATACCGCCTGAAGCGCCAAAACTGTGTCCCAGCGCGGCTTTCGACGCGTAGACCGCAGGCGCTGAGCCGCCGAGCGCCCGCTGCAGCGCCACCGCCTCGGCCAGGTCGCCACGGACGGTGCCTGCCGCGTTGGCGTTGACGTGGTCGATGTCGGACGGTTTCAGGCCGGCCAGCTCGATCGCCCGGGTGACGGCGGCGGCGGCCTGTTCGCCGCCAGGGTCGTTGAACATCAGGTCGTAACCATCGGAGTTCATGGCTGCGCCGAGCAGGCGGGCCAGGATGGTGGCGCCGCGGGCCTTGGCGTGCTCCTCGGTCTCGATGACGAGCAGTCCGCCGCCCTCACCGAGCACCATGCCCGTCCTGGACCGGTCGAATGGGCGGCACGCGCCCTTGGGATCCGCGTCATCGGTCGACAGCACGCCGTCGAGTTGTGAGTACGCCGCAATCGGAACCGGCTCGATCTTGTCCTCGACGCCGCCGCAGATCACCATGTCGGCCTCACCGAAGACGATTTGTCGCCAGGCCGCCGCCACCGCGCCATTGCCCGACGCATCGCCCATCAGAGGCGCCGTCACGCCCGCCTTGGCCGCTCGGTCGAGTCCGACGGTCGCGGCGGGACCGTTGGGCATGAACATCTGAACGGCCAACGGTGACACGGCCTTCATCCCACGTTCCCGCATTGCGTGGTAGGCCAGGATGACGTCCTGGGTGGCGCCGTACCCGGTGCCGATGGACACCCCCAACCGCACGGGGTCGACGTCGGGCGAACCGCAGTGCTCCCACACCCGCCTGCTGAGTACCAGCGCGACCTTCTGCAGGTACGACAGCCTGCGCAGCTCGACCCGATTGAGGTGGCCGTCGAAGTTCTCGAGTATCCCGGCCCCCATGCGCGTGGGCAGTTCGATTTCTGCCGGCAACGCCTCCCCCAGCAGGCGAACCCCGCTCTGGCCGTCCAGCAACGCCGTCCAGGTTTCCTCGGCATCGCTCGCCACCGCCGTGCTCATCGCAATACCGGTGACGACGACATCGGGAAGAGAGCCCTTCATCGTCCTCCTCATCGATCCCAGACCGCCTACGATTTTGCCACGTCGAGGCCACCGGCTCCACTGGCGACCGTCCCCCGCTGACCGATCAGCGAAACGACTCAAGCGATCAGGACGAGTATCTGCTCGCCGGCCTCTCGAAGCTGGGCAGGCTCGACGCCGCCCCTGCGCAACGCGTCGAGCCCCCTCAGCAGTCCAAGCAACACCGTCGCCAGCGCCTGGGGATCAGCCGCTGCGGCGATGGAGCCGTCGTCGTGCGCCTCCACCAGGCAGTCGGCGAGATCGGAATGCCAGCGGCGCAGCGATTCGCCGACGATGCGGTCGACGTCGGAGTCGGCACTCCCCAGTTCGACCGAGCTCTTCGCCATGAGGCAGCCTCGGCCCTCGATGTCGGCGGTGATGCCCGCGACGGTCGTCCTCACGTGGTTCGACAGCCGGTCGATGGCGGGGACGCCGGGTTGCCGCAGTTGCGCCGACATCCGATCGGACGCAGATGTGCAGTAGTTGTCGAGCGCCCGCACGAAGAGCGCGTGCTTGTCGCCGAAGGCGCCGTAGAGACTGCCCTTGCCCAAACCCGTGGCAGCGGTGAGGTCGTCGACCGAGGTAGCCGAGTAGCCGTGGGTCCAGAACTGGTCACGCGCCGCCTCGACCACGTCGGCCTCGTCGAAGGTGCGCGGTCTAGCCATGAGCCCAGTTTACGCCGTTCTGGAATAAACGGTACAAAAGCGAACTTGTCGGAATGTCGGTCCGTTTGGGGCTGAGCCACGTCACCGCAAGGAGTACCGCACATGTCTCGACCCGTACGCGTAGGTGTCCAGCTCTGGCCTGGCGGAGCGCCCGACTACCGGAGTTGGCGCGCTGCGGTGCTCCGGGCCGAGGAACTCGGTGCCGACGTCATCTTCGGATATGACCACTTTCACCGTCCGTCGATCGAAGGCATCGTCGACGCGAAGCCGATCCTCTCGGAGATCCAACCCGACGAAGTCAACTTCGAAGGATGGACCGCGCTGGCGTCGTGGGGCGAGCTCACCACGCGCGCCGAGATCGGACTGCTCGTCACCGGCATCGGATACCGGAACCCGGATCTGCTCGCCGACATGGCCCGCACGGTGGACCACATCAGTGGCGGTCGACTGATCCTCGGCCTCGGCTCGGGTTGGTATGAAAAGGACTACACCACATACGGTTACGACTACGGAACGTGGAAGTCCAGATTCGACCTGTTCGACGAGGGATTGGCCCGCGTCGAGCACCGACTCGCCAATCTGGTACCCCCGCCGCTGCACAAGATTCCGATCCTGATCGGAGGCTCCGGCGCGAAACGCACCCTGCCCGCGGTGGCCAGGCACGCCGACATATGGCACACCTTCCTCCCCATCGACGCGTTCAATCGGGCAAGCAAGCTGGTCGGCGAACTCGCAACGGCCAACGGCCGCAACGACTCCGACATCGAGCGCTCATCGGTGTGGGAGAACGCAGGCGATGCGGACGCCTACCGCGACGCAGGCGTGACGCTGTTCACCACGGAGATCCATCCCACCGCAGCAGGTTACGACTTCAGTACCCTCGCGAAGATGATCGAGTGGCGGGAGTCGCAGTGAGTCAGATCTCGGAGACGACGGTTGCGGTGCAGCGCGTCACCGTGAGGTCCGAGCGGCCGTTCGACGACGTCGTCGCCGCGGTCTATGCGGGGCTCGGCATGGTCGAGCACTTCGACGGGCTGGTGCGGAAGTGGAGCACGGCGGCAGGCCGCGAGGAATTCGACGCGCTGATCGAACCCGTCGCGGGCAGCAGCGGGTTGATCGAATTCCTGAGCCTGGACCTGGGCGGCGTGTTGGCGATCCGGGACCCGGACCACAGCCGCCGGATGCTCCGGATCATCGCGGGCAATCCCGTCACGATGAGCAAGATGACTGCGTCCGCGCCCGACGCGGGTTCTTACGCGCCGGTGACGATCCTGGTCATGGAGCGGGACGGCGGCGTGACGCTGTCCTACGACCGCCTGGCCAGCGCCATCGCGCCCTATGCAGGCCAGGAGGCGTCGGCCGTGGCCGAAGGGCTCGACGATGCCGTCCTGACCCTGTTGTGCGACGCGGCGGGATAGCCGCGACCACGCCATAGGGTGGATAGGCGTGAGGTCCATCCGCCGCGAGCTGATCGTCGCTGCGCTTGCGCTGCTGCTGGTGGTCGCGGCTTTCGTCGTACCGCACCTGAACACGGGCATCGTGACGCCCCTGTTGCACGCCACCCCGCAACGGATCAGGGACTACGCGCAGACCGCGCCCATCTTCGGCTGGTGGAACGCCCACGTCGGCTGGGGCACCGTGCCCGCGATCGTCATCGCCGCCGCGGCCGTGCTGTGGGGCGACACCGTGGCCCGGCGACTGCCGTGGCGCGCGGTGCCATGGGTGACGTGGGCGACGGCGTGCGCGTGGGCCTTCGCGCTGGCGATGATCGACGGTTGGCAGCGCGGCTTCGCGGGCCGGCTCACCACCACCAATGAGTATCTGCGCCAGGTGCCTGGCATCACCGACATCCCGAAGGCGCTGCGCACCTTCTCCAGTCGGATCCTCGACTTCCAGCCCGACTCGTGGATCACCCATGTCTCGGGGCACCCGCCTGGCGCCCTGCTGACGTTCGTCTGGCTGGACCGAATCGGACTAGGCGGTGGCGCGTGGGCAGGGCTGCTTTGCCTGCTGGTCGGCTCGAGCGCAGCCGCGGCGATCGTGGTCGCGGTACGGGCGCTCGCCGATGAATCGACTGCCCGTCTGGCGGCCCCATTCGTCGCGGTAACGCCGACCGCAATCTGGGTGGCAGTATCGGCCGACGGCTACTTCACCGGGGTGGCGGCCTGGGGGCTTGCGCTGCTGGCGCTGGCCGCGCGCGGGACCGCCCGCTTGCCGCTGCTGGCCGGCGCGGGTGCGGGCCTGCTGCTGGGCTGGGGCATCTTCCTCAACTACGGACTAGGGCTGATCGCGTTGCCCGCCGTCGCCGTGCTGATCGCCGCCAAGGACCTGCGCGCAGCGCTGCGGGCAGCGATACCCGCCGTACTGGCCGTCCTCGTCGTCGTCGGAGCCTTTGCGCTCGTTGGGTTTTGGTGGTTCGACGGGTACACGTTGGTGCAGGAGCGCTATTGGCAGGGAATCGCGAAGGACCGGCCGTTCCAGTACTGGTCGTGGGCGAACCTGGCGTCCGTGGTCTGCGCCATCGGGTTGGGGAGCGTGGCCGGAGTGGCCCGCATCTTCGACATCGCGGCCATCAAGCGTCGTTCGGGCCTTCACCTTGTGGTGCTGGCCGCGCTGCTGGCGATCGTGTGCGCGGATCTGTCCATGTTGAGCAAGGCCGAGACCGAACGCATCTGGCTGCCCTTCACCACCTGGCTGGTGGCCGCGGCGGCGCTCCTGCCCGCGCCGTCACGGCGCTGGTGGCTGGCGCTCAACGTCGTCGGCGCGCTGCTGCTCAACCACGTCATCCTGACGAACTGGTAGAAATCGCGTGATGAGGTAATAGCCCGGCACGCACGCCCACACCAGTGCGAGCGAAACCCACAGTCCCAGTGGATAGTTGCGGTCCAGCACCGTCACGTTGTCGGCGTGCGCGCCTGGCCGGGCATAGACCGGGATCGCAAGCAGGGCCAGCACGATCGTGCACAACGCCGCCACCGTCACCGGCTTCCAACAGCGCCCGCGGATGATCCGTCGGCCCGCGAGCCCGAAGGCCGCGCAGAGCGGGGCGAACACGAAGTCGTGGAGCACCACCCCGGCCGCAGCCCACACCGCGATGCGCACGATGATCACCCACGGGAACTCCCAGATCAGCCAGGCGCCGTACAGCCCTGCCGCGAATCCTCCGGCCATCAGCAGGATCCGTGCGGCGGTCATGACGGAACCACCTCGATTCGCGTCAGCCACTTCGTCTGCAGCACACCGGGTCTCGTCGGAGCGATCAGCCGGCACGGGTACCCGTGGTCGAGATCGAGCACCTCGCCGTTCAGCTTCAGCGCGATCAGCGTGTGCGAGTCGCGCGTGTGTCTGGCCGGCAGCATGGTCCGTGAGTACGGTCCTGGTGGCTCCAGCGAGATCATTCGCACATCCGAATCGGGTCCCGCGCCAACGGTGGCGATCAGGTCGGCGAGCACCACCCCGCTCCACTCGGCGTTGGCGCTCCAACCCTCTACGCACGCGATGGGCAGTTCACGCGTGGCCTGCGGCAGGGCGGCCAGCTCGCCGACGGTGAACGTCTTCGCCGTCTGCCCGTTCGTGACGGTCAAGCGGTAGTCGGCCGCCTGCGCCCTCCGAATCACACCCGCGGCGAGCGCCGACCGATTCACCGGAACACCTTGCGGGCCTTGGCCGGAACGTGGCGCCAGCACAGACAACCTGCGCAGCCACGGGATCGTCTGCCCCGCAGTGACCACCGTCGCCAGCCCGACGGCCAGGCCCGTGCCCCACAGCACCGTCCGACGGGTCGGGCCGACGGATCCGCCCATCACGACGTCGCCCTCCAACGGCTCGCCAAGCGCGCGCCGGATCACCGGCAACTTGACGCCGATGTGCACCAGCACCGCACCGATGGCGACCCAGGCCATGGCGTAGTGGCTGGTGGTGAAGAAGAACTTGAACGCGTACCACTGCGCGGTGTTCAGCAGTCCCGTGGTGAGCTGGAAGAACATCGACGCGACGAGCACGAGGATCGACGCGCGTTCGAGTTGTCTGGTGACGCCACCGATGATCGGGCGCTCGAACAGCTTTGGCCACACCGACCACAGCTTGACGACGATCAGCGGGATGGCCGCGGTGCCGCTGATCACGTGTAGGCCCTGGGTGACGCGGTACAGCCAGACCGGGCGGGTCGGCCAGTAGAACCAGGGCTGAGGATGTTGGATGAAGTGGCTGATCAAGCCGGTGAGAAAGCAGATCACGATCGCGATGCCCAAGGCCATCCCGACGCGCGCGGTGACGGCCGTGCCCCGCAGCGGCGACGTCGTCACGCGGTGGCCAACGTGGCGAGCAGCCGATCTCCAATCGAATGGACATCAGTGATGGTCAGCCCGACCTGGTCGGCCACGTGGCGGGCGCCTTCGATGCCCACCGTCGCCCACCGAAACCAGGGGCCGATGGTCCTGGACGACTCTAGCCGCACCCAATGGGAGGTGATACCCGTTGTTGCACTTTCGAACTCGGCCACGCACTGGCCGCCGGAGCGCAGAAGTTCGCCGGCCCGATGAAGCACGCGCCGCGGGTCGCCACCGATGCCGACGTTGCCGTCCGCGAGTAGCACCGTCGACCATCGCCCGGTGCCCGGCAGTGGCCCGAAGAGGTCACGGCGCAGCGCGGGCGCCCCGCTTCGCCTGGCTAGTTCAACGGCGGTGGCAGACTGGTCGACGCCGAGCGCGGGCACTCCACGCGCGATCAGGTTGACGACCAAACGCCCTGGCCCACAACCCAGGTCGAGCGTGGGTCCTTCGCATAGCCCCACCATCGCCGAATCGAAGCCACGGTCGGCACGCCGTCGGCCCAGCCAGCTGTGCACCGGCAGTCCGTGCACGCTGCCGTCCTCGTGCCGGATCCAACATCGTTCGCCGGTCAACGCCCGGTCATACAGATTTCCGAACACGTCAGACTCCTTCTGGAAGGGCAAGCTGGTGAAACCGGCTACCCGGCAGGCAAACCCGCCGGACGGCCTCGACATCGCCGATGGTGTCCACGTCGGCCAGTTCCTTGACCAACCGCACATCAAGTCCAGTGTGTCGAAGTGCGCCAAGCGTTACGGCGCCCGTATCCGGCTGCGACATCGGCACCTCACGCAGGCACTGCGCCGTCGCGGGATCGTGCAGACCCAGCACCCACCAGCCGCCGTCGGACGCCATGCCGAGCACCGCATCGGCGCCGCACAGTGTGCTGCCACAGTCGGCGATCAGGTCCGCGGTCACCTGCGGGGTGTCCATTCCGACCTGCAGCACTGGAAGGCCACCCACCGCGGCCGACGCGTCTGCGTGCGCGTTGGCCAGCCGAGCGGCGAAGTCGTCGCCGCGTTGCTCGATGACGGTGAATGCTTGGAGTCGCCTGTGGATTTCGGCGCTGCGCGCCGCCTCGTCCAAGTCACCCGTCATCGCGACGACGCGTGCTGCCACCGGCGCGTCGGCCACCGCGTCCAAGGTGTCCAGCAGCGCGGCCGCGGCAACGTCGGCGGCACGCTCGGCTCCAATGGTCGCGGCCAGCCGCGTCTTGGCCAGCCCGGGTACCGGCGCCTTCGCCACGACGAGCACTGCTACCGAGATCACGAGATCGCCCGCCAAAAGTCGAGGGCCGCATGGAAACTACCTCTTGCCGAACCACTGACCTTGGACTTCCCACCCGTGCGGGGCCCGTACACCACATCGTGTTCAACAACGTGCCAGTTCGCCGCGGCAGCGCGCACCAGCAACTCCAGCGGATACCCCGATCTCCGGTCGTTCACACCCAGCGCCAAAACCGCGTCCCGTCGCGCCACTCGCATCGGGGCGATGTCGTGCACCGCAAGACCGTGGCGGGTGCGCAGCCGCCAGCACACCGCGGCCGTACCCAGCCGTGCATGCCATGGCCAGTTCAGTCCGGGCACCGGCCGCCTGCGCCCGACGGCCATGTCCGCGCCGCGCTCGACGTCGGCGACCAGCCTGGGCAGTTCACCGGGGTCCAGCGAGCCGTCGCCGTCGAGCACCGCCACCATTTCGGTCGACGCAGCCACGATTCCGGCGTGTACCGCGGCGCCGTATCCCGGCTGCGCTTCGGCCACCACCGCCGCACCGCAGCGCCGGGCCACGGCGGCGGTGTCATCGGTGCTGTTGTTGTCGACCACCAACGCCCGGTAGCCGTCGGGCAGCGCGGCCAGCACTCCGGGCAGCGACTCCGCTTCGTTTAGACACGGCAGCACCACCGTGACGCGACAGTCACCCTCCATGAGATCGAGGTTATCCACGGCGGCGGGATTCAATCCTCTGCGAAGACTGACCAATTAATGACGTCGGCGCAGGTAATCGGGTTTCGGGGCTAGTGTTAGACGTCGTGACCCGTGTGCTCATCGCCGACGACGACACCGTCGTGCGCGATGTGCTGCGCCGGTACCTCGAACGCGACGGGCTCGACGTGTCCGTCGCGAAGGACGGACACGAGGCGCTGCGCCTACTCAGCACGGAGCGCATCGACCTGGCTGTGCTCGACGTGATGATGCCTGGCCCCAACGGGTTGTCGTTATGCCGGACGCTGCGCGACCAAAGCGGGTATCGCGTACCGGTGATACTGCTGACCGCGCTCAGCGAGGAGGCCGACCGGATCGCCGGGCTCGAGGTGGGCGCCGACGACTACGTCACCAAGCCGTTCAGCCCAAGGGAGTTGGCGCTGCGGGTGCGCTCGGTGCTTCGGCGCGGGGCATTGCCCGCCGACCCACCGGTGGTGATCACCGTCGGCACGCTCACCGCGTCGGCGGCCGCGCGTTCGGTGACCATCGACGGCCTGCCCGTGAGCCTGACGAATCGCGAATTCGACCTGCTGTTGTTCTTCCTGACGCACACCGACGTGGTATTCAGTCGCGAGGAGTTGCTGAAGCGCGTGTGGCAGTGGGACTTCGGCGATCTGTCCACCGTCACCGTGCACGTCAAGCGGCTGAGGTCCAAACTGGGTGACCACCATCGGGTCCAAACGGTGTGGGGCCGCGGATACATGTGGAGTGGATCGCAGGATGCCGCAGTCTGACCTCTGGGAGCTCATCGGGCTGGCGTTGATCTGCTCGGTACCCGTGGTGCTCGTGGGGGGCATCGTGATCCGCTTGGCCCGGTCGTGGTCGTTGGCGGTGAGCATGGTGGTGCTCGTTCTGATTCCGACGGTCGCCACGTTCACCGGGGTGCTCGGGGCCAGCCGGTTCATGATCAGCCAGCAGTTCGAACGGACCGCCATCGTGCTGGTCATCGTCTTCGTCGTCACCATTCCGGCCGCGGTCATGCTGGCCCGCTACCAGGCCCGCCGCACGGTATGGGAGAACGAGATCCGCCAGTCGGAGGCGTCCGCGGAAGAGAGCAGGCGGCGACTTGTCGCCTTCGTGAGCCACGACCTGCGTACGCCGTTAGCCGGAATCCGCGCGATCGCCGAGGCCATCGCCGACGGAGTGGTCGCCGATCACGAGGTGCGGGCGCACGCGAAGCACATTGAACAGGAATCGATTCGGCTGTCCGAGATGGTCGACGACCTCTTCGAGATGTCGAAGATCAACGCCGGTGCCATCCAGCCGGTGTACGACAGGGTGGCACTCGACGAAGTCGTCGACGACGTGCTGGCCGCTCATCGGATCGCGGCCGAGCGTGCCGGTGTGGTGCTGCGCGGCGACGTGCCCGCCGACCCGGTGCAGGTGATCGGCAGCGATCGTGCGCTGGTGCGGGTGCTGTCGAACCTGGTCGCCAACGCCATCGCACACACCCCGGCAGGCGGCACCGTCGAATTGGCGGTCGGCGCTGACGAACGCGGGGCGTGGGCGCGGGTGGACGACACCGGCGTCGGCATCGACGAGGCGGACCTACCCCGCGTGTTCGACGTGGCCTACCGCGGCTCCAACAGTCGCGTGCCCCGTGAGGACGCGTCGCTGCCGAGCGGATCCGGTTTGGGCCTTGCGATTGCCGCGGGCCTGGTCCAGGCCCATCACGGGACGCTGGCCGCCTACAACCGCGACACCGGGGCGAGCTTCGAGGTCAGGCTGCCGCTCGCCGGAGAGGAGTAGCGGGTCTTGTAGTTGAGTGATCGTTCCACTATCGTCGCCATCATGGCAAGGACGAGCACCGAAAAGGCACGACGCAAGTTCAAGTTCGAGCGCACCGTCGGCCGCATGGTCATGAACCCAACGGTGGCCGCGCTCGGCAAGCTCGGCATCCACGTTCCGTTGACCGTCGAACTCGAGACCGTCGGCCGCAAGTCCGGCGAACCGCGTCGGGTGCCACTAAACGGCCGCCCGGACAGCGACGGGTTGTGGGTCATCTCGCAACACGGCCGACGGGCAGGCTGGGCGTACAACGTCACCGCCAACTCACGGGTGCGCGTCCGGATCAAGGATCAATGGCACAGCGGGACCGCAACTTTCGAGCCCAATGACGACGTCGTCGCGCGCGCCCGCAAGATCGGTGGAGGTGGGAAGCTCAGTGGAGCGGCCTTCGCCGCCGGGATGAAGGCGCTACAGAGCGACCCGATCTCGGTGCACATCACGTTCGACGACTAGTCGGGCAGCGAGTTGCTCAGGCGCTGCGTCGCCGCCAGATAGTCCTCGATGAACTCGAGTACGACGTCGCGGGCGGGCCTCACCCTGTTCATCAAGCCCACACCCTGACCGACGAAGTAGGTGGCCAGCGCCTGGGCTCCTGGATGACCTTGCGCGGCAAGCACATCGACGCGACGAATCACTGGCTCGCACAGCATGTTCTGCAGCGGCAAGCCCAGTGGCTTGCGTCCCCCGTCGTGTGGCAGCCACGCGTCGGTCCATTCCGAAACCAGCTGACGAGCAGGCTTGCCCGTGCGGCCCGCCGAGCGGATCGTGTCACGCGACGTCGCCGCCAGCATCTTCTGTTTGGTGTGCGGCGCCGTCTCGGCCTCCTCGGTGGTGAGCCAGACCGACCCCGTCCACGCGCCTGCCGCGCCCATGGCGACCGCCGCCGCCATCTGTCGTCCGGTGACGATGCCACCCGCGGCCAGCACGGGTACCGCTGCGCCCATTGCATCAATGGCTTCGATGACCTCGGGGATGAGCACCATCGTGGTCACCTCGCCGCAGTGCCCACCCGCCTCGGTGCCTTGCGCGACGATGAGATCCACGCCTGCCGCGACCTGCTTGACGGCGTGTTCCTTGGCGCCGACGAGGGCTGCCACCGGCACGCCGTTCTCCTTGCCCGCGTCGATCATGTAGTCGGGCGGCACCCCGAGCGCGTTGGCGATCAGCTTGATGGGATGACTCATCGCCACGTCCAGGAGTTCGCGACCGGTGTTGCCCGACAGTCCGGAGCCCCCGAGCCGCGGCGCCTGCTCAGGTTCGATGCCGTGCGCCTCCAACAATTGGCCGACGAAACTGCGGTAATCCTCCGGGATCCTCTGCGTCAGATCCGAATTCGAAAGGTTCTCACCCTTGCCTTCGAACTTGGCGGGCACGATCAGGTCGACGCCGTAGGGCTTACCGCCGACGTGGTCGTCGATCCACACCAACTCCTGCTCGAGCTGCTCCGGGGTGTACGCCGTCCCGCCCAGCACGCCGAACCCGCCGGCGTTGGTGACCGCGGCCACCACATCGCGGCAGTGGCTGAAGGCGAAGAGCGGGAAGTCGATGCCGAACTGGTCACAGAGTGCGGAGGTCACTCATCCAGTATCACCATCGGATTCCGGGCCCTGTCGCCGCCCTTCCGCGCGCGGCGAGTGTGCGGTTTCGCACGCTCGCCAACCGCCAAAACTCGTCTGTCACTTCAGTTCCACACGTCACATCGCGAAAAAACTTGTCGGTGGTCGAATGTATGTTCGAAGTATGTCCGGGACGGCCGTACGGGAAGCGATCAGCGCGCTGCGCGACGCGCTCGCCGCCTGCGACCACGACGCCATGGCACTCACCGAACAGCTCGCGCACCTCGATGACCTGCAGACCCTGACCTGCCAACTACCCACCCAATTCCACCACCTGCTGGCCGGCCTGCAAGCCGAACACACCCCGAGGGAGTTGGGCGCCAAGTCCTGGAACGAAGTGCTGCGCACCCGCTGGCGCATCTCGAGTGCCGAGGCCGGGCGCCGGCTGGCCGACGCCGCCGCACTGGGACCACGCCGCACCCTGATCGGCCAACCCCTGCCCCCGCTGCTACCGGCCACCGCGGCCGCTCAAGCCCAGGGCTCGATCAACGGTGAACACGTCGAAGTGATCCGCAAAGCCATCAGCCGGCTGCCCGACGCCACCGACCCCACCACCGCAGCCCAGTTCGAAACCGACCTGGCCCGCACCGCCCAAGGCGTCGGCCCCAAAGAACTCAAG
>NZ_JAPZLB010000017.1:0-163840 GCF_033804635.1 Mycobacterium sp. RTGN4 | reverse complement strand
CTAGCGCGCCAGTAGACAACACCAAACCCACCCGGTAGACCTACACCGAGGCCCACCGGGTGGCGGAATTACGTGACGGACACCCCGGGGGAATTACGCGACGGTCGACAGCCAGTGGCAACGAGAAGGCCGGCGATGACCTTCTTTACTTGTTTCTGTTTTCCGAACGTCTCCATTGATCGGTGAACTCCCGGCATGGTTTTGCTCTCCTCTGTGGGGCTTTGAACTTGTGAATCCGTGTGTCGGACACAAACACCCCCCTCCAACTGCGCCTGTCGGCGCTGAACGGGATTGGACTGCGTCCTGGTCGCCGTCCGGCGACGTCGCACCGATCGACCAGATGCATGCCAGACTGAAGTTTGCTGCGCGTGTTACCGCTGCAGCGGTGCAAGAGTTGGCCCGCTGTCGACACATCACATTTGTGGCAACCGCCACGCCAGGTGGCATTATGTGATTTGTGCCACTTTACCTGGTACTAGGGCTCTGTAGTGATTAGCCGTTAACTGTATTGGAACATCTGAAATCTACCAAAACGCCGGTTCAGGGTCGGCGGCAGACGCCTGTGCACGGCGAATTGCTGATTGGCCATCTGTTTGCCGACTGGCCTGCCGTGCTGCGGAAGTGCGCCGTAAACGAGGTGATGAGATCGATGAAATCCGCCACGGGCACGAGGGCGAGATCCATTCGGTCTAGCGCGCGGGTTACGTCGAGTTGGTTTGGCGGCCTCAAGGTTCGCCAGCTCTGCGGGCGTCGGGTCGCCGAACCCCAATCACCGCCCTGCGCGCCGTACCGCTCGTATCCCACCGAAACCATCAACGTGTCCCAGTTTCAATTGAACGGATTCGGCGTCACCCGAGAGTGGCTGTGCTGTAACGCGAGTCGAGAATTCGTCGCGTAGCCGAAGACCAGCGTTCCATGCGAAGGTACTGCTATGACAACGTTCGTCATCGATGCACAGGTGGCCGTCGACCTCGCCGCTGGCGGAGCGACCATTCCACCGGACCATAGCCTGGCGGCTCCTACTCTGTTGCGCTCGCAGGCACTCGCCCTGGTGTACGAATCGGTGTACCGCGGCGAGATCGATGAACGGACCGGCCGGAAGGTTCTCGACGATATCCGCGGGCTGCGCATCCGGCTCCTGGGCGACCGATCACTGCAGGACCACGCATGGCGAATAGCCGCAAAGCTGAACTGGCCAAACACCTACCAGGCCGAGTACATCGCGCTGACGCAGCTGCAGGCCGACGCGCTGGCCACTGCGGACAGGAAGCTCGCCGCCGCAGCGCGGGCGTTCGTCGAAACCGTGTCCCCGGCCGACATTCTGCGGGCTTGATCGACCGGCGAGTGCTGCGCCGCGCCGTGGTGCTCACCCTATGTCGTGCGTGCTACCACACCCGCGCACACCGCGAACTGCTTGTCAGACCACACCGACTAATGCATGTGTTCGAGCAAGAGCTCAGCTAGACGCTGGGGCTGGTCGAATTGAACGTACGTGCGCGCATTTTCGAGAATTTCCAGGCGAGAGCAAGGAAGCGTCACTGCGAGCCGTTCGGCGTCGCTTAACGGAAACCCCCAGTCCCGGGCGCCCCAGACAATGAGCGCTGGGCGATCAAAGGTTCTCAACCGCTCGGCGGCGGCCAGTGTGTGCTTCGACGAGATCCCTTGCAGCACTGCGCGTAGGTCAGCACGGACACGGCGGTCGTGAAGCGACGAGAACCACGCTGAAAGCAACTCATCGGGCAGTGGGCGCATCGTCAAGGGCGCGGCCATCAGGGCGGCCTTTCTCAGCAGCCGTGTTCGCAAGATCGCGTCGAGGCCTGCGATCGATCCGGGGACGTGCGCACCGATTGCTTCGATCAGTCTGGCCACCCTTGCGGGAAGTTATCGAAAGCATCGCAGTTGGTGAGCACTAGCCGGTCAACGAGTTCGGGATAGTTCGCGCACAGAATCTGACACAGGGCACCGCCGGTGTCGTTCCCGACCACCGTGACGCCATCCAACTGCATTCGTTGGATGAACTCGGCGATCATGGCGGCAAGCCCCGGCGGTGAGAGGTCCGCGCCCTTGCGCGGGCCGGACGCAGATACCCGTGCGCGTCAGTCCGAAGCCGTGTCGCCGGCCCGGCGGAGATGGCGGGCGAAGAACCGAGCCGAGCTGTCGCGCTCGTATTCGGGCACCGGGTAGTGCCTGCCCGAATGGGCGTGCAACGTCTTCTCCTTCGAGGCGAAGGCGTCGAACAACGCGACCTCGGATGGGCGATCGAATTCCTCGTCGTCCCAAGGAATTCGGTACTCGACTGGGACGGTGATCTTGCCTGCCGCCTCGATCAGAGCACCGTCCACGAAAACCCCACCGAAGCTCACGGCACCGATCCGGGATTCGACCGGCGCCAACAGCAGCCCGGTCACCACACCCAACGACACGCCGCCATAGCCGATCGGCGCTTCGACGCCAATTTCGGGCAACGCCTGCAGGGCATCCAGGGTCGCCTGCCATTCCGGCATCGCACGCGCCGCCAGCGACATGCTGTAGTCGATGACGATCGGGGCGATCCACTCCCCCGCCGCCCGGGCCTGATGGATCGACTCGGCCCACCGTTGATCCTGACGGTCTCGCGGCCGGTCACCGTGTCCGGGCGCGTCGATGGCGGCGACGGTGAATCCATGGGTGGTCACGCTGTGGAGCGCGCTGGCTACCAGTCCCGGCGCCTTCTTGTGCATGCCGCCGGAGTGCCCCAACAGCAGCAGTGGTGAGCCGACGGTGCCGAATGTGGGCGACCAGAGCACGCCGGTGATCTCATCCAGAGTGAAACTGCGTTCGATGACACCGTTCGACGATGTCTCAGAGGTGAAGTGCATGGTGTGGCCTTTCGGGATTGCCTTGTTCGGGCGCTCCCGGCGACACCTACGTCAATCGCCCGACTGTGAACACGAGTGGGAGCACCCACTTGGTTACTGCGTTCATGGGTCTCACCTCCTGGTGTGATGTCACGGTCTCGCGCACGCTATCAATGTGAACCGACCGCCGTCCAACGATTTTCCATCCGCGCCGCGGTCTCACGAGTTTGGCTCTCGCACTGGGGGTTTGTCGATCTGTTCGCGGAGGATGTCGCCGTGGCCGGCGTGCCTTGCGAATTCTTGGATCATCAGGAGCAGTGTCCATCGCATGCTGACATTTCCCTCGCGGGGATTGTCCTTGGTGTCATCGAGGTCGAAGCGGGACGCGATCTCACGTGATCGTTGGCTTGCGCGCTCGAATTCGGCGATGACGTCAGCCAGCGACTCGTCGTCGGCGACGGCGAAGGTGCCCTCGTCGCGGCGCGCGTATCCGTCGCATTCCGATTCGCCGAGTCCCGCCCAGAACCGTTGGAACCAGATCCGTTCCGCCGCGGCAGCATGCTTGATCAATGAGATCGGCGTCGTCAGCGACGTGACGAGTCGTCGGCGGGCGTCGGCATCTGACAGGCCGCGGGCGGTCTCGATGAGTGCCTCGCGGTTGCGGTCGAGCATGTTCTCGATGATCGATCGCTCGGTGCCGCTAGCAATTGGGTTGGTGCTCATGTGTTTTCACTCCATTCCGTTGTGGGGTTGAGGCCCGCGCGGTACTCATCGGACGGCCGAATGACACGGGTGGCGGTGCGGTGGTCGATCTCGGAAGAGGGACGATACGTCCGCCGCGAGGGAACGACCGGGAAGAAGGGGGCATTCGAACCGCTCGCGCACTGCGCGTGGCACGACGGCCAGCGTCGACACCGCAGCCCAGGACTGTCAGGAGGCACGTCCTCGGCTCGAGGATATCGCGGAGTTTCGAGCAGGTTGCAATGCGCGCCAATGTAAGCGTTGAACTGTATTCAACCCTTACTGCAGGATTGCAACGTGCCGATTCACCGGAGTGCCGCAAACCTGACCGTCATGATCGTGAACGCCTGGCGGGACGGGCTTCTCGACGCGGACTGGGCGGCCGCGTTGTTGGATTCCGACGCGCTGCCGCTGCAGCACGAACGTCGCGGTGACGAGTCCGACCTCGATGAGATGCTCTGCACGATGCGGCGACTGGCCGGCGAGCTTGAGCCAGTCTTCTCGGCCGCGGACGCCGCCACCGCGGCGAGTCGGCTCAACGATCTCCTGTCGACCGTCGACGTCCAGGTCAGCGTCTCGATCGGCGACGTCTGGGCTCCCCATCTGCACTTCGACGCCCACCACGATGGGCTGGCAGAGCGGCTGCGCGTCAACTGTCTTGTCTCGATCGCGACGGTGCTCGCCGACGCCGAGGGAGCAATGCGCATCGGCGAGTGCGCATCGCCAAGCTGCGGTCACGTGTTCGTCGACTTCTCGCGTTCCGGCCGCCAGCTCTACTGCTCGCGACGATGCGCAACGCGCAGCCACGTGGCAGCGCACCGCGTCCGCTTGCAAAGGAACTCGCGCTGAACACCATTCGCGCGGCGCTGCGACTGTCCGGACTCGCTGCCATCGCGCTGCTCGCCGAACCGCTCACCGGGGTGGCCGACACCGTGTTGGCGGGGAGCCTCGGTGTTGACGAGCAGTCCTCCCTTGCCTTGGGCACGGGTATCGCGACGACCGCGACCTGGCTCGTCACTCCGATCTTGTTCGCACAGACCACCGAGGTGGCCCGACTGCGTGCAGCGGGCAGGAGGAACGATGCCGCCCGGACCACGCGTCACGGACTCGTGTCCGCAGTTGTATTCGGCCTCGCGCTGTCCATTGCGCTGGGGGCTGTTGCCGTGCTGGCCGATTTCGGGACGGGCGCGCGCGGTTATCTGCTGGCCCGTGCCGTCGGGCTGCCGGTAATGGCTCTCGTCATGGCGGGTTATGGGGCGCTGCGTGGCAGCAACGCCGTCCCGGCGGTGTCCGTGCTGGCGCTCTCTGGCGCCGGGGTCCATGTGCTGCTCGACATCGTATCGGTGGCGTGGACGACGCTCGGCGTCACTGCCTTTGGTGTGGCGTCGACGCTGTCGCAGCTCGTCGTGGCGTGCCTGCTACTCCTGGTGATGCGGGCGCGTGGACTGTTGACGAGGGGGTCCACCGACGCGATGACCGAGCCCCCGGCGTGGAGAAAGTCGGTCGGCGCGGTGTTGGTGCTCGCGGTCCGATCCGCCGCACTGGGTGCGGCGACGATTGCGATGACTGGCGCGGCTGTCGGGATCGGCCCCGTCGCCGGCGCCGCACACCAGGTTACCTACCAATTCTGGCTACTGGTGGTGCTCGCTGTGGAGGGCTGGAAGTCGGCCGCACAGATCCTGGTCTCCTCGACAACGTCGATGGCGGAGCGCCACCGTGTCGAGTCCTCGTTACTGCGCTCCTCGGTAGTGCTGGGGTGTGTCGCCGGCCTCGCGACGCTCGCGTTGATGCCGGTCGTGGTGGACGCGATGTCCGCTGACGGCGCGGTTGCCCATGTCGCGCGGTCGATCTGGGCGCTATCGGCAGTCTCGCTCGTATTCGGCACCGTGGCCTACACCCGGGACGGCATCGAGTTCGGTCGTGGTGCATACGTGGCCAACCTGGTGCGGACACTAGCCGGCACTCTCGCTTGGTTCGTTGGCGCCTGGGTGAGCCATGCGACCGGAGACCTGCGTTGGATTTGGTGCGCCGTGCCGGCTGGTTTGGTGATCCGCATGGTGCTGCCATTTCGGACACCTGTGCCCTGCATCGGTGGGGCTACGGCCCACGCCTCGGCGCACCAGCCACTCCCCTACAAGCCGGACGTGGCGAATAAGGCGGAGTCGAATATGGCGGGTTATCGGTAAACCTGCTTACCGTGACTCGGTGGCGCATTGTCGCCTTGACCGAAGGGGTTCCTTGGTGGGCTTGGCTGACGGCGGGTTCAAGAGCGCGGACGCACGACGGCGCTATCTGGCAACGTATGACGAGTTACGCGCAGTGAGTCCGCGGCCGGACGTCGTGCACGATGTTCCGACGAAGTTCGGCACCGTTCGGGTGTATCAGCACGGGCCAGACGGCGGTGTGCCCGTCGTACTGATACACGGCTTCTTCCTGACCTCGGCCATGTGGTGGAACCAGGTCGCCGGTTTGACAAGCGATTTCACCGTTTATGCGATCGACATGTTGGGTCAGCCCGGAGCGGGCAATCAGTCGAAGACGATGTTCACCCCCGCAGATTGCGCGCGCAGCATTGACGCGGTTCTGGAGGGGCTAGGGCTGCGCGACGTCCATCTGGTTGGGCATTCCTATGGGGGTTGGCTTGCCATCCATACCGCGGCGCGGGCGCCCCGTCGGTTGGCGACGGTGACGTTGGTTGATCCGGCCAACACCGTGGCTCGACTCTCTTCAAGGTTCTGGCGAAGTCTTGCGCTGCTGTTGTCGCGCCCGCATTCCGTGCGAGCTCGACGCGCCGCGGCGTGGGTGACGGGTCACCCCGCACCGGGCAGTTCCATCGACATGCTGGCCGGGCTGTTCGTGGCCGGGTTCGCTACCTTCGCGCCACCCATACGCACGCCGCCGTCGCGTTTCGCTAGCGTTCGTCTGCTGCGTTCAGTGCGTGTCCCGGTTCAAGTTCTGCTGGCGGGCAATACTGTTCACGATTCAGAGAAGGGGCTTCAGCGGATGCAGTCGGTGGTGCCCCACTGGCGATATCACCTGTGGCCCAACACCTCACACGCCTTGCCGGCCGAGGTCCCCGACGAGGTGAATGATTGTATCCGTCAGTTCGCCATCGAACACAGCAACGGCGCTTAGCGCAATCGGCGCGGCCAGGCCGCGCTCAATGGCCGAAATGCTTTCTGCTGCCGTGGACTCGGGAGGTCAGACCGATGGTGGCCACCGCGACTACGACGAACAGCAGCGGATGGGTGCCAACAGCGAACAGCTTGTCGGCCCGGGTCATTCGCTCGATCGCGGCGTCGAGCGCGGCCACGTAGGAGGGGTAGTTTCCACTGAGTTGCTGTGCGGTGCGGTACAGCCACGCGTTGAACCACATGAAGACCGCCAGATAGATCGCGATGGTGCCGGTGATCGATGCCCAGCGTTTGGGGCCGGTGCTGCGGGCGATGCAGTCGATGGTGATGGCCAGCAGCGGTACCGTCCACACCCAGTGGTGACCCCATGCCAACGGCGGCACAGTGCACGACAGCAGCCCGGTGATCGTGACTGCCAGCAACTGGTGACCGGTGAGTTCTGCGCGGTAGGCGGCGTAGTAGCCGACCAGGCCGGCGACGCCGACACCGAGGAGCCACCACAGCGCAGGCATCGGCGCTGGCGACCACAGGTTGGCCAGGATGCCGCCGATCGAGAAATTGCCCGGATGAGTCAGCGGCCCAATTCTGTCGGTCTGGAAAACGGCGTGAGTCCAGTACTGCGCAGAGTCGGCGGGCAGCAGGCACCACGTGAGCAGCACGGTTGCCGCGCCTGACCCCGCCGCAACGATGGCGGCGCGCCACTGCCGGGTGATGAGCAGGTAGGGCACGAATACGACGGCCGTCAACTTGATGCCCGCGGCGATGCCTACTGCCCAACCCCGATAGCGCGCCTCGCCGGGGCGCGTGAGATCCCAGACGACGATCGCCATCAAGACGAGGTTTACTTGGCCCTGCCACAGGGTGCCGCGGACGGCTTCGATGTCCAGTGCCGCCACAGCCATTGCCGCACTGAGCAGGCCGAGATGTCGATCGGCTCGGTAGCCCAACACGGTGGCGCAACGCCAACAAGTGGCAACCAGCGCGGCGAAGGACACCAGCATCCACACGGCCTTCGCTATCGGAAAAGCCAACAGCGACAACGGAATGAACGCGAGCGCCGCGAACGGCGGGTAGGTAAACCAGCCTCCCGGCGGGATCGGCGCACCATACAGCGGATCCCCATGGAGCACCTGCAGGCCGCCGTGACGATATATGTCAAGGTCTCCGCCATTGGTGAGCATTCCCATCTGCGAGCCTGCGGTGAAGGGTTCGAGCGACTGCTGAATCAGCAGTGCGGCAACCGCGACAACCCAGGCCACGATGACCACACGTGGCGAGACCATCCGTAATCGTCTGTGCGCGAGAGTATTTCGATCGTCTGTCGTTTCGACCGACCAGCGGTGCGACGGATGAGGCGTTTCAGGCCGAGTCACCTCTCAACCTGTATATGAAACAACTGCTACAGTCAAGGGCGTGCCGCGCCCGATCGACCGCGCAAAGCGGGAAGAGTTGCTCGCCGCGGCCGGTGCGATCTTGGCGCGCACCGGTGTGGTGGACACCTCGCTGCGCGAACTTGCGTCCCAGCTTGGGACCAGTGCTCGAATGTTGGTGTACTACTTCGGGAGCAAAGAGCAGCTCATTCTTGAGGTGCTCACGCGTCAACAGCGCGCGGCCATTCCGGAGACCAACGAGCTGGACCTGCCAGCGTCGATCGCCGCGCACCGGCAGTGGTGCTTTGACGACTGGTACGAGTGCACGCGCGGCGAACGCCACGACAACTTGCGTGTGGTCTTGCAAGTCTTCGGCGCGGCCTGTGGCGTCGACAGTCCCTATCGCGACTACACCTGGGAGACCTTGTCCTTGCTGACCCGCAATTCCCGGGCCCGCCTCGAAGCCGTGGGAATGCCTGCGGATGTCGCCGAGACCCGGTCACGTATCGCACTGGCGGCCTTTCAAGGGCTCATCATCGAGTTCTTCACCGCCGAGGACCAGACGTTCGTCGATGACACCTTTAGGCGATTCATCGACGAATTCCTGCTCGCGCCCTGGGGCTAGCGCGAGAGGATGGGTGCCATGGCGACCGCTTTGGTCTCAGTGCCGGACCTGGTGCGGGTGCTCGATCTGACGGGAGTGTTCGCCAACGCCCTGCTCGGCGGCGCGGTCGCGCGCCGGCACGGATTCGACCCGGTCGGCTTTGCGGCGCTGGCGATCGTGTCGGGCCTGGGCGGCGGCCTCATCCGCGACACCCTTCTGCAGCACGGCACGCCGGTGGCATTGACGAATTACGCGTACTTGACGACGGCGTTGATCGGCGCGGGAGTCGCGTTCGCGGTCCGGTTCGAGGGGCGTGTTTGGGAGCGGCTGTTTCCCTTCGTGGATGCACTGGCGCTGGGCTGCTGGGCGGCGGCCGGCGCACAGAAGACACTCACCCTCGGGTTGGGTTGGCTCCCTGCGGTGCTGTTGGGAACGGTGACCGCTGTCGGCGGTGGCGCGGTGCGCGACATCGCGGTTGGTCGGATTCCGACGATCTTCGGTGGGAACACGCTGTATGCAACATGCGCCGTGATCGCCAGCGGGACAATGGTTTTCATCCAGTTCCTGGGGTATCCGCAGGCAGGCCTGCTGGTCGCGACGGTGGTGGGCGCGGTGCTGTGCCTGCTGGCGCGATGGCGGGGCTGGATCCTGCCGGAACGTGTCGAATGGCGTCGGCCCGATCGCTTCCTGACCCGTCGGCGAAAGGAGAAGTGATGTACGAGAACTTGCGTGGCACGTCGGATCTCGACGCAGCACTCAGACTCCATCTGGCGCTATAGCGCCGTGGAAGTATGCAGCGATGAAATGCGCTGGGGTCAACCCGGAGTACTCGTGGTTTCTGGTGTCCACGGGCGTAGCCGGGGCCACCAGGCGCGCACCCCGCGTCGGTATTCCTGGTAGTCGGTGCCGAACTGGCGGGTGAGCGTGGGTTCCTCGTACCAGCGCACGAATGTCGCCACGAGCAACCATGTCGGCGCGGCGTAAATCAGCAGGCCGAGGCTACCGAATAGCAGCGCCTGACCGATGATGATCAGCAGGACCCCGACGTACATGGGATTACGGACGTAGCGGTTGAAGCCGCTGACGACCAGTTGCGGGGGCGCCGCGATTGGCATCGGTGTGCCGCCGGCCTTGACGAATTCCGCGAACGCCGACACCAGGGGTAGCATTCCCACGCAAATCAGCAGCACGCCAACGGCTTTCGCGATCGCCCAGTGTGTCAGAGGTTGGTGGAAGTCCCAGTGGGTGATCAGCCACGGGATGAGCCCGGCGACGGTGCCGGGGGCGGCGACGAAGAACACCGCGCTACCCGCTGCGGCAGTCGGTGTGCGCATCATGACCTCCTGCGATTCGGCCCGTGAGTCGGATTGTAATCCTCACGGCCAGGCCACGTCTCGAACGCAATCGGTCATTTTCAGCAGGTGGACCAGGCGACTCCTCGCACCAGAGTCATCGTCAAACTCGCGGTGGTACCTCCGCGAGGTCCGGGTGTACGCCGGGGATGAGGTTGGCGCCGGCGGCGATGCGCTGCAGCAATTCGCGCAGCGTGCTCTGCTCGACGTCTGACAACGGCTTTGCGATCGACTCCTCGAGTGCGCGCCCGGCTTGATCCAGTTCGGGGAGTACCTTGCGAGCCCGATCAGTGAGTGTGATCGCGAACGCGCGACGGTCCCCTGGATTGGCCTTGCGTTCAACCAGGCCGTCGGCTTCCAGCGAGTCGATGACCGCCACCATCGCGTTGCGATGAATGCCGAGTCGCGCGGAGAGCTGGCGTTGCGACTGGCCGTCCCCGGTCGCCAAGACCATGAGCACCGCGTAGGCCCGCGGTTGCACGCCGATGACGCTCATCCGGTGCTGAAACTCGACCGCGATGTGTGCGCCGAGCTGCGACAGCAGAAACGGGATGCGTTCGTCGAGCGCGGTGATGCCCGTCGGCCGTTCGTCCATGTCACGGACAATAGCATTGCCGATGATTGTCATATATGGTGATGATCACTAGTAGTGATTAAATAAATCCGAGGAGGAATCCCATGGAGTTGGCATTGTTCGGAGCGAACGGGCAGACAGGCCGCCTGGTCACCGCATTGGCTCTTCAGGCAGGCCACCGGGTGCGGGCCGTCACCCGCCGGCCCAATGAATTCCCGCTGGCCGGACCCGGCTTGACGGTGGTGGCCGCCGACGCGCGCGACGCATCTTCGATTCAATCGGCGGTGGCCGGAGCCGACGCCGTCGTCTCAACACTCGGCGTCACGTTCACCCGCGAACCTGTAGACACCTATTCGGTGGGCACCGCCAACATCGTGGCCGCCATGCGCGCAGCCTCGACGCGCCGCCTGATCGTGGTGAGCTCGACGGCGGCCCACCCCATGCGCCGCAGCCGCATCCCGTTCAGCCTGCGCCTCATCGAGCCCATCTTGACCAGGACGATCGGCAAGACCGTCTACGACGACATCCGGCGCATGGAGAGCGTCACCCGTGACAGTGGCCTCGACTGGACCATCGTTCGCCCGTCGGGCCTCTTCGATCTGCCCGCACCCACCGACTACGTGCGGGGCGATGTCGATCCCGTCGGCGCGTTCACCGCACGCATCGATCTGGCCGACTATCTTGTGTCGTTGGCCACCGACCCGACGACCGTCGGTCGCACCGTCATCGTCTCCACTACCGAGCACACCCCGAGCCTGTGGCAGATGATCCGGCGAGAAGCGGGATCCAGCGAAACCGCCGGCCCGGCTTCCACGGCAGCCCGGTGACTCCGTGACGACCTCACCCGCGCACACCGCATGGTCGATGGGATCCGCATACGTAGCAGTGCTTTTCAGCGGCATGTTCGCCGGATTTCTCGTCACCGTCATGGTCGTGGAAGCCACCCTGCGTAGTTACAGTGCCGGCGTCTACACCCAGGTCCGGTTGATCGAACTCGCGCACCTCGACGAATTGGCCACCGCGCTGTTGTTGCCGTCCATCCTCGCTGCGGTGGTGTTCACCGTGACGGTGATCCGCAGGCCCGGCAGCGGCCGCTGGGTCGCAATGACCGCCGTGGCGTTACTCGTGGTGACCCTGCTCATCAGCGTGCTGATCAGTGTGCCGATCAACACCGACCAACTGAGCTGGACGGTGTCGTCCCCACCCGGTGACTGGTCGAGCGTCCGCGACCGCTGGCAACTCGCGCACGCCGCACGAACGACCACCGCTGTGCTTGCCTTCGTACTCCTGACCTCAACGGTGGCGCTGCGGCCGCGCCGCACGTGACTCCGACCGCTGGATAAATCCAGATGTGGGCAGGCGTTCCACGGGAAGGACAGGTCATTTCAACCATGTCTCCCGTAAGCCCCTCAGGAGGAGAAGAACATGAGCTTGGTCGACATCTCACGCCCGGATGGGCCCACACACGACGAGTTGGTTCCGTCGCGCTACGCGGTGCAGGTCGGTGACATCGAGGTGCTGGTGATCAGCGATGGAGTGTTGCCAATAACAGCCAAGACGATGGCCACCAACGCCGACCCAACCGAGTACGGGGACTGGCTGGATTACAGGTTCCTGCCGCGCGACGTGCTCGACTGGCCGTTGAATGTCGTCGTCGTACGCACCGGCGGCCGCACCATCCTCGTCGATGCCGGACTGGGCGTTGAATTCCCGGACTTCCCACGCGCCGGGCAGACGGTCCACCGGCTGGAGGCTGCCGGTATCGATCCAGCAGCCGTGACCGACGTGGTGCTCACCCACTTGCACATGGACCACGTCGGTGGACTGCTCACCGCGGGGCTGAAGGAACGGCTGCGTCCCGACCTGAAGATCCACGTGGCGACCGCCGAAGCCGAGTTCTGGGAGTCCCCCGATTTCTCCCACACCGACATGCCTGCTCCGGTGCCAGCTGCGCTTACGTCCATCGCGTCGCGGTTCCTGAATGAATATCGCGGCCAACTGCAGACATTCGAAACTGAGTACGAGCTGGCACCTGGCGTGCTCGTCTCCCGCACCGGCGGTCACACCCCCGGGCACAGCATCGTCCGCGTGGAATCTGGAGGCGACCGGCTGACGTTCGCCGGTGACGCCGTGTTCGCACCCGGGTTCGACAACCCCGAGTGGCAGAACGGCTTCGAACACGACCCGGAGGAGGCTGCCCGCGTCCGGGTCCGGCTCTTGAGGGAACTGGCGGCGACCGGCGAGTCCCTGGTGGCCACTCATCTTCCGTTCCCGTCCGTCTGCCGGGTGGCGGTTGCCGGCGCCGCCTTCCGGTGCGTACCTGCCAACTGGGACTACTGACCGCTTGCCCGCTGCCGCATCCCGGGATGCGGCAGCGGGCGCGACGGATAATGTCGTAGCCGACAAAGGAGCAGCACGGGTGAGTCGACGCAGGTTCGCGCTTGTCGCATTCTGCGTGGCAATCGTTGTCATCGGCGGATGGGCGCTGCTGAGCACGCAGTCATCGAATCCCGCGACGACCACGCCCGGCGCATCAACGGCGATAGACGGCGTGCGGACGTGCCCGCTGGCGACCTTGCCGCCCGAGGCGGCCGACACCGTACGGGTCATTCATTCGCATGGCCCGTTCCCCTTTCCCCGCAACGACGGGGTGGTCTTCGGCAACCGCGAGGGTCACCTACCCGATCAGACCAAGGGGTACTACCGCGAGTACACCGTGATCACCCCTGGTGCCCGAAACCGGTCGACGAGGCGCATCATCACCGGCGGAGCACCGGTGACCAACCCGCGCCAGTACTTCTACACCGGCGACCACTACGACTCCTTCTGTCTGGTCAATGACGCGGGAAGGCAGCCATGACGCGCAAACCGGCCTCAGATGTGCCGCGTGTCTTTCGAATCGACGGCCGAAGGGTCAAGTCGGTCACCGACTTCTACCGAGAGATAGGCCGCGCAGTCAACGGCCCCGGCGGGTACTTCGGATCGAATCTCGATGCGCTGGCCGATTGCCTGCGCGGCGGATTCGGTACCCCAGAACATCAAGCCTATGAGTTCGAGTGGCAACACAGTGAGGTGTCGCGGCGCGATCTGGAGGACGTGCAGCGAGGGCAACACACGTTCTTCGACGCGGTACGGGGGGTCTTCGACGATGCTGGCGTCACGTTGAAGCTGACATGAGTGCCGCTCCGGCGGCCTTGTTCGACGCTGTAGCGTGGCGGCGGTGAAAACATCTCGGGTGTCTGCTTCCCTCGCGTTCGCGGCGTCTGCTGCCACGCTCGTCGTCACGCTCGCCGCATGCGGCTCTGAGGCCGACACGGCAAAGGCAAGTTCGTCGTCCCCCGTTCCCGAATTGGCGTCGACCTCGATCGCCGAGTCGCCAGCCTCGCTGAGCCAGTGCCCAACGGCCCCTCCAGCCAATGGTGGCGCACCCGAGTGGACGCTGAGTGGGGCCACCGGCAGCATCGCGGTCACCGGTTCGACGGACACCGCGGCGCCCGTGGTCAAGGTAACCGCACCGTTCAGCGTCGCCGAGACGCAGGTTCACACGCTGACTGCCGGTGACGGGCCGGTCGTGGCGAACACCGCGACCGTGTCCGTCTGCTACATGGGCGTCAACGGACGTGACGGGACCGTGTTCGACAGCAGCTACGAGCGCGGCACCCCGGCCGATTTCCCGTTGACCGGGGTCGTGCCGGGCTTCCAGAAGGCCATCGCGGGACAGAAGGTCGGTTCGACGGTCGCGGTCGCAATGGCCACCGCGGACGGGTATCCCGATGGGCAGCCCAGCGCCGGAATCCAAAAGGGTGACTCGCTGGTCTTCGCGATCAAGATCCTCAGCGCCTCGTGACCAACCGGCGCCGGTCCCCCGGCCGTTGACCGCTAGGCGAGTGCTCACCTAGCATTGCCGGATTCATACGCAGAGGCAGCGGTGGTGGGCGCCAGGAGGCCAGCGTGAAATTCGACGGGCTGAGCGCGAATTCGCCCCTGTCACAATGACCCCCGACCGGTACGCACGGTCGTGGTGGAAAGCCGCTGGCGCGGCGGTGCTTCTGGCAGGCTCCGTGGTGGCCCTCCGCGGACACGTCCCCGCGGGCGCAGCCTTCGGTAGTTGGGCGACGGTGGGGATTGCCGTCGCGGTGCTCGCCGTCGCACTGGTCGTGGCGATCCGCCCGCTGGCCCCACGCATTGCCGAATGGCACAGGACAGCATCCGGTAGCCCGGCTCATTTCGAACTGACTCCTGAAGCGCAGGGCCTGAGGCCAAGCACGCGGAGTCTCGTCATCGTCGGTTCCGTTCTGGCGGTGCTGGCAGAATTCGTCGCGATCTGTCTACCCGGTCGCGCGTACGCTCATGCGCTGGCTGGTGTCGCGATCGGGCTGGTCTTACTCGGCATGCGCGGCTACCTGGCGGTCGTCCCCGATCCGCAGGTGAGCGAACCCACCTCCAACGACGAGGCGGAATCGTTGCAGCGCTGGGTATCTCGAACCGAGGCGCTTATTCATTGGTCCGAAACGACCCGCTCGGACTGGGATCGACGCGTGCGGCCGATTCTCGCCCGCCAGTTCGAAATGGCGACGAAGGCAAGTCAAAGGCGCGGCACGGATCCCGCGGCGTTCCAGGCCACGGGAACGATGCTCTTCGGTGGCGAGTTGTGGCAGTGGGTCGATCCGGACAACGTCGTGCGGGGCGGCTCCTCCCGACCAGGGCCCGGTCGCCGCACCCTGGAGGGGATTCTCGAGTGCTTGGAGCAGGTTTGAGGACTCGTGACTGACGCTGCCGAGTCGCATGAGGTCGAATTCGACTGGGGCGCATCGCGTCTCGCCGGAGCAATCGCCACCTGCCTGGCCGTCGCGATCGGTTTGGGGCTGGCGAGCTCGCGCTGGCAGCTGATTGTGTTCGCGGCTCCGATGTTGGGGGTGTTGTGGTCGATCGGCCGCCAACCTCCCACGCCACGAATCCACGTGTGGGTGCGGGCGGAATCGGTGGGGTTCTTCGAACGCGAACGGATTCGGCTGAGCATCTGGGTGGAGACGGATCCATCCAGCGCAGCGGTGCAACTCACCGCCGCGGCGGTCGAGGGGATGACGATGCACGTCGTCGAACGGGATTCAGACCGCGTGACGGTCGTGTGCTCGGCCGAACGTTGGGGGCGCTACCCGATTCGGGCTCACCTCACGGCTACCGCGCGGGGCGGTCTGCTCACCGCATCCGTGACCATCGACGCCGTCCAGTTGTATGTGTTTCCCGTCGCTCCTGCGCGATCTACGGCCATTCCGCGCGCCGAGCTACCCGACCGCATTGGCACGCACGTCGGACGGCGCGTCGGCTCGGGCGTCGAGTACGCCGATATTCGGGCCTACATGCCGGGTGATCCGCTGCGAGCGGTGAACTGGCCGGTGAGTGCCCGTCGCGGAAGGCTGCACGTAACCGACCGGCTCAGCGAGCAGGCCGCCGACGTCGTCGTGCTCATCGACACCTATCCACAGCCCCCTGGTCCTGCGACCGAAGCCACCGAGCGGACCGTGCGCGGAGCCATGCAAGTGGTGCAGACCGCGCTCAGAAAGGGCGACCGGGCCGGGATCGTGGCGCTCGGTGGGCGCCGCCCCCGCTGGTTGGCACCCGACGTCGGACGGCGGCAGTTCTATCGCGTGCTCGACGCGACGCTCGGGGCCGGTACTGGATTCCAATCCTCGGTTGGCTCGTTGGCGCCACGGCCTGCCGTCCCACCGGGCGCCATCGTCGTCGGGTTCTCCACCTTGCTCAATTCGCATTTCGCGATGGCGCTGATCGACCTGCGCAAGCGCGGTCACGTCGTGGTGGCCGTCGACGTGCTCAGGGACTCCCCCGCGGCCGGCGACAATGATCCCCTTGTCGACCGAATATGGTCGCTGGAGCGGTCTTTCATGTACCGCAACATGCGCACCATCGGCGTCGAAGTGATCCCATGGCGGGAGGGAGACACGCTCGACGAGGCGATGCAACTGATTCCCGACCGGCGGGCTTCGCGATGGGCGCCGACGTGAACCGGTCGCTCGCACCCGCGCTGGCGCTGTGCTTCGGCATGGCGATGGTCGCGGCGACCTTTCCTCAGACGCACTGGCTCGCCCTCTGGACGGCTGGACTTGCGGTCGCGGCGGTGCTAACTGGGGTGCAATTCCGTTCCGCTGCAACGATTGCGGTTCTGCTCACCGCACTGACCCTGGCAATTTCGGCCCCGCCGCCGATGCTCAGCGCAGTGTCGGGGCTGTGTGCGACAGGCTATCTCGTCATGCGGCATACGAGCGGCCCGATTTCCGCGGGCCCGACGCGAGCTACCGCCGCTGCGGCAGTGGCCTTCAGCGCGGTCGCCACGGCGGTTGCAGCCGTCCCGCTCGATGTGCCTTGGCTGCCACTCTTGGCGCCGTTCGGACTGCTGGGTGTGTACGCATTGGTCATCCACCCGTACCTACGTCAGCCCAAGAAGAGCTAGCCGCCGCCGGTATTGATGTTCGACGACAGCGTGATGAAGTAGCCGTTCTTCCAGATGCCCCAGCGGCCGCCCCACATCGAGGTCCACACCACCGGCTCACCGTTCCAAGATTCCGCAGTCTTCGGCGGTGCATTCGGCGGCGGCACCTCACCCGCGGGCGCCGGCGGCGGAGGCGGCTCTGCGCTCGCGAGCGCCGCACCGAAGCCGAGCGTTGCTGCGACGAGCCCGCCGGCGACTGCCACGGCAGGCAGGGTGTTCTTCATGAAGGCCATGAGCATGACTCCTGCGCTGATACTGAATCCAGATACTTAGCGGACATAATGACCCTACGCGATAACCAACGCCCCCGACCACTCGCACCCTACGACCACGAAGGCGTCGACAGCCCCATGATTGACGAGTTCGTCCTCGATCCGGCCCGCACCACGTTGTTGATCATGGACTACCAGGTCGGCCTCATAGACCGGCTACCCGGTGCCCAGGGCTTGCTGGCGCGAGCCAACACCGCCATCACCGACGTCCGCGCCCACGGTGCCCACGTCGGCTGGGTTCGAGTGGCTTTCACCACCGCCGAATTCGAGGCGATCCCGCCCTCGAGCGTGATGGCTCGCATGGCCGGTCCCGAGCGCCGGGCCGCGTTGCATTCCGACGCGCCGACCAGTCAGATCCATCCAAGCCTTAGTCCGCAACCGCACGACATCACCGTCCGCAAGACGCGCGTTGGCGCCTTCACCACCACAGATCTCGATGAGCAACTGCAGGCACGCAAGAGCTCCACGCTCATTCTGGCTGGAATCAGCACCAGCGGCGTCGTGCTCAGCACGGTGCGCGAGGCGATGGACCGCGACTACCGGATCGTCGTCCTAGAAGACGCCACCGCAGACCCCGATCCGGACACACACGCCTTTCTCACCAACACGATCTTTCCGCGGCACGCCAGCGTGCTTACCGTCGCCGAGCTGAACGACATGTGGGCCTAGGGAATCGGCGCGCAGTTCATGATGGACGTCATGGAGTCGACCCGCGTGGACCGGTGGTTGTGGGCGGTCCGGCTGACGAAGACGCGTCCGGATGCCGCCGCGGCGTGCCGTGGTGGACACGTGCGGATCAACGACCGGCCGGCAAAACCGTCGACGACGGTGGCTCCGGGCGACGAGGTGCGCGCCCGAGTCGGCGAGACCACCCGAATCGTCGAGGTGGTACGGGTCATCCAGAAGCGGGTCGGCGCGGCCGACGCCGTGACTTGCTACCTGGATCGGACCCCCGCGCCGCCTCCGACACCCGTGGTGCCGGTGGCGACCCGTGATCGCGGTGCCGGGCGGCCAACCAAGAGGGAGCGGCGCGCGCTGGAGAAGTGGCGTTCCAGCCAGGTGTGAGCGCAGGCCGGTCACAGCCAACCAACACAGTGTGCCCAGAACCGACTCGTAGTCTTCGCCACGAGAGACCCGCTCCCCCAATCGGCCCGCGTTTTCATCACGATCTGATTCCGTAGACGAACCGATTCGTGCGCGGGACCACTTTTAGCCGCAAGGACCGGTGAAATGGAGTGGTGTGTCTGGTAAATGGCTCGACGGAGCCGAGCTGACTCCCGCCGAGGTTCCGATCGGCGGGCACTGCTCATCCGCGTTCGACGCCGTGCGGCAACAATTCGAGCGCAACTTCGCCGATCGCGGCGAGGTCGGTGCCGCCGTATCGGCGTGGGTCGATGGCGAACTCGTGGTCAATCTGTGGGGCGGGTGGCAGGACGCTGACGGTGAACGGCCTTGGCAGCAGAACACTTTGGCGAGTGTGTTCTCCGGGTCGAAGGGGTTGACCAGTACGTGCGTGCATCTGCTCGCCGACCGTGGCGAGCTCGACCTGCACGAGCCGATCGCCACCTACTGGCCGGAGTTCGCCCAGGCGGGCAAGGAAGCGGTCACCGTCGCGATGGTGATGGCGCACCGTTCGGGCGTCATCGGTCCACAGCGGCGAATGCACCCTGCGGACGTGCTCGACTGGGATGGTGTCTGCGCGGAATTGGCTGCGGCAGAACCGTGGTGGACGCCAGGGGCTGCCCAGGGTTACCACATGGTCAGCTTCGGGTTCATCCTCGGCGAGCTGGTCAAACGCATCACTGGCCAAACGCTTGGTGCATTCCTTCGGACGCAGATTGCCGAGCCCCTCGGCGCCGACGTGCACATCGGGTTGCCGGAGCAGGATCACGCACGATGTGCAGACATGATCAACAAGCCGCATATTCGCGATGTGCTGGCCGCGGGCGGCGCACCGGAAGACCCGACTTCACTTGCCGAGCATGACAAGGCCGGCTTGGCGGTGGCGATGGGTTTCATCCCTGACGACGAGATCGGCTCCGCGACCATAGACCGTTGGCGCTCAGCGGAATTCCCGGCAACCAATGCCCACGTGTCCGCGCTTGGCATGGCGACCTTCTACCACGCGCTGGCTCACGAAAAGCTCGTCAGCCGCGAATTGATGGACGAGTGCCGCACGTCCCAGGGCGGGCTGGCCACCGACGTGGTGCTCGGACCGCGCGTCGCCGACCACGGCTGGGGGCTCGGATACATGCTCAATCAGCGGTGCGTGGCCGGGCCCAACCCGCGCATCTTCGGACATGGCGGATCTGGCGGTTCGTACGCCTTCGTCGATCTCGAACACCGGATCGGGTACGCGTACGTGATGAATCGGTTCGACGCCACGAAGGCCAACGCCGATCCGCGTTCCGTCGCATTGTCGGACGGGATCTACGCTGCGCTCGATGTGACGTCTGCGCCGAAATGACGCTTGTCGAGGCGGTGACACCGTACCGGTGGACCGTACGTGTCGGGGTGCAGCTCGGGGTGTTGGCCGCCGCGGCCTATGTCTATGCCGTCGCGGAGTTGGCCCCGATCGGCGCCATGCCCGCGATCGCATCCGATCTTCGGGTCAGCGAACCACACGTTGGAATGCTCACCGCCGCTTACGCTTTGATCAGCGTCGTGGCGACTGTGCCGTTGGTGCGCTGGACTAGGCGGTGGCCACGGCGGCGCGCCTTCATCCTGACAATGGTGTGCCTGACGGTGTCCCAAGTGCTGTCCGCGCTGGCGCCCGGCCTCGGGATGCTCGCCGCGAGTCGGGTGTTGTGTGCCGTTACCCACGGTCTGATGTGGGCGATCGTCGTCCCGATCGGTACGCGCCTAGTCCCCGCGACTCACGCCGGCCGGGCGACCGCGGCGGTGTATGTGGGGACGTCGGCGGCCTTGGTCGTGGGCAACCCGCTCACGTCCTCGATGAGTCAGGCGTGGGGCTGGCGGCCCACGGTGGCCGCGCTGGCGATCACCGCCGCCGCCGTCACGATGGTCGCGCTAGCCGTGCTGCCCGCGATGCCGGCCGTCGACGAGGAGGACGCAGCCACGATTCCGCGCAGCCCAGGACCGCGCTACCACGGTCGACTGATCGTGCTGTGCGGTCTCACGCTTGTCGGGGTAACGGCTCACTTCACGTCCTTTACGTTCATCGTGCCGATCATCCGCGACGTCGTCGGCATCGGTGGACCCGACGCCGCGTGGCTGCTCGTCGGGTACGGAGCCTTCGGATTGGTCGCGATGGCGCTCCTTGCGCGCGCCATCGATCAACGTCTTCGCACCGCCGTTGCCGGAAGCCTCGGTGTGTTGTGTCTGGCGTTCTGGCTAATGAGCGTGCTGACCGTGGCTCGCTCGGGTGTCGTCGCCACCGTGCTCGGGACATGCGCCATCGTGGTCTGGGGTGCGTCGGCGGCCGCGCTACCGCCGATGTTGCAGTCCGCCGCGATGCGTGTCTCGCCGGGCAATGTCGAGCAGGCTTCCGCGCTCTACGTCACGGCGTTCCAAGTGGGCATCTTCACCGGATCCGTCACCGGCGGGTTGGTCGACCAACACCACGGCATCTCGGCCGTCGTGATGGTGTCGACCGCGCTATTCGCCGTGACGCTCGCGGGTGTCGTGTTCCGCGGTGACGTCTTCGGTGGTCAACCGAGTTCGGTGACCGTGCTGCGCAGCTGATCCAAGGCCGTGCGCGCCAACTCGCCCAGCTCCTGCTGGTTGCCGTCCACCACCCATGCGGCGAACGCCTCCTTGAAGGCGAGTACGCCCAACTCGCCGGCGAGGGTCGCGACCAGGGCTGGTACCCCTCGGGCACGCAATGCATCCGACATCGCGGCGGCAAGGCCGACCTGTTTGAGTGCAGCGCGTTCCTGAAGTTCCGCGCTGGTTGCGATCACCGCACTGAGCCGGGGCCCAAGCTCACGGTTGAACGGCGTCATCGCCCCGGTCGCGCAGTCCAGCCCGGCGGCGACGGCGGTCAGCGGACTGGCATCTGCTGGTGCCCCGGCGATGCCTTCGACGAACAGCCGCGAAAGGGTCTCCTGCCCGGCTGCCAGCACGTCGCGCTTGTCGGGGAAATGTCGGAAGAAGGTGCTCTTGGTCAGTCCCGCGCTATCGGCGATCTGGGCGACGGTGGTGTCGTCGTAGCCCTGCTCGGAGAACAGGTGCAGCGCGGCGGCAACCAGTCGCTCGCGAGCATCGGGCTCCCATCGAGGCATTGGCCGATCTTACTGACGGGACTCTAGTCCCGTCACTCTGCTACGTTGATGGGACAAAAGTCTCATCACAATCTCAGCTGTATAGGAGTGCCATGCGCGTCTTTGTCACGGGTGCCAACGGCGGGATCGGCTCGGTAGTCGTCCCGGAACTCATCGCGAACGGCCACGAGGTGCTCGGCCTCGCCCGCTCCGACGCTTCGGCGCGGGCCGTGAGCGCGCCGGGAGCCGATGTACTCCGCGGCGAGCTCAACGATCCCGACGTACTGCGCGCAGGCGCCGTTCAATCCGACGGCGTCATTCACCTCGCCTTCGGCAACGACTTCGCGAACTTCGAGAAGTGCGTCGCCGAGGAGGCGTTCGCCGTCGAGACGCTCGGCGCCGCGCTCGAAGACAGCGGCAAGCCGCTCGTCATCGCGTCAGGCACTCCCGCCGCGCCGGGACGAGCCTCGACCGAGCAGGACGTCATGCCCATCGACGGACCCGTGGGCGGGCGTGGACGCAACGCCAAGACCGTGTTGGAGATGGCGGACAAGGGCGTCCGCTCGGCCGTCGTTCGCCTCCCGCGCTCGGTCCACGACCGTGGTGGCCCTTACGGATTCGGCTCGGTGCTCATCGGGGCAGCCCGCGCATCCGGAGTGTCCGGCTACGTCGGCGACGGGAGCCAGCGCTGGCCCGCCGTGCATCGCCTCGATGCCGCCCGGCTGTTCCGGCTGGCGCTCGAACAGGCCGCGCCCGGCACGGTGGCCCATGCCGTCGGCGATGAAGGCGACCCCATGCGCGCGATCGCCGAGATCATCGGCCGCCAACTGAACCTGCCCACCGAAGCAATTCCTGCGGAGCGTTTCGGGTTCCTCGGCGCCGTCTTCGCCGTCGACCAACCCTCCTCGAGCGCACTGACTCGCGCGCAGTTCGGATGGCAACCGACGCACCCCGGGCTGCTCGAGAACCTCGAGGCGGGCGGCTACCCGGCCTGAGCAACGCCGACGAGTCCGTCCAGTGCCCGCGGTAACGGGCCGACGTGAAGGACGCCAAGCCGCTGAGTGGCGCGGGTGAGCGCGACGTACAGTTCGGCCGTTCCGCGTGAGCCCGCAGCCAGGATGCGGTCGGGTTCCACGACCAGGACGGAGTCGAACTCCAAGCCCTTGGTCTCCGACACCGCGACGGCGCCTGGCACGTCCGCTGGACCGATCACGACGCTGGTACCCTCCCGCGTAGCCTCGTCGCACACGAAATCATCTATCGCCGTGGATAATTCAGCCTTCGTGACGCGTCTCGACCACGGCTGGACACCGCACGCCCGGACGGACTCCGGTGGTTGGACACCGGGGGCGAATTCGGCAAGCAGTGCGGCAGCGACGGTCATGATTTCCGCCGGCGTGCGGTAGTTCACCGACAGCGACCGATGGACCCAGCGGCCGGGTACGTATGGCTCCAAGACGTGGTCCCACGACGTCGCTCCGGCCGCCGACCGGCGTTGGGCGAGATCGCCGACGACCGTGAAGGATCGGCTCGGACAACGCCGCATCAGGACTCGCCAGTCCATTTCCGAGAGCTCCTGGGCCTCGTCGACTACGACGTGCCGGTAGGTCCAGTCCCGGTCCGCCGCAGCACGTTCGGAGAGTTCGCGAGTGTCGCGCTCGACGAAGCGATCGGCCAACGCCTCGCCGTACAGCAGGTCCGTCGCGAGCAGTTGGTCCTCGTCGTCCATCAGGTCCTCGTGGCTGACCATCTGCTCGAGCACGCCGGCTGCGTAGTCGGCGTCGGCCCTTCGTTCCCGCTCAGCGGCTTCGTCGGCCGCCTTGTCCCGGCCGAGCAGGTCGACCAGTTCGTCGAGCAGTGGCACGTCCGACACCGTCCACGCGTCGCCGTCGCCGCGAAACAGCGCTTGGTCAGCGCCCGCCGCGTGCAGTCGCTCGGGTGAGGAGTATAGGTCGGCCAACAGCGATTCCGGGCTCAGCACCGGCCAGAGTTCGTCGAGTGCGGATGCGAACGGCGCGTGATCCTCGAGTTCGTTCAGCACGTCGGCACGCATCTGCGCCCACGCATGACGGTCCTCGCGGGTCAACCAACCCTTGCCGATGCGGGCGATCGCCCGTTCGGTGACCACGTACGTGACGACGTCAGCGAACACCGCGCGGGCCTCGTTGTGCGGCCGGCCGGATTTGCGCGCCTCGTCCCTGGCCCATTCCGCGGTCTCTGCATCGATCCGCACCGTGACGTCCGACAAGTCGATCGGCACGGGATGCTCGGGCAGGCGCTGTCGATCGGCGATGGCCGCCGCGAGCACGTCCAACATCTTCAGTGCGCCCTTGAGTCGGGCGGCGTCCTCGGTGTCCTCGATCGTGACGTGCAGGCCCGGCACGAAATCGCCTGCAGTCATGAACACCACGTCGGTCTCGCCGAGCGAGGGCAGCACGCGGTCGATGTGGTTGAGGAAGGCCGGAGTAGGTCCGACCACCAGCGCTCCGTGGCTCTGCATCCGCTCGCGCTGGGTATAGAGCAGATACGCGACGCGGTGCAGCGCCACCACGGTCTTGCCGGTGCCGGGGCCACCCTCGATCACCAGTACGCCAGAGTGATCGAGCCGGATGATGTCGTCCTGTTCGGACTGGATGGTCGCGACGATGTCGCGCATCCCTTCACCGCGCGGCGCGTTGACCGCTGCGAGCAGCGCTGCGTCGCCACGCTCTCCACCACCGGGACGGCCGAGCACCTCGTCGGTGAAGTCGACCAGTTGGCGCCCGAGGGTGTGGAACTGGCGACGCCTGCGCATGTTCTCCGGGGTGGCTGCGGTCGCGACGTAGAAGGCGCGCGACGCCGGCGCCCGCCAATCGAGCAACAGCGACTCGTACTCGTGCTCCGTGTCGAAGAGCCCGATCCGACCGATGTAGGAACGCTCCCCCGAAACAGTGTCCAACCGCCCGAAACACAGCCCGTTGTCCGCCACGTCCAGGCGCTTCATCCGCTTGGCAAGGGCGCGCACCTCGACATCGCGCTCCATGGGACTCTCGCCGGATCCGCGCAACGCGGTCTTGTACTCGCCGGTCGCTCGGGTGCGCTCAGCGTCGAGCTGCGCGTAGAGCCCTTCCACGTAGGCCCGCTCGGCCTGCAATTCGTCGTCGTATCCCGCTGCTGTCACATACCCTCGCATCGAATTGGCTTTCGTGATTCCGCGTGCGCGCTCCAGGCGCGCCGCGAGTCACCCGAACGTCGGCAACGACACGTGCATTCCGCTGCTCCCCCATTCTTGCTGTCGCAATCCAGGTCAGCGATTCTGCGACCCGAACCGCATGTGAGCTACATCACGATCAGCTGGACGTTTCCAGTGTGCACACGCGGGGAACTTAGCCGTGCAAAGTACAAACGATGAGGTGCTGGAACAGGTGCCCGCCGACGCCACGCCCTCTGGACAAGAGGAGTCGGTCATGGTCAATGGATCTCAGCACGTGTCTTCGATCGGTGCGCGTCGCCAGATGCTGCGGCTGCTGTTCGCGGCACTCGGCACCAGTGCGCTCGTCAATCCCTTCGTCGCCGCTCCGACAGCTGCCGCCGAGTCGTGTCCGGACGTCCAGGTGGTGTTCGCCCGAGGCACGTTCGAACCAGCCGGCGTCGGTGTCACCGGACAAGCGTTCGTGGATGCGCTGCGCGCGCAGTTGCCCGACAAGTCGGTGGACGTCTATCCGGTGAACTACCCGGCGTCACTTGACTTCGCAAGGGCCGCCGACGGCGTCGCCGACGCCAGCAGGGAAGTCCAGGATGTGTCGAACAGGTGCCCAAAGACCAAGATGGTGCTTGGCGGCTACTCCCAAGGCGCCGCGGTGATGGCCTACCTCACCACCGACAAGGTGCCGCCGAACTTCGAACTGCCAGCGGGCATTACCGGTCCGATGCCCAAATCGGTCGCCAGCCACGTCTCCGCGCTGACGCTCTTCGGCAAGCCGTCGACCGGCTTCCTGAACATGCTCGATACCAACGCGCCGCCGATTACGATCGGGCACGCGTACGGTGCCAAGGCCCTCGACCTGTGTGCAGACAACGATCCGGTCTGCTCTGCAGGTGGTGGTGGCGATCCGGGTGCGCACGGGGTGTATGCGGTCAACGGAATGACCACGCAGGCAGCAGGATTCGCTACGCAGCACGTGTCGTCGTCGGAGACCTAGCTGATCGCCTTGGCCCAATGCTTGCGAAGTCATCCGCCCTTGCACGATATGTCGACGTAGACCGTGTCGAACTGAGTTGGGTCGATGCGGTCGCCCCCGGCTTTCGCGTTGGAATCCCGCAGCCCCTCGACACCGGTTACCTTGCACCCCGACAGCGGGTAAACCGGCGCCCCGTTCAATACCACGTTGTAGCCCTGCGCTTTTAGCGTGTTGATCGTGTCTTGGGCGTTGCTGAAGCCGTTGTTGAACTCGGCCGGGTCTGCGGCAGCCGTTGGGGCCCACGCCAGGATGGCGGCCGCCAGGAAACCTCCGGTGACGATCCGGATGCTGAGCTTCTTCGTCATCGAAATCCTTCGTCCGCGTGGCACTGGTTTGACCTTCACGCATAGCACGCATAGATAGGACAGGGAGTTACACGCGACGACATCGGTTGCCGTGCCCCGGCTTACACACGTCCGAATGCGCGGCGCCGCTCCGAAGTCGTACCGTTGAACGATGACTACGACCGAGCCCGATCGGGTGCAGTCGCTACGCGATGCCGAACTCAAGGCCGCTGCCCTGTTCGGCGAGGTGGTGACGCGTGGACTGATCGTTCCCGGGGTCGGCGAGCGCGAGCTCAGCGATCAGATCCGCGCGTTGGCCAACGAATTGTTCGACGTGCGTAGGTTCTGGCACAAGCGGATCGTGCGGGCGGGCGTCAACACCATGGAGCCCTACGGTTCCAATCCGCCGGATCGACGCCTGGATGCCGACGACATCGTGTTTCTCGACTTCGGCCCGCTGTTCGCCGAATGGGAGGCCGATTTCGGACGTACCTACGTGCTGGGCGACGATCCGGTTAAGCATCGCCTCAACGCCGACCTGCCGCGGATCTGGGAGTTGGGCCGCGCGCACTTCGCCGCGAGTCCAACGATCACCGGTGCGCAGCTATTCGACTACGTGACCGGGCTGATCGCCGATGCCGGCTGGGGGCATGCCACCAGCCATTCAGGCCATCTGATCGGAGAGTTTCCGCACGAGAGGATCAACGGCGATGAGGTCGCCAGCTACATCGCCCCAGGAAGCGATGCGCCGATGCGACGGGCTGACGGCACCGGCCACGATTGCCACTGGATCCTCGAGGTTCACCTCGTCGACCGGGACCGCGGCTTCGGCGGATTCTTCGAGCAACTGCTCGACATCTAGCCCGGTCGAGAGCGCCGCGGACCGTTCATCGATGATCGACGCGTGACTGAGACGACGCCGACCATCCCGGCGCTGCTCGCGCGTGGGGCACGCGAGTTCGGCCAGGACACCTACTTGGTGACGCCGACCGACCGGCTCACCTATGAACAAGCCGAAGCGCGTTCGGCGCACGTCGCGTGCTGGTTGCTCGGTGCGGGGGTCGGCAAGGGCACCCGGGTGGGGCTGTTCTTCGCCAACGGCGTGGAGTGGGTGATCTGGTGGTTGGCCGTGTCGCGGATCGGCGCGCTGGCGGTCCCGCTGAGCACGATGTACCCGCCGGCAGAGCTCGCGAAGGTGTTGCGGCTGGCCGATATTGGGCTGCTCGTTGCCCCAAGTCGTGTGCCCGACATCGACATCGACGTTGCTGAGCGGTTGGAGACCGCGTTGCCCGGGCTGTCTGATCAGCAGGCCGGAAGGCTCGCTGTTCCCGGTGCGCCGTATCTGCGGTCCATCGTGCTCACGGGCGATCCGAACCGCCCGTGGGCCACACGCTGGGACGATCAGACCGCAGCGAGCGTGCCGCGCGAGCTACTTGCCGCCGTCGAGGACGAGGTCTCCCCCGCCGACCTGGCGATCATGGTGCACACGTCGGGCTCGACGGCCGATCCCAAGGGTGTGCTGCACACCCACGGGACGCTCTGTCGACAGACCTCGACGTGGCCTAGCGCGATCCGGGCGATCGCGGGTGGGGGTGCCCAGGCGCGGATCTTGTGCGCAATGCCGTTCTTCTGGATCGGCGGGGTGCTCGCGCTGATGGGAGCGTTGCACGAGGCGATCACCCTGCTCGTCATGCCACGGCTCCAGGCCGAGCCGACACTCGACCTGGTCGAGCGGGAACGAGCCACCGGGATCGTCGGATGGCCTGCCTTCACCCAGCGTCTGCGAGAGCATCCGAGTTTCGCCAGTCGTGACCTGTCCAGCGCACCGATGTTGCGTGACGGTCCGTTGGACATTGCGATGACCGACGTGCCCGACGGATTCCCGGTGCACCGCACGATGTCGGAAACCGCTGGCGGGTTCGCGTTCACGGACATTGCCGTCGTGGACGACGACGGCGCACCGGTTTCTGACGGGGTGACCGGCGAACTGCTCGTTCGGGGTATCGGGGTCATGGCCGGTTACAACAAACGCGAACGGTGGGAGACCTTCGATGAGGACGGTTGGTACCACACGGGCGATCAGGTGTATCGACGGCCACCCGACCCGCGGCTGTTCTACGTCGGTCGCACCAGCGAGCTCATCAAGGCGGCGGGCGCCAACGTGTCGCCGCTGGAAGTCGAAGCCGTCATCGCGGGGTTCGACGGTGTCTCGCAGTGCGTGGTCGTCGGCATCGACGACGCCGTGCGTGGGGAGCAGGTCTGTGCCGTGGTCGTGCCGGCGGCGGTAGGGTTCGACGTCGATTCGCTCGCTGCGCGAACCCGCGAGTTGCTGTCCGCCTACAAGGTGCCCACGCGATGGCTGACCGCGACGTCCGACCTGATACCGACCTTGCCGAGCGGCAAACTGGACCGGAAGAAGTTGCGGGCGTTGGTCATAGCCGGAGCGCTTGACGCACATGGAGTGGACGAATGACGAACCAGGCGACTGTGCCGCTTTACGACGCGCTCCGTGCCTTCGTTGAGCGTCAGCAGGCGCCGTTTTACAGTCCAGGGCACAAGGGCGGTCGAACGCTCGATCCGTGGTTCCGCGAGCACATCGCCGAACTCGACCTGAACAACCTTCCCGATACCGACACCTTGCACTGCCCGGAGGGCCCCATCCTGGCTGCCGAGCAACTGATCGCCGACGCGTGGGGAGTTGGTCAAAGCTTCATCCTGGTCGGCGGTTCCACCGCAGGGAACATCGCCGTCGCATCGTCGGCGCTGCGACCAGGCGAGCGAGTCCTGGTCCAGCGAAACGCTCACAAATCGGTCATCGCCGGTCTGATACAGGTCGGCGCGCACCCAGTCTGGCTGGACCCGTTGTGGGACAACCGATTCGGAGTTGCCCACGGCGTGGACGTGGCGGCCGTCGAACGTGCCTTTCGCGAGAGTCACGCGACGGCGCTGTGGGTCCTGCACCCCACCTACTTCGGAACTACCGCGGACATCCGCGCGCTTGCCGCGACATGTGAACAGTTCAGCGCCAGACTGTTGGTCGACAGTGCGCACGGCCCGCACTTCACCTTCCACCCCGACCTACCAGTAGCGGCGGAGCGGGCCGGGGCCACCGCGACGGTGCAATCGATCCACAAGGTGCTCTCGGGTTTGAGCCAGGCCGCCGTGCTGCACGTCGACCCCACTGCGTTGGATCCGGCGACGGTACGCCGCGCGCTACAACTGATCCAGACCACCAGTCCGCACTTCGCCATCATGGCGTCCATTGACCTGGCTCGACATCAGATGGTCACTGCGGGAAGGGAAATGCTCGACCAAGCCCTCGCGCGGGCGCGCCGGACCGCGCTGCGCCTTGCGGGCATCCCTGGCTTGGAGGTGTTGCGCGCCGAACACCTGACCGGAGCCGGGACGGGATTGCATCAGTTGGACGAGACCAAACTGCTGATCGGGACGAGCGGCCTTGCGGGCGACGCCCGTGACATCGTCGCCCGCCTCAATGCGCGCCACGGAGTTCAGCCCGAGTTGAGCGGCCAAGGCCACGTGCTCTGCATAACCACCATCGGCAACACCGACACCGACATGGACCGTTTGGTGTCCGGCTTTGCCGAGGTTGCCGAACACGTCGGCCGCTCGGGTACGCCCGGTCAGGCCACGCTGATCGACGACGTGGTGACCCACCGCCCCGAGCTGGTGTTGACGCCACGGGACGCGTTCTTCGCGGCCGACGAGGACGTACCACTCACCGGTGCGACCGACCGCGTGGCGGCCGAGGTCATCACGCCCTATCCGCCGGGCATTCCGCTGGTGATGCCGGGCGAGCGGCTGAGCCGCGACGTAGTCGACTTGTTGATTGCGCTACGTGCAAGCGGGAACCCCGTCAGCGCAACGGATCCCAGTCTCGCGGTCGTGCGGGTCGTGCGGTGAACGCGCCTTCCGATGACGTCTTCGAGCGGATGGAATCCAACGTCCGCACCTACAGTCGCACCTTCCCCGTCGTCTTCGACCGCGCGAAGGGCGCCTTGCTCTATGACGAGCATGGCAGGGTCTACGTCGATTTCTTCTCGGGCGCAGGCGCGCTGAACTACGGGCACAACCCGGACTTCATCAAGGACCGACTGGTCGCGTATCTCAGCTCCGATCGGATGGTCCACGGGCTCGACCTCGCGACCGTCGCCAAACGTGATTTCCTCGATGCGTTCGAGACCGTCGTGCTGCAACCGCGGCACCTCGACTACAAGGTCCAGTTCTGCAGCCCCAGCGGGGCCAGTTCCGTGGAGGCTGCGATCGCGCTCGCCCGACGGGCCACCGGTCGCATCGGCATCGCAGCCTTCAGCGGCAGCTGGCACGGCATGACCACCGGATGTTTGGGCGTCACTAGCAATCGCGTGCACCGCGCGTCCGCGGGATCACCGCTGCCTCCGGCCACCTTCCTCCCCTTCGACGACGGCCCATACCGCCTGCGAGATTCGTTGGGCTACATCGCACATCTCCTCGAGGACACCAGCTCGGGAGTCGAGCTGCCCGCGGCGATCATCGTCGAGACGATCCAGGCCGAGAGCGGCGTCTACGTCGCATCGACGGATTGGCTCCGTGGGCTTCGGGCGCTCTGCGACCGGCTCGGCATTCTGCTGATCGTCGACGACGTACAGGCGGGCTGCGGCCGCGCAGGCGACTTCTTCTCGTTCGAAGCGGCCGGCATCGTCCCTGACATCGTGTGTCTGTCGAAGTCGATCGGCGGCTACGGGCTACCGATGGCCCTCGTGTTGATGAAGCGGTCGTGTGACGACTGGCGGCCCGGTGAACACACCGGAACGTTTCGCGGCAACCAGTTGGCCTTCGTGGCTGCGACTGCTGCACTGGACCTTTGGCGAGACGACGCGTTCGCGGCGGCGCTGCGGGATCGGTCCGCGCGGCTGGAGTCGACGCTGCGCACGATCGTCGCGCATCGACCGGGGCTGGCGCTGCGCGGGCGCGGGTTCATCTGGGCCGTCGACTTCACCGATGCGGGTGGACCCAGCGCTGCCGAGCACGCCGCACGCTGGGCGTTCGACAACGGTTTGGTGATCGAGCGGTGTGGACGAAATGACGTGGCGCTCAAGGTACTTCCGCCGATCACCATCGACGAGACCGAGATGCAGCGCGGTCTAACGCTGCTTGCCCAGGCGACAGAGTCCTAGTGCGCCACCGTCACAGTCGCGCGAAACACGCGTTGGCGTCCTCCCGCGGAATCGACGCGTTTTCGGTCGAGAACTTTCCGACGACACCGGTACCAGTCACCTCGACGCTGTCGGCGTGAATGCCGAGTGGGTAGTTGTCGTTGAGCTTCTTCGTGAGCCCGTCGAGTGCGGTTTGCACGGTGTCCTTCGCCAGCGGGCCGTTGACCGCGACGACCTGCAGCGCGAGGTCGCCGTCGGTGACGACGGGTTTCGCCGTGACGGTGATGGCCCCGGCCTCCAAGTTGATGGTGCCTGCTGTCGGGTCGGTGCTCACGCCGGTGACCAGAGCGCCGACCACCGGAAGGTTGGCTGCCACGGTGTCTTTGAGCCCGGCCGACGTCCACGTCAACGTCGCGTTCAGCGAGCCGATCGTGCCCTTCGAATCAGCCGAGTCTTGTAGCCGCACGTCCGAGACGGACAGGTCGGCCTTCATGCCCTTGGCGGTTTGCACTTGGTCGCCGTCCGTCGACACCGAGATGTTCGTGTAGTGCCCGGTGAGGTACTGCCACAGCAGCGGCGGGTTCACGCCGAATGATGCCGTCGCGCCGTCCTCGACGACGCATTCGGTGACGGCCACCAGGACGTCGTCCGCCCGGTGCCGCGCGTAGAGCTCGGCACCTGCCAGCCCACCGAACACCACCGCCAGCACGATGACTGCGATGAGGGCGATGGACTTGGGGTCGCGCAGCCAAGAGCGTCGCGGCGGCTCGGGTGCCTTGGGGGGCTGAGTGACGGGGAGCGGCGGCGCGGGTGGCGGGCCGACGGGAGGTCGGGGCCGCGGGATCCTCGTCGTGGGCGTAGCGGCCGGATCACTGGGCGGCTGCGGCGGACGGAATCGTTGGGTCCGCGGCTCGGGCCGACCAGGGCGCGGAAGGCGGGTGGTCGGAGGCTCGGGGCGGACTGGTTCGCCGCGAGCCTCCGGTCGCCTCGGACCCTGCGGCGGGATAGTCACCCGGGTGATTGTGCCTCAGCGCGCTTGCTGGGGCGGGAAGTCAGACCACCAATGCGTACGGACGATCAGGCACCAGACGTCTTGACCACGAGCTTGCCGACGTTCTTCCCGTCGAACAGCATGTTGATCGCCGTCGGCAGCTGTTCGAAGCCCTCGACGACGGTCTCCAGCGGGGTCAGTTTGCCGTCGGCGATCAGGCCCGCGAGCTCGCGGATCGCTTGCGGTGCCTGGTCGAAGTGGTCGAGCACGACGAAGCCTTGCACCGTGGCGCGCTGGACGAGCAGATTCCCGAACGCGCGTGGTCCCGGTGGCGGAGCGGCGTCGTTGTAACCCGAGATCAGACCGCAGAGCGCAACCCGCGCGCGGATGTTGAGGCGCGCGAACACCGCGTCCATGATGTCGCCGCCGACGTTCTCGAAGTCGACGTCGATGCCGTTGGGGGTGGCTTTGGCCAGCTGCTTGCGCCAGTCGTCGGCGCGATAGTCGACGGCCGCGTCGAAGCCCAGCTGCTCGGTCAGCAGTGCGCACTTCTCCGGCCCGCCTGCGATCCCGACCACGCGTGCACCGCTGGCCTTGGCGAGTTGTCCCGCGACCGAGCCGACGGCGCCCGCCGCGGCCGAAACGACGACCGTTTCGCCAGGTTTCGGCTTGCCGATGTCGCGGATCCCGATCCACGCGGTGAGCCCGGTCGTGCCAAGTACGCCGAGGTAAGCGCTCGGTGAAACGCCGGGTGCGACGTTCACCGGCACTAGCGGAATCGGCATCGTGTCCGACGCGATCACGTATTCCTGCCAGCCGACCAGACCCGAAACAGTCTGGCCGACAGGGTGCTTCGGGTTCTTGGACGCCACGACCTCACCGAGCCCGCCCGCGCGCATCACTTCGCCGATGCCAACGGGGGGCAGATAGGTCGGCGTGTCGTTGAGCCACGCGCGGTTGGTCGGGTCGAGCGAGATCCACTCGACGCGCACGAGTGCCTCGCCGTCTCCAAGCTCGGGTACGGGTGCTTCGCTGAGCTCGAACGTGTCGGGGCCGATGCGGCCGGTGGGGCGCTCGCGGAGCAGGAAACGGCGATTCCGATCAGGCATATGCGCACCGTACCCGGGCCTGGTTGACCGCCAAGTGGCTTCGACCGGCGAACTCCGGTGACGGACGATGGAGCAGGCTGCTGACCCTAGCGCGCCCCGCGTACCAAGCGACCGGGGCGCGCCCCGGTATCGACGCCGTCGCGACGGGTCACCACGCCGTTGACGATCGTGGCGCGGTAGCCGGATGCGCCCTGAACGAGCCGGTTTCCACCGGCGGGAAGGTCGTAGGCCATCTTCGGCGTGTGCAGACGTAGCGCGTCCATGTCGATGACGTTGACGTCGGCCCTCTTGCCCACCTCGACGACACCACGGTCGCCGAGCCCGAACAACTGCGCGGTGTCGTGCGTCTGCTTACGGATCAGATGCTCCAACCCGAGCTTGGGGCCGCGGTGGCGGTCGCGGGCCCAGTGGGTCAGCAGGAAGGTGGGATAGGAAGCGTCGCAGATCATTCCGCAGTGCGCGCCGCCGTCGGACAGCCCGACCACACCGGCCGGATGGGTCAGCATCTCGTGAATCGCGTCGCAGTTGCCGTACGAGTAGTTGAAGAACGGCAGCATCAGCATGTTCGTGGCGTCGGCCTCAAGCATCAGGTCGTACAGCGTGTGCAGCGGGTCTTCGCCGCGGTCGGCGGCGATCTTCGCGACCGTACGGTCATCGGTGGGCTCGTAGTCCGGTGGATCGCCGAGGTGGTAGATCCGGCCCAGCGAGTACTGGACGAGTGCGAACATGGCGTCGAAGATCAGGTCCGGGTTAACGGGCAGGTCCTCTTCCCCGAGGATCGCGGCCTTGACCGCCGGCTCGGCGAGCCGGTGCGCAAGTTCTTCGCGGCTGCATTCCGCCTTCAGTCGACGGAAGGTCGGGCGATGGGTGAACGCGTGGTGGCCTGGGAATCCGAAGAGCATCCCGAAAGGACGCGCCGCGATCTGCGGGTATAGCCGACTGCCCGCGGCGTGGGCGGCCGCGGAGATGTCCATCTGCTCGCGCCAAAGCTCCGGCGCGGCGTCGACCTGGATTAGCCCGAAGGAGATCGGTCGGTCGATCTCGGCACCGAGGCGCTGCATCCACTCCAGTTCCTTCTTCGGCGCGATGATGTCCTCACCGGCCACGCCCTGCGGAGCCAGTTCAAAGACCGCCTGACCGCCCGCGGCCATCGCCCTGCCCAGCCCGAAGAGTTCGTCCTCCGCGGCGAAGGTACCGGGCACGGGTTCGCCATCCATGGCGCGGTGTCCGAGCGTGCGCGACGTCGAAAAGCCGAGCGCACCGGCTTCGATCGCCTCGCGCACCAGCCGGCCCATCGCCTCGATGTCGTCGGGTGTCGCGGGCTCGTTGCGGGCACCGCGCTCCCCCATCGCGTACGCGCGCACCGAGCCGTGGGCCACCTGGCTGCCGACGTCGATGGCGTACTGCCCTTTACCGATGACATCGAGATACTCCGGGTAGCTCTCCCAGCCCCAGGTCATGCCCTCAGTGAGTGCGCTGCCAGGGATGTCCTCCACGCCCTCCATCATCTGGATCAGCCACTGCTCGGATCCGGGCCGAACCGGCGCGAAGCCGACACCGCAGTTGCCAGCGACGACGGTGGTGACGCCGTGATTGCTCGATGGCTCGAGCAGGCTGTCCCAGCTGACCTGACCGTCGTAATGCGTATGGATGTCGACGAAGCCGGGAGCGACGATCTTGCCCGTCGCGTCGACGGTCTCGGTGGCCTCCCCTTCGAGTGGCGCATCGCCTGGCCCGCGGCGACGTACCTCGACGATCCTGCCGTCCTTCACGCCGATGTCCGCTGCGAAACGGTCTGCTCCCGTTCCGTCTACGACGGTTCCGCCAGTGATCTTGAGGTCGAACACGATTACTCCCTCGGATGCCGAGCCAGCCGCTACTGTGGCCAATGTAACACCGTTACAGACCGGTGGCGCCGACTTGGGAAGGCGAATCGTGACGCATACAGCGCAGGCCGGCAACCCGGCTCGCACCCACCGCGAGGATGCGATCGGGACACCGCCGCAACGCCCCACCATGGTGCCGACGGAGCGGTACTACTCGCCGGCGTTCGCGCGCCTCGAGGTCGAGCGCTTGTGGCCCAAGGTGTGGCAAGTCGCGTGCACGGTCGACCATGTTGCCGACCCAGGTGATTGCTTCGAATATCGTTGCGGCCCATACTCAGTGCTCGTCGTGCGAGGCGACGACGGCGAGCTTCGCGCGTTCCAGAACGTCTGCAGGCACCGGGGCAACACGCTGTGTTCGGGCGCGGCTTCGGGATTGCACGAATTGAAGTGTGGCTACCACGGTTGGACGTGGGAGTTGTCCGGGGAGCTCAAGCGGGTGCCCAACCGCAAGGGTTTCGGGGCGCTGCCGATGTCCGACCTTCCGCTGCTCGCGGTGAACGTCGACGTCTGGGAGCGACTCGTCTTCGTCAATCTCGACGTGAACGCGATGCCACTGGCCGACTACCTGGAGGCCATGCCACAGGACATCGATTGGTGTGGACTGGGCGACTTCCGTTGCTACGCAACGATGACCATCGAGGTCGACGCGAACTGGAAGACGATCGCCGACGGATTCAGCGAGACTTACCACATCCAGACGCTGCATCCGGAGCTACACCGGTGCATGGACGACGTGTACGCACCGCAGACGATCTGGGGGCATACGGGCAAGTCCGAACAGCGGTACGGGATGCCCAGCCCTCACATCAAGGAGACGCTCACCGACGCTGAGGTGTGGGACGCCTACGTATGCACCCAGGGTGCGCTGATGGGGGTGGTCGATGGCACTCCGTTCCCGCTCGATCAGGGTGGCCCCGATCAGTCCGTCGACGAGGTGATCGCTCAGCGGACAAGGGCTTTCGCCGCCGAACGCGGTGTCGACCTGAGCTGGGCCAGCACTGATCAGATGATGCGATTGCACCAGTACAACGTGTTTCCCAACATGACGCTGCTGACCAATGCCGATCACCTGACCGTCATGACGGCACACCCTGGGCCCGACCCCGACCGCGGCGAACTGGTGATGATCTTGTGGATGCGGATGCCTCCCGGTGCGCCGCGTGGCAAGCCTGCCGACGTGAGGATGAAGGCCGACGAGGCGCATCCAGGTCTGGTGTTGACTCAGGACATCACGGTGCTGCCCGGACTTCAGCGCGGTCTGCACCAACCGGGACTCACCCACCTGGTGCTGTCCAACGAGGAACGTCGAGTCATCAACATGCATCGCAACCTGGAGCGCTATCTGCAACTGCCAGAGTCGGATTGCCTCACCGGAGGTCAGCCCTCCGATTCATCGGCCGCCGTGTGAGCCGCAATCAGGAGCCGGTCGACGCCGAGTCGGTCCTCGACACGGCGGCTCGGCTCATCGAGCGCGACGGTGTCGATGCCTTCACGATGCGAGCGCTCGCCGAGCAACTCGGGGTTGCCGTCACGTCGATCTACTGGCACGTCGGAGGGCGAGACAAACTCTTCGACAGCCTTGTCGACCGTCTGCTGAGCCACATGGCGCACCTTCCGGTCGACGGGGACACTCCCGTCGCTCGCATTGCCTCACTTGCCCGTTCCCAACGAAGGACGCTGATCGAACGGCAGCACCTCCTTGGCCTCGCGCACGATCGCGACCGAACCCCGCAGCTGTTCCTGCCGATCCAGCAGACGTTGGCAGTGCAGCTGGCCGAACTCGACGTGACGGGATCCGATGCCGCGCTCGTCCTTCGCGCGATTCAGGTTCACGTCATTTCGTCGGCGGTCATGCAGTTCTCGGCTGTCCGCGGCGACAAGCACGACGAGGAGGATCCCTCGCTATGGTCCGACGACTGGCCCGACCGGGCACTCGTCGACGCACTCCGATCCCCGACCGACTACGACGCGGTGTTCGAGTACGGGCTGGACGCACTCCTGGCGTCGCTGCGAACCCGCGGGCAGGCCTAGCGCCTCGTTCTCATCGCAAGGACCTGGACGGTAAGTTGCTCTCTGAAATGGGACGCGGGAGTAGCTGATGCCGAGCAGAGGTCGCGGTCCCGTGCTGCTCGGTCGGGCCGCGGAATGCGAAGCGCTGCGGAGCCTGTTGGCGACGGCCCGATCGTCGCAGAGTCAGGCGATCGTGCTGCGTGGTGAAGCGGGCGTCGGCAAGACCACGTTGCTCGACTACGTGTTGGAGGAGTCGAACGGATTCCGGGTGGCGCACGTGGCGGGCGTGGAATCCGACATGGAACTCGCATTCGCCGGACTGCAGCAGCTGTGTGCCCCGCTGCTGGATCACCTCGACGAGCTGCCGGAACCCCAGCGCGAGGCGTTGTCGGTGGCCTTCGGTCGCGGTGTCGGACCCACTCCCGACCGGTTCCTGGTCGGGTTGGCCGTGCTCAGCCTGTTCGCGGCCGTTGCCACGCGACAGCCTCTACTTTGCGTGGTCGACGACGCGCAGTGGCTCGACCAGGTGTCGGTACAGACAATCGGCTTCGTCGCGCGCCGCCTGGTCGCCGAACCTGTCGCCGTGGTCTGCTCGGTACGCGACGGCGGCAAGGAAGTCTTGGCAGGTCTGCCGGAACTTCGGCTCACTGGGCTGTCCGACACCGACGCTCGCGAGCTACTCGACTCAGTGATGTTGGCGGGCATCGATCCCCACGTGCGTGATCGCGTCGTCGCGGAGACGCGTGGCATCCCGCTTGCGCTGCTCGAAGTCCCGAGAAACGTGTCAGCTGCCGAACTTGCCGGCGGATTCTGGAACGCGAGTGGGCGTCCCTCGGCGGGACGGATCGAGGACGGCTTCGTGCGGCGCATCGAGGACCTGCCGGAGCCGACCCGACGGTTGCTACTCATCGCGGCGGCCGAACCGGTGGGCGACGCGGCATTGTTTGTCCGCGCGGCGGAACATCTCGGCATTCCCGTCGACGCGCTGGCACCTGCCGAGGCTGCGGGCGTCATCGAGTTCGGTCCGCGCATGCGCTTCCACCACCCGTTGATGCGGTCGGCCGCGTACCGCGCGGCCGACTTGAACGAACGCCGCGTGGCGCATCGCGCGTTGGCCGAGGTGACGGATCCGCAGTCCGATCCGGACCGAAGGGCATGGCACGCAGCCAATTCCATGGCCAGCCCCGACGACGTGGTGGCCGCCGAGTTGGAGACTTCGGCAGGCCGTGCTCAAAGCAGAGGCGGGGTGGCCGCGGCAGCCACCTTTCTGGAGCGGGCGACGGTGCTCACGGCGAACCCGGCGCTGCGCGGCGCAAGGGCGATCGCCGCGGCGCAGGCCAAACGTGACGCCGCGGCTCCGGAAGCGGCATACGAGCTTCTCGCGATCGCCGAACTGGGCTCGCTGTCCGACCTCCAGCGGGCCCAGGTGGTCCGGATGCGCGCCCAAATGGAGTTCGTCAGAAGTCGTGCGGGCGAGGCGGGTGCCCCGAAGACAACTGAAGCCGCGGCTCAACTACTCAGCGCGGCAAAGGGGCTCGAAGGCCTCGATGACGAGCTGGCGCGGGAGACCTACCTCGAGGCGCTGACCGCGGCCATGTACGCGGGCCGGCTCGGCGAACCAGGCAGCCTCGCAGAGATCGCCACTGCCGCGCGCCGGGCGGTCGATCAGGTGGCGGAATTGCAACGGCCCATCGATTTTCTGTTGAGCGGCATGGCAAGTCGGATCCTCGATGGCCCCGGCGCAGGGTCAAGCCACCTGCGCTCCGCTCTGGCGCGATGGACCGACTACGCGCGAAACGACGATGGCGAACCGGTGTGGCCGTTCCCGATAGCGCAGGAATCCGCCGCGCATGAGCTGTGGGACGACGCGGTGCTGCAGCAGATCGCCACCGACACCCTGCAGCGTGCACGTGACACCGGCGCGCTGGCGGTGATTCCCCCAGCACTCACCTATCGGGCCGGCGTACACATCTATAGAGGCGAGTTGCCAACGGCGGCTGGGCTTATCGACGAGGCGACCACGATATCCGCATCGACGGGGTCTACCCCGGTGAAATATCACTCGTTGAACCTCGCGGCGTGGCGGGGCAGCTCCGCAGATGCGGTCCTCCTGATCGGGGCGGCCGCCACGGACGGAATCGCAAGGGGCGAAGGACGATTGGTCGGGGTGAGCAAATTCACCGCCGCCGTCTTGTTCAACGGCCTCGGTCGGTACGAGGAGGCGTTCGCGGCTGCCCGTGAGTGCTGCGAGTACGAGGACCTTGGCTTCCACAGTTGGTGCCTCTACGAACTCATCGAATCCGCTGCCCACTTGGGCGATCGGGAGTCCGCCAGCTCAGCCCTGCCGCGGTTCGAGGAGCGAGCGAGCGCGGGCGGAACCGATTGGGGGTTGGGCGCGGTGGCGAGTGCGCGCGCATTGCTGGCCTCCAACGAAGATGCCGAAGGCTTGTTCGCGGAAGCCATCGAGCGGCTCGAGCGCGCGAACATCGTGTTGCACCTGGCGCGCACCCGCTTGTCCTACGGGGAGTGGCTGCGGCGGGTGAATCGCCGACTGGATGCTCGCCAGCAGCTCAATGTCGCTTACGAGATGTTCACCAAGATGGGCGCCCAGGGCTTCGCCGAGCGGGCCAGGCGCGAAGTGCTCGCAACCGGCGAGAAGGTGCGCAAGCAGCCGGTCAGATCCGGTGATCAGCTCACGCCGCAGGAGTCGCAGATCGCCCGGATGGCTGCAGATGGACTGACGAATCCAGAGATTGGCGCGCAGTTGTTCATCAGCGCACACACGGTCGAATGGCACCTCAGGAAGGTCTTCGTCAAACTCGACATCACCTCGCGTAGGCAGCTTCGCACCGTGTCGTGGGCGAGTTAGAACTGCGAATGGTCACTGCCACGAGGAGGCACTACGCTCTCGGAGGCCGGGTTGGCCGATCGAACACCTCGTCGCTTATTGCGGCCGCTACGGGAAAGAGCAGCGCACTTCATGACCGGATCGCAACGCGCAGCACGGATCTTCTTCGCCAGCACCATCATTGGCGCGTGCGCGGTGGGCCTGGCGGGCCAGTCGCAAGCGGAGCCCGGCGGGTGCGACCCGATGGCTCGATCGATGACGCCGCACCAACCCTCGGCGTGTGACGCACCGCCCGCTCCCCTGCTGGATGCACCGCCTGTTGAAGAAGCGCCGCCTGCTCCCCTGCCTGCCGAAGTTGCACCGCCCGCTCTGCTGCCTGCCGAAGATGCACCGGTGCCCCCGCAGGCCTAGCCGGCTGGGCTTACCGAACGGAGCGAGTAGCCAGCCTGCCCCGTCCCGAGTCGACGCAGAGCCTGTGATCGAATGACGACGACCAGCGACGGCGGTTCGATCAGGGGAATGGGCATTGACGCGACCGACTGACCACGTCCGTGGCAGTACCGACGCAGTCGAGGGGCTGCGTGCGGACTACGACGCCACGCCGTACACCTCGAATTCCTTCCCACAGTCTGCACCGGGACAGCTCGCCGCGCTTGCGCACCTGTTCGGCTTGGAATCCCCGAACGTGTCCACCGCACGGGTACTCGAAATCGGCTGTGCTGCAGGGGGCAACCTGATTCCCTTTGCCGCAGCCAACCCGCGGGCGCGCGCCGTCGGCATAGACCTGTCGCAGGTGCAGATCGATCAGGGCCGCGCCCGAGTCGCGGCCTTGGGGTTGGACAACCTGGACCTGGTCACAGGCGACATCGCGCGGATGGAGCTGGCCGCATTGGGTCAGTTCGACTTCATCGTGGCGCATGGCGTGTACAGCTGGGTGCCGCCCGAGGTGCAGGACGTCCTGCTGGCGTCCTTCCGCGCGCTGCTGGCCCCCGAGGGCGTGGCCTACGTGAGCTACAACGTCTATCCGGGATGGAAGTCCAAAGAGGTGGTGCGCGATGCCATGTTGCTCGCCAGCGGGACCAGCACGAGCCCGGACGAGAAGGTGCGCGAGGCGCGCCGCATGGCCGACTTTCTCGACGAGGTCGCCCCTGCCGACAGCGTGCTGGCGAGCGTGCTCGCTGTATCCAGAGAGCACGCGCTAGGTTTCGGGGATTCCTTCCTGCTGCACGACGAACTCGCAACGTTCAACGCCCCGTGCTATTTCTACGAGATGCTGGGACGCGCCGGCGGGCACGGCCTCACCTATCTGGCGGAGGCGCACCCCGAGACGATGTTCCCCGGCAACTTCGGACCCAAGGTGGCCGAATATCTGAACGCCAAGTGTGGCGGCGTCCAAGTTCTGGTCGAGCAGTACCTGGATTTCGTACTCAACCGCATGTTCCGGGAAACCCTGCTGGTCCACGCCGAACGTGCACCGCAACTCCGCCACGGCCCGGACCGAAGCCGTTACCGCGCCTTGCACGTCGCGGCCTGGGTGCCGCCCGTCAACGAACCGACTCGGCTCGATCACTCGCGCCAGGAGTACGTGGTTTCCGACGCGACCTTGTTCACCAACGACCCCGGGGTCAAGGCCGCCATGGATGCACTGAGTGCGCGCTGGCCGTGGACGCTGTCGAGGCAAGAGCTGGTCGATGCCGTGCACGCGCGGCTCGAATCCGCGGGGTTCGAGCCCAGTGCCGACGTCGCCGACCACGTCGACGACTTGATGGGCGTACTGATCGTGCAGGGCGTGGCACGGTTCCGCTTGGACCCGGTGCTGCCGGAATGCTCGCCGGCGCGGCTGAGCCTGGACGAGCCGGCCAGGCGGATGGTCGAACTGACGCGTCGACAAAGCGAACCGTCGACCTTCAACCTCTGGCACGAGACGGTTCCGCTGACCCCACTCGATACCCACCTGTTGCCACTTCTGGACGGAACGCGTGACCGCGATGCGCTGGTGGAGGCGCTGCTGACGAGCGTGCGGGCGGACCCAGCCCAAGTCGACGACGACGATGACCAGGTGCTGGGGGATGACGAATTGCGCGCCGCCGTAACTCAGTACGTCGACGCAACGCCGCAACGCCTGGCCGAGCTGAAGCTGTTGCGCATCGGCTGACGTCAACTGCGCGAACCGTCGAAAGCGTGCTCGTCGACGCCGAACGGCGCTGACGGGTTAGGCTAGCCGCGGTCGGACGAATCGTTTGGAGAGTCAATGGTTAGCGTGAAGCGCGGAATGCTTGTCTTCGCATGTGCGGCGGCATTCGCTGCGTCGCCTGTGGTCATGGCTTCACCGGCCGCAGCCAAGGACTGCCCATGGGGCACCGTGCCCACCAAGTTCGACGGGGTGTGCGTCCAAGGCCAGGCGGGTGGCTTCGGTGCGCCAGGCCCGGTCATTCCACCGCAGGCAGGGCCGGTGGGGCCCTCGATTAGCCCGAGTCCGGGAGGGATCGGGTCGGTGAACGGCATTCCGTGCACCCCCGAGCACTACGGCACTTGCTACGGAATGATCCAAAACGGCGGAGGTTAACCTCGGTCCTCCATCGGCGCGCTTAGCGCGGGCCGATGTGCTTGCGGCTCAGGATCATTCGGTTTAGGTATCGAACTTTGCGCGCGCTTCCTCCGTGACCGGAGTGAAGAAGTTGACCAAGTTTCCGTCCGGGTCGCGGAACAGAATCGAGCGGTTGCCCCACGGCATCGTCGTCGGTGGCTGAACCCACTCGCTCACGATCGGCTTGAGCCGTTCGTATTCACCGTCGACGTCGTCGACCTTGAATTCGATGATGACGCTGTGGTTGTCGGCGGGGCGCGCGGAGTCCTCGCCGAACAGCTGGGTCGTCTGGGTGTGGCCTATCGCGAGGATGAATGACGGCAGTGCCAGCTCGGCGAAGACGGGCGGATAGCGCACCGCTGCCACACCGGTGACCTGCTCGTAGAACTGCACGACGCGCTCGAGGTCATCAGTGATCATGCGAATGGACACGAGCTCCATAGGTGGCTTCCCTTCGTGGTGTGATTGGACTGGAGTAGTAACGCTACGAAACAGTAGCGTAGCGGTATGACAGAATCCGTCTATGCCGACTCAACCGGGCGAAGGCGGGCTGGACGGACGGGTGCAACGCTCGCGAGAGCGGGTGCTCACGTCCGCCTTCGAGCTACTCGGCGAGAGTGGCGTGAGCGGTTTCACCATCGACGAAGTGGCGCGTCGCTCGGGTGTCGCGAAGACCACGATCTACCGTCACTGGCCCTCTCGAGAGGTCTTGGTGGTCGAGGCCGCTTCCCGGATCAGCGCCGCGGTCGACGTTCCAGACACCGGCTCCGTGCAGGGTGACGTGAGGGTAATCCTCAACAATCTCGGCGGCCTGCTCGGCACGGCCCGGTGGTCTTCGGTGGTGCCGTCGATCGTCGACGTCGCCGAACGCGACCCCGAGTTCGCCGCCGTGCACGGCAGGATCCAGCGCGGGCATGCCTCCCCGTTGCGGGAAGTGCTCATGCGTGCGGCAGATCGAGGCGAGTTGCCTGCGACCACCGACCCCGCACACGTGATCTCAGCGCTGATCGGTCCGCTGTACTACCGCCGATGGTTCAGCCGCGAGCCGATCGACGAGCAATTCGTCGCACGGCTCGTCAGCGACGTGATCGGTGACTGACGTCGGTCCGGCCGATGCACCTGAGGTCGGGCTACTCCCCTGCGACTAGGTTGGCGCGCAACAGCTTTCGCCACCAGGCCAGCCGTTCGGGGTCGGTGAGCGCATACCGCGCGACGAGCTCGTCATCCGGCGCGGGAGGCATGGGTGCCACCGGAAGACATCCATCGGCGGGCAAGAGCGAACGCGCCGCGTTGACGACGTCACCCGACATCAGCAGTCTGGTGCCCAGCGCGCACGCGAAGGGCAACTCCGGCAGCGCGCCTGCCACGGCCAGTCCGGCGGCCAGCCCGATGCTCGTCTCGTGCGTCGACGACACCACACACGGCAGCCCGATTCGCTCGCCCACCCTCAGCGCGCGGCGAACGCCACCCAACGGTCCGCTCCTGAGCACCGCCACGTCCGCGGCATCCGTTAACCGATCCGTCGCCTCGTCGGCGAGGTGGCTCGCCACGTCCGCGGCGATCCGTACGTCGAGCCTGCGGCGCAGCGCCGCCGAGTCCGCCAACGTGCGGCACGGATCCTGTACGTACTCGAGCTCGCCGACCGCGCGCACCATGGCGCCGATCGCGTCCACGCCGGTGTCAACATCCCACGCGCCGTTGGCAATACACCTGATTGCAGCCTGGGCGCCAAGTGCGTCGCGCACCGCCTCCAACCGCGCGATGTCGTCGGCGAGCGAATCCGGCCGGTCGGCGACGACGACGTCCGCCGTACCGCAGCCGGACCGTGTCACCAGTTCGTGCGCCGCCCCGGGGTCGACTGCGGGCACGGTCACGCTGATGGGTATGCGACCACGCGTGGTGTCGGGCCACCCGACCGTGCCCGGCTCGGTCGCGGCCGTCAGCCACGCTGCGACGTCCTCGTCGGGTAATGGACTGAACTCGCCCCACCCCTGCGGCCCTTCGAGCAGCATGCCTTCGCGAATGCTGGTGTCACCGGACCGGTTCACGGTCGGTATCGCGAAGGCCAGTGCGCTGTCGAAATCGATCAGGGTCCTCATTTGACTCAAAAGCTATCCGACGCCGACTGGACGCCGTCACCCGACGGTTCGGTGTTCGCGCCGGCCCGTCAGGAGATGATGCGAGCCAGGTACGGAGCCATGCCGTTGGTGCGGACCGGTGAAACCTTGACTACCGGGTCGGTGGCTTCCAACATCTGTCCGTTTCCGAGGAACATCGCCACGCTCTTGGTGCCGTCGGGACCGTAGAAGATCAAGTCTCCGGGTAGCGCTTGATCGGGTGTGACCTTCCAGCCGACCTTGTATTGCTCGCCAGACGAACGCGGCAGCTTGAGCCCGACGCCCGCGTAGGCGTACACGATCAGCCCGGACGCATCGAAACCAACGACGTTGGCGCTGGGATCAGGTGCGGACTGCAACCCCGGAGTGGCGAACCCCGGCGTGGAGAGTGCCTGAGGGGTGAGCGTGGGCGCGAGGCTGAGGCCCGTCGCCGCGTCGGGAACGACGGCTCCCGGCACCACGGCGTCCGGAACAACGGCACTCGGCAACGGCACGGAGGCCGGCCGCTGCGATGGCCCCGACGCGTTGCCGCCGCCGTAGGTGTACGGCACCCCGCGCTGCGCGAGGGCGCGCGCGATCACCGAGTCGACGGCCTGTTGATGACCTGCCGGCCGTGTCGACGGGTCAGCGGTCGCGACCCCGGGGGTCGCCGCCACAAGGGCAAGTCCGAGTACGAGGGCGTAAATGCGTTTCATCTGATGTCAACTTCTCTCCGACCGCGGTCCGAAGGCCGCGGTTTTGGCTGACGCTCCTGTCGGCGTCAGTCACCAGAAACACTTTGACATCGTTAGCGGTAGATCGCCCAATTGCTGCTTGGTGCAAGGCCAATGAGTTGCCGTACCGTGGCCGAACGGTGACCGCTGGAGTGAGTTCGAGGCTCGTCCGTCGCTCGATGTGACGCGGGTCGCTACGCCGTCAGCGCGGCCAGTGCGGCGTCGTAATTCGGCTCGGTGGCGATCTCGGGCACCAGTTCGGAGTACGCGACGTTTCCGTCGGCCCCGATCACGACGACGGCCCGGGCCAGCAGTCCCGCGAACGGTCCGTCGGCGATGGTGAGGCCGTAGTCCTTGCCGAAGCTGTCGCGGAACCCCGATGCGGTCGCGACGTTCTCGATGTCCTCGGCACCACAGAAGCGCTTCTGCGCGAAGGGTAGATCGTTGGACACGCACAGCACGGACACCCCGGTGCCCGCCGCGCGCTCGTTGAAGGTCCGGACGCTGGTGGCGCACACCGGGGTATCCACCGAGGGAAAGACGTTCAGCAGCACGGGCTTGCCCTTGAACTGCTCGCTGCTCACCGCGCCGAGGTCGGTGCCGGTCAGTGTGAAGTTGGGTGCCGGGGTGCCGACGGCGGGTAGTTCGCCGCTGGTGTTGATCGGATTTCCGCGCATCGTTATCTGTGCCATGCGGACAGTCTGCCAACGTCGGCCCGAGCACGTGGGACGGGGGTGACCGTCTGGTCGGGCGGAGCTCAAACCCGCTTCGGCAATTGGGCGTTGATGAGCGGCGCGATCTTGTTCGCCATGTACGCGTGCCCGGCGTCGGTGGGGTGTACGCCGTCCGGACCGATCAGTTCGGGGCTGCCGACGAACCAACGCTCGGCAATGGGATCGACGAAGGTAGCGCCCTCGGCCCGCGCCACGGTGGCGAGCACGTCGCGAATGGTGGTGACGACCGGCGGCACGTCGGCGGTCGGCCACGGTGGCCCGATGACCAGTAATTGCGCTTTCGGTGCCACGCGCCGCGCCACCTCCAGCGCATCATGGATGACGCCGAACATCACGGCAGGGTCCACGGGCTGATCGTTGCGCGATCCGTAGAACACCACCAATGCGTCATCGGGGCGGATGACGCGGGTGGCGAGTCCGGCGAAGATGTTGCCGTGGTCTCCGGGCATGCCATAGCCTGCGCCCCCCTCGGCGGCGACGTCCGGCGCGATCTGGACGCCCTGGCGCGCGAGCTGCTGCCATGCGCGTGAGGTCCATGTCTTGGAGCCTTGGCCGCCCTCATCGGTGCCCGTGGTGTACGAGTCGCCGATGACCGCAACGCGGGTGAGCGGGGTGTCTCTGCTCGCGAGTACGTAGTCGGCTGCAGGCGTTGGCCAGGCCACCGCGGGCATGAGGACAAGCGCGATGATGAACGCGGCCACCCGATTCACTGCAACCTCCAAGGAATGCGAGCCCCGCGACGCGACGATTGTTGTTAGCGGACAGCATAATTGGTCGGTCGAGAAACCGTTACCCGGCGCGCGCAGTCCTTGTCTTTGCCACCCTGGGGCCGTCGATGTGCTGGAGGTTGTCCTCCGGCTCCTCGGCAAGGGGGTCGGCAGGTGGTGCGACGTGCTCGGTCACGGGCTTTTCCGGGACGTCGACCATCCGCCGCATCCAATGTCGGGCCGGTTCCTCGACTACGTGGTACAGCAGCATGGCCAGACCCAACGCCGCCGCGAACAGCCCAAGCACGATCAGCTTCCCGGTGAAGCCCGTCGTCAAGGTCAGCCCGAACTGCGCGTACGCCCAGTCCCAGCAGAGGTGGACCATCTCGTGCACCATGTACAGGCTGAACGAGACTTGGCCCAGGTACACCACCAGCCGCGTCGACAGCAGCGCAGGCAAGCTGCCCGCGCCGATGGCGAGCACGATCACGAACGGCGCGAACAGCAGGTCGACGACTCCGGCGCTACCGATGACGTCGGGCAGCGGATGTGCGTCGAACCAATAGAGCAGGCCGACGATGACGCCGACCAACACGAGCGACAGCACCCCTGCCGCCTTGCGGGTGCGCTCGCTCGGATCGAGCTTGCGCACGGCGACACACGCCAGCGCGCCCGCCGTGAATTGCAGAATGATGCGCGGCAGCCAGCTCCACGGCGTGTAGAAGAACCCGGTGCCCAGCATGAGCATCACCGGTGGCAGCGTGACCGCGACTGCCATCAACATCAGCCCGCGAGCCCGGGTGGCGTGCGCAACACGGAAGATGACCAGGATCAGCACGCCGAACATCAGATACGCCAGCCACTCCGCGCTGATCGACCACGCGGGCCCGTCCCAGCTGGTGCCGTCGAAGAACGGCTGCACCCACAACTGCACCAAGAACAGCTGGCGAATGTAGTTGGCCGCGGTCAGCTGGTTGACGTTGTCGGCGGGCACGTGTCCGACGTTGAGCGTGAAGATGATCCATAGGGCGGCCAGATGCATGGTGACCAGGTAGACCGGCCATACCCGGGCGAGCCTCAGCCACAGGAAGCGCAGCGTGGAGCGCGTCGACCACGCCGGGCCCATCTTCTCGATGTAGTTCCAGGTCAGCACGAAGCCGCTGAGAATGAAGAACAGGTCGACGCCCTGTGCGCCGTTGTAGAGGATGGGCCACAGCGCCGAAGTCAGGTCGGGGGCGACGGCGGCCAGCATGATCCGGTAGTGAAAGACCACCACCCAGACGGCGGCAAAGATGCGAAGACCGGTTAGGGCCCTGATCTCTCCGCTGCGCACAACACTCTTTCCGCGATCAGTACTGGTTTCGTTCGCGCCGCTGCAATTCGGACGGCTGCGTCCCTCAGACTTGCCCCGCCGACGGCCTTCGCAGACTAACAGCGCCATCAGCTCGCGGCCGCGCTGGGAATGCTGTGCAGTTGCTGGGCAATGCCGACAAATTGGGTCCGACGCCGCGGTAGCAATGGCAGGTCGCTGTTTCTTAGCAAAGAATTAGTTGCCCCAGGCCGTCGGCGTGAGTTTAGTGAAAGGCAGCTGGGCGAATTGACGTCAGCGATGCGTCGGTCGTTCAGCAACACCGTCGTCGGAAAGTGAGTCGGTTGATGACGCTCGCCATTCACGAAGCGCTAATCGGCGGAATTCCGTGTTACGGCAATCCGTCGGAGGATTGCGATGGTGCGGAAATCAGCACACAGAGCCGCCACTTGGCCACCCTGCTGACCATCAGCGGCGCCATCGATGCCCACAACGTCGACGCGCTGTATCAGCGCGGCGGGTGCTTCGTGCTCTCGGACACCGCGTTCGTACTTGACCTGAGTGGCGTGACGTCGTTCGCCGCCGAGGGTGTCGGACTGCTGAGCCGGGTCGACGAAGCCTGCCGCGCCGCAGGCATCGAGTGGGCCCTGGTCGCCAGCAATGCGGTGAGCGACCGGCTGGGCTGCTACGACGGCCGCTACCCGTTCGCCGCGTCGGTGCCAGAAGCCCTGCACCGCTTCGCCATGAGCATCTTCGCGCGGCGTCGGATGCTGTTGCCGATGTTGACGAGGACTGCTTAGCGCTACGGGAAGCGTCCGGTGGCCTCCGGTCGAACCGCGATGCGCAGTCGGGCGGCGTCTTGGCCGGGCGGGGCTCCGAAGAGCCTTCGGTACTCGCGATTGAACTGCGATGGGCTGTCGTAGCCGACCCGGTGGCCGACGCCTGCGATGTCTCCTGGCCGGGCGGCAAGAAGCGAGCGGGCCTGCTGCAGTCTGATCAGCTTCTGAAACTGCAGCGGGCTCATCTTCGTCACCGACCGGAAGTGCCGATGGAACGCCGAGCTGCTCATGCCGGACAACTGCGCGAGCGCCTCGATTCGCATCGCCTCGGCATAGTTGTCGCGAATCCAGCCGATCGCGCGGCTGACATGAGTGAGATCGCTGTCGGCGACGCCGATTTGACGTACCGCACTCCCCTGCGGGCTGGTCAACAGGCGCCACAGGAGCTCGTGTTCGACGAGGGGCGCGAGTACCGCGGCGTCGGCCGGGTGCTCCAGTAGCCGCACCATCCGCGCCACCGCGTCGAGCAATTCGGGACCGGCCTCACCCGTGGCGAGCGCCGACGGATCGCCGGCACCGCGCGTCCGCCGTTCGGCTGGGGCCTGCAGAAGCACGCGGGCGATGGCTTCCGGGCGCAACACCAGGCCGACGCCCAGCGCAGGTGAGGAGTCGCTGACGTCGATGTAATGGCCGGTGACGGGCACGTTGGCAGCCACGACGAGGCAGTCTCCCGCCCGGTACTCGTACACGCGGTCGCCGAGGAGCAGCCGCTTGCCGCCTTGGACCATCACCACCAGCAGCGGCTCTGTCAGTGAGTAGTCGGGCGTGGTCTGACGGCCGCTGACCTTCGACAGCAGTACTCCGGGAAGCGACGTGCTCATGTCCGGGCGCGCCCGCGCGGTCACCACGGCGCGGAGCTCGGTGAGGAGTTCACTTCGGGATTGCATCGGTTGAGCCAAGCACGTCGATCGCGCGTGCACACCACGATCAGATCGACTGTGAGCGGATCGTGCAATGGTATGCGGCGATCGAGCTACCGCTGCAGCGCCGCGTGCGAAACGATGAACTCGTCCAAATGAATTGTCACAAGGAGGAGTTCATGTCGCTCGACCACTACGTAACGCTGGGAAGGTCCGGTCTGCGGGTTAGCCCATTTGCCCTCGGGGCGATGACTTTTGGACAAGATCCCGGTGGGGCCGGCACCAGTGTGGAGGAATCGGAGGCGATCCTCGGCCACTACCTGGAGCGAGGCGGAAACTTCATCGACACCGCCAACTTCTACACCAACGGCCACTCGGAGCGAATCCTCGGCGACTACTTCGCCAAGCGACCGGGCAGGCGCGAGCACGTCGTGCTGGCGTCCAAGTTCTTCACGAACCTGTTCCCCGGCGACCCGAACGGCGGGGGCGCCGGACGCTCGTCGATCATCGCGCAGATCCACGAAACGCTGCGCCGGATGCAGACCGACTACCTGGATCTGTACTGGCTACACAACTGGGATCGCCAGACGCCGATCGAGGAAACCATGAGCACCCTCGATGATCTGGTGCGCGCAGGCAAGATTCGTTACCTCGGGTTCTCCAACACCCCGGCCTGGGTGACCGCGCAAGCCCAGACGCTGGCGATGCTGCGCGGCTGGGCGCCGCTGATCGCGCTGCAGGTGGAGTACTCGTTGCTGGCTCGCACCGTAGAGGGCGAACTCGCGCCGCTGGCGGCGGATCAGCGCATGGCGCTGGTGCCCTGGAGTCCGCTCAAGAACGGTTTCCTCTCCGGAAAGTACACTCGCGACACCGAGGTAACCGACTCTGCGCGAGCAGCTTTCGTCGGTGGCCCGACTGCCGACGAGTTCGGCGTGATCGACGCCGTTGCCGCGGTCGGCGCCGACCTTGGCGTGACGTCGGCGGCCGTCGCGTTGGCCTGGCTGCGGGCCCGGCAAGGCACGGTCGTACCGATCATCGGCGCCAGGCGCCTGGCCCACCTTGAGGACAACCTGGTGGCCTTGGACGTCGTGCTCGATACCGAACACCTCCGGATGCTCGACGACATCTCGGCGCCGACGCTGGACTACCCGGCTCCGATGCACGGCGCCCTGTCCCGCTCGCTTCAGTTCGCGGGCACCACCGTGGACGGCGAGTCCTCCACCGTCTATCCGCCGCTGCTGCAGAGCGAGGTCCGGTACTGAGGTGGCCGATCTCGGCGCTCTGGTTCTTCGAGACCACGGGAATCACTTTCTAGATTCGGGGGCGCCTTGCTGCCCGCACAGCGGACAATTCCCCGACAGCCCCCGTTTCAGCCCACCTGTGCAGTCCTTTCGACGAAAGAGTCAGTCATGCATCTCGAAGCCTTCCGCCCGCGACGCAGGACGGTCATCGTTGGCGCCGGTCTCGGTACCGTCACCGTTGCGCTCGCGGCCTGCTCGGCAAACGGCAAGCCGGACGCGGGCAGCAGCAGCAGTTCGGGAACCGCCGAGAAGTCCGGATCATCGGCTGCCCCAAGCGCGTTGGCCAAGACCGCCGACGTCCCCGTCGGCGGAGGCCTCATCGTCGGTGACACCGTCGTCACGCAGCCAACGGCAGGCGTCTTCAAGGGGTTGTCTTCGGTCTGCACACACGCAGGGTGCAACGTGAACAAAATCGCCGACGGCACCATCGACTGCCCATGCCACGGCAGCAAGTTCAACCTCGACGGGACCGTCGAACACGGTCCTGCGACCAAGCCGTTGGACGCCAAAGCGGTTACCGTCCAAGGCGATTCCATCGTCGCCGGCTAGCGGTGGGCACCCGCTGGCAAGGCTCTGACGCCCCACGCGGGGACGACTACGACGCGCGCTGGACCTCGCTGGCCGCACAGGGCCGCAGCGTCCACGGCGAGGCAGACCTCGTCGAGGCACTCCTGTCAGAGTCCGGTGGCACGCGCGTGCTCGACGCCGGTTGCGGCACGGGTCGGGTGGCCATCGAGCTGGCGCAGCGCGGCTACTCGGTGACCGGTGCCGACACCGACGCGGTGATGCTGGCCGCGGCGATGGCGAAGGCTCCGACCCTGTCGTGGCTCGAAGCCGATCTCGCCGAGCTGCAGGACCGGCTCGACGCGGAATTCGACCTCGTCGTGCTGGCGGGCAACGTGATGATCTTCCTCGATCCAGGCACCGAGCAGCGCGTGTTGTCGCAACTCGCCGGCCGGCTGGTCCCCGGTGGCCTGCTTGTCGCGGGATTCCAGCTCCGGCCGGACCGGCTGGCGCTGGCCGACTACGACCGGTTGTGCGCAGCGGTGGGCTTGGAGCCCGTCGCACGCTGGGCCACCTGGGATTGCCAACCGTTCAACGGCGGCCACTACGCGGTCTCGCTACACCGAAAGAAGGACGCTCAGCCGTAGAGCGCCACGAACTTCTCGATGGACTGCTCGATGTCGCCCTTGACCGCGCGGGCGGCGACGGCACCGATCGGCCCGAACAGGGGTCGGCCGCCGAGGTCGATCTTCACCGTGAACTTGCAGCCCGCCTTGGCAGGGGCAACGGTCATCTTCAGGGCGTACTTGGTACCTCCGACCCCGTCGCCGGTGATTTCGAGCAGTTTCGGCGGGTCGATCTTGCGCACCGTCCACGTCACGCGATTGCGCATGCCCTTGGCGCCCGCCACCCCGACGATGGTGGTGCCCTCGGTGAGCTCGTCGGGGAGGTCGCTGCGCCAGCCCTGATGCATCGTGAGCCAGTCCCCGAGTTCGGTCAGATTCGACGCGTGTGTCCATGCCTGCTCGGGGGTGATCGTCAACTCTCGCGACAACTCGATCTTGGCCATCGGGCGATGTTATCCGCGTGGCAGGATCGGCCCGTGGACTTACCACCCCGGCTCGATGAGGAGCTGGCATACCTGGCCGACGTGACGCCTGCGGTGCTCACCGCGATGGGTGTCGCGGGTTTCGAGGCACGAATTCAGTTGCGGGGCGAGTTGACCGGCGCATGCGTGTTGTTGATCGACGGGCTGGGCGCCGAGTTGCTCGACGCCTACGCGGATGCCGCGCCGGTGCTGGCCGGGATGCGCGGCCAGACCCTGCAGGTCGGATTCCCGGCAACGACCGCGGCGGGGCTGGCGGCCGTCGGCACCGGATACCGATCCGGCGAACACGGGATGGTGGGCTACACGTTTCGGATCCCGGGCGCGGGGGTGATGAATGCCCTGCGCTGGCGGCCCCACCCCTGGGGAGACGACCTCCGCGACGTCGTCGTGCCCGAAGACGTCCAACCCAATTCCACGACGTTCGAGCGAGCGGCCGCGGCGGGCATGGCGGTCACCGTCGTGTCCAACGCCGAGTTCGCCGGTTCCGGGCTGACGCGTGCGGTGCTCCGCGGCGGTCGGTACGTCGGCGTGCAAGGCCTTGGTGACTTGGCCGCATCCGTCCGCGCCGCCGTTGCCGACGGCGGCTTCTGCTACGGCTATCACGCCGACCTCGACCTCATCGGGCACCTGCATGGTCCCGGCTCCGAGGCGTGGCGCATGCAACTCCGGCAGGTGGACCGATTGGTCGAGTCCGTCGTCGAGAGCCTGCCCCCAGGCGGACTCCTTGCGGTTGTGGCCGATCACGGCATGGTCGCCGTGCACTCCGAGGACGTCATTGACGTCGACGACTCCGGGCCGCTCACCGACGGGGTGCGGGACATCGGGGGTGAGGCGCGGGCGCGGCACGTCTACGTGGCGGACGGCGCCGGGGACGACGTGCTTGCGGCGTGGCGGGACACAGTCGGAGACCGCGCGTGGGTGGTGACCAAGGAGCAGGCCATCGACGCGGGCTGGTTTGGTGCTCGGATCGCCGACCACGTCCGCCCACGCATCGGTGACGTCGTTGCCGCCGCACGGGGTTCCGCCGCGATGGTGCGCCGGACGGTGGAGCCCATCGAATCGGCGCTGATCGGACAACACGGCTCACTGACCACCGCCGAACAGCGGATCCCCCTGCTACTGGCCTACGGCTGACGCGTTAACGTCTCGGCGTGATCGTGCTGCTGCCGCCGTCGGAGACCAAGCGCGCCGGCGGCGACGGACCGCCGCTGAGCCTGGACGAGTTGAGCTCTCCCGCGCTCGGCCCGCTGCGCGCGTGGCTGGTCGGTGACCTGATGGCGCTGGCCGCCGACCGACCGGCGTGCCGCACCGCGCTGGGGTTGTCGGCCAAGCAGGACGGCGAGATCGAACGCAACGCGGCGCTGCTCTACTCGGCGACGCTGCCCGCGATCAACCGCTACACCGGGGTGTTGTACGACGCGCTGGACATCGAATCCTTAAGCCGCGCAGCCGCTTCCCGCGCCCGGGGGCGACTGGCCATCGGCTCGGCGCTCTTCGGACTGTTGCGCGCCGACGACCTGGTGCCGGCCTACCGGCTGTCGGCGACGTCGAAGCTGCCCAACCGGCCCACCCTCGGCGCCCGATGGAAGCCGGTACTCGAGCCCGAACTGGCACGGCTCGCAGCAGACGAGCTCATCGTCGACTTGCGCTCCGGCTCCTACGCGGCGCTCGGGCGGGTACCGGGGGCGGTCGACGTGGACGTGCTGGCCGAACACGCCGACGGCCGCCGAACGGTGGTCAGCCACTTCAACAAGGCCCACAAGGGCCGGTTGGCGAGGGTGCTCGCGACCACCAGGGCGGAACCCGCAGACGCGGCAGGTGTCGCGGCCATTGCGCGGCGGGCGGGCATGCGCGTCGAGCGGCGCGCCAACGCGCTCACGGTGGTCATCCCGGCCTGACGTCCGCTTCGCGAGATTGAAGTCCGTCAACGAACGTGCGAGTGGCCGCTTACGTGAGCGCAATCTCGCGACCACGGTGCGCGTCTGGGTCAGTCGACGACGGCCGCGCTCGCGATGTCGTCCGCGCGCTCGTCCCATCGATCCAGGTTGACCGCGTCCTGCCAGGGCCTGCGCCGCACCGGGCCGTGCCTGCCCTTGGGCCACCCGACGACGATGTGGCCAGGGATGATCCAGTCGTCGGGCACGCCGACGGCAGTACGCAGCAGCTGCTCGCCGCCGTAGGACGCCCAGCTGGTGAGGCATGCTCCGAGGCCCTGGGCGCGGGCAGCGAGCAGAAGGTTCTGCATCGCAGGGAAGATCGACCCCGCCAGCAACATGTCGGAGGCCATCCGAAGCCGCTTCTGGGCGAACAGCACCGAGGTGAACTCCCCTGCACGGTCATGCAACTCGTAGGTGGCCCGATTGTCCCTGGCGCGGCGGCTCAGGTCATCGGCGGCGGGCCGGGTCATGCCGTACGCCACCTCGATCACCTTCAGGGCCTGCGCGGCGGCCTCGGCTACGACGGCCCGCTGCTCGGGTGACTTCAGGACGACAAACCGCCACTCTTGGGCATTGGCCCCCGACGGTGCCCAAGTGGCTGCCTCAAGACAGCGTGCGAGCGTGACGTCGTCGACGGGTTGCGTGCTGAACCGCCGGATCGTGCGGGCGGTGGACATTACCTCCCAGACGTCGCCGCTTGCTCCCGCCACGACTACAGCGTTCCGAACAGCTCGATCGAGTTGCCGTCGGGATCCGCGACGAACATCCAGCCCATCCCCGGTACCGGAACGAATTCGGTTGGTGGCTCGACGATCTCGTATCCGGCCGCCTCGACCTCGGCGGCCACGGCGCGCAGGTTCTGGACTCCGATGGTGAAATACCGCAGCCCGGCCTGGGCATGACCGCCGCCGGGAGTCGGTGCCAGCGGCGGCGCATTCGTATAGGTGACGAGCTTCAGCACGCCGGACCCGAGTGCGTAGCGCCGCTGCGAGCCGTCCTCGAAGTCGATGACGCCCTGCAGTTCGAGCCCGAGGAATTCCTCGTAGAACGCGACCATGGCGTCGAGGTTCGTGGTCACCAGGCCGAGTTCGATACTCGGTGTGAGCAACTCCAGTTTCACCGTCACCTCGCGTCATCGTGGGCGCTTGCCGCTAGGCAGCCTAACCAAGTGCGGGCCGACGTTGCGAGCTTGTTCACAATGCCGCCGACTTCCCTGGACGCCTCTTCATCTGACAGACTGGTCGGTGAGGGGAGTATTCCTTCGTCGCGGTGTCGTCATCACGTTGTCCAATGTCGGGCAGCCGGTACCGCGGGCCGCATGACTGCGGCGGCAGAGACCTCGGCCGTTTTTTGACGTCCGGAGGCTTTTCTCTTGAATGTTTCTACCGTGGAATGGGCCGTCACCCTCGGGGTGACCCTGGCCGTGCTCCTATTCGACATCATCTTCATCGCGCGCCGACCACATGAGCCGACGTTCCGCGAGTGCGCGATCGCGCTGACGTTCTACGTCGGCCTGGCCATAGCGTTCGGCATTTGGGTGTGGAACTTCCACGGCCACCAGTACGGCGTCGAGTTCTTCGCGGGCTGGCTCACCGAGTACAGCTTGTCGGTCGACAACCTGTTCATCTTCCTGATCATCATGGCGAGCTTCAACGTGCCGAGGAAGTATCAACAGGAAGCCCTGCTGATCGGCATCATTCTGGCGCTGATCTTCCGCGGCGTCTTCATCGCGCTCGGTGCGGTGGCGATCAACCAGTTCTCCTGGATCTTCTACGTCTTCGGCGCGTTCCTCGTTTACACCGCGATCAAACTGGTCCGCAACACCGAACACGACGACGACGCCGAGAACGGGGTGGTGCGGTTCGCGCGCAACCACTTGACCCTCACCGACAAGTGGGCCGGCCTCAAGCTGTGGATCAAGGAGGACGGCAAGCGGCTGATGACGCCGATGTTCCTCGTCATCGTGGCGCTCGGCACCACCGACCTGCTGTTCGCGCTGGACTCGATTCCCGCCATCTACGGACTCACCCAGCAGCCGTACATCGTGTTCACCGCGAACGTCTTCGCGCTGATGGGCCTACGCCAGCTCTACTTCCTGCTCGGCGACCTACTCAAGCGGCTGGTCTACCTGTCCCAGGGCCTCGCCTTCATCCTGGCCTTCATCGGTGTGAAGCTGGTGCTGCATGCATTGCACGAGAACAAGCTGCCGTTCATCAACGGCGGCGAGCACGTGCCGGTGCCCGAGATTCCGACGCTCGCCAGCCTCGGCGTCATCATCGTCACACTCGTCGTCACGACGATCGCCAGCCTCTACAAGACCCGGGCTGTCGACAAGCGCGAGGAAGCGACCGCGGCGCCAGAGCCCGAGTAGCCACCCGAGTTGCCCACAGCCGATCGGGCCCGCATGATCCGTGTACATGGACGGGCACTCGGCAACGGAACTGGGCGGCATCGACGCCATCGGACAGGCCGCGCTCGTGGCATCGGGTGACGTGACTGCGACGGAGCTGTTGGACGCCGCGATCCTGCGCCTCGAATCCGCGCGTGGGTTGAACGCGGTCATCACCGAGCTCATCGAGCGGGGTCGGGCGCAAGCCTCGGCGCTGGACTCCTCCGGCGTGCTGCGCGCCGGTGATGCCGGTCCCCTGGCCGGGGTGCCGTTCCTGCTCAAGGATCTCGGTGCGTCGCTGGCCGGCGCCCCGGAGGCGATGGGATCGCGTGCGTTGCGTACATACGTGGCAACCGATTCCGCGTGGATCGTCGACCAGTACCTGGCCGCCGACCTGGTGCTGTTCGGCAAGACCAACACGCCCGAGTGGGGCAACCACTGCACCACCGAACCGTCGTTGTTCGGGCCGACGGTGAACCCCTGGTCGCCGGACATCACTCCGGGCGGGTCGAGCGGAGGGTCGGCCGCAGCCGTGGCGGCCGGTGTCGTGCCTGCCGCCTCCGGGGGCGACGGCACCGGGTCGATCCGGGTGCCCGCGTCGTGCTGCGGGCTGGTGGGACTCAAGCCGCGCCGCGGGCGGACGTCGTTCGCGCCAGGCGCCGGGCAGGGCCTCGAGGGTTTGGTCAACGAGCACGCGCTGACTCGGACCGTGCGCGACAGCGCGGCGTTGTTGGACGCCGTGACGGGATCGGCGCCCGGTGATCCCTACACCGCACCACCGCCCACCGTGCCTTTCCTGGATGTGATCGCGAAAGCACCTGCCAGCCAACGGGTCTTGACCACTACGGATTCTCCGTTCCCCGGTGCGTCCACCCATCCGGAGGTGATTGCCGCCGTGGAGGCGGTCGCTGCTGCGCTGACCGGCCTTGGGCACCAAGTGGATTCGGGTGCACCAACGATCGATCCCGATGCGATCGCCGATGCGATTGCCGTGCTGCACGGAGTCAGCAACGCCGAACTGTATGCATTCGCCGCGCACCATCTTGGCCGCGAGCCGGCCGAGGACGAGTTCGAGCCGAGCACGTGGGTGATGATTCGTGAGGGCTTCACCATCAGCGGTGCTGCCTATGCGGGGGCTATCGCAGCGGTCCACGCGCAGACCCGGCGATTCGCGGCAGGGATGGCCGGGTACGACGTGCTGCTGGTGCCCACCCTGCTGACTCCCCCGCCGCCGTATGCGCTTTTGGATCAGCCCCGCGGAACGACTCGAAAGTTCTTCGACGTGGAGTTCGCCACCACCGGCTGGACCACGTTGGCCAATGTCACTGGCTGGGCTGCGATCTCGCTGCCGTTGGCGGTGACGTCGACCGGATTGCCCATCGGCGTGCAGTTGATGGCGCCCGACGAGGCGATCCTCCTCCAACTGGCGCGCCAGCTCGAGCAGGCGATGCCGTGGGCCAGCCGGCGGCCCGCGCTCTGGGTCGGACGCTAGCGCTTCGAATCAGTCCGCATCGACAGGGATTCGCGCGGAGACGGTGGTGCCCCCACTCGGCGGGCTGGTGACGACGAGTCGACCGGAGACGGCATCGACTCTGTCCTTGAGTCCGACCAAGCCGGACCCCGTGCCGGGCGATGCGCCGCCGACACCGTCGTCGGCGATCTCCAGCCGGAGGTCGCTGCCGTCGAAGCCGGCTCGAATGCTCACCCCGGCGGCCCTGGAGTGCTTCGCAGCGTTGGTGAGTGCCTCGGCGACGACGTAATACGCCGCCACTTCGATGGATTCGGGCAGCCGACGGTCGACGTCGAGATGGAGCGCGACGGGCACGGTCGAGCGCCTGGCGAGTGTCTTGAGGGCAGGCCCAAGGCCACCCTTCGACAGGATCGCCGGGTGGATGCCGCGGGACAGCTCCTGCAGTTCGGTGTAGAGGTCAGCCATCCCGGTGATGAGGTTGTCGACCTGCTTGTGCATGGCCTGCTGCTCCGGTGGAATCGTCGCCTCCAGCGTGCGCAGTCCGAGGCCCAGCGAGACGATGCGCTGTTGTGCGCCGTCGTGGAGGTCGCGCTCGATGCCACGCCGGGCCTGGTCGGCGGCCGCCACGACGCGGGCACGCGATGCGCGCAACTCGGCGCGTGTCTCGGCATTGGCGATTGCGGTGGCGACCAGATCGGCGAAATCGCCTATCCGAGCTTCTGTTTCACTGGGCAGCGGGGTGGGTTTCGCGGTGCCGATGATCAGCGCGCCGCGGGTGGATTCGTCGACTGTGATGGGTGCGCCCACCCCGGAATGCAAACCCATGTCGCGCAGCCGCGCGGCGATCGTGCCTTCGACGAGTTGGTAGTCGTCGATGCGGGCGGGCTCCCCGGTCTCGCGTATTCGTCGGCTCAGGTTGTCGCCGTCGAGCGGAAGTGATTCGCCCACTTTCATTTTCGTCGGTCCCGGCACGTCAAGGGAGGCCAGAACTACACCTCGATCGTCGGCATCGAACTCGATCAGCGTGACGTGTTCGCAAGCCAGCCCACGGGCAAGCTCGGTCACGGCGACGGGATACAGGTCTGTTGGTTTCGCGCCCCGTGCCACCAGGGTGGCCACCCGGCGCAGCGCGGCCTGCTGCTGAGCGAGTGCGTTCGCCTCGCGGCGGCGTTCCTCCGATTCGGCGGCCCGCAGCCTGGCCTGGCTGGCGAGCACGCTGGCCAAAAGCGCCACCGGAAGGAACACCAGGAATGCGGGTATCAGGTTGTCGCCGTCCTCGACGTGGAAGTAGACGTAGACCACCGCACTGGCCAACGACGTGGCCAGGGCCAACCCGAAGTTCCACCCAGCCGCGACCACCAGGACGCCCAGCAGGAAGATCGCGCCGTACGAGTTGTCCGGTGCGGTTCGCTTCAGCAGCAGCACCAATCCGGCCTCGGCGACGATAAAGGCGACCGCGACCACGATGCCCCAGCCAAGCGGCCGCGCCGTGGGACGCAACACCACGGCCAGCAGCCTGCGGCGAATTCGCCGCCAGCGCCCGTCCGCATCCGCGGTTCCGCCTTGAGCTGTCATTGCACCGGATGCTAACGGGTGCGCCACTGTCGAGGATTCCCGCTAGCGGTAATGCCCTCGGCTCGCCGGTCTGCGAAACTCGGTGGGTGTGGTGCACCGGACGGCTTCCGTGCGCTGTCTGATCGTCGACGACAGCGCCAACTTTCGCGACGCCGCGAGCAGCATGCTCGAGCTCGCTGGAATCGCCGTGGTCGGGGTCGCGACCACCGCAGCAGAAGGCCTCACCCGCTATCGCGAGTTGCGCCCCGACGTCACGCTGGTGGACGTCGATCTCGGTGCCGACAGTGGATTCGAGTTGGCGCGCACACTTCACGCGGCGGATTCGCCTGCGCCATCAGTGATCTTGATCTCGACTCACTCCGAGCAGGACTTCGCCGACATGATCGCGGACAGCCCGGCGCTCGGGTTCCTCCCGAAGTTTGCGCTGTCCCCCGCAGCCATCCGCGAGTTGGTCGGCGGCCGCGGGTAATCCGACGCCGGGGGTAATCCAACTCAGAGCGAGTCGAGGTACATGATCACCGCGCGCACGCGACGGTGATCGTCACCCGTCTCGGGCAGCGAGAGCTTCGTCAGGATGCTGCGGACGTGCTTCTCGACGGTGCCCTCGGTGACCCAGATCCGCCGCCCGATACCCGCATTGGAGAGCCCCTCCGCCATCAGCGTCAGCACCTCGCGCTCCCTGGTGCTGAGCGCTGCCAGCGGATCGTCGCGCCGCCGCGCCGATACGAGTTCGGCGACCAGCGCCGGATCGATCACCGATGCCCCGTTCGCGATCCGACCTACGGTGTCGACGAAGTCCGCGACGTCGGTGACGCGACTCTTGAGCAGATACCCGATGGCGTGGCCGCCTGCGAGAAGTTCCATCGCGTGCTCCACGTCGACGTGAGCCGACAGCACCAGGATCGCCGTCTGGGGCCATTCCTCCCGGATGGTCTTGGCCGCGTCCAACCCCTCGGTCTCATGCGACGGGGGCATCCGGATGTCGACGATCGCCAGCGCGGGTTGGCGTTCGCGCACCAACTCCAGCAGCTCGGCGGCATCGCCCGCTTGCCCGACGACGTCGAAACCCGATCGTTCGAGCAAGCTGCAGATGCCCTCGCGGAGCAAGACGTCGTCATCAGCGACGACCACGCGCACGTTCATTGCGATAATTCTTGCATCTGAGCGCGCCGAAGCTGTGAATGGAGCGCACGCCGGGCCGAGTGTGCGAGCCTGCCCGACTTTCGAGGTCACCGTTGGTTGTGCGAAGGCAGCCAAGGCGGCAAACCCCGCATGCGACACTCTTGCCCATGATGGATATTGCTCGCCCCAAGCTGGAAGGCAACGTTGCCGTTGGGGATGATCGTCAGATCGGGTTCGCCGAGTTCGGCGACCCGCAGGGCCGCGCGGTGTTCTGGTTGCACGGTACCCCCGGTGCCCGGCGCCAGATTCCGGTCGAGGCGCGGGCGTACGCGGAGCGCAAGAACATCCGACTCATCGGGATCGACCGCCCGGGAATCGGCTCGTCGACGTTCTACCAATACCCGAACGTGTTGGCTTTCGCCGACGACCTCCGCACCATCGCCGATGTCCTGGGGATCAACGAGTTCGCCGTCATCGGGCTCTCCGGCGGCGGCCCGTACGCGCTGGCGTGCGCGGCGGCGATGCCGGAGCGCGTGGTGGTGGCGTGTGTGCTCGGTGGTGTGGCCCCCACCGTCGGCGCCGAAGGCATCGGTGGCGGGCTGATGGGGTTCGGATCGAAAATGGCCCCCGCCCTGCCGGTCGTCGGCCTGCCCTTGCGGCTGGCAGCGGTCGGACTCGTCCGGCTGATTCGACCCGTTGCTCCGCTCGCGGTGCAGGCCTACGCCTGGGTGTCGCCTATAGGTGATCGTCGGCTGCTCGAGCGCCCGGAGTTCGGCGCGATGTTCCTCGACGACCTGCTCAACGGAAGCCGCAAGCAGTTGGCCGCGCCATTCGCCGACGTTGCGGTCTTCGCCAAGGACTGGGGTTTCCGGCTCGACGAGGTGAAGGTGCCGGTGCGTTGGTGGCACGGCGACAAGGACCACATCGTCCCGTTCGAGCACGGGGTGCATGTCGTCTCTCAGTTGCCCGATGCCGAGCTCTATACCCTTCCAGGCGAGAGCCATCTCGGCGGACTCGGTCGTGGCGAAGAGATCCTGGACACGCTCATCGCGATGTGGGACGACCTCGACAAAGAGGGCTGATCGTCAGCGGGTCCTGGAGTTGTCGGGATCGTAGATTCCCTTGAGCGACACCGTGATTGGGTGGAGCACGCCGCCGACGTTGACCTGGTAGTCGCCGGCCCGGATCCAGTCGGCGGTGATCGGTGCGTGCTCCGGCGACCGGACGTAGGCCAGTCCCACGCACGCCCCCGTCGTCTCCCCCCAGGCCGCGGACGTCACCTGGCCGGCGACCTCGCCATTGCGCAGCACGAGCTCACCGCCCCACAGCATCTCCTCGGCCGATCCGACCGAGAAGCCGATGACCTTGCGCCGTGGCCCGTCGGCCTTCGCCTTCTCCACGGCGACCCGGCCCAGGAAGTCGATGTCGGTCTTGAGCTTGCAGGCGAATAGCAGGCCCGCTTCGACGGGGTTGTCGTTGGGGGTTAGCTCGCGACCGAATGCTCGGTAACCCTTCTCCAGGCGCAGCGATTCGATCGCGTAGTAGCCGCCGCGCGCCACGCTGAACTCCGCTCCCGCCGCCATCAGGTCCTCGTACACGCCGACCGCGAACTCGGCGGGCACGTAGAGCTCCCAGCCGAGTTCGCCGACGTAGGTAATGCGGGTCGCACGAACGGTCGAGTACCCCAAGGAGATTGGCCGGCTGGTACCGAACGGGAAGGCCGCGTCGCTCAGGTCGGCATCGGTGAGCGTGCTCAGCAGCTCCCGTGACCGAGGCCCCATCACGCCGAACACCGCCAGCGCTGAGGTCACGTCGACGAGTTCGGCGCGTGCCTCGGGGGGCATGTTCTTGCGGATATGGTCCTTGTCCCGCTCCGTGGTGGCTGCACTGCTGACGATCATGAACTCGTCGGGCGCGATGCGGGTCACCGTCACGTCCGACTCATAGGTGCCACGTTCGTTCAGCATCCCGGTGTACACCGTGCGGCCGACGTCGACGGCCAGGTCGGCGGTGCACAACCATTGCAATGCGGCTTCGGCGTCGGGGCCGACCAACAGGTACTTCGAGAACGACGTCTGATCGAAAACCGTGACGGCCGTGCGCGTTGCGGTCTGTTCGGCCGCGGACCACGGCAACCAGTTCTGCTTGCCCCATGAGTACTCGATGAGTGGCTCGCACTCCGGTGGGGCGAAGAAGTTGGCCCGCTCCCACCCCATCCGGCTGCCGAAGTTGGCGTTCGCAGCCGCCAGCAAATGATGCACCGGTGAGCGGCGGAAGGGCCGAGCGGTCGTGAGTTCCCGGTTGGGCCAAGGGACTTCGTAGTGCAGGCCGAGGATCTCGGCGACCCGGTCGTGCAGCCAGCGATTGTTGCCGTTGAACGGCGCGAATCTCCGGATGTCCACGCTGGTGAGGTCGGTCGTGGGCGCGCCGTTGGCGATCCACTCGGCCAGCGCTCGACCAGCGCCGCCCGCTGAGGCGATGCCCACCGAGTTGAAGCCCGCCGCCACGAAGAAGTTGACGCACTCCGGCGCCTCGCCGAGGATGAACTGGTTGTCCGGAGTAAAGCTCTCCGGCCCGTTGTAGAGCTTCTTGAGCCCGGTGTCCTCGAGGACTGGGATCCGGAGCAGCGCGTTGTCCATCAGAATCTGAAAGTGCTCCCAATCCTCTTCCAGTAGTTGGAATTCGAATGGGTATGGGATCTCGTCGGGTCCGACCCATGGCTTGGCCTCCGGCTCGAATCCGCCGATGACCAGACCGCCGACCTCCTCCTTGAAATACGTGTACCCGTCGGGGTCGCGCAGGATGGGCATGTCGGTGTGCACGCCGGCGATGGCTTCGGTCACGACGTAGAAGTGCTCGGCGGAGTGGAGTGGCACGTTGACCCCTGCCATGGACCCGACGTGCTTGGCCCACTGGCCCGCACAGTTGACGACGATCTCCGCCTCGACGTCGCCTGCGTCGGTACGCACTCCAGTGACCCGGCCATCCGCGGTCGTCACGCCGGTCACCCTGGTGCGCTCGATGATTCGGGCTCCGCGCAGCCGGGCGCCCTTTGCGAGCGCCAGCGTCAGGTCGGTGGGGTTGGCGCGCCCGTCCGCTGGCAGCCAGATGGCGCCGACGAGATCGTCGACCTGCATCACCGGATAGTGCTGCTGGGCTTGTTCGGGCGTCAGCAGTTCGCACTCGAGGTCGAACGCGGCCGCGTTGGCCGCCGTGCGACGCAACTGGATCATGCGGTCCTCGCTCCGCGCGACGGTCACGCCTCCGCACGCCTTGTAGCCTGCGGTCAGGCCCGTCTCGGCCTCGAGTTCGGTGTACAACTGCGTCGAGTATTGAACCAGTCGCGTGCCGCTCTCGGACGCACGCAGTTGTCCGACCAGACCTGCGGCATGCCACGTGGTGCCCGACGACAGCTGACCCTGTTCGAGCAGGATGACGTCGGAAAAGCCGAGCTTGGTCAGGTGGTAGGCCACGCTGGTTCCGATGACGCCGCCGCCGATGATGACGACTTGCGCGCGCTCGGGAACTGGAGTCATGGTCGCCTTTCAGTCCGCTGCTTGAACGTCTTCGAGAAGCCTGTCGAAGTCGGGGCCCTTGAACTCGGCAACGGCAGCCTCATACCGCTCGATGCCCCATCCCCAGAAGTCGAAGTCCAGTGGGCTCGAACCGTTTTGAATACAGCCCCATAGCGCCCAGCCGTACATGCCGACGATGCCCTGAAGCCGGGCGCGAGCGATCTTGTGGCGCAGCCTACGACCGTAGTAGGCGGTCACCAGTTCCTCGCGCTGCTCGGCGGAGAGCTGACACTCGCATGAGGTGTTGCCCAACTCGAAACATGGGTCGTTGTTGCCGGAGTACTCGTAGTCGATCAGCCACATGGTGTCGCCGTCGGAGACGAAGTTCGCTGCCAACAGGTCGTTGTTGCACGGGACGGTGGTCTGGTGGGTGGCCGTCAGCACCACTTTCGCGCGCTCGAAGTGATCGGCGAACTCCAGGTAGTCACTCGGCAATCGAAAGCCATTGTCCTGCACGACTTTGAGATAGCGCCGCTGCTTTTCGAACATGTCGAAGGTGCCGTGAAAGCGTGGTCCGGAATGGAGCTTGCGCATCGCCGCGGCTGCCTTGGTCAGCACCTCTGGCCGTTGGAAATCGTTGTTGGACAACGTCGTCCCGTTCAGGAATCCGAGTAGCAGGATGCCCAGGTCGGGGCGGTAGTCGAGCACCGGGGCGCCCACCCCGGCATCGGCGGCGGCTCGGGAGTTGTAATGCTCCTGGTCGCGGTCGATACCCAGCAGCCCCGAAGAGTTGCCTGAGCATCGCGCGACGTACGTTCCGCTGGGCGTGGTGACTTTGACGTTGCGGTTCGTCAGTCCGCCGGAGAGCTCCTCGAGTCGCCGCTCTTGCCCGGCGAGTGTAGGCAGCTCGTCGAGGATCGCATCGAGCTCTTCGTCGGTCAGCGAGAACGACATGGGGTCACTGGGCGTCGGTGGCGGTCAACGCCCGTCGCAGCATGTGCATCACGACCGTCGTCGAGCGTTCGCGTATGTCGGAGCGGTCGCCAGGAAGCCGGAGCGTGCGGGTGTCGGTGTACCCGTTCCCGAGCTTTACGCTGAAACAGACTGTGCCGACCGGCTTCTCGGCAGATCCGCCTCCTGGCCCCGCGATGCCGGTGATGGCGACCGCCGTATCCGCGCCGAAGCGCTGCAACGCACCAGCGGCCATCGCCTCGGCGACCGGCTCCGACACCGCTCCGTGGGTATCCAGAAGCTCGGCTGCGACGCCGAGCAGGTCCATCTTGGCCTGGTTCGAGTACGACACCACGCCGCCAGCGACGTACGCGGACGAGCCTGCGCGGTCGGTCAGTCGGGCCGCGACCATTCCGGCGGTGCACGATTCCGCCGTGGCGATGGTGCGGCCGGCCAGCATCTCGGCGACCTGGTCGTCGACGAGCGCCCCGTCGGTCGAGAAGAGTTCGCGGCCATGGCGGTCGCGAAGCACACCGAGGACTTTCTGGTACACCGGTGCGGCGTCGGGTTCGTAGCGGGTGACGATCTCGAGCTCGCCGCGGCGCAGGCACGTCGTGATCTCGAGCCGGTCGAACCCGGGGACGTTCTGTTCGGCGTCGCGCAGCGTCTCGGCCAGTCCAGACTCCGGCAGTCCGAACATGCGGATCGTGGCCTGGCGGTAGACGGTACGGCCCGCGATCGCCTGCTGGACGGCCGCGGTCTCGACCGCCTTGGGCCACATCGGCTGGAGCTCGCGCGGCGGGCCGGGTAACACCACGACCGTCGGCTGGCCCGAACCCGGCACCACGACACCCGGCGCCGTCCCCACCGGACTGAGTATCTGGGCGCCCGCGGGGACCATGGCCTGCTTGCGGTTGGCGGCCATCACGGCATCGAAATCAACGCCCTCACGTTGCCCCATGAGCCTCTTGAGGATGCCGGCGATCGTCTGCTCCAGCTGCGTGTCGAGCACCAGTTCGCGGCCGCAGAACTGCGCCACTACCGCGACCGTCATGTCGTCGGCGGTTGGGCCCAGTCCCCCGCTGGTGACGATGAGGTCGACGCCCTCGGCGGCCAGGAAGCGTAGCTGGGCCTCGATGTCCTCGGGACGATCGCCACAGATGGTGATGTGAGCCAGTTCCACTCCGAGTTCGAGCAACTGGTCGGCCAGCCATGGGCCGTTGCGGTCCTGGACCCGCCCGGTCAGCACTTCGGTTCCCGTGACGACGATGCCTGCGCGCACACTCACGGGGTATGACACTACGACGCGGTGTCACGAGCCGGAGTGGCGCATGAGGAAGCCAACCACCGAACATCGAATTCGAGTGAGCCACCTGCCGTTTGCCACCTGGAAACGTGCGCGCATTAGCTTGAACGGCCGTGACGACCAGCGCCATGGCTCTGCCTTCGGTGCTGGACCCCATGTACTGGCTGGGCGCCGGTGGCGTGTTCGGTTCGGCGGTGTTGCCCGGCGTCATGCTGATCGTGTTCGTCGAGACCGGGCTGTTGATCCCTTTCCTGCCAGGCGACACCCTGCTCTTCACGGCGGGATTGCTTGCGGCTCAGGACGGCGCGCCGGTGGACATCTGGACGCTGGCGCCCTGCGCGGCGGTGGCTGCCGTGGCAGGCGGCCAGCTCGGGTACTTCATCGGATGGCGCCTGGGTCCGGCGCTGTTCAAGAAAGAGGATGCGCGGTTCTTCAAGAAGCACTACCTGACGTCGTCGCACGAGTTCTTCGAGCGGCACGGTCGCAAGACCATCGTGATCGGGCACTTCATCGGCGTGGTGCGGACCTTCACGCCGGTGATCGCCGGGGCCTCAGGCATGCGCTACCGAGTGTTCCTCGCCTACGACGTCATCGGTGCGACGGCCTGGGGGGCCGGGCTGACGGTCGTCGGGTATCACCTGGGCGGAGTGTCGTTCATCAGCGCGCACTTGGACTGGATGGTGCTGCTGATCGCCACGCTGTCGATCGTGCCGGTCGCGGCCTCCGCGATGCGGGCGATGTTCGCCCGACGGGCAGCTGCTACGTCAGCTGACGAGGCGGATTGCGAAGCCTCACAACTCGATCGCCGTTCCTGACTCAAGGTTGCTCGCGACCCGTAGGTTCGCATCGTGGGTGTGCTCTTGCCGGTGCTGATCGGGTGCAGCGGGTTTCTTATCGCCGTGCTGTGGATGGACCTGATGTTCGACGTCCAGGTGCTGGCGCACCGACGTCGGAACACGCTGCCGGAACCCGTGCTGGCCTCCATCGGCGACTACTATCACCGGGCCACCACGACGGCCAGGCCGATGAGTCACCTCATCGCACTGGTGATGCTGATCATGTTGTCCGCGTGGGGTTTCCGTGCCGCACTCGGCGATGATCCCGCGTGGTGGCTTGCGGTTGCGGGGGTCCTTGCGGCGGCGCCGGTACTGCTCGCCTTGGTGCGCACGGTTCCCAATGCGGTTCGGCTGGGGCACCGCACCGGCACGGCGGAGGAACAGACCCGGCTGGCGCGGTCGGTGCTCGTCGACCACGTCGTGTGCCTGGGCTGCCTCTCGGCGTTCGTGGCTGGTTGGCTGATCGTCGCTTGACTAGCGGCTGAGCCAACCCTTCACCGTCGTGAGGTCCCGTGAGTAGGACTCCATGACGTCGTCCTGAAACCGCGACCCTCCGCTGATCGCGTCGTCGCCTTGCCAGATCACCCGTACGCGGACGGGACCGCGCACGTAGATGTCAACGCGCTCGTCCACCCTGCGTTGCCAGCCCACGCCCTCGGAGGCCTCGGCAAGCGCCGTGCGTTCGTTAGATCCGGCCATCTCTGTGCTCCTTCGTCTCATGCAACCGGCACGACGACCGGTGCCGTGTTGTATCCGGTGACGCGGACCCAGTTAGCCGCTGCGTACGGGCTGGGGACGATTCCCCGCACCGTAACAGTCTCACCGGGGAAGACGGTCACGTAGTTGTCGTCGTACTCGATCGGCAGAATTTCGTCCCCGTCCCGGGTCGAGGTGAGCTCGGCCCGCTCGAAGAACGCAATCCGTCGGGTGGCGTTGTGCAGCCTAATCGTGGCCACCTGCTGCCCCGCGCCGTTGGTGGTGCGCTCGGCGGTGACGCCCAAGGGTACGCGAGGGAGGTAGTTCAGTGATGTCATGTCCGCCCAGGTGGCCTGGTTGGCGTCGAAGGCGAAGTCACGGTCCGGGTCTCCGACGTCGTCGTTCCGCTGCGATTGCCAGTACACGTTCTCGCCGATGACGTCGCCCGCGGCGTCCAGCAATTCGCACCGGACGAAGAACACCGACGAGTCACGCGCCTCCCTTGGCAGCGTCAGCGCGGGCGCGGCAGCTCCGGACGGGACGGTCAGCCGATCCGACGTGCGGTCGTCTCGCAGCTTGCCCTGGAGGTCGTATACGCGCACCCGAACGTGGACGTTCGCGGCCTCGTTCGGGCTCTGGTTGACGACGCTGACTCGGGCCTGAGTGCCGTCGCCGGTGGCATACGAATCGAACACCGCCGACAACGGGCGCAGACCCTTCTTGGCGCCGTAGTACGCCCCACCGGGGCGGAGGTAATAGTCGAACAGGTTGCCGAAGAACGACGGCCAATGACTGTTGAGCATCCAGTAGATCGACATCTTGTGGCCGGCCCATCCGAGCGCGGCGAAGGCTTCGAACTGGGCCCGAGTCGATTCGTAGTGCGCGAGTTGCGCCTTGCGCGTGAACTCCTCAGCGCCGCTGGATGGACCGTACCGTCGATTGATCACGCGCTGGATGCTCGTCAATGCGGCGTTTCCCGGGTTCGAACCGGCATGGAACGACCAGGTGTCGTTGATCGGCCACAGCTTGTCCGGCGGAATGAACTTCACCAGGCTGGCGAAGGGCGGGATGTGTTCGTTGTCGCCCTGCTCGGCCGACGCACCCCTGGCCGCGGGGTAGCGCCCGGAGAACCAGTACGACGGCGGACGCCATGTGTACGGGCCGGCCATCTGAATGCCGTCCCATACCCGCTCGCCGTCGGGCGTCGTGGAGTACGACGACACCGTATCGACGACCGCGTTCTGCCAATGGACGTCGCGCAGGATGGCCCGGTACCGCTCCAGTACCGCCGGGGGCGGATGCCCGTCACTGGCGTTGGCCCACACGATGGCCGAGGCGTGGGAGCGCAGCATCGTCAGCTGCGATCGCATGCTGTCCTGTGCGACGGCCATGTCCTCGTCGTCCCACTGCGGCCACTTCTCCCACTGGTTGCAGCACATCCAGCCGACCATCAGTGGAATGCCGAGCTCGTCGGCCTGCTCCACGAATTCCTCGTTGGGAATCTTCGATTCCAACCGCAACATGTTGAGTCCGAGGTCTTTGACGTAGGCCAGGATCGCGTCCTCGCGGTCGGGGTCGTACCTGAACAGCAGATCGGGTGTGTAGGTGGCGCCGCGGACCAGGAAGTTGCGGCCGTTGACCTGCAGGTAGAAGCTTCCGCCCTTGCCGAGTTCGGGGAATTGCTCGTCGTCATCGCGGCCTTGGGTGATGGTGCGCACGCCGAAGCGCAACCGACTCTCGTCGACGGCCTGGTCGAACTGCCGGAACTCCAGGTGCAGATCGTACAAATTCGGAGCGCCCATCGTGTACGGCCACCACAGGTCCGGGTGGTTCACGGTGAGTGCACTGAAATCGGTTGGAGCGAAGCTGATCTCACGTTGCTCACCGGGCCCCAGGGTGACGTCCTGCTGCACATGGACGTCGGGCTGGCCGGGACGGGTGATGGTCGCCCGAAGCACCCCGCGGACCCGACGTTGCGAGAAGTTGTGGAGGCCGCTGTGGATGGTGAGTTGCGCGCTGTCGGTCTTCGGCAGCGGCAACTCGGTGTTCACGGTGGAGGCGCCGATCGCCACGTCGCCCGACATGCGCAGGTACACGGGCTTCCAGATGCCCGCATTGCGATCGGGCACGAACGAGTTGCCGTAGCCGGGGTTCTTACCAGGGCCCTGGTAACCGATGTAGTTCCAGTTGATCCAGTCGAACCAACTGTCGGCGAGCTCGACGCCGTCGATGTCCTGGAGCGCCCGCTCCGGGGTGACCTTGACCGCGAGCACGTTGGGACCGCCTCGCTTGATCCACGGGGTCACGTCGAGTTGGTGATCGACGTACATGCCGACGATCTCTCGTGGCCCGGCCACCATGTGGCCGTTCAACCACACCTCGGCCCGATAGTTGATCCCGGGAAAGTTCAGTTGGTAGGTGCTGTGGCCGCCGGGCGCTTCGAACGTCGTGCGGTACCACCAGTCCTGCAGATACAGATCCTGAGGGACGTCGTTGAGCATGTTCGTGCCGTAGTACGGATCCGGGATGGTGCCGTCGGCCCGAAGTGCCTCCAGCACCGTCGCGGGCATCGAGTGCACCCGATGCCAGTCAGCGTCGCGGTACTCCGGCGTCGAGATGGTCGCGCCGTCGGCCTTGGTGTCCCTAGCCGATGCGAGCGTCCACCCGCGTGACAGCTCGAGTTGAGCCGCGGGACGTTCGGGCTGCACGAATCGCGGCAGGTCTCCGGCACAAACGGCCAGCAGGATCACGAGCGTGGCGACGGTGCCCAAACCGAAGGTTCGGCGCAGCGCTGTCGCTATTGCCGTACCTCCTCCGGTGATGGTGGCGCCCCGCCTCGCCCAGTGCGTAGACAAGCATTGTGCCTGCCGTGCCCATGGGCGTGCTCACCTGGCGGCGATCCCGGTGATCAGGCGATCGCAGACGGCGAACATCTGCTCCAGCGCCTCGGTCGGGTCGGTGGCGCGCGAGACGTAGAGCGCGGCCTCGTCGAGTGCACCGAGCAGCACGTGGGCCGCCGGACGCGTCGGCTGGGCGGGAATGACGCCGTCCGCGATGGCCTGCACCAACATCGCCTCGACGATCCCGAGCCCATACTTCATGCCGACCTCGCGCCAGCGGTCCCAACCGAGCACCGACGGCGCGTCGATGAGCACGATCCGTTGCACCTTCGGCGACGAGCACTCCTCCAGGAACAGCCGGGCGCCGGTGCGCATGGCCTCCAGTTGTGTGGACGGGGTGGCCGCTGCGAGGCGCGTCATGATCGCGGCGACGACGTCCCGTTCAACCTCCTCGTAGACGGCGTCGAACAGGCCTGCCTTGTCACCGAATTGGTGGTAGAGCGCGCCCCGCGTGACTCCGGCCGCGTCGACGATCGCCTGGGTCGACACCGCGGCGTAGCCATCGCTGGCGAACAGCGTGCGGCCCGCGTCGAGCAGCCGCGCTCGGGTAGCGGCCGTGCGTTCGGCCTGGGTTCGTCGCTGTTCTGGCTTGCCGTTGACATTCATACAGACTGCACGTAACTTTCATACCAAGTGTTCGTAAGTTGATCAGGAGGGTAGTCCACATGCCGCAGGTCAGGTTGGAACAAGCGACGATCGAGTACCGCGTGTTGGGGCCCGACGATTCGCCCCATCCCCCGGTGCTGTTCGTACACGGCATCCTCGTCGACCACAGGCTCTGGCTGAAGGTGGCAGAAGAACTGGCGCGCAACGGGTTCCGCTGCATCCTGCCCGACCTGCCACTGGGCTCGCACACGATCCCCGTCGACCGGTCGGTAGCGCTCACCCCGGTCTCGGTCGCCGAGCTGATTCACGAGTTCATCGTCGAACTGGACCTGCAGGACGTGACGCTGGTCGGCAACGACACCGGCGGCGGCCTCTGCCAGCTGCTTGTCGACGCCCACCCCGACGACGTGGGTCGACTCGTGCTCACCAACTGCGACGCCTTCGAGAAGTTCCCGCCCTTCCCGTTCAACCTCGTCTTCGCGCTGATGCGGGGACCCAGGTCGATCAAGGCGCTTGCCGGTCCGATGCGCATTCCCGCGATCCGCAATTCACCGCTCGGGTTCGGCCTGCTGTTGGAGCGCGACGATGCACTCACCGCGTCCTGGATCGAACCCATGCTCTCCGACCCGCGCATCGCGCAGAATCTCGCCACGCTGTTGCGTGCCGTCGGCGCAATGGATCTCAACGACGTGGCCACGCGACTCCCGCGCTTCGCCAAACCGGTGACGATCGTCTGGGGCATGGCCGACCGCTGCTTCACCCCGGCGCTCGGCCGGAGGCTCGCGGCGCTGTTCCCCAACGCCACGATGGTGGAGGTGCCGGGTGCGCGCACATTCGTCGCGCGCGACAACCCCGCGGCCGTGGTCGACGCGATCTCGGCTATCAGGGTTTAAGGGGGCCCGTACTTAGAAGATGTCCTTGTGGGGGACGTCGGTCACCAGGCCGCCGTCCATCACGAATTCGCTGCCCGTCGCGAACGACGACTCGTCGCTGACCAGGAACACCACGAACGAGGCGACCTCTTCGACCCGACCGGGCCTGCGCAGCGGCGCGGTGACCATGTCGTCGGGAAAATGCTTGGTCATCGGGGTCCGGATGAAGCCGGGGTGAATCGAGTTGACCCGGATGTTCTGCGGGCCGAGTTCGATCGCTGCCGATTTCGCGAGGCCGCGCACCGCCCACTTCGATGCCACGTACGGGTGCACCATGGGCGCGCCGCGCAGCCCTTCGATCGACGAGACGTTGATGATCGACCCGCTGCCTGCCGCCTTCATCTGCTCGACGACGGCCTGCATGCCAAGGAATGTGCCCGTCAGGTTGACGTCGATGACGTGCTGCCACTTGGCCATGTCGAACTTGCCGATCTTGCCCAGCGCGACGACACCCGCGTTGTTGACGAGTGCGGTCAATCCGCCGAACGCATCGACGGCGACCTTCACCGCGGCGTCCCACTGCTCGGCGTCGGTGACGTCGAGGTGCACATAGCGGGCTGAATCGCCAAGTTCGTCGGCCAGCACCTTGCCCTCGTCGTCGAGGATGTCGCCGATGACCACTTTTCCGCCTTCGGCGACGAGTGCCTTGGCGTGAGCCGCACCCATCCCCCGTGCCCCGCCGCTGATCAGTGTCACTTTTCCATCCACGCGTCCCATGATCGGAGAGGCTACCGCACGCGGTTTTCGAATTAGAACCTGTTCCAATTCCAGGGGCGAACACGCATACTCTCGGCATGCCCATTCGCGTCGCACTCATCGGTACCGGCAACTGCGGCAAGCTGGCCCTGCGCCAACTGATCAACGACCCGCGGTTCGAACTCAGCGGCGTCTGGGTGTCGTCGGACGCCAAGGTCGGTAAGGACGCAGGTGAACTCGCGGGCCTCGACGTCACGACCGGGGTTGCCGCCATCGGCGAGCTCGACGCCATCATCGCGGCGAAGCCCGACTGCGTCGTCTACTGCGCGATGGGCGATGTCCGGTTGAAGGAGGCGATGGCCGACATCCGGCAACTTCTGGCGGCCGGGATCGACGTCGTCGGGTCGGCACCAGGCGTGCTGCAATACCCGTGGCAGGTCATCCCCGACAAGTACATCGAAAAGGTGGAAGAGGCTGCACGCGAGGGTAATTCGAGTGTCTTCATCACCGGCGTCGACCCAGGCTTTGCGACGGATCTGTTGCCCTTCGCACTGTTGAGCACGTGCCAGAGCGTCCAGCAGGTGCGCACGATGGAGATCGCCGACTACGCCACTTACGACGGCGAGACGGTGATGTTCGACGTGATGGGTTTCGGAAACCAGCTCGGGGACTTCCCGATGCTCTTCCAGCCTGGCGTGCTGAGCATCGCGTGGGGCACCGCGATCCGGCAGCTCGCGGCCGGACTCGGGGTCGAGGTCGACGAAATCAGGGACTCGGTCGAGCAAGAGCCGGCACCAGAAGATCTGGACGTCGCCGCCGGCCGCATCGCCAAGGGCACCGTGGCGGCGCTGCGCTTCCTGATCGAGGGCATGGTCAAGGGCGAGCCCGTCATCGTGGTCGAGCACGTCACGCGGCTCCGCGCTGACCTGCGCCCGGACTGGGCGCAACCCGCACACCCCGGCGGCTCTTACCGTGTCGAAATCACTGGTGAGCCATCGTATTTCGTCGACATCGTGCCCACCAGCCGCAACGGCGGGGCACCGTATGCGGCCATTCTGGCGGCGGCGGGTCGAATCGTGAATGCAATCCCCGACGTCATTGCGGCCGCGCCCGGTATCCGGACTAGCCTGGACCTCCCCTTGGGGACGGGCAAGGGGATCTACGGGCTGCCCGCGTAGGGGATCAGCGCCGCGGCACGTTGGTCCACACCAACCGCACTTGCGTTCCGTCGAGGGACGTTTCGATGGCGGTGCGGTCCGACAGTGCGCGCATCAGGGGGATTCCGCGTCCGCGGCTTCGGGTCGTCGGCGCCGTGTCCGTCATTCGCCACTCGCCGCGGTCGGCGACGACGACCGTGATGGACGACTCGGCCGAGTCATGCCAGGCCAGCAGGTCCATGGTGCCGACCACGTCGTTCGCCCCGTAGGCGAACTCCGCACTGTTTGCCAAGGCCTCGTTGATGGCCAGCACGAGGTCGCTCAGTCGAACGGGGTCGAGGTCGAAGGACCGCCGCAGCCAATCGGCGAATTCCTCCCGGGTACGGGCAGCGGTCTGGAGCGTGGCGGCTAGCCCGATGCGCTCGAAGCGTTCGGCGTTGGCTACGTCTGCGGCAGGCATTGAATCGATCATGACAGCAGACTGGTACCCCGTCGACGCACTGGTTAAGCGTGTCTAGCTTCGCAATGCGGCCAGTGCGTCATCGAGGGTGGCGTAAAGGGGAACGATGTCGGCAACTCCGACCAGTTTGAGCGGTCGGCTGGTGGCCGGGCCGTCGGCCACGACGGAAAAACGGGTGCCGTCATCCGCCTCGTCGTGCGCAGCAACGAGCACGCCCATCCCCGCTGAGGCGAGGAATTCAACGGCAGTCAGGTCGACGACGAGGCCCTCTGGCTTTTTGGCCACGGCGGCCCGCAACGCGTCGTCGAATTGAGGTGCGGTCACCGCGTCGATCACACCGGATACAGCCACGATTGCCACCTCGCCGACCCAATGCTCGGTCACGTCACACGTCGATCCGGACGAGGCAGTCGCATCGTCGGTGGATGATTCGCGTTGTTCGTTCAAGGCCCAACTTTTCTCTTTGGCCGTCTTCACTGGGTGCAAGGCGGCGTCACTCCCCCGTGATTGCGTGGCTGAGGCTAAACCGTTGCAAACACGAAACTGCCGAGCTCGAACCTATCCGATGGTGGCCTCATTGTGCTGATCGGCCGCGCCGTGGGCTGGTCGATGGCCTGTGTGATCGTCCAAGATCGTCCTACTGCCGTGCAGGTTGACTGGCTTCTCCGCGCTCAAGCGAAGCTGCAGTCCGACGTCGCCGGAGCACGAACCAACCCTACCGCTACCACCAATGGCTAAGCAGACGTAGTCGCCAGGCAAACTGGGGCCGTTGGGTACGGTTCGCCGTGGGAACGGGGGTCACCATGGACAACGGAGGGCTGGAGATACCTGCAGCTCGCGGGGGCGCACGAAGCGACCCGGGAACGAACATCGACGCTTCGGTCGCTGCGCATTTGGCGGAGCTCGCGGCGAGTCCCTCGGGTGCGCACATCGGTGCCTACTTCGACCTGGACGGCACGCTCGTCTCCGGGTTCACGGCAACAATCCACGCCGGCCACCGCATCCGCAATCGTCAGGCCAGGATCGGCGAGGTGTTGGGCGTGCTGGAGGCGTCGGTGCGCTACCGGTTGGGCCGCATGGAATTCGAGCGGCTGATCGTCCGGGCCGCTGGCTATTTACGTGGCGAGTCCATGTCGGAGCTTGACGCGCTTGGGGAATGGCTGTTTCGACGTCACATCGAGGCTCGCCTCTTCGCCGGCATGCGTCAGGTGGTGCGCGCGCATCAGGAGCGGGGCCACACCGTCGTGGTGAGCTCTTCTGCACTGACCATTCACGCCGAACCGGTGGCGCGCCACCTCGGGGTCGCCACCGTCATCTGCAACCACTTCGAGGTGGACGACCGTGGCGCGCTGACCGGCGGCGTCGTGGCGCCGATCGTCTGGGGGGCAAGGAAGGCGGCGGCCGTCGAAACGTTCAGTGCGGCCACAGGCGTTGACTTGCAACGGAGTTACTTCTACGCCGATGGCGACGAGGATGTGTTCTTGATGCGTGCCGTCGGCCATCCGCGGCCGGTAAACCCGCGTTCCGGGCTTGCCGCTGAGGCGGCCCGCGCAGGCTGGCCTGTGCTCAGGGTCAGCGGTTCGGCCCGTCGGGGTCCTGGGCGGGCCCTGTTGCGGCGCGCTTAGCCTCGACGATCGCCCGCACCGTGCGCCGGCAGCGTCCGCACTCCGAGCCTGCACCGCATGCGGCGGCCACCTGCTTGGACGTCGACGCACCCGCGGCCACGGCGTCGGCGACCGCTTGGTTCGTGACCCCGACGCACAGGCACACGTACATCAGCCGTCGTCCGTCTGATCCGCCTCATCGACACGCAGCATGCTCTGGAGTTTCCCAACGAAGACCGGCGGATATGCCCCCATGCCGGCCTTGCCCATCCACTCCGTGGACAGTTCGGAGTCACGCAGCCAATGGCGAGCGTGATTCTCGTCGTCGATCTGAAACAGCATCATCACTTCGCGCGCGTTGTCGAACGCGTCGAAGATCAGCAAGCGGCGCACCCCTGCGGCCCGAAGATCGTCAGCTGTTTCCCGCACGTGGGTGATCAGATTGGTCACGTTCTCCACGGTGGTCACCACCGACACCATCACCTCGGGGGCCGACGGCAGAGACTCCGCGGAAAGCTCGAGGCGTTCGACCAGTTCTCCGGCGAACACGGCGGGAATGTCCTCGACACCGACGGCGTCGAACCACTCGAAGAAGATCTGCGAGCGCAGTAGTTCTATGACCGTTTCCTTGGTGTGGATCGCGATCAGCACCAGCACGCGGCCAGGATCGGTGGTCGACGTATAGACCAGCACGTGGTGAGCGCCCAGTTCGGCGAGCCCGTCCTGCCGTCGTTCGAGCAGGGGCCACACACGTTCGGGATCGGGCACGCGGTAGTCCGACGCGAGCACCAGAGAGTGATTGAGCCAGTGCGTCACGTGTTGGGGTCCTTTGGCGACACAAACGCGGATGTTAACCGCATTCGCTCCCAGCGGTGATGCGATTCTCCCCCGCTGCGTGTCGGCCATTGACCCAACGTCCACGGGCAGGTACTAAACTAGAACACGTTTCAATTCTTAGTGACGTTCACCCCGAGGAGCAGGCATGCACACCGCCCTATGCGATCAACTTGGCATCGACCTGCCGATCTTCGCCTTCACGCACTGTCGCGACGTGGTCGTCGCCGTCAGCAAGGCGGGCGGCTTCGGCGTGCTCGGTGCGGTTGGCTTCACACCCGAGCAACTCGAGGTCGAGCTCAACTGGATCGACGAGCACATCGGTGACCACACCTACGGCGTCGACATCGTCATCCCCAACAAGTACGAGGGCATGGACTCGAACCTGTCCGCCGACGAGCTCGGGAAGATGCTGGCCGACATGGTGCCGCAGGAACACCTCGACTTCGCCCGCAAGATCCTCGTCGACCACGGCGTCCCGCTCACCGATGAGGACAACGAAAGCACGTTGCGGCTGCTCGGCTGGACCGAAGCCACCGCCACTCCGCAGGTCGAGGTCGCGCTCAAGCATCCGAGGATGACGCTGATCGCCAACGCGCTTGGCACGCCACCCAAGGAAATGATCGAGCACATCCACGCCGAGGGCCGCAAGGTGGCCGCGCTGTGCGGATCGCCGAGCCAGGCCCGCAAGCACGCCGACGCCGGTGTCGACATCATCATCGCCCAGGGCGGTGAGGCCGGCGGGCACAGCGGCGAGGTGGGCTCGATCGTGCTGTGGCCGCAGGTGGTCAAGGAGGTGGCGCCGGTACCGGTGCTTGCGGCGGGCGGCATCGGCAGCGGGCAGCAGATCGCCGCGGCACTTGCACTCGGTACGCAGGGTGCGTGGACCGGTTCGCAGTGGCTGATGGTCGAGGAAGCCGAGAACACCCCGGTTCAGCAGGCGGCTTACGCCAAGGCAGGCAGTCGCGACACCGTGCGCAGTCGATCGTTCACCGGCAAGCCGGCGCGCATGCTGCGCAACGATTGGACCGACGCGTGGGAAAACCCCGACAACCCCAAGCCGCTCGGAATGCCGTTGCAGTTCATGGTCTCCGGACTAGCGGTGTCCGCCACGCACAAGTACCCCGACGAGACCGTCGACGTGGCGTTCAACCCGGTCGGCCAGGTGGTCGGGCAATTCGAGAAGGTGGAGAAGACCTCCGCGGTCATCGAGCGCTGGGTCCAGGAGTACCTGGAGGCCACCAACACGCTGAACGAGCTCAACGAGGCCGCTTCGGTCTAACCCGCTCTCCCGAAGTCCCGCCGGCGCCATGTCGGCGGGACTTTCGTTGTTGAGGTGGCGATCCTCGTGCAGATCTCGCGACGTTTCCGCCGTGTTCTGCAACAGGGCTGTCGCTAGCGTGACGCTATGTATGATGCTCTACATAATGGTGAGTCCTCGCGAACGAATGATCATCTCCACCGCCTTGCTGATCCGCGAACGCGGCGCGCATTCCACGGCCATCTCCGACGTCCTCGAACACAGCGGTGCACCCCGTGGCTCGGCATATCACCACTTTCCCGGCGGACGCACGCAACTGCTCTGCGAGGCGGTCGACTATGCCGCCGAGTTCACGGCGGCGCGCGTGGCGAAGGCCGACACCAGCGTGGCGGCCGTCGATGTCATCGTCGAGGGGTTCCGCAAGTCGTTGATCGAGTCCGACTTCCGCGCCGGCTGCCCGGTAGTGGCCGTCGCGGTCGAGGCCGACAACCAACAGGTGATCGACCGGGCCGCGGCCGCGTTCTCCCGCTGGACCGAACTCATCGGCCGACGCCTCGAAGCAGATGGTGTCGCTCCCCCACGCGCGGAGGAACTTGCGATGTTGCTCATGACGTCGATCGAGGGTGCGATCCTCGTCGCCCGCACGGCCCGCGACATGAAACCACTCGACCTGGTCCACCGACAATTGCGCGTCATGGTGGCCGCGGAGACCGAGCATGGGAGCGCCCACGATGAACGCTGATGGCAACGAGTGGCATTCGACCGCCTGCATCCTGTGCGAATGCAATTGCGGCATCGTCGTTCAACTCGACGATCGCAAGATTGCGAAGATCCGTGGCGACAAGGACCATCCCGCGTCGCAGGGCTACACCTGCAACAAGGCGCTGCGCCTCGACCACTATCAGAACAACCGCAACCGGCTGACCACACCGCTGCGTAGGCGGTCGGACGGCAGCTACGAGGAAATCGACTGGGACACCGCGATTTCGGAGATCGCCGAAGGGTTCGAGGCGATCCGCGACAACCATGGCGGCGACAAGATCTTCTACTACGGTGGCGGCGGTCAGGGTAACCACCTCGGGGGCGCCTACAGCGGCGCGTTCCTGAAGGCGATCGGCTCGCGCTATCGATCCAACGCGCTCGCGCAGGAGAAGACCGGCGAGCATTGGGTCGACGCGCAGCTGTACGGCGGCCACACGCGTGGCGAGTTCGAGCATGCCGAGGTGTCGGTGTTCATCGGCAAGAACCCCTGGATGTCGCAAAGCTTTCCGCGCGCGCGTGTCGTGCTCAACGAGATCGCCAAGGACCCCGCCCGCTCCATGATCGTCATCGACCCGGTCATCACCGATACCGCCAAGCTCGCTGACTTCCATGTGCGCGTGCGCCCGGGTACCGACGCTTGGTGTCTGGCGGCGCTTGCCGCGATCCTGGTGCAGGAAGAGCTGTGCAACGAGCGGTTCCTCACCGAACACGTCACGGGAGTCGACGACGTCCGCGCCGTCTTGCGGAACGTCGGGGTCGCGGACTACGCGAGGCGGTGCGGCGTCGACGAGGGCTTGCTCCGCGCGGCGGCCCGCCGGATCGCAAGCGCCGAGAGCGTTTCCGTCTTCGAGGATCTCGGGATCCAGCAGGCGCCCAACAGCACGCTGTGCTCGTATCTGAACAAGCTGCTCTGGATCCTCACCGGCAACTTCGCCAAACGTGGTGCCCAGCATCTGCATTCGTCGTTCGCGCCGTTGTTCAGCGTCGGCGGGGTCGGCCGCACGCCCGTGACCGGCGCGCCGATCATCGCCGGGTTGGTGCCGTCCAACGTGGTGCCTGAGGAGATCCTCACGGATCATCCCGACAGGTTTCGCGCGATGATCGTCGAGAGCAGCAACCCGGCGCACTCGGTGGCGGACTCGGCGCGGGTGCGCGAAGCGCTGCTGTCACTGGATCTCTTGGTCGTCGTGGACGTTGCGATGACGGAGACCGCGCGGCTCGCGCACTATGTACTCCCGGCCGCCAGTCAATACGAGAAACCCGAAGCCACGTTCTTCAATCTCGAGTTCCCGCACAACACCTTTCAGCTGCGTCACCCGTTGATGGTGCCGCTACCTGGCACGCTCGCCGAACCTGAGATCTGGGCCCGCCTGGTCCGTGCACTAGGTGTGGTCGACGACGAGGACCTGCGTCCGCTTCGCCGCGCGGCGGCCGAAGGTCTCGACGCGTACACGTCAGCCTTCCTCGCCGCCGTCGGCACGAATCCGGCGCTGGGCCGGGTGTTGCCGTTCGTGCTCTACGAAACGTTGGGCCCCGCTCTGCCGGAGGGGCTCGCCGGCGCCGCAGCGCTGTGGGGGCTGGCCCAGAAGACGGCGATGACGTACCCGCAAGCGGTGGCACGGGCTGGCCACACCGACGGCAACGCACTCTTCGAGGCGATTCTGGCCAGCCGTTCGGGCGTGACCTTCACCGTGCACGAATACCAGGACGATTTTGCGCTGATCACGCACTCCGACAAGAAGATTGCCCTCGACATTCCGGAAATGCTCGAGGAAGCCAGGGCTTTGACCGACAGCCGTGCCGCGTTGACCAGCGCGGAGTTTCCCTTGGTGCTGTCGGCGGGCGAGCGGAGGGCCTACACCGCCAACGACATCCTCCGCGATCCGTCGTGGCGCAAGCGCGACGTGGATGGTGCACTGAGAATCAGCGTCGAGGATGCCAGTGCGCTCGGCGTCGTCGACGGCGATCACGTGCGTATCAGCACCGCGGCGGGCCGGGCCAATGCGACCGTCGAAGTCAGCGAAGCAATGCAAGCCGGGCACGTCTCGCTTCCGAATGGCTTCGGCGTCGACCACGTCGAAGCCGACGGCAAGGCGGTCACCCCCGGGGTCGCACCAAACGAACTGACCTCATCGCAATGGCGCGACGCGTTCGCGGGTACGCCCTGGCACAAGCACGTGCCCGCCCGCGTCGAACTCGTCGTCGGCTAGGCAAGCAGCCGCGCGGCGGCTCGCCGAAGCACGGCCGCGCGCTTGCGAGGGCCATGGTCGGCTGCGATGAAGTGGTTTCCGATCAACAACGAAAATGCCATCAGAGCAACAGCTTCCACGTCTTCGGGGTCCGCGTGCCACTCCGATATCAATACCCTGAGGTAGTCCATCCTGCGGTTGTCGACGCGGCGCAGGCGATCGGCGACCGTCGCGTCGCGGCGCGCCCAGTTCCGGACCGCGAGGTCCACGGGCAGCAACTCTTCGGACAAGGTCAGCAGGCCGGCCTTGGTGACCTTCGACCGGGCGTCGCCCCCTTCCCGTTCGACTCGCTCGAGTACCTCGTCCGCGCTCCTGGTCTCCCACGTGTCGAGGAGCGCGTCGAGCAGTGCCTGCCGGTCGTCGAACTGGTGATAGAAGCCGCCGCGTGTCACGCCAAGCGCTTGCGCCAGCGTGTCCACTCGCACGGCGTCGGGACCCCCCTCGGCCAAGGCGGACAGCCCGGCGTCGATCCATGCGCTGCGAGTGGTCCGGGTGGGTGCTGGCATTGACCCTCCTGAGGTGAAACCGACCGTTGACAAGATGATCTGATCATACATACAGTTATGTATGCAACGATTCGGCATGCTACCGATCAGCGCCCACACCCGTATGCCGTGGCGAATCCACGACATCGCCAAGGACTTTCGCGTAGAGGACGTGTGGGCGCTCCCCACGGTCGGCGGTCCCGACGACTTTCCCCGCCTGGTGAAGTTGATCGAATCATTCGACCCCGCAGCGTCCTCCCCCGTCGTGCGTGCACTGTTCGCGATCCGGTGGCGGGTGGGCGATTGGCTGGGCCTGGACCGAAGTGACAGGGGGCTCGACGCTCGCGTGCCCTCGCTGCGCGCACACCTACCCGCCGACCTTCGGGGCGACGTCGAGGTAGCTTGGCCCGCTGACTCGCCGTTTCGACTCTTGTACGCGACCAATCGCGAAGCGGCCTTCGAGATCGCCAACGCGACCGTGCACGGCGTGCTCCACCTCGGCTGGAAGCCCGACCGAAACGGCGGTCACCGCGGCCAACTTGCGGTGCTCGTCAAGCCCAACGGACGGTACGGGGGCGCCTACGTAGCCGCGATCGCCCCATTCCGCTACGCCCTGGTCTACCCGCTGATGCTGCGCTCCATCGGCCAACGATGGCGACAGCAATCCGTACGTCAGGTGGACGTACCTTCCGGCATCCGCGACCTGAGCACGTTGCCCACGATCGACTACGCCGACGCGTTCCTCGTCGACACGAGCGCACACGGCGACTGGACGCCCGAGCGCTGGGCAATCGCGGTGCTGGAAGAAGCTCCCCCCGAGACGCGCAGTCAGCTGCTGGCCGGCTGGTCGGCACTTGGCCTCAAGAGCGCTGAGACCGACCGATCCGTGCTGGGCTGGGACATTCGGCGCAGCAGCGCCGACTCGCTACTTCTCGGCAGGGGCTCGCGGATCGGAATGCCCGGCGAACTGCTGTTCGCGCGGCGTCCGGACGGTTTGCTCTTCGCCACGTTCGTGCACCATCGGACCGCGGTCACGCGCGCGTTGTGGGCGGCGGTTCGGCGGACTCACGTGCGGACGGTGTCGTCGCTGCTCGCTCGGGCCGTCCGCGGTTCTTACGGGCTTGCCGGGAGTGGGACGGCCGGTGCTGGCGGCACAGGCGGCGCATCGGGCAGCGCAGGCGGCGGAGGTGCCGCCGCGGGATCTACCGGTGAGGTCGGCACGTTCGGGCCGGGGGCCTGATCCGGGTACGGCGTATTCATGCCACGCTGTGCCACTCCCATCAGCAGAGCTTGTTTGCCGCTGATGTCGTGGTTCTGGACGGCCTGCCAGAGGTCTTTGAGGTAGCTGACGTTCGGCGAGTCCCTATCGGCTTCCTCGGGATTCATCGTCGAACCTGGCGGCGGGGCGTCGGGACTCGCGAGGTGGGAGATGCCGTTGGGTGGCGTTGGCAATTGATCGGGCACCGGCGGGGTTGCCCCGTCGCCGTCGGGCGGCGCCAAAGGCCCGGGCGCAGGCGCCGCTGCCACCACGGCGGGCGCGGGATTGGGCCCCGGCGGCACCGCGGGCGCGGCTGGATCGGCGGACGCGCTCACTGCGACGAACAGCGCCACGGCAGGTACCGACGCGCCGCATGCAAATGCCGTCAGAAAGCTTCGGACGTCGACACTCATCGCAGATGCCTCTCGCTGTTGCCCCAGGGACTGATGGTACCTCTGGGGTCTCTCCCGTTTGATGAGAATTTCGTTACAAATCTGGAATGGGAACAGGTTTCACTTGTGAGTTCCTCGGACTTTTGGAAAGCCGCCGCGGTGCCCGCCATCTGTGGTGTAGCAATGCCTTACCGCCACTAGATCACGTCGTCTCCAGGAGCTCATCAGATGCCAAACAGCGCGCGGACTCCGAACCTCCCCGCCGGGTTCGACTTCACCGACCCCGACATCTACGCCGAGCGTTTGCCCATCGAGGAACTCGCTGAGATGCGCAAGGTGGCGCCGATCTGGTGGAACGAACAGCCGGCGGATGTCGGCGGTTTCGGCGACGGCGGTTACTGGGTGGTGACCAAGCACAAGGACGTCAAGGAAGTGTCACGGCGCAGCGACGTGTTCTCCAGCCAGGAGAAGACGGCGCTGCCGCGGTATGCCGAAGGTTCTTCGCTCGACCAGATCAACGCCAGCCGGGGGGTGGTGCTGCTCAACATGGACGCACCGCACCACACCCACTTGCGCAAGATCATCTCGCGCGCCTTCACTCCGCGCGCCATCGAACTGCTGCGCGCCGACCTTGCCGACCGCGCCCGTGACATCGCTGCCAAGGCGGCGGCCGAGGGTTCCGGGGACTTCGTCGAGCAGGTGTCCTGCGAGCTTCCGCTGCAGGCCATCGCGGGCCTGATGGGCGTGCCGCAGGAAGAGCGCAAGAAGCTGTTCGACTGGTCCAACCAGCTTGTCGGCGACCAGGATCCGGAGTTCGCGTCCAACGATGGGCTCACCGCCTCGGCCGAACTGATGATGTACGGCATGCAGCTGGCGGCCGAGCGCGCCGATAGCCCCACCGAGGATCTCGTCACCAAGCTGATTCAGGCCGACGTCGAGGGTCACAAGCTCACCGACGACGAGTTCGGCTTCTTTGTCATCATTTTGGCGGTGGCGGGTAACGAGACCACGCGCAACTCGATCACCCAGGGCATGATGGCGTTCGCGGAGTTCCCCGAGCAGTGGGAGCTGTTCAAGCGCGACCGGCCCGGGACCGCGGCTGACGAGATCGTCCGGTGGGCCACCCCGGTCACCTCGTTCCAGCGCACCGCGTTGGAGGACACCGAGCTGGGCGGCGTGGCGATCAAGAAGGGTGAGCGGGTGGTGATGTTCTACCGCTCGGCCAACTTCGACGAGGACGTGTTCGACGAGCCGTACACGTTCAACATTCTGCGCGACCCCAACCCGCACGTCGGCTTTGGCGGGACGGGCGCCCACTACTGCATCGGCGCCAACCTGGCCCGGATGACCATCGACCTGATGTTCAACGCGATTGCCGACGCGATGCCGGACCTCACGTCGCTGGCCAAGCCCGAACGCCTGCGGTCGGGCTGGCTCAACGGCATCAAGCACTGGCAGGTCGACTACACGGGAGCCTCAGCGGCGAAGTAACTTCGGAGCCGCTTCGGCGATATTGGACTGCGGCACAGTGGTTTTCGGTGCGCCCGGGTAGTCGATGATCGACCGCCAGTAGGCCTCGGGTAGCTCGGCACCGGTGCGCAACACCTTCGCCAGCCCCGTCGCCATCGCGATACCGAGTAGGCCCAGCCACAGTCCGGCCAGGGCGATGATCAACCACAGCGCCTTCGTCAGTTCGGGCCACGGCGAAACGACGAGGAGTACCGGCGCAAAGAAGAAGCCCAGTCCGATGAACCACGACGAGCCTGCGCGATCGGACTTCAACACGAACCGCAACCACCGCGGAACGGGTGACACCGCTTGGGCCGGACGGGTTTGCATCGTCGCCTCCTCTTCGTGCGCCGGATTGCTCCGGACACATTCAGCGTGCGCCGCGGCGGGTAGGCGAAGCAATTACCTGCCAGGTAGTGGATCGAGCGCCGCCCGCTGCGCCAGACTGTTTCGATGACGACCGCGCACACCCAGCACCCGCCCTTTGGTGCGCTGATGAAGCAGTGGCGGCAGCGGCGTCGCCTGTCCCAGCTCGAGTTGGCCATCGAGGCCGACGTGTCCTCGCGGCACGTGAGCTTCATCGAGACCGGACGGTCCGCGCCGAGTCGCGCCATGGTGCTGCGGCTGGCCGACGCACTCGACGTGCCGTTGCGGGAGCAGAACCAGCTCCTGATGGCAGCGGGGCTTGCGCCCGTCTACTCGGAGCGCACGCTGCAGGATCCGGACATGTCAGCGGTGCGGGACGGTGTCGAACAGGTGCTGAAGGCCTATGAGCCGTTTCCGTGTCTGGCGGTCGACCGCGGTTGGAACATCGTGGTGGCGAACGCAGGGGCCGGGCTGCTGCTGGAGGGCGTCGCGCCGCACCTGCTCGATCCGCCGAATGCGCTACGCATCTCGTTGCACCCCGAGGGGCTTGCGCCACGGATTCGCAATCTCGGGCAATGGCGTCACCACGTGATCGGCCGGCTGCGCAGGGAGGTGACGGTCAGCGGATCGAACGAGTTGGCTGCGTTGCTCGCCGAGCTCGATTCCTACCCAGGCGGTTTCGATCTCGGGACCGATCTCGGTGGAGTCGTGGTCCCGCTGAAGTTGGATGGTCCTGGTGGACGGACGCTGACCTTCTTGAGCACGGTGACGACATTCGGGACAGCGCTTGACCTGACGGCCGCCGAGCTGAGCATCGAGGCGTTCCTACCCGCCGACGAGGCGACCGCTGCTGCGCTGCGCTGAATGCGGCGCCCGCAAGGGTTTTGGTCTGCTGGTGCACAAACCTTGGCGGTTACCGCGCGCCGACTCATGCTGACGTCGTGACCACGACTGCCGACCCGACCGCTGCGCACGCCACTCCCCTGACTCCCAACCGCATCTCCCGACTGGAGGTGCCGCCACTCGACGACCTGGCGACACCAGCGGTGCGCGGCTTCTTCGCCCGCCAACAACGCGAAGAAGGGTTGACCTCCAACTGGTTTCGTGCGCTTTCGCTCAATGAGGGCGACCTGGAGCGGCTGAACGGTTACCTGCTGCCTCTGCTGGGCACGGACGGGCGAGGTGGGCTGAGTCCACGCGAACGCGAGGTGATCGCCACCGTCGTCTCCGGCGAGAACCGTTGCGCCTACTGCCACACCAACCACGCCAACAAGCTCGGCAAGGTCGCAGGTGACTGGTCCTTCGGTCAGCGCGTGGCCATCGACCACCATCAGGTCGCGGAACTGACCGAACGCGAACGCGCACTCGCGGACCTTGCCGTCGCGGTCAACAACGATCCCCAGTCCATCCGCGACGCCGACTACGACCGGCTGCGTGAGCTCGGGCTCGACGACCACCAGATCCTGGAGGGCATCTCGATCGCGGCGTTCATCGGCGCTACCAACCGCATCGGCATCGCACTGTCGGTCCCGCCGAACCCCGAGTACACGGGCGTGCCGCAGTAGCGACTGGTAAGACCACTTGACCTCTGACCGACGGCGTGCCATGGTCGTGCCATGGCATTGCAACCGGTCAACCGTCGGTCGGTACCCGAGGACGTCTTCGAACAGATCGTCGCGGAGGTGCTCAGCGGCGACATGCAGCCTGGTGAGGCGTTGCCCAGTGAGCGGCGCCTGGCCGAGGTGCTCGGAGTATCGAGACCCGCCGTACGCGAGGCGCTCAAACGCCTGACCGAGGTTGGATTGGTCGAGGTGCGTCAGGGCGACGCCAGCACGGTGCGTGACTTCCGCCGTCACGCCGGACTCGACCTGCTGCCACGGCTGCTCATCAGAGCCGGCGAAGTCGACGTCTCGGTGGTGCGCAGCATTCTCGAGACCCGCCTCCACAACGGTCCGAAGGTGGCCCAGCTGGCGGCGCTGCGCCGCGGGCCCGAGACCGCGGACGCGTTGGAGGCGACCGTCGACGTGCTGGCCCGCGAGCAAGACCCGGTCGAACGTCAGCGCCACGCCTTGACCTTCTGGGATCAGCTCGTCGACGGTGCCGATTCCATCGCATTTCGCTTGATGTACAACACCCTTCGCGCCACCTACGAGCCCGCGCTGCCTGCGCTCGCCGTCATGATGGCCGACGAAGTCGGGCGCCCGGACGCGTATCGCGACATCGCCTCGGCCATCCGCGCCTCCGACGCCGAACGCGCCGAAACCGCCGCGCGGAACCTTCTTGAACCTGCCACCACCGCGCTACTCGCGGCGCTTGACGCCATGGAGGAAAAACGATGACCACGACGACGTCATCCAGAGCCGCACGCCGCACGTTCGCGCTGCCCGCCGCGGCGCGGGAGTTCTGGCGCCACCCATCGCCATGGATGATCGGCGTCGCGCTGGTCGTTGCGCTGACTGCGCGCATCGTCGTCGGTGGTTGGGGAGTTGCCGACCTGCTCGTCCCCCTCGCGATGCTCGCCGCATTTCCGTTCTTCGAATGGATGGTCCACGTCTTCGTATTGCATTGGCGGCCAAGGCGAATGGGCCGGCTCACCATCGACTCCCTGCTGGCGCGCAAACACCGTGAACACCACGTGAATCCACGCGAGGTACCGCTGATCTTCATCCCGTGGCCGGCGCTGCTGTGGGTGATCCCGGTTTCCGTCGGCATCGCGTTACTCGCCTTCCCGCGCACCGGACTCGGGCTGACCGCTCTGATGTTCGTCACGATCTTGGGTCTCGGCTACGAATGGTGCCACTACCTCATTCACAGCGACTACAAGCCGAAAAGCCGGCTATACCGTGCCATTTGGATGAATCACCGGCAGCACCACTACCGCAACGAGCACTACTGGTTCACGGTGACCAGTGCGGGTACGGCCGACCGCATACTCGGTACCTATCCGGACGCGACGACCGTCGCAGCGTCACCGACCGCGAAGAACCTGCACGCGGCTACGCCTGAACGATGATCGGATCGCCGATGTGGACGTTGTCGTAGTACCAGGCGGCGTTGTCGGGACCCAAGTTGATGCAGCCGTGGCTGACGTTCGAATTGCCTTGTGATCCGACCGACCATGGCGCCGAGTGCACGTACACACCACCCCAGGTCACGCGAACCGCGTTGTACACGGTCAGCTTGTAACCCTCGGGGTCATTGAGCGGGATCCCGATGGTGCGCGAATCCATGATCACAGGCGACTGCTTCTCCAACGCGGTGAACGAACCGATGGGCGTCGGGTGCTTGGGCTTGCCCATCGAGGCAGGCATCGTGCGCACCACCTGGCCGTCGACGCTCACGGTGAACGTATGTGCATTCAGATCCGCGACGCCCACCACCGCCGCACCCGTGTCGAAGCTGGCCTTGATGCCACCCACCGACATCGCGACAGTGGAATGCGCAGGCCAGTAGGTGCTCGGCGTGAACTGGAGGACGTCGTCGCCCAGCCACGTGAAGCTGCCTCGTGCACCAGGTGTCGAGAAGTGGATCGAACGTTCCGCGGCGGCGCGGTCGGCGACGGAGCGGGCAAAGGTCACCGTGACCGGCATGCCGACGCCGACGACGTCGCCTGGGGCGGGTGCGATGTTCGAGACGGTAGCGGGTCCGGGTGTGGCCGCTTCGCCGGTGCTGACCGATCCGGTCAGCAGCAGCGTGGCAGTCCCCGCTATCGCCAGCACATAACGCAAAGCTCTGGGCAAGTTCCATCCTCCAAGTTCGGGCCTGACATACATGTTAGGTGGGCTCGCCGCTGTCGGGCGTTAGCCGAGGCCGGGTCACGGCCAACAGTACGAAACCGAGCGCGAGGATGCCGAGCCCGAGTAACCCGAAATTGGCCGCGACGGCAGGGATTCCCACGCTGGCGGGGTCGAGGAAGAAGTACGGCGCGCGCCGGCCCACCTGATTGAGCACCACGAGGGCCAACACTCCGTACGCCGCCGGATAGACCAGCCACGCGAACGGCTGCCACCACTGCACAGGCGCCTGGCCCCGACCGATCAGCAACCAATCCGCCAAGGCCAGTACCGGCACGGCGACGTGCAACAGGAGGTTCGCCGGGGTGTAGCCCATGCTGTGCCCGGTGAGGAACATGTTCCAGATCAGCCCGGCGACGACCACGTACAGCACGACGGCGCCACGCAACCCGGCCCGAGCATCTGCCTTGGGCGACACCAACGTCCACGCGTAGTACGCCGCAGCCAACAGATTCGCCTGATACGTGAACGTCACCAGCCGCCACATCACGCCAGAGCGCGAGCTCAGTTCGACGGTGACCAACGCCAGCACCACGGCAAATACCAGGGCGGTCCGGAGCGCCACGCGAAGGACGTCGCGCCCTCCCGAGGCCGACCCGTTACTGGACAGGCGGCACCGGTGGGGCATCTGCCGGAAGCATCGGAGCGGGTGGCGGAACCGGCGGGGCGAATTCCTCGGGATCTGGATCGTTGACGCCGCGGATGCGGTCCATGATGCGCGTGTGAAGCGGCTTCTTCGTCGGCATGACTACCGGCGCAGGAACGGCGACCGGAGGGACGTACGGGGGCGGTGCTGCGGCCGGATCGGGCGGAAGCGCCGCCGCGGGGTCGTCGGGCACGGTGGCAGGACTGTCGACGTAGGTCGGCGCCTCGGCGGGCACATCGGAGACCGGCGCCTCGACCTCGACCGGCGGGGCCTGCGGAGGCGGTAGCACCGGTGCCGCGGGAATCGCCACGGGTGGCGGCGGCAGGGCAGGCCGGACGGCTTCCCGTGCTGCCGCCGGGGCTTCGCGGGTGTCGGCGGTACGAACGGAGTCGACGGTGGCCGGCTGTTCGTGCGGCGAGAATTCGAGGCTGAGTGCGGCCGAAACGGATGCGACGAACGTCACCACGCCGACCACCAGCATCGTCAATGCGCCGTTGTGCGCCATGGCACGACGACGGGCGTCCGACCAACGTGGCTCGGCGGGTACGGCCGGTTGGTCGAACCCACCGAACTCGGCGAACGGAAGTTCGACCGCGCGCGTGGACGCCAACGCCGCTCCGCGCGCGAGCGCCAACTCGGCTTCGGCCGGGGAGAACACGGGCACGGACAAGGCATCCTCGAGCCGTGGCAGAAGCTCGTCGAAATTGCCTGCCGAACCCACCACCACCAGGGCCTCTGGCTGCCAGTCGGCCTTTGTGAATACCGAGCTGAGCCAGCTGATCAGACTCTGGTCGGTGTCGATGGCGTGGTTGAAGGCGGTTTGCACCGAACCGTTGGCCGACTCGCCGGAGTGAACGATCAGCGTGATCACCGTCTCCGGCTCGATGACGCACACCGCCGTGGTCTGGTAGCCGATGACGTCGGCCATGCCGCGGGCCAGCGCCTCGGTGGCCTCCGGAAGGCGGATGGGTACCACGTTGTCGAATCCGGACTCCGAAAGCGATCGCATCAGCAGGGACGCCTGGTGGTCGGCGTCTTCGCTCCAGGTCACGCCGATGGAGTGCAGTCGGATTCCGCGCGTCGCGGCGATCGCCTCGGTGCGGAGCACGGCGGCCGTCGCCTGCTCGGAGGTGGCGATGGACCCGTGGTCGATGTCGATGGCCTCGTGATCCACGGTGGCGCCGTCGGCGTCATGTCCTTCGACGAGCACCAGGCCAACGGACGTGGGAGTCATCGACAAGCCCAACACCGCGTCCACATGCACCCCTTCGGACCACGATGTGGCCACGCCCAGGGCGGAGACACTAGGGCACCCGAACGGTGCCGACAGCGTGGTCATCCACGTTTCCCGGTGACACTACCCGGCAAGCTGACATCGGGCTCGCTGGGGCAACGAACCGCCGGTCACGGGGCGCCTAGACGTGAAAGGGTGGCGCCATGGACGCGGAACTGGCCGACGATCGGCGGGTCGAACGGACGATATTCGGCCACCCCGTCGGGTTGGTGAACCTGTTCGGGGTCGAGCTCTGGGAACGGTTCTCCTTCTACGGGATGCTGACCATTCTCGGCTACTACCTGTACTACGAGGTCACGCAGGGCGGGCTGGAGCTGCCCAAGACCACCGCGACGGGGATCGTTGGCGCGTACGGCGGGCTGGTGTACCTGTCCACGGTGCTCGGTGGCTGGATCGCCGACCGGGTGCTCGGAATGGAACGCACTGTCTTCTACGGCGGTGTCGTGGTGATGCTCGGGCACATCGCGCTTGCGATCCTGCCCGGATTGACCGGTGTCGGCGTCGGGCTGACGCTGGTCGCGCTCGGCTCCGGCGCGCTCAAGGCCAACGCGTCTTCACTGCTCGGCACGCTGTACGACAAGGGTGACGCGCGGGCCGACGGCGGGTTCACGCTGTTCTATCTTGGCATCAACCTCGGCGCGTTCATCGGGCCGTTGATCACGGGGCTGCTGCAGACTCGGGTCGGATTCCACTACGGGTTCGGTGCGGCCGCCATCGGAATGGCGCTGGGCCTGATCCAGTACGTCGTCTTCCGGCGCAATCTCGGCACACACGGGCGTGAGGTTCCGAATCCGTTGCCATCCAACCGCATTGCCGTCTACGTCGGCGCCGCACTGGCGGTCGTGGCGCTGATCGTCGTCGTGATGTGGGCGGGGTTGGTGACGCTGGCGAACCTCTCGCAGGTGACCACCGGGGTGATCATCGTCGCGTCCTTGGCGTACTTCGTCGTGATGTTGACGAGCGCGAAGGTGGAACCGGTGGAGAAGACCCGGGTGCGGGCGTTCATCCCCTTGTTCATCGCGAACGCGGTGTTCTGGTCGCTGTTCCAACAGATCTTCACGGTCTTGGCCGTGTACTCCGACGAGCGGATGAACTGGTCGATCTTCGGATGGACGGCACCGTCGAGCTGGGTCGGTTCGATCGAGCCGGTGTGGATCATCTTGCTGTCGCCCGTCTTTGCGGTGATGTGGACGCGCCTGGGCAACCGGGCGCCGACCACTCCGCGCAAGTTCGCCTATGGCGTGATCGGGATGGGCGCGGCCTTCCTGTTGTTCCTGCCGATGGCGGGCACCACCGGGAAGGCCGTGCCTGCGCTATTGATCGCAGGCATCCTGGCGGTGTTCGCGATATCCGAGCTGCTGCTGTCGCCGATCGGGCTCTCGGTGACCACCAAGCTTGCGCCACAAGCGTTTCGCGCTCAGATGATGGCGCTGTACTTCTTCTCGGTTGGGCTCGGCACCTCGATGTCCGGCGTGCTGGCCAGGTACTACGATCCGGCGCACGAATTCGCCTACTTCGGGATCCTCGGCGTCGTCGCCATCGTGGTCGGACTCGTGGTGTTCGGACTGTCAGGCTGGATCAGCCGACTGATGGAAGGCGTGCACTGAGCGTAATTCAAGCGTTCAGAAGCTCTTTCAGGAGTGCGGGTTCGATGTTGCCGCCGGAGAGCACCAGCACGGTAGGCCCGGGCGGCAGCGCGAAATTGCGGTAGGCGGCCAGTGCCACCGCGCCGCTTGGTTCGGCGATCAGGTGTGCGCGAAGTGCGAGTTCGCGCACGGCAGCGCGGATTTGGTCCTCGGACACCGTGATCAGGTCGTCGAGCACCCTTTGTAGATGCGCGAACGTAAGCTCGGACGGTTGCGAGCGCAGCCCGTCTGCGATGGTGCGGTTGCGGTCGGCGATGGACCAGTCGACGCGATGGCCGGCCCGCAACGACGCCTCCGTATCCGCCGCCAACTCGGGTTCGACGCCGAAAACCCTTGCCCGCGGGCACAATGCCTTGACCGCTGTACCGATGCCGGAGGCCAGCCCGCCGCCGCTGACCGGCACGATGACGTTGGAGACGTCTGGTAGGTCGGTAGCGATCTCCAGGCCGATGGTGCCCTGTCCGGCGATGATGTCGGGATGGTCGAACGGCGGCACCAAGACGCCACCGGTGCGGACCACCAGATCGTCGGCCACCGCCTCGCGCTCACCGGCGGCACACAACACCACTTCGGCGCCGTACCCGCGGGTGGCTGCGACCTTGACCTCGGGCGTCTCTTCGGGCATGACGATGTGGGCCGGAATGTCGTACGTCGCTGCGGCGTATGCAACGGCCTGGGCGTGGTTGCCGCTCGAGTAGGCCACCACTCCCCTAGCCCGGGTCGCTTCATCGAGGCGTCCGATGGCGTTGAACGCGCCGCGGACCTTGAACGCGCCGATCGCCTGAAGGTTCTCCGGCTTGATCCACAGCGGCCGTTCCGGATCCGCCCACGGCGCTGGGACCAGCGGTGTGCGCACCACAGAACCGCGGATGCGCTCGGCGGCATCGCGAATGTCGTCGACGGAGATCAGTTGCACGCCTGGCCCTTGGGAGCTCACGGCGAGAATCTTAAAGTGTGCTGTGTGACCGAACCGTTCGCTCTGCCGATCGTGCCGCGCTACGCCGAAGTCGATCAGCAGGGGGTCGTGTTCAACGGTCACTACCTGACCTGGTTGGACGAGGCTTCCACTGCGTACTTCGACCACCTCGGCGTGCCGTTCACCGAGTTCACCTCATGGGGCGTGGACGTCCAGGTGGTGCATGCGGAGCTCGACTTTCTGGCACCCGTCCGCTGGCGTGACTCGGTCCGTGTCGTCACACGTTGCGACGCGGTGGGGACGACGAGCTTCACGCTGCGCTTCGACGTGCTGCGGCGCGGGGACGACGGTGAGGACACCACCGCGGTGCGGGGGCGCAACGTCTATGTCGTCGTTTCGACCGAGGACTGGGCCAAGCGGGACATTCCAGCCGTGCTGCGGGAAGCGCTCACTTCTGTTGCGGGTCAAGGCCAGAACGCGATGGATGGCGGTATCGATCAAGGTACTGTCAGTCCATGAGCCACGACCACGGCGACCAGGGGCATCATCGCGAACTTCCGCCCGGGATGGCTGAGCAACTCGACCTGCCGTACTCGGGGTTGGCGACGTTCGGGCATCGGCCGTTTCTGACCGAGGTCGAGCAACTCGATTCGTGGAAGCCCGATGTCGCGATCGTCGGTGCCCCATTCGACGTGGGAACCACCAACCGGCCGGGTGCGCGGTTCGGTCCGCGGGCGATCCGGGCGACGGCGTATGAACCCGGGACCTATCACATGGATCTCGGGCTCGAGATCTTCGACTGGCTCGAGGTCGTCGACTTCGGCGATGCGTTCTGTCCGCACGGGCTGACCGAGGTATCGCACGCCAACATCAAGGAACGCGTGCATGCGGTGGCGTCGCGCGGCATCGTCCCGGTCGTGCTCGGAGGCGACCACTCGATCACCTGGCCTTCGGCGACGGCGGTGGCCGACGTCCACGGTTACGGCAACGTGGGCATCGTCCACTTCGACGCCCACGCCGACACCGCGGACATCATCGACGGCAACCTGGCCAGCCACGGCACCCCGATGCGTCGGCTCATCGAATCCGGCGCGGTGCCCGGCACGCACTTCGTCCAGGTGGGACTCCGTGGCTACTGGCCGCCGCAGGACACGTTCGAGTGGATGCAGGAACAGGGCATGGTGTGGCACACCATGCAGGAGATTTGGGAGCGTGGCTTCAAAGAGGTGATGGTCGATGCCGTCGGCGAGGCCTTGGCCAAGGCGGACAAGCTGTACCTGTCCGTCGATATCGACGTGCTCGACCCGGCCCATGCACCCGGCACGGGTACCCCCGAACCGGGTGGAATCACCAGCGTCGACCTGCTCCGCATGGTTCGCCAACTCTGTTATGAGCACGATGTGGCAGGCGTCGACGTAGTAGAGGTATCGCCCGCCTACGACCATGCCGAGCTCACGGTGAACGCTGCACACCGGGTGGTATTCGAGGCGCTCGCGGGCATGGCGGCGCGCAGGCGCGACGCTGCGGGTGGGGAAGTTGGTCCCCCTGGTCGACGGTCGGTCCCCGGAGGACAATGAACCCATGAGTGGTGTGCTCTATTTCGACGGGGTGTGCGGGATGTGCACGCGTGCCGTGACCGCGCTGGCCCGGCTCGACCGCACTGGGGCGCTGGAGATCCGGCCCTTCCAACAGCCCGGAACCGCCGAATTGCTGGGCATTTCCGAGTCGCGAATGCGTGAATCATCGTGGTGGCGGGACTCGTCCGGTGGCGTCGTCTACGGCGGCGCCGAGGGCATGAACGCAGCGCTGTCGGCGGCGTTGGGAACCCGGCTTCCGCTACTGCTGTACCGCTTACCGGGTGTCGGTGCGCTGCAGCGCTTGGCGTACCGCTACGTGGCGAGCCACCGCTACCGCTTCCCCGGCACCACGCCCTACTGCGAATCGCACCCGGTCTCCTGCTGACGCGTCATCTGCCCTGGCGCAGCTGCGCGGTGAGCTCGGTCCACACTGGGTCATCGGCGCGATGCTCGGAGACCACGCGGCACTCCCCAGATACGCGCATCGTCGCCAGGTCGAGGCGCTCGGGATTGCGATGAAAGACTGAAATCAGTCCTGCTTTCGTCATCTTCCTACCGAAGTGCTCGGCCGGTGTCTTGGCGTCCGTCCAACCGAGGCCGACCATCGCGGTTGCGACGTCATCGAGATAGCCGACCGAATTGCCTTGGGGCACTGCAAAAGTCATGTCGACGGTGACCTGGTACGGAGGGGCGTCGGCGTTCTTGCACGAGCGGAACGCATAACCACCCGCCGGATCGCGCAGCCCTGCGGTGCGGACGACGTCGACGACGGCGTCGACCACTTGGGCGCTGGCCTGCTCATCGGTCAGTGCATTGGCGGGGTGGTCGCGTAGGTAGGCCGCGCAGGCCGCCGCGTGGGTCACCAGCATCACGACGATGCCGAGCACCAAGGTCAGCGACAACGTCGCGATCAACAAACCTCTTGGCCCCGGCGCGCGGAGCCAATCGGATGGCAGGCCGACGGTCGCGCGCTCAGCTCTTCTTCAGCGTGAACTGGCAGATGTCGGTGTAGCCCTCGTTGAACAGCTCGGCGCAGCCGGTCAGGTAGCGCATGTACCTGTCGTATACCTCTTGGGACTGCAGTTCGATGGCCTCGTCCCGACGGGCTTCCAGCGCCGCAGCCCAGATCTCCAGGGTGCGCGCGTAGTGCAGCCGCAGCGGCTGGATCCTGGTGAGCTCGAACCCGACCTTGCTGGCGTGCTTCTCGACGTCCTCAACCTTGGGAAGCTCTCCACCAGGGAAGATCTCGTCCATGATGAATTTGAAGAACTTCAGCTTCGTCATGGTCAACGGCAGTCCGCGTTCGGCGAACTCTGCGTCACTGGGTTTGATGATGGTGTGTAGCAGCATCACGCCGCCGCTGGGCAGCGCCGAGTAGGCCATCTTGAAGAAGTCGTCGTAGCGGGCACTGCCGAAGTGCTCGAAGGCGCCGATCGAGACGATCCGGTCCACTGGCTCGTGGAACTGCTCCCAGCCCTCCAAGAGCACCTGCTTAGTGCGCGGGCTGTCCGACTTGGCGAGCAGTTCGTCGACGTGCACTTGCTGGTTCTTGCTCAGCGTCAGGCCGATGACGTTGACGTCATAGCGTTCGATGGCGCGGTTCAGGGTGGCACCCCAGCCGCAGCCGATGTCGAGCAACGTCATCCCTGGCTCGAGGCCGAGCTTGCCGAGTGACAGCTCGATCTTGGCGCGCTGCGCCTCCTCCAGCGTCATGTCGTCGCGTTCGAAGTACGCGCAGCTGTACGTCTGGGTTGGGTCCAGGAAGAGCCGGAAGAAGTCGTCGGACAGGTCGTAGTGCGATTGAACGTCCTCGAAGTTGGGCTTCAGGCGCTTGGTGTCGCTGGTCGTGTCTGGCAAGTCTGTAGCCTTTGGCGTTCGAGTTGATTCAGGTCGGAAGCTTGACGCGCTGGATAGCGGGGCTCCGTACGTATGCATACCTCAGCGCAGTTTACGCACAGTACCCGTAGACAGCGAATCAATCGGGGGCCGTTCGGAGCGGTGTCACGACTCCGTAATGCCCGGTAGCTGCGGTCGGGAAACCACTGGGTGGAGAAAATAGCTGAACTTGCTGGGAATTGGCTGGATGCACTTTGCTGGAGTGCATGCGGTTCAGCTGAGTGAACCTCGTCCGGTCACGTCGTACTCCGCCACGGACGCCGACGAGAGCGCCGCGCCCTGCTCTTCGGTAGGTCCGCTGCCCCGGAACGCATCGACGGCGTCCTGCGACTCCCAGTGCTCGAACACGTTTATGCGGCTCTCGTCGAGCAGATCCGCGGATATCGCGAAGTCCAGGCATCCGGGGGCAGCGCGGGCGAGTCGGACGACGTCGACGCAACCGGACAGGTACTCGGTGCGCAGTTCGGGCGCCACGACGAGGTGGCCCGCGACGACGACATGTGTGCTCATGGCTATCCCTTCCGGCCCTTCTGGGAATGACGACGTGACAAGAAGTGGACTCGACGATGTGCCGGGAGTCATCGGCGCCACGCGGTGGGGTCATCGTCGCACCCGCTGGCGCCAGCGGGCCCACGTCAGTGCGATCAGAACCATCGCGACGAGCGCGATCAACCACGGCAACGGGCCATGGGTGAAGACCCAACCGGCCAGCGTGCCCTGTAACCGCGCAGCGACGGCGATGACGGGATCGCGGGGGTCACCCGAAGCGGAGAACAGTTGCACCTCGTACCACCCGTAGTAGCCGACGTACGCACCGACGAGCAGCAGGATGACTCCACTGATCCTGTTGAGGTAGGGCAACAGCTGCCGCAATCGGGCGATGAACGCCGAACTCGCCAGCGCGGACGCCACCGCGAGTGTGCCGACGATCAGCGTGAACCCGGCCGCATAAGACGCGAACGCGAAGAGCCCGCCGGACGATCCGCTGACCCCGATGCCGGTGACCGCGAGAAACGGGCCGATCGTGCACGACAGCGAGGCGAGCGCATAGCCGACTCCGTATCCGAACATCGACCCGAGCCGGGCGCTCGGTGCCCATCGGGTGTTGGCTCCCAAGGAACTTCGGACCGGCGACGGCATTTCCCGGCCTGCCAGCAGCCAGCAGCCGACGACGACGAGCGTGATGCCGACCGCGACCGTCACGTAGGGCAGGTGACCTTGCAGCGCATTGGCAGCGGACGTGGTGAGGAGGCCGAACAACCCGAAGACCGCGATGAAGCCGAGGGCCATGGCCGCAGTGGCGGTCAGCGCCCGCCCCACCGCGGAAGCCCGGCTCGACCCTTCGCCCCGCACCACCAACGCCAGATAGGCGGGCAGCATCGCGAACCCGCACGGATTCAACGCCGCTACCAGCCCGGCTGCGAAGGCAAGCCCAAGCGCACCAGAGCTCATGACAGCTGCGACCTGACCCTGCGCCTAGCCCCTCAGCGCGGACACTCGGTCGGACAGTTCCTGTTGCGACATCGCGGACGTCGGATTGTTGACGAACGTCGATGTGCCGTCCGAACGGTAGAACACGTACGCGGGCTGCCATGGCACGTTGTATCGCGCCCAGATCGAGCCGTCGGCGTCGTTGAGATTGGTGAACCCGAGGTGGTACTTGCTGACGAAGTCCTCCATCGCGCCGACGTCAGAGCGTGCCGCGACGCCGACGAAGGTCACCCCTGGATTGGCGGCAGCCACTGCGCCGACGCTCGGCGCCTCGGCGTTGCAGAAGGGACACCACGGCGTCCAGAACCACAGCACTGCGGGTTTGCCCGCGAGGCTGGATCCATTGAACGGAGTCCCGGCCAGGGTTGTTCCAGTGAATTGAATGCGGTCATCGGCAATGGCGTTCGGCGGACTGATCAACACCATCGCGGTCAGTACGGCAACGATCGCCAAAACGATCCGACCACGCGACTTCGATGCGGTCATGACGCCAGTTCCTTCCGCTCCGGGTAACCCACTGGAGACACGACTCAGCGGCCGTCCGGGTTCACGTCACCGGCGTTCAGTTCTCGCGCGGGAGCAATTCTGCTGCGAATCGTTTGGTGAACGCCGCGAGTTCGCCCCCTGCTGCGGGCCGGATGACGAACTTCGTGAGCCCGGCGGCCACGTACTGGTCGATGAGTTCGTGCAATCGGGGCCAACCGTCGGCCACCAACTCGGCCGGATCGACGTCGGGCCGTCGATGCCCCACGGCCGCCGCGAGCTCGGGGGTCAGTCCGTCTTCGGCGATGGCGAGGTTGATGCCGAAGTGGTCGGGTTCGATGGTCCGGCCCGCGTCGACGGCGGCCTGTTCGATCGATTCGCGGCCGCGACCGGCTTCGGCCGGGGTGAGGAAGCTTCCGAGCCAGCCGTCGGCCAGCTGCCCGATGCGTCGAAAGGCCGCGGGCGCGGAGCCACCGAGCCAAATGTCCAGCGGCCTGGCGGGCGCCGGTGCGACGGCCGGCGAGCTCACCGTGAAGAAGTCACCCGTGAACGACGTGGCGTCCTCGTCGAGGCTGACCCGCAGCAATCGGAGGGACTCGTCGAAGACGGCCGCGCGCTGGCCGGCAGGCACCGGGAACAGCTCTCGTTCGGCGGGGATGGCCGACCGTAGTCCGAACACCGGGAGCACGCGTTTCGGGGCCAGTGCGGCGAGCGACGCCAATTGCTTGGCGACCAGCACGGGATGACGTCCCGGCAGCACCACCACCGACGTGCCGACCTTGAGCCGCTGGGTCCGAGACAGTGCATACGCCATCCCGATGAACGGATCGACGGCCTTGGAATACACCAATTCGGAGAGCCACAGGGAGTCGATGCCGAGCTCTTCCATGCGGTCGACGAGTTCCGGTAGCGCCTCGGGACCGATGTCTGCGCCGAGTCCGACGCCGAAACGAATCTTCACCGCACCAACTCTGCCCGCATCTGCGTGAAGCGAAAGAGCCCGGGTCGGCCCGCGATCGGCTCGTACGCCTCTACCTCGTCGGAGACGAAGCGGGGCCGCTCGGCCTCCGGCAAACGATCCGTCCATGCGGTCGAGCCCACTGCGCACCAACGTTCGAAGACGTCGCGAGCTCCGAAGTCCCACTCGCGATCCACCACTACAAGGTCGGTCACCTTCAGGCCGGCCGATGCCGCCAGCTCACGGAAGTGGTCCGGTTCGACGTGCACGAACGGGGCCACGAAGCCGTCGAACCATGCTGCCCAGGAAGGGCTTTGGCACACTTTCATGGCCGTCGCCTCCAGGCTGGCTCTGCGGCCTGCACACACCATTTGAATGGTCACCCGACCTCCGGGCTTGACCACCGTGGCGATTTGCTCGAGTGCCTGATCCTGCCGCAAGACCCAGTGCAGCGCATTGAACGAAACCGCGGCGTCGAACCGCGCGCTGAACGGCAGCCTGCGGGCGTCGGCCACGACGAACCACGGCCCCGAAGCCGTGGATTGGCCGGCATCGTGTGCAGCGGCGATCATGCGAGGCGAGGCATCCGCTCCGACCGCGCCCCCGCGAGGGACCATGTCGGCGATCGCGCGCGTGAGAAAGCCGTCGCCGCAACCGATGTCGAGCACCCAGTCGTCGGGAGCGTGCGACAGGGCGGCCAACGCTTCCGTGATCATCGTGCGTTGCAGTCCGCTGACCTCGGCGTAGTCGCGTCCGCTCCAATCGGTCACTCGGACAGTTAACGCCATATCCACTCGGGTGGCAGCAGTCACGCGGATAATGGAGCGGTCGACCGCCATTCACTCTTGACGGGATTTCCATGAAGGTGAGCATCCGTTGGCGTGGCCTGGTGGCCATCGCCGTTTCGTCGCTGGTGCTGTCGAGTTGTGCGCACGACGCCTCACCGCCGCCCGCGCCGTCGGCTCCCCCGGCCGCGAAGGCCATCGACCCCGGGGTCGCCAAGCGCCTGGACGGTGCGATCACCGACGCGATGAACGCCGCCAGCGTGCCGGGCGCCATCATCGGTTTGTGGGGCCCCGACGGCCAGTACGTCAAGGCCTTCGGGGTCGCGGACAGGGCAACCGGTGATCCGATGAAGATCGACCTGTTTCACCGAATCGGCAGTGTGACAAAGACGTTCACCGTGACCGCGATACTGCAACTCGTCGACCAGGGGAAGCTGGGCCTCGACGATTCGATCGCGAAGTACGTCGACGGCGTCCCGAGGGGTGGCGAGATCACCCTGCGCCAACTGGCAAGAATGCAGAGCGGACTGCACAACTACAGCGCGGTCGCAGCCTTCCAGAAGTTGCTGTACAGCGACCCGTGGCACCCCTTCGCCCCGCGGGACCTGATCGACTACGCCTTCAGCGTGCCCAACGACTTCCCGCCCGGGCAAGGCTTCGAGTACTCCAACACCAACACGGTGCTACTCGGCATGGTGGTCGAGAAGGTCAGCGGGCAAACCCTGCCCGACTTCATCACAGACCACATCCTCACGCCATTGAAGTTGAGCCACACCAGCTTTCCCACCACCAACGCGTTCCCGACACCGCATGCCCAGGGTTACTCCCAGAACACGGAGAACCAGGAGGTGGTCACCAGCAACTGGGATCCCACCTGGGCCTGGGCGGCTGGCGCCATGATCTCGACGTTGGACGACATGCGCGTGTGGGCCGACGAACTCGCCGCGGGAACGCTGCTCAGTCCGCAGACGCAGAAGCAGCGTTTGGAGACGGTCAACGATCCGCCGCTTCCGCCACAGGACGGCTACGGGTTGGGCATCTTCGACCTGGCCGGCTGGGTCGGCCACAACGGCAGCCTCCCCGGCTATCAGACGGTGGTGGTGCGTCTGCCGGACAAGCAAACGACGTTGGTCATCATGAGCAACACGGACATACCGGCTCGGGGCGGTGAGCCAAGCACGGCGCTGGCGAATGCGATCACGAAGATCGTGACACCCGATCACGTCTATACGCTCAGCCCAGACGTTCAGTCGCCGCCGACCACCAAGCCGCGTTGAGCTGGACATCTGACCAGGAAAGGATCGCCAATGGAGGCATCAGTCACCGTCGCAATGGACGCGCCGCCCGAGCAGATCTGGGAGCTCGTCGCGGACGTGCGCAATACCGGCAAGTTCTCCCCGGAAGTCATGGAAGCGCAATGGCTCGACGGCGCAACCAAACCCGCGCTGGGTGCGACGTTCCGTGGTCACGTGAAGCGCAACGAGATCGGCCCCGTGTACTGGACGACCTGCCGGGTGACGGCATGCGAGCCCGGCCGCGAGTTCGGCTTCGAGGTGCTCGTCGGGGACCGGGCCGTCAACAACTGGCACTACCGGTTCACTCCGACGCAGGGCGGCACCGACGTCACCGAGTCGTTCCGCATGAACGAGGGGCTCTTCACCACCCTGTTCGGACTCTTCGGTGGTCAGCTGCGCACGAGGCGCAACGTCCGCGACATGCGCAAGACGCTGGAGCGGATCAAGGCCGTCGTAGAAGCGGACTCGTAGCCGCTAGCCCGCCCCGCCGAAACCGCCGCGTGGCGGCGGTCTCGGCGGGTGGGGCTCAGTTGAAGCCGGCGCCGAAGACCGGGATCCACACTCCGAACAACCAGATGCCCCACTGGCGGAAACCGTCGTCCCATACCGGCGTGGCCTGGTAGCCCCAGTAGTCGATTTGCTGTGGACGGTAGCCGCCGTTCCAGTACACCGGCGGCGGCGGACCCCAACCCCACGGCGGGGCGCCCCAGCGGTTGTCCCATTTCTGGTGGGGATCTGGACGCCACTGATTGCGATTCCAATCTCCGCGGTCGAAGTCGGGGCCGCGTTTGAAGTCGGGACCGTCGTGTTTGAAATCGGGACCATCGCAGCGCGGCGGGCAATCGTCGTGACCGTGGCCGCCGGGCCCGCGACCAGGGTCCAGCGGCATGGGTGCGCGTGGCTGCGCAATCGCGACGCCACTACCGAGTCCGACGCCACCGAGCACCAGTCCCCCGGCCATAACGGTCGCAGCTGCCACCTTCGTCAGTTTCATTTGTGTCGCTCCGTTCCGTGACCCCGGCGCCAGGTGTCGTGACGCACGAATGCCACCGTTCATTCCCGTAACCCCGTGACCTGACCCCTTCCTGGCTATCGCCTGTGAGCTCGGGATCGTTACCGGCGTCTTGTGCGGTCTCCCAACGTGATTCGCATGTGGGGCGAATGTGACCCAAGTGGTTCGTGTTGCCGTTGGAAACTCGCGTGGTTCCGTAGCGGCCATCGGAAACGCCCGCGCGGCGGTGGCGGCTTTGGTAGAACAAGTTCTAGTTTCTTCAGAGCCGAAGGAGTTGGGTCGATGGGGTCTTCTACCAACCGATGGTCACGCGAGGAGCTCGCGGAGGCGTTCGACGTCTACCAGCAGCAGGTGATCGACGTCGGCAGGACGTGGGACTGGTCCAGCTACGCCAACGTGTTCACCGAGGACGCCACATACGTCGAGCACGCGTTGGGCAACATGGCCGGCCGTGAGGCGATTCGCGAGTGGATCGTCTCGACGATGAACACCTTTCCCGGTAGCGAGATGCCGACGTACCCGGTCGAGTGGTGCTCGATCGACGCCGAGAACGACTGGGTGATCTTCAAGAACGTCAACACCATGAAGGACCCCGGCGACGGCAGCGTGCACGGCGCCCCGGTCATCACCGCGCTCAAGTACGCGGGCGACGGCAAATGGAGCTACGAGGAAGACGCCTACAACCCGATGAACTTCATGGTGATGATTCAGGAGTACGTCAAGCGTTGTCACCAGCTCGGCACGATCTCCGATGACGCACGGGTGTTCGCCAAGAACATGGGCTGGGAGCTGGCCTGACCACCCTCAATCATCGGGCGGTTTCAAGCGATTGAGGGCCATTTGCGGCTGCTCGGCCGGTGAGCGGCCTAGGCTCGGCGAGGTGGGCATCTCGACTCGGGTCAACGGGGCAGCACCCCCTGACGTGCCGCTGTCCGACATCAATCTCGGGTCATGGGATTTCTGGGCCCTCGACGACGAAGTTCGCGATGGCGCGTTCACCACGCTGCGGCGTGAGGCGCCGGTCTCACACCACCCGGAGTTCGTCCTGGACGGCGCGACTCCGGGCCGCGGACACTGGGCGGTGACTCGGTACGACGACGTGTTCCACGCGAGCCGTCACCCCGAGGTGTTCAGCTCGGCAGAGGGCATCACCATCGGCGACCAGACCCCCGAACTCAACGAGTACTTCGGCTCGATGATCGCGATGGACGATCCCAGACATACCCGGCTGCGCAACATCGTCCGAAGTGCCTTCACGCCGCGAGTGCTGGCTCGGGTGGAAGACTCGGTCCGCGATCGCGCCAAGCGCCTGGTCGCGGCGATGGTGGCCGACCATCCCGATGGCTGCGCCGAACTGGTTTCGGCGCTGGCCGGTCCGCTGCCCCTGCAGATCATCTGCGACATGATGGGCATCCCCGAAGACGATCATCAGCGGGTCTTCTACTGGACGAACGTCATCCTGGGCTTCGGTGATCCGGAGATAACCACCGACTATGACGAATTCATCAAGGTGGCGATGGACATCGGCGCCTACGCCGCTGCGCTCGCCGACGATCGACGGGCACACCCCGGCGAGGATCTCACCACCAGCCTGGTGCAGGCCGAACTCGACGGCGAACGGCTTACCTCGACCGAGGTGGCGTCGTTCTTCATCCTGCTGGTGGTGGCGGGTAACGAGACGACGCGCAACGCCATCAGCCACGGCGTGCTGGCGTTGAGTCGCCATCCCGAGCAACGCGACGACTGGTGGAACGACTACGACACCATCGCGCCGACAGCTGTCGAGGAGGTTGTCCGGTGGGCCTCACCGGTGGCCTACATGCGCCGCACGGTGACTCGCGATACGGAGTTGAGCGGCGTGAAACTCGTCAAGGGCGACAAGGTCACGCTCTGGTATGGCTCGGCCAACCGGGACGCCTCGAAGTTCGACGATCCGTGGACCTTCGACGTGCGCCGCCATCCGAATCCTCACGTCGGCTTCGGCGGTGGCGGCGCCCACTTCTGTCTTGGTGCGAACCTGGCCCGCCGCGAGATCACGGTGGCCTTCGAGGAACTGCATCGCCAGATTCCCGACATCGCCGCGACGGAGGATCCCGACCGGCTGCAGTCGGCGTTCATACACGGCATCAAGCGGCTGCCGGTGTCCTGGACGCCCGCGCGCTAGGCGACCTCGACCGCACGCGACTCGCAGACTTCGGCCAGCTCGTCGCGCGTCGGCCCGTCCGGTACCGAGGGCCGCCAGCCGCTCGTATACAACTCGCGGGCAAGGGGTTCCACGGAGTCGAGGCTCGCGGGCAGCGCGTCCATCCGTGCGAATGGCGCGACGACCGCGCGCAACCGAGCGTCACCTTCGGCCGCAGCGACCACGAGATCGGATGGGAGCCGGCCAGTGGTGTCGACCGCTCCCCCGGCCCATCTGCGCTGCCGGTCGGCATCGGTGTGACGGTGGTCGTCAAACCACGGCCTGATGTTTGCGGTGCACCAATCGTCGAATTGCCCTGCTGCGGCATGGATGTCGTCCACGTGGTGGTCAAGTGCGCCGAGCAACGAGCGCGCCTGCAGCAACGCGAGCGTGACGCCGCGACCGGCCAGTGGCGTGGTGGTGCATACCGCGTCGCCAAGCGAGATCATGCCAGGGGCCGCTAGTCGTCCGGCGCCATCGAGTTGGCCTTGGTACCCGTTGTACAGCCGTCCACCTGGCAGTACCCGCGTGATCGGTTGTGCGCGAAGCGGATCGAGCCAGTCCGATAGTTGCGGTATCGCGCGGGCGGCGGCGTCGAATGCCTCACCGTCGCGCAGTCCGCGTAGCCGGCGATCGGAACCGTCGTGGGCGAACGTGATCGAGAAGGTCCGGTTGTCATGCAGGAACGCGATGGCGAAGTACCCCGGAAACCCCAGCGAGAGCCCGATGGGCGAGTTCACCGGCCCCGCAGGAGCGCCCGCGAGCAGCTGGTACTGCCTGTCGATGTAGACCGCGCCACAGGCTCCGCCCTCGACGGGCATCCGGATCGCTGCGGTCAGTCTGCTGGCTCGGCCCGAGGCGTCGATCACCAGGTCGGCGGGCACGGCCCGACCCGCGGCCGTGACTCCGTAGACGCGTCCACGCTCGCGGACGAGGCCGTCGACATGCGCTGTCAGGACGGTCACTCCCGGCTCGGCGACGGCGCAGCGCCGCAATACCGCGTCGAAAACGGCGCGGCGGCACAGCAACGCGGCGGGTCGACCGTCAGGGCCTTCGGCGACGACTGCGCCGGACGCGGTCAGTTGGTGCACGACGTCCGGCAACTCGGCGCGAAGGACGTCGATGACCGGTCCCCGGAAGGTATGGGCGTGATGGAACTGCATGACGCCCTTGCGCTTCCACGGCCCTGGCCCCGACGGGCCCGGATCGCGGTCGATCATCACGACGTCGTGGCCACGCCGTGCAAGGGCGATGGCGGTGAACAGGCCCGTGGGACCTGCCCCCACGATGACCACGCGCATGACTACTCCAATTAAGGTAACGTATAGTGTAATGAATACCTGAGAGGTTACCCAAATGGAACGTGCTGTCAAGCGGGACTATCACTCTGCGCTGCGCGCCTCCCAGGCCGACGACACCAGGCGCGCCATCGTGTCGGAAGCAATGCGACTCTTCGTCGCCCACGGGTACGGCGCAACCACCATCGATGCCGTGGCCAAGGCGGCAGGCGTCAGCCGCAAGACCGTCTTCACCGCTGTCGGCGGCAAGGTCGACCTGTTGAAGACGGCGCTGGACTGGGCGGTGACCGGTGACGACCGACGGGTGGCCCTGGTGGATCGGCCGCGGGTGCGTGCCGTCCTCGAACTGGCCGACCCGTCCGAGCTGCTCGATCAGTGGGCCCAGCTAATGGCTGAACTCGACCAACGCGTCGCGGGTGTCTTCCGCGCGCTCGAAGTCGCCGCGGAGACAGATGTCGATGCACGTCGATTGCTTGAGCAGTCCCAGCAACAGCGGCTCGACGGTGCGCGTGAGGTGGTCAAGCGTTTGGCCAAGCTCGGTGCGCTTACCCCTGCGATGTCGCGGGTGGAGGCTGCAGACGTGGTCTGGCTGGCGACTGACCCCGTGCTCTTCGATCGATTGGTCCGGATGCGCGGATGGTCGGTCAAACGATTCGGCGCCTGGTTGGGCCGGACGTTGACGACTCAGCTGGTGGCCTGACCTGCGCTGCCGAAGTGCGGGAAAGGTGCTCCCCTACTTGATGATTCGGTGCGGCGCGTCGCGTTCGACGCCGGCGGTTTCGGCGCGGCTCACTTCGTCGCGCTTGATCCTGTCATCGTTCTCGACGTCGTCACGCTTCGCGTCGCCCTTCAGTCGCGGGTCGATACCGTCCGCACGCTCCAACTCCGCGTCGAGGTGCTCACGCGACGACGCGGCCTCATGCCGATGACTGCTGGCTCTGTCCGTCAGTCGGGCGGCCTCGGCGGCCTTCGCCTCGGCCTCGGCCGCGGCCGCACGGGCCTTCGCGTCGGTCTCCGCGGCGATCGCCTCACGCTTCTCGACCCGAGTGCTTTGCTCCCGGACTTCGTCACGGATGCGGTCGGCCTCGGCGCTGTGCTTGCGGTCGCGGGCACTACGCGCGAACAGCGCAGCGACCAGGATCAGCAGCAGGACCACGACGACAGCGACGATGATCCAGACAACGGTGTTGGTCATGTCGGACTCCTTCGACCAGAGGCACGTCGCGTATTGACGTGCACGCTGATTGGGTGGATGCCCTGATTCGCACTGGGCCAAACCGACGCTCGTCGATCGGTCCGATGCCCTAGACCGCGCGGGAATTTTACAACGCGCGGGAATCTAAAAGTAGCCGTTGGCAGGCGGCCACACGCCGTTGACGGCGAAGTTGCCGGACGCGTGCGCCTTGTACGCCAACGGATTGTGACTGGCCACGGTTCGCGCGTTGCGCCAGTGTCGATCCAGATTCAGCGTGCGCGCCGTCGCGGAGGCGCCACCGGTGTCGAAGAGCCGCTGTGCGGCAGAGAGCGCGAGTCGCTCGGCGATCAACTGGGCCTTCGCAACCTCGATCGCGAGCTCTGCCAACGCCGCGCCGTCGTCGTGATGGCCGCCGTCGACCACGTCGTCGATGGCGTCTGCCGCGGACAGCACCAGCGCCTCGGCTGCCGACGCCTCGGCCGCGATCTCGCCGACGGCCTCGAGCACGAACGGGTCCTCCCTGGCGCTGTCGGCGAGCGAATGGGCAGCCGGACGAGCCTTTTCGTGAACGTAGTTCACTGCGTCGTCGAGCACGGCGCGGGCGATGCCTGCCGTCACGCCAGCAAGGTACAGCTGAAGGAACGTGGTGCTGTGGCCCAGGTGGTTGCCGTCCGAGACCGTCGTGACCTCGACCGGGTGCACGACGACATCGGTGAAGCGGGTGCTGCCGCTGGCGGTGAGCCGCTGGCCGAATCCGTCCCAGTCGTCGTAGAGTTCGACGCCCTCACGGGCGGTGGGCACGATCGCCTGGAGGTCTTGGCCCTCGGAGTCGACCGCTGACACGGCGATGTGGTCGGCAAACAGCGTTCCGGTCGAGTAGAACTTGAAACCGTTGAGCCGCAACACACCCGAGGCATCGGCCAGCAGCGTCGTGCCTGTGCTCGATGGGGACTTGCCCTTCGCGTCGGTGATCGCGTTGCCGAACACTGCGCCGGACTCGATGACGGGTAGCCAATGCTCACGTTCGGCTTCGGTGGCTCTGTTGCTGAGCAGTCGTTCGGAGAATCCGAAGTGGGCCCGCAGTGCCTGTGCGACGTTCGAACTGCCGCGCGCGAGTTGGACGACTGCCGTGATGACGTCGCGCACGCTCCCGCCGGGACCGCCGTAGCGGACGGGCACCCGGAGTCCGAGCACACCGGTGCGGCGTAGCCGATCGACCGCCGAATACTGAAGCACTCGATCTCGTTCAGCTTTGGCGTCGGCCTGCCGCAGTTCGTCCACCACCTCGGCGAGCCTGGCCAGGCGATCCTCCGGCGAACCTCCCAACGGTTCACCGGTGAAGGCCGGCTGCTGCGCAGGATCGAGATCTAGCGTCATGTCGGGTACCTAGTCCTCACGAGGTCGCCAGATAACGCCGACGCTCCCAATCACTGACCTGCTGGCTGTACTCGGTCCACTCGCTGCGCGCGATGGCCGCGAAGTCGTGAACCGAAGCGGCGCCGAGGATTTCGGCGATCGTATCGTCGCGCGTGGCGAGTTCGAGCGCCACGCCAAGCGATTCCGGCAGCGGAATTCCGCTGCTGTAGAGGTTGCCGCCCTCTGACAGCGGGGGCCGGCGGCCCGCCTCGAGTCCCGCGACCACTGCGGCCAAGGCAGAGGCCACCAACCAGTACGGGTTTGCGTCGGAGGCGCCGGTCCGCAACTCGATCCGGGTGGCCTCTGGCGTGGGCTCGATCAGTGACCGGATGGCCGCGCTCCGGTTGTCGCGGCTCCAGCTGACCGTGGCTGGGGCGAACGAGTCCGGGGTGAAACGCCGGTAGGCATTGACCGAGTGGGCGCCGAACAAGGTGATCGACGGCAGGTGTTCGAGTAGCCCGGCGATGGCCAACAGGGCCAGGTCGTTCTCGTTGCCGTCCTCGGAGCCGAAGGCGGGTTTTCCATCCCGCCACAGCGAAATATGAAGGTGTGCAGAGCTTCCCGAATGCTCGGAGAACGGCTTCGGCATAAAGCTCGCGATCTTGCCGTGCTTGCGCGCGACCTCTTTCGCCGCGTACTTGAGCCTGGCGCTGTCGTCGGCCGCCTCGAGTGCATCGGTGTAGACCAGGTTGGTTTCGACCTGCCCGGGTCCGTATTCGGTCTGGATGCCCTCCAATCTGACGAAGGGACTCAGGGTTTCGTAAAGGTCGGTGAGCACCGGGTCGAGCGCGTTGGCGTTCTCCAGCGAGTACGCGTGAATGTCGCTCTGGAACGGCGTTCCGTCGGGCTCGAGCAGGTAGAACTCCAATTCGACGCCGACCTTGGCTGTATAGCCAAGGGCTGCAAGGCGGTTGAGCACTCGCCTTAGCACCGCCCTCGGGTCGAGCAACGACGGGGTGCGGTCATGCCGAACGATGTCGGAGATGACGTGCCCGACGCCGGGCCGCCACGGCAGCCGCCGAAACGTCGACAGCTCGGGAACGGCGAAGACATCGGGATAACCGCCGTCCCAGTTGGTCAGGTGCAATGACTCGATCACCGTTGCGTCGGCGTTCCACCCCAACGCGGCTTCGCAGAACGCGAACCCCGCGCCCCTGGCCCTGTCGAGAAACTGGGCGGCGGGAATCCGTTTGCCCGCGGCATGACCGAACGGATCGCTCCAGGCCACCTCGAGTTCACGAAGCGAGCCGTCCTCGAGTCCGCGCAGAAGTTCATCCTGGGCGGCTGATGGCCTCCCGTTTACTGCGGTGCCGACCGTGTTGGTCATGCCCGCGCAGCAATGGTGACGGCCATGCAGAACCACCCTCCGTGTGCGCCGAATCTCGGCTAACCGGCACAGTAGGGCTGACGGGTTGGCCGCCACCACATCTGAAGTCAGCATGAGTTAAAGCGCGGTCCTGCCAGGTGGAGGCGCTATTTCACGCCCAACACCCGCTCGTCGACGATGAACAGGGCCAGTGTGATGGCCAGGATGCCTGCGGCCAGCCAGATCGCGTGCGCACCCCACTCCCGGCTGGCGAACGCACCGATGAGGGCGCCGCCCGTGAAACCGACGATCAACGTGCCGTAGATGCCGCAGGCCCGGCGCGAGGGCGCACGCTTCTCGACGAACCCGTCGTATCCGGTTTCGACGAACCGCATGAGGCTTCCCGTCGTGGCCACCGGGAGGTAGGCCAGGTCGCCGATGTTGCGGAACAGTGCCATCTGCATCGCCGCGAGAAAGGCGATGGGCACCGTCACGTAGTTGTGCGCGACGGTGACGGGTACGAAGCCGATGATCGCCAACGCGACCACCTGCACGGCCATGGTCCAGCGCAGCGGGTACGCGACGTGACGTTCGGCGCGCCCCGACTTGATGTGTGCGGCCAACGCCACGCCGACCAGGAAGGCGAGGATGGGCCAGACGTGCGCCAGGGCCGCCGTGATCCTCCGTTCCGACATGTCGATCGCTAGGAAGATGACATTGCCGGTCTGGACGTTCGCGAAGACCCCGCCACGGACGTAGTAGGTGTGCGCGTCCAGGAACCCGTTGGTGAGGGTCAGCAGCAGCGCGAACCACAACGTCCCAGTCCGGTCTGAATCGGTTGGCCCGACGGATTGCGCACTCACGATGCGTCGCCCCGGCCCATTGGAGCAATCTATCCGGCGGGCGTCGGCGCCGCGGTCATCCCGCGCCCAAGGCGTCGAGCATGCCTGCGGCCGAACGCGGCCACGGGAACTGCTCGGCCCTGCGGCGCGCGTCATGGCGCCGGAAGGGTTCTGGCCTGCTGATGATTCGCGTGACGGCCCGCGCGATGTCCACCGGATCGTTGTCGGCCGCTGCGCCACTGTCGGTGGTGAGCAGTTCGGCCAGCGCCGACGTCTTCGACACCACCGCCGGTGTGCCACATGCCAAGGCTTCGAGGGCGGCCAGTCCGAACGTTTCGTGCGGCCCTGGAGCCAGCGCGACGTCCGCGGACGCCAGGATCGAGGCGACGGTGTTTCGACACCCGATGAAGCCGGTGAACGTGACCGGTAGCTTGGCGGCCTGTCGTTCCAGACGGGCACGCAGCGGGCCCTCGCCGACCACGACAAGCCGTGCATCCAGCCCCGAATCACGAAGGGCAGCAACGGTATCGATGCTTCGATGCGCGTGCTTCTCGACCGAAAGGCGCCCGCAGTGGACAAGCAGGGTCTGCTCGCGGGCGGCCCACTGGCTTCGGATCAGCCCAGAACGTCGGCGCGGGTGAAACTGTTCGAGGTCCACGCCGAGTGGCACGGTGACGGCGTTGGTGGCGCGGATTCGGTCGAACTCCTCCCTGGCGAATGCGGTGGTGCAGACGACGGCGTCGAAATTGGCCGCGGTGCGCCGGTTGGCCGCATCCGCGACGACACGGGCCAGCGTGCGCGGAAGGAGTTGGCCCACCAGTCGATCGAGTCGCTCGTGCGAGATCATCACGGTGGCCACGGCGTGGCGGCGTCCCCACGGGCCCAGTGAGCGGAGGGTGAGCCGATCCGAGACCTCGAGTGCGTCCGGGCGAAGTTCCTCCAGAAGTGACCGGACGGGCCCGGGGAGTGCCGCTCGGTATCCGCCGGTGAATGGTATGCGTCTGGCGGGCAACGAGATTCGCACGACGCCCGACGGCATGTCATCGCGCTGCGCTTCCCGGCCAGGGACCACCAGATAGACCTCGTGGCCGGCTGCGCGGTACTCCGCGCCCAACCGATCCACCGCGGTGCGCAACCCTCCCGAGCGTGGGCCGTAGAAGTTCGCGACCTGCACAACCCGCATTCGTCGATCACAACGGGAGCGCATGTGCGGTGAAGAACGGTAGGTGAACGGTCAATTGAATGGGCGGTGAATACGTGACACCGCCGGTACCGGCGCTAGCCGAGGTACTTGGTGAACCAGTCCTGGACCTTCTGCCAGGCGTCGGCGGCGGCCTTCGGGTCGTAGCGGTCGCCGGTGTCGTTGAAGAACGCGTGATTGGCGCCCTGCTCGACGACGAGTTGGTTGACCAGTCCGGCCTTGTCGAGCGCGGCCTTGGCGGCGTCCTTGGTGCCAGTGACCCGCGCATCCTCGGAGCCGTAGAAGGCCAGCACGGCGGCGTCCTTGGATCCGCTGAAGTCCGCGCCGTCGGGCAGCGGCCCGTAGAACGGCACCGCAACTGCGAGTTCTGGTTCCCCGGAGGCCAACAGCTGCCAGACGAGGCCGCCGCCCATGCAGAATCCGACGGCGGCCACTTTCACACCGGGCGCGCGGCGTTGCAACTCCCCGACCGCCGACTTCATGTCAGCGACGAAGTCCTGCGGCGAGATCTTGCTCAGTGCGGCGGTGGCTTCCGCGGGATCCTTGAACGTCGCGGTGCCACCCTCGGCCGAGAGCAGGTCGACGGCGAGTGCGGAATATCCGATCCCCGCGAATCGGCCCGCGACCGAGCGCACCCAGTCGGTGAGGCCCTTGTTCTCATGGATGACCAGCACGGCACCCTTTGGTGCGCCGGCCGCCGCCCAGGCGCCTTGGAGATCACCCCTTGGGCCGGCCCAGGTCACCGGCGCTGTCGCGACTTCGTTCTCGATGCCGGGCGGCGGGGCCTTCTCTGTGGCGGGCGCACTCGACGTGACCGGGGTGTCCGCTGTCGGTTTCTGGGTGGTACTGCACGCGGCTATCAGGGTGGAGGCCGCGGTGGCTCCGACCCCGATCAGGGCCAGCCGGCGCAGCGCCTCCCGTCTGGAGAACAGGCCGTCGACGTGGTCGGTCGCGATCTCTTCGGCGATGTAGCGCTGCAGCGGAGTCACCCGGGCGAGTATGCCCGCATTTGCTGAACTCCAGTTGAAGATGGGCTGTGCAGCGAATACTGATGGGATGCCCCAACATCCCGGTCGACCACCCCTCGAGGGCCGTGTGGCCGTCGTCGCCGGGGCCACGCGCGGCGCGGGCCGTGGTATCGCAGCCGCGCTCGGAGAGGCGGGCGCGACGGTGGTGTGCACCGGACGCAGCAGCGTCACCGGCGCACTGCAATCCGACTACGACCGGCCGGAAACCATCGAACAGACCGCGCAACTGGTGACCGACCTCGGCGGGCACGGCGTCGCCGTTCCGACCGACCACCTCGACATCGCGCAGGTACGCAGGCTCGCCGACTTCGTCCGCCGCGAATACGGAGTCATCGACATCCTCGTCAACGACGTCTGGGGTGCCGAGATCCTGAAGGGTCCGCCCGCCAGCTGGAACCGGCCCATGTGGGAACACGATCTCGAGGATGGGCTGCGCATCCTGAGCCTCGGGGTCGATACCCACCTCGTCACCTCGCACTGCCTGCTCCCATTGTTGGCGTCGCGACCTGGGGGCCTGCTTGTCGAGGTGACGGACGGAACGGCCGAGTACAACGCATGCCACTACCGGATTTCGGTGTTCTACGACCTGGCCAAGATCTCGGTCAACCGGCTCGCCTTCAGCCAGGGTGAGGACCTGGCCGCGTTCGGTTGCACGGCGGTGGCCGTGACGCCGGGTTGGCTGCGGTCGGAGATGATGCTCGACAACTACCGGGTGACGGAAGCCGACTGGAGCTCGGCGATGAGTCTGGATCGCGGTGACGGCTACCCCATCGCTCCGCCTGGGTTCGCCGATTCGGAAACCCCGCGATTCCTCGGCCGCGGCGTCGCAGCCATCGCAGCTGACGTCGACCGGGCGCGCTGGAATCAGCGTTCGGTGAGCTCCGCCGAATTGGCCAGGGTCTACGGATTCACCGACACCGACGGTCGGCTGCCGGATGCCTGGACACCCGTGTAGACAATTTTCTGGATCTGTTCACTTTTTCATTGACACCGCTGACTCGAGGGCTGTTCTATGGCGGGGTGAGCTACGACACGATCATCCGCAACGGCCGTTGGTTCGATGGCACCGGCGGGACCTCCGCGGTCCGCAACATCGGCATCCGTGGCGGTCACGTCGTCGCCATCTCCCCCGACGAACTCGACGCCACCGCTTGCCCGCAGGTGATCGACGCGACCGACAAGTGGGTGATGCCGGGCATGCTCGACATCCACACTCACTACGACGTGGAGGTGCTGAACGGACCGGCGCTCGCCGAATCGCTGCGCCACGGGGTCACGTCGGTGATGCTGGGCTCCTGCTCACTGTCGACGATTCACGTCGACGGAACCGAGGCGGGCGATCTGTTCGGTCGCGTCGAGGCCATTCCGCGTGAGCACGTGATCGCAGCCGTCGACGGCCACAAGACCTGGTCGAGCTGCGACGAGTACGTCTCTGCGCTGGAATCGCTACCCCTCGGGCCGAACCTGTCGGCCTTCATCGGGCACTCCGACATGCGCACCGCGGTGATGGGCCTGGACCGGGCGACGCGAAGCAGCGAACGTCCCACCAGGGCCGAGCAGGCGTCGATGGAGCGCATGCTCGCCGACGCGCTCAAGGCTGGTTTCGTCGGGATGTCGTCGATGCAGCTGCTCTTCGACAAGATCGACGGTGACGTCTGCCGTTCGCGCACCCTGCCGTCGACCTATGCCAAGCCGCGTGAACTGCGCAGGTTGAAGTCGTTGCTCCGCAAGGCCGGTCGGGTGCTGCAATCCGGGCCCGACATCAAGAACCCGCTGAACCTTGGCTCGCAAGTGGCTCAGTCGCTCGGGGTGTTCCGCAACCCGCTCAAGACCAGCCTGCTGTCGGCGGCCGACGTGAAGTCGAATCCGTACGCGATTCTGATGATGGGGCCGCTGGCCCGCGTCGTCAACCGACTCGGTGGCAACTTCCGCTGGCAGCACCTGCCCGTGCCCTTCGAGGTATATGCCGACGGCATCGATCTGGTGGTCTTCGAAGAGTTCGGTTCGGGTGCCGCGGCGCTGCACCTGCGCGACGAAGTCGAGCGCAACGAGCTGATGCGCGACGAGGGCTACCGCCGCCAGTTCCGCAAGGACTACGAGCAGAAGTTGCGCGTCCGGGTCTGGCAGCGTGACTTCTACGACGCCGACATCGTCGAATGCCCTGATACCTCGGTCATCGGCAAGACTTTCGGCGCGGTGGGAGACGAACGTGGGCTCCACCCCGTCGACGCGTTCCTGGATCTGGTGCTGGAGCACGGCAAGTCGTTGCGGTGGCGGACGACGATCTCCAACCACCGGCCCGACGTGCTCAAGAAACTCGCTCGCGACCCCGGTGTCCAGATGGGCTTCTCCGATGCGGGCGCACACCTGCGGAACATGGCCTTCTACAACATGGGCCTACGGCTGCTGCGCCACGTCCGAGATGCCGCGGAGGCAGGCACCCCATTCATGACCGTCGAGCAGGCCGTGCATCGGCTGACCGGCGAACTCGCCGACTGGTACCGGCTCGACGCCGGGCACCTGCGCATCGGCGACAGAGCCGACGTCGTCGTCATCGATCCGGCGCTGCTGGACGAACGGTTGGACGAATACGCCGAGGAGGCCGTCGCGCAGTACGGCGGGTTGTCCCGGATGGTCAACCGCAACGACGCGACGGTGACGGCCGTTTTCGTCGGCGGTCGGGCGGTATTCCTCGACGGTGTTGCGACAGAACTAGTCGGACGTCAGCGCACCGGACGGTTCCTGCGGGCCGCGCACAAGGCGCCCGCGCTTCCTACTCAGAAGGGTGAATTGACAAGTGTCGGTTGAGGATACGGTCTACGGGCTATGGAAGGCGCTGTCGGCGCGCGATTGGGAAGAATTGAAGACCTTCCTTTCCGACGACTGCATCTACCTCGACGTGCCGGTGGGGCCGACGGCGGCCGCAAAGGGGCCGGAGAACATCGTCAAGCGCCTGAAGATCGGGATCGAGCCGCTGGCCTCCTACCAGAACTTCGACGGCCTGCTCGTCGACAACGGCCGGGACGCGATGTACGAGCACCATGAGGAATGGCATTGGACGACAGGCGAATCGGCCGTGCTCAAGTTCGTCAGCGTGCACCGCGTGGAAAACGGCAAGGTCACGCTGTGGAAGGACTACTGGGACATGGGCGCGCTGGCGAACTTCGCGCCACCCACCTGGCTGGAGGACTTCGCCACCGCGGACATGTCGTGGGTGTACGACGCCTCGGGTGAGATCTAGCCGGCTACTACAGGGTGATCTTGCAGCTCTGGCCGATGTCGAGGGTGCGCAGCATGCGACCCATGCCTACCCACATTGCGCAGGACAACGCCAGGTCCGTCAGTAGCTCGTCGTCGAACTGCAAACTGCAGCGGGCCCAGAAGTCCTCGTCGTCGCGCAGTGCGGTGTGGTCACTGGCGAAGCGCTCCGCGAATTCCGCGGCAACGCGCTCCTGCGGGCTGTACCCGGGCCAGGTGCGCCACTCGGCCGCGTGGTCGTACAGGTCCTCGTCGACGCCTGCCGCGATGCCATCGGAATCGCGGGTGTTCTGACACACCACGCATTCGTTGTCCAAGGCGATCACCATGCGGGCCAACTCGCGGGTACGCATCGGCAGCCGGTTCTTGGTGTAGACGGCGTTGGTGAAACCGGCCATCGCGATGCCGATGTCGGGAGACCGCTTCACCCAGGCAGCAGCGTCATCGTCGGCGAAGTCCCCAATTCTGCTCATGGGCGCATCGTACGCCCGGATGAGCAGAATTGGAACGCGTTCTAGTTTTGGTTACCCCTGGGATCCAGGCGGCCGCGACACGCATTGCGCGAGGTAGAGCTCTTCGCCCAGCTTGATCATCAGTTCGAGTTGGGTCTCGAGGTAGTCGACGTGCTTCTCCTCGTCGGCGACGATCATCTCGAACAGGTTGGCCGAAGTGCTGTCCTCCTTCTCGCGGCAGAAGACGATCGCCGGCTTCAGCCGGGTCAGCACTTCGTACTCGATCGCGAGGTCGGCCTCGAACTGCTCGCGCACCGTCTGGCCGACGCGCAGCGAGAAGAGCCGCTGATAATTCGGCAGCCCGTCCAGGATCAGAATTCGATCGGTTATTGCCTCGGCATGGCGCATTTCGTCGAACGATTCGGCCCGCGTGTGCTCGGCCAATTCGGTGAAGCCCCAATTGTCCTGCATCTTGGAATGCAGGAAATACTGATTAATGGCGGTGAGTTCACTCGTCAACTGCTCATTCAGCAGTTTCAGGACTTCGGGATCGCCTTGCATGATCGCTCCTATAAGACCGGGCGGGCTGGTCGTGTGTCGGTGCTCGTTCGTGGCTGTCGAACGCTCTCAATCTAGTCGACTGAGGGCTCCCCTGGGAGCAAATCTCGACCGGCGCGGGCGTGTCTGTAGCCGAATTTTCCCATGTCTTTGGTGAGGCGAACCTTAGCTGGACCTCGGGTTATGGACTGCCTGCCCTAAGTAAGGTTAGACTGCGCTAACACGTTGGCCGCGCGGCCCGGATCGTCGGGTTCAGCGCATTCGGATTTGGAGCGCAATTGATGGCTGATCATCGCCTGCATTCGCTCCTCGGTGCTGCCAATTACCGGGTCAACGAGGTCGCGGCGATGCAGTCGCCATTTGTCAGCAGCCAATTCGCACGGAGAACCGGCCGCGCATTCGAAACTATCGGCTTCGGCCGCGTGAATTCTTTTGTAGAAATGCTGCAGCCGACAAATTTCGAATTGTTCGACATTTCGGTGGTTGGTGGAGATTCGACCGAAGCGCGGATGCGCTGATGTTCGTCTGCCTGTGCACCGGCGTGACCAGCCAGGTCGTCTCCGACCTGGTCGCCGCGGGCGCCTCGACGTCGAGGCAGATCGCCGACGCGTGTGGGGCAGGCGCGGACTGCGGCCGCTGCCGTCGCACGGTGCGGGCGATCATCGAGGCCTCCGTCGTCGAGGGCTGCCCGAAGCACGCCGCTCGTTGACCGGCCAGCATTCGAGCGCATTCGCGGTGGCCGCGGCGCTGGATGCGAGCAGCGGTAGGCGGACGCAAGGGCTCGGAATCCGTCCGTGTGCGGCCAGCACCGCCTTGATCACGACGGGGTTCGGCTCGGCGAAGAGCGCGCGGGTGAGTGGCACCAGCAGGTTCTGCAGCCTGCGCGCATCGTCGGCCGGACCGGCACGCCATGATGCGACCAAATCGGCGTAGGCGCGCGTGGCGACGTTGGCGGAGGCTGCAATCGCCCCGCTGGCGCCGAGTGCCAGCAATGCCGCGGCGTGCAGGTCATCGCCCGCGAGCACCGACGTATCGCCCGACGAGGCGCTCATGAATTCGACTGTGACGTCGTCGATCCCGCCGACCGAATGCTTGAATCCGACGACGTTCGGTAGCTGCGCGAGCAGGCTCAGCGTGGCCGCGGTCAGTGGCCTGCCGGTGCGATAGGGGACGTGGTAGATCAGCACTGGCACCGGGCTTGCCGCCGCGACTTGGCGGAAGTGCTCGACGACACCTTCCTCGGACGGGCGCGAGTAGTAGGGCACGACGGCCAGCACTGCCGCGGCCCGTGGATCGACGTCGGCGAGTGCGTCGACCGACTGCGCGGTCGAGTTCGACCCGGTCCCGACGATCAACGGCGCCCCGCGGTCCGCGCACACCTCGGCGCACACGTCGACGACCGTGTGCCGTTCGCGGACCGACAGGGTCGCGGCTTCGGCAGTGGTGCCCAACGCCACCAGGCCCGTCGCCCCGTCGTCGAGCACGGTACGGGCGAGCGCCGCGAGCGCGTCGACGTCGAGTTCGCCGGCTGCGGTGAACGGTGTGACAAGGGGCACGAAGAGCCCCGACAGCAACATGTGCTCCACGATCCGGCAACGGAATCATCGCGTCCAGTTCGCATTTCTTTCGCAGAGCATAAGGTGAACTGATGCTCGACGTCCGTAAGCTCCGGCTGCTCCGTGAGTTGGCCCGGCGCGGAACGATCGCGGCCGTCGCCGAATCGCTTGCCTACTCGCCGTCGGCGGTCTCGCAACAGCTCACCGCCCTCGAACGCGAGACGGGAGTGGCGCTGCTCGAGCGGACCGGCAGGCGGGTCACGCTGACTACCGCAGCCCTCGTATTGGTCCAACACACCGAGTCGATTCTCGCGATTTTGGAGGAGGCTGCCGCCGGTCTGGCGGCGACCGAATCCGAGCTCGTCGGGACCTTGCGCATCGGAGTCTTCCCCACCGCGGTGCCGACGATTCTCACGCCCGCCCTCGTCGCGCTCAGCACCGATCATCCCGGCCTCGAGCTACAGGTCGCGGAACTGGATCCGGCGGCGGTGCCCGAGGCGCTGCGGGAGGAAGCCCTGGACGTCGCCCTGGTGCAGGACTACGACTACGTGCCGTTCGTATCCGATGCCGCCCTGCAGACGGAACCGTTATTCGAAGAGACCGTTCATCTGGCGGCGCTGGATCAGGGTGCACTGGCTGACCGGCGTGAGGCCGGCTGGATTGCAGGCACTCCGCGCACGCTCTGCCATGCGCTTACCGTAAGAGCTTGCGAAGCAGCCGGTTTCACGCCGCGCATCCGCCACCATGCCGACGATTTCGGCGCCGTGCTCGCGTTGGTGGCGGCCGGGCAGGGCGTCGCATTCGTTCCCGACCTCGGCGCCCTTGCGCCGCCGCCCGCAGTCGTCCTGACGCCGCTGCCCATCCGGCGCCGGACCCGGCTGGCCTACCGCCGCGGCAACGACGCCCATCCCGCGATTGCTGCCGCCCGCAGTGCCCTAGTCGCGGCGGTCGGCGAACGCGGCGAGCGCGTCGGCGTTCGCCGCTCCTCCGAGTAGCACCTCGAATTGGGCGTACTCGCGTGCGGCCGCGGCGGCGATCTCGGCCCGGTTGGGCTCGACCATCGTGTGCTTGACCGCGATCAGGCTCGAAATTGGCCGGGACGCAAGCACTTCCGCGTGCCGACGGGCCTCGGAAAGTAGTGTGTCCGGCTCGCAAACCTTCCACGCCAGTCCCATCCGGAGCGCCTCGTCCGCGTCGACCCATTCCGACGACATCAGGATCCAGGCCGCGTTCTGGCGACCGACGAGCTGCGGCAGCAGGTAGGACGAAGCTGCTTCGGGGGCGACGCCCAGGCTGGTGAACGGGCACTTCAAGCGGGCGGTCGAGGACATGAAGACCAGATCGGCGAAGCCGATGATCGTGGCGCCGATGCCGACTCCGAGGCCGTTGATCGCGAGGATCAAGGGCTTGCGCAGGGCGGTGAGCGTCTCGATCATCCCTGCGAATCCGTACTCCCCCGACACGAAGTCGGGATCGGTGACGCGGGCGGCCATCTCGACGAGGTCGTTGCCAGCGCTGAACGCCCGCCCGGCCCCTGTCAACAGCACGACGGCGACGGCGGGATCCTCGTCGGCGGCGCGCAGGGCCACCGTCGTCGCGTCGTACAGCGCCTCGTTGAAGGCGTTCAAGGCCTCCGGCCGGTTGAGTGTGATGGTGCGGACCCCGTTGGCGTCCTCGAGCTGAACAAGCACGCCCGCAGCCTACTGGGCTGGCTCAGCCGTTGGAGTACACCCGGGTGGGTGCGCTCAACACGACGGTGCGGCGCTGCTCGGCCATCGTTCGGTCGTACTCGTCCCAGTCGTCGTGGGTACCCCCTGCTGCGGTGAACACGTCGCGCAGCAGCAGTCGCAATGCGTCGGGCTCGGTCAGCCACGGCTGCGCGTCGTCGGGTCCGGCGAGTTCGGCAGTGCCCTCGACCGTCGCCCACTGCCAGCCCTTGCGGAAGGTCACCGCCAGCTGAGGACGGGCGCGCAGGTTCGCCAACTTCACCTTGCCGTAGGTGACGAAGGCGAGCGTGGCTTGGCCCGTCGCAGGGTGCGGGACAACGCCCGCATTGACGAGCGAGGCCTGAATGCTGCCGTCGGCGCGCAGCGTCGACACGACTGCCAGCCCGCTCTCGTCGGCGGCAAGTGCAACGGCATCGGAAAGGCTTGTCATCGAACCGGTTCCGAAGTAGGTGCGCTCGCGAACGGGGACCGGAAGACGTAGCGACTCGTCGGCACCGTGTCCACGTTGGTGTTGGCGCCGAACGCCGACGTGCTGGCCACCATCCGGTTCATGCGGTCGGCCAGGTCGGCGTCATCGGCCGCGCCGAAGAACGCGTGCAGGTCACTGGTGGCCTCGAGCGGGAAGAGTTCCTCGACGATCGCGTCGAGATGGGGGGCGCCAGGGGTGAGTGACCGGACGACCGCGTTCTGGGTGTATCCGAACGTCGACTGGGTCGCGATCGCGACCGGCGTGTGATCGATGTGCCACCGTGCGAACCAGGTCTCCTGGTCGAGGTCGGCCGGCCTGCGCAGCAGCGCGACGTTGGCCAGCCCGTCGGTGCGCTCGCCGGGGCCCGGCGATGGTGGGGGCAATGGCACGGACTCAGTGACGAGGTAGGCGGCCACGTCGCTGCAGGCCTGGCGCAGACGGGCGAGCGCGGCGTTCAACTGCGCACCGTAACTCTGGTGGGTCCACACCGTGACCAACCCGACCACGGGCGGGTCGAGGGTCGTTAGCGTCATCATCGAGTCCCGCACCGGTTCGTCTCGCACGTTGACCGCCAGCCCCGGCAGGTCCAGCGCCAGTAGGTCGTCGGCGACGTCGCTACGCAAGGCCTTGCACCACGCATCGTCGGCCGCCGCGCCTCGCAGCGTGATGATCACCTTCTCCACGGCCACGAACCTACTCCTCGGCAGCCGGCAACTCGCCGGAGCGCCAACCCGCGGAAACCCCGGATCCACGGGCAGGCGGGTAAGAATGGACTGGTGATGAAGGGCCTGGCCATTCGGCCGACGCTGCCCGACATCGGGGCCGTCGTTCGTAGTCTGCTTGGCGTTCTGATCGTCGCGGGCGCGGCGCTGCACTGGGGTGGCGCCGGCGCCGCCACCGCCGCGGGAGGCGCGGCCGCCATCGCGGGCGCGGTTGCGCTACAGGACAGCCCGCGTGGTCGGTTTCGGCTCGTCGTCTGGGTAGCCCTGGCGATGGGTGCCGCCGTACTGATCGCCACATGGCTCGGGCGGTACGGGCTGGTGTTTGCGGAGTTGGTGGCGGCGTGGTGTTTCGGGGCGGGGATGGCATGGGCGGTCAGCGCCAACGCCGGGCTCGTCGCCGCAGCGGCTACCGCGCTGTTGGTCGTCACGTCGCCTGCGGTACCGGCTTGGCCGGGCGCCGCGACCGCTGGCGCGCTGGCCGTGCTCGGTGGACTGGTCCAAGCCCTGCTCATTGCGACCTGGCCGCGCCGGCGCTGGCGGGTGCAGCGATCCGCATTGTCGCGGGCCTACCTGTCGCTGGCCGACGATGCGCGCACCATGGCCGACGACCCGACGCGGCGCGTCGATCCCGAACCGCTGATCGCGCTGCGCGACGCCTTCACGCTGACCGAAGGTCAGGCCGCCCGCCGCCCACTTTCCTACCGCACGTGGTACGGACTGCCGGAACGCCTCTCGGTGACCATTAGCGCTGTCGCGGGCAAATCGACTGGCGCGAAGACGCTGTCACCAGTGCTGGTGGCGGCCGCAGACGTGCTGGCGGCCATCGCCGAACCCAGCCCGGCCCGACGTCGGGCAGCGGCCTATGCGCTCGGTAGGTTCGACGCCACGGTTGTGGCGGTGACGGGGCCGGAATCGGCATTGGTACACCGACTTTCCGGACAACTCCGGGAAGCAATCGGACTGCGCTACGGCGAGGTGTCGCCGTCGCCGGACCTCGTGGAGCTTCGGCGGACAGGGCTGCATGGCGAGCTACGCGTGGTGGCCGCTGCGGTACGCGCTCAGCTCACCTGGGAGGCTCCGGTGCTTCGGCACGCGCTTCGGCTGTCCGTGGCCGCCGCGGCCGGGGTGGTGATCGCTCGGTTCGCCGACCTCGATCACGGCTACTGGATACCTCTGACCGTGGTCATGGTGCTGCGTCCCGAGACCGCACACACCTACACCCGGTGTGTCGGCCGGGTGGCGGGCAACGCGCTCGGCATCCTGGTCGCCTCCATCGTCATCGTCGTGCTCCACCCCAGCGGGCTGCTGGCGGCCAGCCTGGCCGTCGTGTTCCTCGCGGTCGCCTACGCGGTCTCCGAATTCGGCTATCTCGCCGTCAGCGCGGCATTGGCCGCGGCGATCGTCTTGCTGGTGGACGTCGGCGGCTCCGCTGGCGCGGCGACGGTCAGCGACCGGTTACTCGCGACACTCATCGGCGGTGCACTTGCGGTACTCGCCCACGTGGCCCTCCCCGACCACGCGGTGGTCCGGCTGCGCCAACGCGCCGGCGAGCTGCTCAAGACGGAAATCGACTATGCGGCAACGGTGATCAAGGCGTTCGTGCACGAGCTCGATCGGCCGACCGAAGCGCTCTCGGCGGCGTGGGAGCGCGCGTACCGCGCCAGGGCGGCCTTCGAGGCGGCGGCCGGATCCGGTCCGACCGATGACGGCGACATCCGCATATGGTTGCGGTCATACCGAACCGCGCTGAACGTGGTGACCGCGTCGTGCACGGCGCTGGAGACCAGTCTGCCTGCGCGCCCACCGGCCACATGGGACCGGGATTTCGTCGGCGCGGTAGACGAATACGTTCAGGCGCTGTGCGGTGACCCGGTGACGCCTGGCTCGCCGTGGAGCGCCGATGTCGACCAGCTCACGGTCGCGGCCGACCGGGTGCGAGGCGCGTTGCCGTCTTCGGATGCGGCCACGGCGCGCTTGCTGGTTGCTGAAATCGGCACCATCACAAACCAACTGGCCACGATCACGGCAGGAACCGAGCGGTTGCCACACTCGCCGTGACCGCATCGCACGGTCGATGCTCAGTCGTGCGGAACACCCCTTCGCACCCACTGGCCTGACGTAGGCTCTTGAGCGCTTCGCTGCTCACCGGGGGCGGTGCGGGCACCAATTCGGTTTAGGAGCACGCCGTGGCCAAGACGTCGAAGAAGCCCGCGAAGGAGAAGCCAGTCGCCAAGACGGCCAAACCGAAGAAGGCTCCCGCCGCGCCGAAATCGACGGCCAAGCCGGTCACCGCGGCGACTGCTGAGCCGCATCTGGCACGCGAGCAGTTGCCGATCCCGGATCCGAAGCACGTGGGGCTCACGACCTACGACGCCAAGGATCCCAACACGAAGTACCCGCCGATCACCGAACTCCGGCCGCCCAAGGGGGCGCCGAATGTGCTGATCGTCCTGATTGATGACGTCGGATTCGGCGCCTCTTCCGCGTTTGGCGGGCCCTGCCAGACGCCGGTGGCCGAGCGGCTGGCCGCAGGTGGCGTGAAGCTCAACAGGTTCCACACCACGGCGCTGTGCTCGCCCACCCGGCAGGCGATGCTGACGGGCCGCAATCATCACTCGGTAGGCATGGGTGCCATCACCGAGATGGCAACGTCGGCGCCCGGAAACTGCAGCATCAGGCCCAAAGAGAAGGCGCCCATCGCCGAAACCCTGAAACTGAACGGGTATTCGACGGCGCAGTTCGGCAAGTGCCATGAGGTCCCTGTGTGGGAAGTCTCCCCCGCGGGCCCATTCCATCAGTGGCCCACCGGATCCGGGTTCGAGTACTTCTACGGCTTCGTCGGCGGGGAGGCAAACCAGTACTACCCCGGACTCTACGAAGGCACGACCGCCATCGAGCCGCCGAAGTCGCCCGAGGAGGGCTACACCCTCACGGAGGATCTTGCCGACCGGGCCATCACCTGGGTGCGGCAACAGAAGGCCCTGGTGCCGGACAAGCCGTTCTTCATGTACTTCGCTCCTGGTGCCACCCACGCACCGCACCAAGTTTCGAAGGTATGGTCGGACAAGTACAAGGGCAAGTTCGACGCCGGCTGGGATGTGCTGCGGAATAAGACAATTGCGAACCAGAAGAAGCTCGGCGTCGTGCCCAAGGACGCCGAGCTCACCGCGCGCCATGACGAGATCCCGGCGTGGGATGACATGCCCGCCGAGCTCAAGCCGGTGCTGGCCCGCCAGATGGAGATCTACGCCGGGTTCCTGGAACAGACCGACCACGAGGTCGGTCGAGTCGTCGACGCCATCGACGACCTAGGTTTTCTCGAGAACACGTTGATCTACTACATCATCGGCGACAACGGCGCATCGGCCGAAGGCACACTGAACGGTTGCTTCAACGAGATGACCACGCTCAATGGCATGCCAGGCATCGAGACGACAGAGTTCCTGCTCTCCAAGATCGACGACTTCGGCACCCCCGACGCTTACAACCACTACGCCGTCGGCTGGGCACACGCCCTGTGCGCGCCCTATCAATGGACCAAGCAGGTCGCATCGCACTGGGGTGGCACCCGCAACGGAACGATCGTGCACTGGCCGAAGGGCTTGGCGGGCAAGGGCGAACTGCGCAATCAGTTCCACCACGTGATCGACGTGGCGCCGACCATTCTAGAGGCGGCCGGCCTGCCCGCGCCGACGTTGGTGAACGGCATTGCGCAGGCGCCGCTGGAAGGAGTGAGCATGCTGACGACGCTTCGCGACGGCAAGGCGCCCGAGACGCACGGCGTCCAGTATTTCGAGATGTTCGGCAATCGCGGTATCTACCACCAGGGGTGGACAGCGGTGACCAAACACCGCACCCCGTGGAAGGCCGACACCCCGCCGGCCTTCGACTCCGACGTTTGGGAGTTGTACGGTCCCGAGGACTGGACCCAGGCGCATGATCTGGCGGCGGACAATCCGGCGAAGCTCGCTGAGATGCAACGGCTCTGGTTGATCGAGGCGGTCAAGTACAACGTCGTGCCGCTCGACGACCGCGGTTTCGAACGCATCAATCCCGACATCGCCGGTCGGCCGCAACTGATCCGCGGCAACACCCAATTGCTGTTCGACCGGATGCGGGTCAGCGAGAACTGCGTACTCACCCTGAAGAACAAGTCCTACTCGGTGACGGCCAACCTCGTCGTGCCCGAAGGTGGGGTAAACGGCGTCATCGTCACGCAGGGCGGCAGCGTCGGTGGCTGGTCGTTGTACGCGCACGAAGGAAAGCTGAAGTACTGCTTCAACTTCTTCGGCATAGAGCACTACATCACCGCCGCCGACAAGCCGATTCCGGCGGGCAAGCATCAGGTCCGAATGGAGTTCGCGTACGACGGCGGCGGGCTGGCCAAGGGCGGCGACGTGACGCTCTACTACGACGGCAAGGCGGTGGGTACCGGACGAGTCGAGAAGACCATTCCCATGGGCTATTCCGCGGACGAGGCATGTGACGTCGGTTCCGATACCGGCTCGCCCGCGTCACCGGACTACGGGCCGAGCGGCAACCGGTTCACCGGCGAGATCGAGTGGGTGCAACTCGACATCGGTGAGGACAGCCATGATCATCTGATCACGCCGGAGGAGCGCTTCAACCTGGCCATGGCCCGCCAGTAGGGCCCGCTGGAATCAGCGCGCCCACTTCGGGGTGATGAAGACACCTTCGGCTTCCACCGTGATGCCATCGGCATCGGCCAGGTGGCCGACGGCGAATGTCTTGATGCCCTCGGTACGCACGATCCTGGCTTCGGCGTGCAAGTCGCCAAGCGGGGTGGTGCGCAGGTAGCGCAGGGAGATCGTCCCGGTGAGCCGTGGGTGCTCGGCCGAACTCGCCGATTCCCCAAGGACGTGGTCGAGGATCAGTGCGGAGGTCCCGCCGTGGACGTGGCCGGGTGGCCCTTCGAAGGCGGCGCCGAGGTGGAAGTCGGCGTACACACCGCCGTCCGCCGTGCGCTGCAGAATCAACGGCGGAGCAATCGGGTTCCGCAAGCCGATGACCGGGTTCCCCCACGGCATTTGATGCCCCTCGGAGATCCGTACGCCGTAGGGGCCGTCGAGTTGGCGGCTGCGCAAGCGGGCCGTCGCCGCATCGATCTCGGCCTTCGCGACCGCCACGACGTCGGCATCGACCTCCGTTCTGATGGTGGCGTCGATGAGCTCTCGGACTGACTCGGTGAGCGGTCCAAAGATCTCACGAAGGCGCTCGACCTCGTCGGACCTGAGGTTTTCGATGGTGAATTCGACCACCGCTGAACTAGAACACGTTCTAGCGATGCTGTCGAATTCCGCGGACGCGTGAAGTGAAGTCATCAACTGTTGACAACGTCTTTTGCTGGGCCTACCGTCTAAGTCATCATGTGTTGACTTAGTTCGTGAGGAGCAGATCATGACGAACGCCGAGCGACTGCCCGTCCTCATCGTCGGAGCAGGTCCGACAGGACTCACCGCAGCCATCGAACTGTCCCGACTCGGTGTCGACGTTCGCATCGTCGACAAGGCCCTCGAAGCGTCGAGCACATCGCGAGCACTGGGCGTGCAGGCCCGCACGGTCGAGCTGCTGCGCCCACGCGGCGTCGGCAACGAGCTGCTGCGCCTCGGTAATCGAGCGTCGGCGACCACGCTCTACGCGGACGGACAGCGCCTGGCCGGCATCGAATTGCATCGCATGGCAAGCGAATACAACTTCATCCTGATGCTCGCACAGTCCGAGACCGAACGACTGCTCGCCGAACGGCTCGGCGACCAGGGTGTGACGGTGGAACGCGGGGTCGAGTTCGAGTCGCTCGCTCAGCACGAGGACATGGTCCAGGTGGTGCTGCGTCACTCCGACGGAGGTCGGGAAACGTTGCGCGCGTCGTACGTGATCGCGGCCGACGGCTCGCACAGTCCCATCCGCAAGGCGCTCGGGCTGCCGTTCGTCGGGCGGTCGCTCACGCAGAGCTACGTGCTCGGCGACGTGCACGTTGCCGGCGACGTGGCGGAGGACCAGTTGTCGATATTCCTGGCGTCCAACGGATTCCTCGCGATCTTCCCGATGGGCGACGGTCGCTTCCGCTTCATGGCCACCGATCCCGACGGCGTCACCGGTGATACCCCCGAGCCGTCGCTCGACGACATTCAGCGGCTCTACGACCGCACCGCGCACATCGATGCGCGGCTCTACGAGCTCAACTGGAGTTCACGGTTCCGGATCAACAGCAGGCACATGACCTCGCTGCGCGATCGTCGGGTGTTCTTCGGCGGCGACGCGGCGCACGTGCACAGCCCGGCCGGAGGGCAGGGCATGAACGCGGGCATCCAGGATATGATCAACCTCAGTTGGAAGCTCGCGATGGTGCTGCATGGATCCGCACGCCCCGAGCTTCTGGACACCTACGAAACCGATCGGCTACCGGTGATCCGGCAGCTCGTGGCGATGACGGAACGCGCCACCAAGGTGTTCAACTCGACGAGCCCGGGCGTGCACGCACTGCTCACCCGTCTGGCCCCAAAGCTGCTGTCGCGTAGTCGGATCCAGAACAAGGCTGCGCCACGGCTTGGTCAGCTTTCCGCGTCGTATCGCGATCAGCCGCTCAGCGCGGGTGGTGGGCGGATCGGCGGCCTTCACGCGGGCGACCGGGTGTCCGATGTTCACCTGGCCGAGGGCAGGTTGTACGACCTACTCGACATGGCCACGCTGACATTGTTCGTGATGGGCGACTCGGAGCGGTTCGCTCCGGCTTACCGCGACTGGGATGACGTGATCGCCGTGCGTCACATCGCCGTCGCGCCCGAACTCGGACCCGGGCCGGCCTGGCTGCTGGTTCGCCCGGACGGCTACCTGGCCGCAGCCGGTGGCCTCGACGGGGGTGCACGGTTGAGCCGTTGGCTGGACCGCTGGCTCATCGCGACTCAGCACCCGAAGGCGTCGAGTGCCGCCCTGGTTTCGGGATCGGCGCGGCCGAATTCGAGTTCCATCAGAGCGCATTCGGCGGTCGCGGCCACCCACAGCCTGGCGGACTGACGCGGGTACGGCCGACCGATCGCCTCGAAGTCGGTTGCCACGACGGCGACGCTCGCCGCATTGCGGCGCATCACCTCCTCGGCGATGGGCCGATGTCCACGGGCCTCGAGCAGGAGCGCCTTGACCCCGCGGTCGCGCAGGCAGCCGTCGAGGTACGTGGTGGCCACGGCGGACAATCGCTCCCGGCCCGGCGTCATGGGCCCGATCACCGCCGAGATCTCGTCCGCCAAGGCGTCGTGGAACCGGCGGTGCAATGCGACCAGATAGCTGGTGCGGTCCGAGAAGTGGTGGAAGAAGCTACCTTTCGATACGCCGGCTTCGGCGACGATTGCGTTGACGCTCAATCCTTCGAGCCCGAGTCGTTCGGCGAGCACGAGGCCGGTCTCGATGAGCTTCGCCCGAGTCTGCTCGGCAGCCAGCGTCCGCATGGTCCGTTTCGCAGGTGCCGTCACGTCGTCCGCTCCCCTTGTCAGTGTGCGACTTTAGGCCTAGTGTAACTGACCGACCGCCCGGTCAGTGAAAGGAGCCACCATGCCGACCTTGACGACCTCCCTGGGAACGATCTCGTATACCGATCGCGGCGAGGGGCCACCGCTGCTCCTGCTTCACGCGGCGCTGCACGACAGCACTGACTACGCACCGGTGGACGACGCGTTGTGCGACGCCAGGCGCGTCGTGTCCGTCGATTGGCCGGGTCACGGCGCCTCCCCCGAGCCTTCCGAACCGCTGAGTGCGCCCCAATTGGGTGACCTGGCCGTCGAACTCGTCGACGCCCTCGCGCTGAGCAACCTCGTCGTCATCGGCAATTCGGTCGGCGGGTACGCGGCCTGCCGGATCGCGCTGGAGCGCCCCGACCGGGTATCGGGAATCGTGCTGGTCAACAACGGGGGGTTCACTCCGCACACGCCGTTCAGTCGGGCCTTCTGTGCGGCGGTGGGCCGCCCGGCCGTCGCGAGGTCGGTCTTCCCGCTGTTCGTGCGCGCGTACATGCGTCCGAAGACGGACGACGATCGACGCATCGCCAGGCGCGTCTTGGGACGCGCCCGCTCGCGTGCGGGCGCGCGCACGGCGGCGGCGTTGTGGCGGAGCTTCGCCCAGCCCGCGCACGACCTGAGGAATGCCGGCAAGGACATTGCGGCTCCGGTGCTGATCACCTGGGGAACAAGGGATTTCACTGCCCCGGTGAGATGGGGACGCGTTGTGGCGGACGCCATCCCTGGCGCGCGGCTCACCACCTTGCCGACCGGTCACGTGGTGTTCTCCTCCGACCCCCAACGCTGGCTGCAAGAGGTCGTGCCGTTCGTCGAGTCAGCTCATCGGGCCGAGCGGCCTGCGGCCCGCGGCTGAGGCGAAGGCGAGTGTCTCCGCTTGCGTGCGGGCGTCCGGCAGTTCATGTGTCGAAGTGACCGCGCGCCCGCAACGAAGTACGTTGTCGGAAAGTTCCTACCGCTATGCACATCGACGCGAATCGACTGGAGGGCGACGGGCCATGGGAGCGGCTAGCCTCGACACTTCGCGGCCCGAGTTGCCCGCGACGCTGGTCGAGGTCGCCGAGCACCGGCTGCGCGCCGCCATCTTGAGCGGCACGCTGGCGCCCGGCGAGAAGATCATCGAAGAACAGCTATGTGCCGCCTTCGGCATCAGCAGGGCGCCGCTTCGCGAAGCCTTGCGGCTGCTTGGCCAGCAGGGTCTCGTCGAGCATCTCCCGCGCCGCGGCGCCCGCGTCACCGAATGGTCCACGGCGGACATCATGCAACTGTTCGCCTTGCGGCACGTGCTCGAACGCCACGCCATCGAATTGGCGCTCCCCGTCGCCGACCCTGCATCCGCGCACGCACCGGTCCGGGCCGCCTTGGAGCGAATGCGTGATGCGGCAGACGAATTGGCACGCGACGATGCGCACCGCGGATTTCATGCCGCAGTCGTGGAACTCGCCGGCAATCGGCAACTGAACATCGCGCTGGAACCCATCCTGCTCAAGTTGCAGCTGCCCATGGCCATGAATCTGCGCGAGGAGGCTCGCCATCACCGCGCCGACGACGGCATCGCGCGACATCAGGCCATCCTCACCGCCCTTGGAACGAACGATGCGGGCACCGTGATCACCGCTCTGGAGGACCACGGCCATCTGCACTACCTCGGGCTAGAGACCGGACTCGCACCAAGCGACTGGCATCGCTAACACGATCGACACACAGCCGTACCGAGATCGCCATGATTCTGTCGACAATCGACAGACATGGCATATAACACGCACGGACCGTCGATAGGCCCGTCGGTGGCGGAGCTGCTGGCCTCACATGCCAGCGGAACGGGCTCGCCGACCAAGACCGCGCTGCGCGTCGCCGATGCCATCGCCGCTCGCGGGGACGACGGCACCTGGCTGTCGACGGTTGGCCGCGAGCAACTGCTCGCCGCGGCCGCCGAGATCGAGAGTCGGCCCGGGGCAAGGACATTGCCACTCTACGGAGTGCCGTTCGGGGTCAAGGACAGCATCGACGTCGAGGGGGTACCGACGACGCTGTCCTGCCCGGACTACGCCTACGTGGCGTCGACAACGGCGCACTCGGTGCAGCGACTGCTGGATGCGGGGGCACTGTATGTCGGCAAGACCAACCTGGATCAGTTCGCCACCGGCCTGAACGGCACGCGCACTCCCTATCCCGTGCCGCGCAGCGTGTACGGCACCGAAATGATCTCCGGCGGTTCAAGTTCCGGCTCGGCGCTGGCTGTCGCGCTCGGTCAGGTGCCGTTCGCCGTCGCAACCGATACCGCAGGCTCCGGCCGGGTGCCCGCCGCGCTGAACGGCGTCGTCGGGTTCAAGCCGTCGCGCGGGCTCGTCAGCACGGTCGGGTTGGTGCCCGCGTGTAAGTCGCTGGACTGCATCAGCGTGATGGCCGGTTGCGTCGACGACGTCGACCGGGTGCTCGACGTCATGGTCGCCCGTGATGAAGGCGACGCCTGGTCGCGGGACCGCGGACCGCGCTACGGCGGGTCGCCGATGCGTGTCGGCCTTCCGCCCGTCGACGAACTCGAGTTCTTCGGTGACGACGAAATGCGCGCAGCCCACCTCGGCTTTCGGGACCACCTGGCCAGGCAGGTCACCGTGGTCGACGTTTCGCTCGCGCCGTTTCTGGCCGCGGGCGCCCTGCTCTACCAAGGCCCCTGGGTCGCCGAACGACTCGTCGAGTTCGGCGACTTTCTCAGCGCGCAGCCCGAGTCGATCCACCCCGTGGTGCGCGACATCTTCCGCAGTGGCGAGAAGTACACGGCCGTCGACGCTTTCGCTGCATTGCAACGGTTGCAGGAGCTCAAGGCGGTCGTCGGGCGGTTGTGGGAGCACATGGACGTGCTCGTCGTGCCCACCATCGGCACCACCTTCACGGTCGACGAGGTATTGGCAAGGCCCATCGACTGCAACACGATGCTCGGTCACTACACCCACTTCGGCAACCTGTTGGATCTGGTCGGCGCCGCCGTACCGCTCGGAGTCACCGCCAGTGGCAGGCCGTACAGCGCGATGCTGCTGGGTGCCGCGCGCAGCGACGACACCGTGCTGCAGTTGGCCGCTCAGATTCTCGACGAGCCGCGCGTGGTCAGCCACGCTCCAGCGCTGGCGCCCTTCACATCCCACTCCCCCACGACATCCGAGGAGCTTTCATGAGTGCATCCGTTTCTGTGCCGGCAGCCCCTTCGGCATTCTCGTTGAAGCCGGGCAAGACCGCGCTGATCGTCATCGACATGCAGCGGGACTTCCTGTTACCAGGTGGATTCGGCGAGAGCCTTGGCAACGACGTCGGCCAACTCCTCAAGGTGGTACCGCCCCTCGCGGCGCTGATCGACGCGGCGCGCGAGGCGGGTGTCATGGTGATTCACACCCGCGAAGGGCATGAGCCCGATCTGTCGGACTGCCCACCGGCCAAGCTGACCCGCGGTGCGCCGTCGAAGCGCATCGGTGATCCAGGCAAGTACGGCCGCATCCTGATCCGTGGCGAGTACGGCCACGACATCGTCGACGAATTGGCACCCGTCGATGGCGAAGTCGTGATCGACAAACCGGGCAAGGGTGCGTTCTATGCCACCGAACTCCAGGACATCCTGGTCGCCGCGGACATCACCCAACTCCTCGTCACCGGCGTCACCACCGAAGTCTGCGTGCACACCACGACAAGGGAGGCCAACGACCGGGGCTATGAATGTCTGGTCGTATCCGATTGCGTCGGTTCGTACTTCCCCGATTTTCAACGCGTCGGCCTCGAGATGATCAAGGCCCAGGGCGGCATCTTCGGCTGGGTCGCCGACAGCGCCGTCGTCATTCCTGCGCTCCAGCAGCTCACCAGCGCTCCCCTTTCCCAGGTCTGAAAGGACGTTCACCATGTCGACCGACGTCACCGAAACCCCCGCCGATCCCCCCGCCAACCCACCGGAACCCGAGCCGTCGTTGTCGATCCCGTGGTGGACGCGCGGCGATACCAACGCGTTCTTCGGGCTCGGATTCAACATTCTGGTCAACGTACTGACCCTGACCGGCTTGATGATCGGCGTGGTCAAGGTCCCGGCGGGCGACGTGCTCGGCACCGTGTTGCCTGCGCTCGGTGTCGCACTGATCCTCGGCAACCTGTACTACACGTTTCTGGCCCGCCGGCTGGCGCGCCGCGAAAACCGTTCCGATGTAACGGCATTGCCATACGGGCCGAGCGTGCCACACATGTTCATCGTGGTGTTCGTCGTGATGCTGCCGGTTTACTTGAACACCAAGGATGCCATGCAGGCCTGGCAGGCTGGGCTGGCCTGGGCGTTCATGATCGGTGTCATCGTGATGATCGGCGCCTTCGTTGGCCCATACATCCGCAAGCTGACGCCGCGCGCCGCGATGCTCGGCACGCTGGCGGGCATCTCGCTCACGTTCATCTCGATGAGGCCCGCCGCGCAGATGTGGGAGGTGGCCTGGATTGGCCTGCCGGTGATGGCGATCATTCTCATCGGATTCTTCACGGACATGAAGTTGCCGTTCGGCATTCCGGTCGGGTTGGCCGCGTTGCTCGTCGGTACCGCGATCGGCTGGATCGGTGGCTACATGTCGGCGCCTGACGTCGCGAAGGCGGTGTCGGACATCGCGATCGGCGTGCCCGATCTGCGGCTCGACATGTTGTTCTCGGGGTTGGCGCACTTGGCTCCGTTGCTCGGCACGGCAATACCGTTGGGCGTCTACAACTTCACCGAGGCGATGAGCAACGTGGAGAGTGCCGCCGCCGCCGGAGACAACTACAACCTGCGCAGCGTGCTGCTCGCCGACGGAGCGGGCGCCTGCATCGGTTCGGCGTTCGGCTCGCCGTTCCCGCCCGCGGTCTACATCGGTCATCCCGGCTGGAAGGACGCGGGCGGCCGGGCCGGCTACTCGTTGGCCAGCGGTGTGGTGATCGGAATCTTCTGCTTCCTTGGGCTTTTCGGGGTGCTCGATGCGCTGCTACCGGTGCCGGCCATCGTGCCGATCTTGCTCTACATCGGATTGCTGATCGGCGCGCAGGCCTTCCAGGCGGTACCACGACTGCATGCCGTCGCGGTGGTGGCCGCTATTCTGCCGAACCTGGCGCAGTGGGCCAGTGGCTTGATCGACAATGCACTCAACGCCGCGGGCACGTCGGCGGCCGGCGTGGGAATGGACAAGCTGAACGGTGCAGGCGTCGTCTATGAGGGGCTTCAGACCCTGGGTGAAGGCGCGGTGCTGGTGGGCCTGGTGCTCGGCACCATGGTCGCGTTCATCCTCGAGAAGAAGTTCCTCTACGCGGCCATCGCGTCGGCGGTCGGCGCCGTGCTCTCCTTCATCGGGTTGATCCATGCGCCCGAGGTGGCTTGGGCGGCCAATCCGCAAGTAGCCCTTGGCTATCTGTTCTTCGGAGTCGTGTGCCTCGGTTACTACTTCCTGCCAGGGTCGAAGGACCCGGTCGAGGTGGACGAGGCCGACGTCGTGGCGGGCCACTGACCTCGCGTAGGGAAGTTAGTTGGGCAGGAACGGAACTTCGGTGCCCGGCGCTAGCACGACGTACATCCGGCGCCACGGATCGGTGCCCTGCAGCTGCCATTGATGGCCTGAGCCCTCGGTGTCCTCGGCGAGCAGGACGTCGCCGGGCGCAAGGATGAACTCCTCGGCGTCGCGCGTGGTGAACAGCAGTGTGCCGCTGAGCGTCACGACCAGCTGGCGGACGGGTGCGGTGTGCCACGCCAGTGCTCCTCCGCCCGCCGTCTCCTCGACGGTGACGTGTGCTGCCGACATCGCGGCCGACACCAGGTCGGCATTGCGCCCTGGCGCCATGTCGAGGCGGCCGACGGCGACGTGTGAGGTGTCGTCGTGGCCGGTCCACAATCGGACGCATCGGATCATTTCCGCCTCCTGCGGTCGCCAGGTCACTAGCGTGAACGAATCATGACGACGTCCATGTCGCTGGCAACGGTAATCGTGACGATTCTGCTCGCGGCACTCTTCGGGTTCGCGAGTGCGATCAAACTACTCGGCGTGCGGCAGTCGCTCGAGATCCGCGATCACCTCGGCATCTCGGCGACCAACTGGCGCGGGATCGGGCTGCTCGAGATGGCCGGCGTCATCGGCGTGCTGGCGGGCCTGTGGTGGCCGCCGCTCGGCATCGCGGCGGCCACGGGTTTGGCGCTGCTGTCGGTCGGCGCCATCGTCAGTCACGTCCGGGCCTCCGACCGCGCGGATCAGTCGATACCCGCCGCAATCGGGCTGGCGTTGTCGGTCGCCGCCGTGGTGCTTCACACCATCTGACGTCGAGCGGCGCAGGTCACACCCCTGACGACAGGTGTCTTAGATAACCTAATATTTCGTGGTCAGTTGTCTACGAACTGCCTTACGCTATGAGTCATGGCCGCACGCACGCAAAGCGCAGATCCCCGCGCCGAACGCGTCCGCACCCTGTTGCGAGACGCCGCCTTCGTGTTGGCACACGAACGACCCGTTGACGAACTCACCGTCGGCGACCTGGTAGCGCGCGCCGGCGTCAGCAGACAGGTGTTCTACCAACACTTCTCCGATCGCGACGACGCCATCGCCACCGCGTTCGCCGTGGCCTTCGCGGCTGCTGCGGCCGACCTCCGAGGCGACGCGCGGTCGCGGATCGTCGGGCTGTTCGCGTTCGCCGCCGACCACCGGACCATGTACCGCAACGTGGTACCGAGCGCGGTCACCCAGCGCGTCGTGGCGTCGTTTCGCGCCGAGCTCTTACCCGCCTGCGAGGAGATCGCCGCCCAGGGCATGCGCGTAGTCGGCCCTATCGCCGACATCGGGCCCGACGCGGTCAGCCGCTTCCTGGTCGGCGGATTCCAGGAAGTGCTGCGGTCCTGGATGGAAGACCCCGACGCCACCGACCTTCGCGGCAGGGTGACCGCTGCGCTCGACACCGTCGACGCGCTACTCGGGTTACCCGCCACCACTGTTTGATCCCCAAAACGTTTGACCTAGAAAGGATTCGCCGTGGGCAAGCACCACTCAATCGAGGACACGTTGTCCAACCGCCGGGTATCCCGGAATGACGTCCGCAAGATGGCGTTGGCCATGGCGGCGCTCACGCTCTTCGTCGTCGCCATGATCGCGAGCTACTCGGGCGCGTTCGCCAAGCCGACACTTCACCACATGGCGGTCGCCGTGGCAGGGCCGCAGCAGCTCGTCGACGGCATCCGTGGCCAGGAGACGCTGACCGTCACCCAGGTCGCCGACGATGCGACGGCGCGCGACCGGGTCCACGAACGCACGGCCGACGCCGCGTTCGTCGTCGACCCACGCGGCGAGCTGAAGGTCTACGTGGCGGGCGGTGGCGGTCGCAGCGTGGCCAACGCCGCCGAGACCGTCGGCCGCGGGATTGCCGCCAAGGCGGGCCTGACCCCCGTCGTCACCGACGTCGCCCCGACTTCGCCCGCCGATCCTCAGGGCACCGTCGAGTTCTACGCCGTCATCTTCTTGTCCATCGGCGCCACCCTGGGCGCCAGCGCCTTCGGGATCATGATGGGGAGTGTGCGCAGGCCGGCGACGCTCGCCTGGCGCACCCTGAGTCTGGCCGCCTACTCAGGCGTGTTGGCCGGCGCGGTCACGTACTACGTGGACGGCGCACTCGGCGCGCTCACCGGCCATACCTGGCAGGTGTTCGGCACGCTGTGGCTCTACGCCATGGCCGTGGGTGGTGCGGTCACCGGGGTGGCCGCGGCGTTCGGCGCCGTCGCATCCGTGGTCGTGACGTTGTTCCTGGTGATCGTCGGCAACGCCGCGGCCGCAGGCCCCGTCGGCAAACCGCTGCTCTCGGGCTTCTACACCTTGTTCAACGCGATCGTGCCGCAGGGCTCGGGCGTCGCACTGCTCCGTAGCATCGAATACTTCGGTGGCAACGGCGTGCTGACACCGATTGTCACCCTGGCGATTTGGGGTGCCGCGGGATTCATGCTCGCGATGAGCGCAGTGCTCGCCCCCAAGGTCTGGACCACCTATCGTTCCAGTCATGACCGCTACCGCGTCCGCCGGTCCGGACGAGACCGAGCCGTACTACGACCTCGGGTCCTATCACCGGTCGATTGAGACGCCGTCGGTCCAGGCCCAGGTGTGGTTCGACCGCGGCCTGGTCTGGGCATACGCGTTCAACCACGAAGAGGCCATCCGTTGCTTCGAACGCGCGCTGGCCCTCGACCCCGGGTTGGCGGTCGCGCGCTGGGGTATCGCCTATGCCATCGGCCCGAACTACAACAAGGCGTGGGAGGCATTCGACCCCGTCGACCTGGCCGCTTCGTTGGCCAGGGCGCGCGTGGAACTCGGGCTCGCCGCAACGGGCCGGGCGACGGTGGTCGAACGCGGGCTGATCGAGGCGCTGGGCGCCCGCTTCCCCACTGACGACCCGGACGACACCGACGCGCTCTTGGGCGGGCACGCACGCTACGCCGACGCCATGGCAGAGCTTGCCCGGGCCCATCCGAGTGACGTCGACGTGCAGGCGCTGGCGGCCGACGCCTTGATGAATGTCAGCGCGTGGGCGTTGTGGGACACCAAGACTGGGCAACCCGCGGCGGGCTCGCGCGTCGTCGAGGCCACGCAGATCCTGGACGACGTGCTCGCGACCGAGGTCGGACGCGCCCACCCAGGAGTGCTGCACCTCTACCTCCACGCCATGGAGATGTCCGCGCATCCCGAAGCGGCGCTGCCCGCGGCCGACCTGCTCCGCGGCCTGGTGCCGGATGCGGGTCACCTGCAGCACATGCCCAGTCACATCGACGTGCTGTGTGGCGACTATCGAAGTTCCGTCGTCGCGAATCAGCTTGCAGTAGAGGCTGATCGGCGGTTCGTCGATCGGGAGGGCCCGCTGAACTTCTATTCGCTGTACCGGGCACACGATCTGCACTTCGTGGTCTACTCGGCGATGTTCGAGGGCCAGTCCAGGGTGGCGTTGAAGGCGGCCGACGAGCTCGCCAGCCAACTCACTCCGGAGCTACTGGCGATCGAGTCTCCGCCCATGGCCGATTGGCTGGAGGCGTTTGTGCCGTTGCGAACTCACGTGCTCATCCGGTTCGGACGCTGGGACGAGCTGATCGCCGAGCCCGTGCCGGACGACCTCGACCTGTACTGCACCACCGCGGCCACCATCCATTACGGCCGCGGCGTGGCGCACTCCGCCAAGGGACACCTGGCGAAGGCCAGGGCCGAACGCGAGGCGTCTGCGGCGGCATACGCCCGAATCCCCAACAGCCGATACTTGTTCAACAACACCAGCCGCGACATTCTCGCGGTCGGCGAGGCGATGCTGGATGGCGAAATCGCTTACCGGGAAGGGCGATTCGACGAGGCGTTCACCAGCCTGCGGCGGGCGATCGAACTCGACGACGCGTTGCCATACGACGAGCCGTGGGGATGGATGCAGCCAACCCGGCACGCATACGGTGCGCTGCTGCTGGAGCAGGGCCACGTCGAAGAAGCCGCGAAGGTGTACGCCGCCGACCTCGGCTTGGATGCCACGTTGAGCAGGTCCGCTCAGCACCCGGGCAACGTCTGGAGTCTGCACGGGTATCACGAATGTCTGCAGAAGCTGGGCCGCGACGCGGAAGCGATCATCATCGGGCGGCAACTCGAACTTGTGAAGGCTCGTGCCGACGTGCCGATCGTGGCGTCCTGCGCCTGTCGCGTGGACATTGGCGAGCACGGCTGCTGCGGCTGAGCGTTCGAAGCGTCATCCCGAGTACGACTCCCTGCGCGTGTCGAACTCATCGCGGTCGGGCGTTCTCTATCGTCGGTGAACGTGAGGGATGCGTGGGGTCGGGTACGAAGCTACGTGCGGAGTGCTCCACTGACCTACGCCTGGCTCGTCGTACTACTGGCGACGACCTTGGTGCAGCACTCGCTGAGCGCGCGGTTGTTGCGCACGCTGCTGCAGTCGACGTCGACGAACCTGCATCACCTGGCGTCCGATCCGCTCCGGGTGCTGGTCAACAGCCTGCTGTGGATCGACGGCAGCTACTGGTGGCCGTACGTGCTGATATTCACGCTGTTCCTGGCCCCGGCCGAACGCTGGCTCGGTCATCTGCGCTGGCTGATCGCGGGATTGGTGTGTCACCTCGGCGCCACCATCTTGAGCGAGGGTTACCTCTACTGGACCATTCGGGCGGCCAAGGCCTCCCCGCGCCTGGTCGACGCCCGCGACGTCGGCGTGAGCTATTTCGTCGTCGGCATCGCGGGGCTGCTCTTCTACCGAATCCCGAGGCGTTGGCGTTGGCTCTACCTCGGTGCGCTCCTCGCCGTTGCGGTCGCCGCACTGGTCGTCCGCACCAATTTCACGTCGCTGGGACACCTCTGCGCCCTTCTGCTCGGGCTGGCCTGCTACCCGTTGACGTTGGGCCGTCGGCGACACGTCGCCGATTACACTCCGGCTGTGGCCATCAGCGATGACGACCTCCCACACCTGCGCCGCTGCGTGGAGTTGGCGAAGGAGGCCCTCGACGGCGGCAACCAGCCGTTCGGGTCACTGCTCGTCGATGCCCAAGGCGTGGTCCGAATCGAGGAACTCAACCTCACCAAGGACGGCGACGACACCCAGCACCCTGAGTTCGCGATTGCCCGCTGGTCCGCGTCGAACCTCACGCCCGCCGAACGTGCCGGCGCCACGGTCTACACGTCTGGCGAGCACTGTCCGATGTGCGCCGCAGCGCACGCCTGGGTGGGCCTCGGCCGCATCGTGTACGCGACCTCCACCGCTCAACTCAACGGCTGGCTCACCGGCTGGGGCGTAGCGCCCTCCCCCGTTGCCCCGCTGCCGATCTCCGAGGTGGCACCGAGCATCGAATTCGCAGGGCCCGCACCAGAATTCGAGGACAAAATGAAGGCGCTCTACGAGACTGCGTTCAAGTCGTGACGCACGAACCCGACTGGGTCAAGCACGCGATCTGGTGGCAGGTCTATCCGTTGGGCTTCACCGGAGCGTTCCCCGCTGATCCCGCACCCACGGTCGACGAGCACCGGCTGGGCCGGGTCACCGCGTGGCTCGATCACGCGCTAGAACTCGGGGCGTCGGGTATCGCGTTGGGACCAGTATTCGCCTCGCGGACCCACGGCTACGACACCACCGACCACTACGCCATCGATCCGCGACTAGGCGACGACTCCGACTTCGACCACCTGATTGCGCAGGCCCGTGAGCGTGGGATTCGAGTGCTGCTCGACGGCGTCTTCAACCACGTCGGCACTGACTTCGGCCGGTATCAGGATGCGTTGCACGGTGGCGACGATTCGTGGTTCCGCAAGGGGCGCAACGGTTTCACAATGTTCGAAGGCCACGATGGACTCCCTACGCTGAACCACGGAAATCCCGACGTGATCGACTACGTGGTCGACGTCATGTCGCACTGGCTGCGTCGCGGCGCCGACGGCTGGCGGCTCGATGCCGCCTACGCGGTACCCGACGAGTTCTGGGCTCAGGCGCTGCCGCGGGTCCGGCGCGAATTCGGTGACGCATGGTTCGTCGGCGAGGTCATTCACGGCGACTATGCCGCCACCGTGTCAGCGTCCACGTTCGACTCCGTAACCCAGTACGAGTTGTGGAAGGCAGTCTGGAGCAGCCTCAACGACGCCAACTTCCACGAGCTCGACCACGCACTCGGCAGGCACGACCAGTTCCTCGACGCCTTCGTGCCGCTGACCTTCGTCGGCAATCACGACGTCACCCGCATCGCCAGCCGCCTCGACGACGTCCGGCACGTCGAGCACGCGCTGGTGCTCATGCTCACCGTCGGCGGAACGCCGAGCGTCTACGCAGGCGACGAATGGGAGTATCGCGGCGTCAAGGAGGAACGCTTCGGAGGCGACGACGCGGTGCGGCCCGAGTTCCCTGCGCGCCCGGAGGACTCGGAACACCTGGGGCACGACGCGTTCCGCTTGCATCAGCATCTGATCGGATTACGCCGTCGCCATCCGTGGCTACATGCGGCGAAAACGTCGGCGTTGTACCTGACCAACGGTCAATACGTCTACCGAACGAGCGCGGACGAGAGTGCGCTGGTCGTCGCACTCAACGTCGACGACTCGCCCCTGCGGATGTCGTTGTCGGAGTTCGGTATCGACAGCGCCCGGATCGTCGCCGGTTCTGGTGCCCCGGCCGAGGCCGTCGTCGACGTGCTCGATGTCGAGCCGCACGGCTGGGCCGTCCTCGTCGTCTAACGAGGATTCCGCAGCCCGACGGCCGTTCGACATTCACGGAGTCGGGCCGACCAGCGCGTTTTGCGAGTTAGTCTTTGCAATCGATGACGACCACGACGGAAGACACCCCGCGCCACGAGCTGAGCGACTCCACCGAGTCCGCGAAGCGGAGTCGACGCCGATTGATGTCGCGGGTCAGCATCCAGTCCAAGCTCCTGGTGATGCTGCTCCTGACGAGCGTGCTTTCGGCGGCGATCGTGGGCGCCATCGGCTACCAGTCGGGGCGCAGCTCGCTGCGCACATCGGTGTTCGATCGGCTGACGGAGATCAGACAGTCGCAGAGCAGGCAGCTGCAAGCCGGGATCGCTGACCTTAAGAACTCCCTGGTGATCTACTCGCGGGGATCGACGGCGTCGCAGGCCATCGAGTCGTTCACCGCGGGTTTCGACCAGCTCGCCGGATCGACCATCGCCCCGGCGCAGCAGCAGTCGCTCGACGACTACTACGCCAAACGATTCGCGAAGGACGAGAAGGCGCAGACAGGTGACGACGTCAGCGTCGCCGCGTTGGTGCCCACGTCGAACGCGCAGCGCTACCTGCAGGCCAACTACACCGTCCCGTTCGGTGACTACGACAAGCCGACCGCCGACTGGGACGCGGCGATCAAGTTCGACGACGCTCACGACGGCAGCCCGTGGTCGGCAGCGAACGCACGGTTCAATGACTTCTTCCGCGAGATCGTGACGCGCTTCGACTTCGAGGACGCGCTGTTGCTCGACACCCGCGGGAACGTCGTCTACAGCGCCTACAAGGGCGTGGACCTCGGCACCAACGTCCTGAACGGTCCCTATCGGGGTAGTGAGCTCGGCAGCGCCTATCAGAAGGCGATCGATTCCAACACCGTCGACTACGTCGGCCTCACCGACTTCGGCGACTACCAGCCTGCGGACGAGCCCACGGCGTGGTTCATGTCACCCGTCGGACCGCAGGGCAGGGTCGAAGGCGTACTGGCGCTGCAATTCCCGATCTCCAAGATCAACAAGCTCATGACGATGGATGGACGCTGGGAGGAGTCCGGCATGGGTACGACCGGCGAGACGTTCATCGTCGGTCCCGACGATCTGATGCGATCCAATTCCCGGCTGTTCCTCGAGGATCCGCAAACTTACAAGCGCGACGTAGTGAAAGCCGGTACCCCTCCAGACGTCGCCGACAGTGCGATCCGCCAGCACGGCACGACTCTGGTGCAGCCCGTCGCGACCGACGCCACGAAGCTGGCGCAGCAGGGTCAGCGCGGCACGCTGATCGCCGACGACTACCTCGGGCACGAGACGTTGCAGGCCTACGCGCCCGCCGAGATTCCCGGGCTGCGGTGGGCCGTGGTCGCCAAGATCGACACGTCCGAGGCCTTTGCCCCGGTGTCGGCGTTCACCAGGAGGTTGGTGTTGTCGACGGCGGGGATCATCTTCGCGGTCTGCATCGCCGCAATGTTGCTGGCGCGGCTGTTCGTCCGCCCGATCCGAAGACTCGAAAGCGGCGCGCAGCAGATCAGCTCTGGTGCGTACGGAGTGACCATTCCCGTAGTGTCCCGCGACGAATTCGGCGACCTCACAGTGGCTTTCAATGACATGAGCCGCAATCTGGCAATCAAGGAGGACCTGCTCAACGAACAGCGGCGGGAGAATGACCGCATCATGTTGTCGTTGATGCCCGAGCAGGTGGTGGCGCGCTATCGCGAGGGAGAGGAGACCATCTCTCAGGATCATCAGGACGTGACGGTGATCTTCGCCGACATCGTCGGGCTCGACGAACTCTCCGCCGATCTGACGTCCGAAGAATCGCTCGCCATCGTCAACAAGCTGGTGCGGCAGTTCGACTCGGCGGCCGAGAGCCTCGGCATCGAGCGGGTCCGCACGTTGCGCAACGGCTACCTGGCCAGTTGCGGGTTGAACGTGCCGCGCATCGACAACGTCCGGCGCACAGTCGATTTCGCCATCGAAATGCAACGGATCGTTGACCGGTTCAACGGCGGTGCGGGCCAGTCCCTAAGGCTGCGGGCCGGCATCGACACCGGCAAGGTGAGTAGCGGATTGGTCGGCAGGACGAGCCTGGCCTACGACATGTGGGGCGCGGCAGTCGATCTCGCATACCAGGTGCAGAGCGGTTCGCCGCAGCCCGGCGTGTACGTCACGTCGGATGTCTACGACGCGATGCGTGACAGCCGCACCTTCACCGCCGGGGGCGAGGTCGTCGTCGGAGGTGAAGCTCAGCCCATCTGGCGCCTGTCGGAGCGACCCTCGTGACGCAGGTGGTGGACTCGTCCTGGTTCTACTGGGCGGTCGGCGTGGCGATTGGCCTCCCGATCATGCTCGTCGTGCTCACCGAGGTACGAGTCGCGCTGGCAAGGCGAGGCAGCGCGCTGGCTCGTCCAGTCGGCGTGGTACGCAACTACATTCTGCCGCTGGCGGCGCTGCTCCTGTTGCTCGTCAAGGCCACCCAGGTCTCGGCAGAGGCCACGCCTGTCCGCATCGTGTCGACCGTGCTCGGCTTCGTCCTGCTGGTGCTGGTGCTGTCCGGGCTCAACGCCACCCTTTTCCAGGGCGCGCCGGAAGGTTCCTGGCGCAAGCGAATTCCGTCGATCTTCCTCGACGTCGCTCGCTTCCTGGTCATCGCGATCGGGCTGGCAATCATCTTCTCCTACGTGTGGGGTGCCAACGTCGGTGGGCTGTTCACCGCGCTGGGCATCACGTCGATCGTGTTGGGCCTGACGCTGCAGAACTCCGTCGGCCAGATCATCTCCGGACTGCTGCTGCTGTTCGAGCAGCCGTTCCAACTCGGCGACTGGGTCGACACCCCGTCGGCGCGTGGTCGGGTCGTCGAGGTGAACTGGCGTGCCACGCACATTGATACCGGCAGCGGCCTGCAGATCATCCCGAACTCGGTGTTGGCGGGGGCGTCATTCGCCAACCTGAGCCGCCCACCCGGCGAGCACTCGATCGCGGTGGTCACCCTGTTCAGCCCGAACGATCCCCCAGACGACGTGTGCGGAATGCTCGTCCGCGTGGCGGGCACCTTGCCCCATCTGCGCCCTGGTGCGGTGCCGTCCAGCGTGGTGGCCGGCGCGGGCGAGTACAAGACCTCGATTCCGCTGCGCTCCCCCGCCGACGGAGGCCCGGCCAGGGCGACATTCCTGCGGTGGGCCTGGTACGCATCCCGGCGCGCCGGGATGCATCTCGACGAGGCTGACGACGACTTCGCCACGTCGGAACGTGCGGCCACGTCGCTACGGATCCTCGCGCCGACGCTCAGGCTGAGCGAGGCCGAGCAGCAGGATCTGCTCCCCAACGTGCGAATCACCCGGTATGGCGCCGAGGAGACCATCCAATTCCCCGGTCAGATACCCAAACGCATGACGTTCATCGTCAACGGCCGGGTCCGGCTCACCGCAAGGGCCGAGGACGGGGCCATGGTGCCGGTGCGCATCGTCGAGGAGGGCGACTTCATCGGTTCGACCGCGTTGACCCGCGAGGCGGTGACCTCGGGTGCCTACGCCGTCGACGAGGTCACGGTGTTGCAGATCGAGCGTGAGCACATGGAGGAACTGGTGATGCGAAAGCCGCTGCTGCTCCAGGAGATCGGCCGCACTATCGAAGAACGACACGAAGACGTGCTGCGTGCGCTCGCCGCGGCCACCGACTAGGCACGCCGATGAGGCGACGCGTTCCGCGACCACGCGACCTGGCCCCGCTGATCGGCTTTCGCAAGCCGCGCGTCGACCTGACCGCGAGTCGGCTCGCGGCCGCGTTGACCATCGAAGACCTGAGGCGACTGGCCAAACGTCGTACGCCCAAGGCCGCGTTCGACTACACCGACGGGGCGGCGGAGGACGAGCTCTCGCTGAGCCGGGCGCGACAAGCATTCCGCGACATCGAGTTTCATCCGACCATCCTTCGCGACGTCGCCGCGGTGGACACCGGTAGACAGGTGCTCGGCGATCGAGTCGAGCTGCCGTTCGGCATCGCACCGACGGGCTTCACGCGACTGATGCACACCGAAGGCGAGCTGGCAGGCGCCCGGGCCGCCGCACGTCACGGGATTCCGTTCTCGCTCTCGACGCTTGGCACCGCGTCGATTGAAGAGGTGCGCGCGGCAAACCCGAATGGCCGCAACTGGTTTCAGCTGTACATGTGGAAGGACAGGGACCGGTCGATGGCGCTGGTCGAGCGTGCGGCTGCCGCGGGTTACGACACCCTGCTGGTGACCGTCGACGTGCCCGTGGCAGGTGCGCGGTTACGCGACACCCGCAACGGCATGTCCATTCCGCCCACGTTGACATTGCGCACCGTGCTCGATGCGGTGCCGCACCTGCGCTGGTGGTTCGACTTATTGACCACGGAGCCATTGTCTTTCGCTTCCCTAGACCGCTGGCCCGGCACGGTCGCCGAGTACCTCGACACGATGTTCGATCCCACCGTCACCTTCGACGACCTGGCGTGGATCAAGTCGCAGTGGCCGAACAAGTTGGTGGTCAAGGGGATTCAGACGCTCGACGATGCCAAAGCTGTGGCCGAGCTCGGCGTGGATGGACTGGTGTTGTCCAATCACGGCGGTCGCCAACTCGACCGTGCGCCGGTTCCGTTCCACTTGCTGCCGTCGGTCGCCAGGGAGCTCGGCGCGACGTGCGAGATTTTGCTGGACACCGGGATCATGTCGGGCGCCGACATCGTGGCGGCGGTCGCGCTCGGGGCGCGCTTCACCTTGGTCGGGCGCGCCTACCTGTACGGATTGATGGCCGGCGGCGAGGCGGGCGTCGAGCGGTCCATCGACATACTGTCGTCGCAGGTGAACCGCACTATGCGGCTGCTCGGGGTGACGAGTCTGGACGAGTTGGAGCCCCGCCACGTCACTCAATTGCAGCGACTTGGGCCGCGCCCGTCGTAGTCCACGGCCAGTCCCAGTAACCACTTCATTCACACAGGTCACACCGCGGATCGAGCTTCCGTGGGCCTGTGAGGTCTCTGCGCCGAGTCCTGATCGTTAGCCAAATGCGATGTCACGAGTCGGCGTTGACGTGGCGAATGAACCACATGGACGTGATTCACTAACGCTCGCAAAGCAACGGTGATTGCTTTTAGGCACTTGAGGAAAAGGGGTTGTTTGCCGTTATGAAGTTCATCGGAAAGATTCGCGGTGAGTGGTTTCGCCGGTTGGCGGTGGGGGCCATTGCGGCCGTAACGCTGCCCGGGCTGATTGGCTTCGCGGGGGGTTCGGCGACCGCAGGAGCGTTCTCGCGGCCGGGATTACCGGTCGAGTACCTGCAGGTGCATTCGGCGTCGATGAACCGCGACATCAAGGTGCAGTTCCAGGGCGGCGGACCCCACGCGGTGTACCTGCTCGACGGTCTGCGCGCGCAGGACGACTACAACGGCTGGGACATCAATACCCCGGCGTTCGAGTGGTACTACGGGTCGGGCCTTTCGGTCGTCATGCCCGTCGGCGGTCAGTCGAGCTTCTACACCGACTGGTACCGGCCTTCGCAGGGCAATGGGCAGGACTACACCTACAAGTGGGAGACGTTCCTGAACCAGGAGCTTCCCGCCTTCCTTGAAGGCAACTACGGGGTTTCGCAGAACGGCAATGCCGTGGTCGGCATTTCGATGGCCGGCGGAAGTGCGCTGACCTACGCGATCTACCACCCGCAGATGTGGACCTATGCGGCCTCGCTGTCGGGCTTCCTCAATCCGTCCGAGGGTTGGTGGCCGATGCTGATCGGGCTCGCGATGAACGACGCAGGCGGCTACAACGCCGAGAGCATGTGGGGTCCGTCGGGTGACCCGGCATGGAAGCGCAACGACCCCATGGTCAACGTCAACCAACTGGTCGCCAACAACACGCGCGTCTGGATCTACTGCGGCACCGGTACGCCGTCTGATCTCGACTCGGGCACCGATGGCGGCAACCTGATGTCGGCACAGTTCCTGGAAGGGTTCACGTTGCGGACCAACCAGACGTTCCGCGACAACTACATCGCGGCGGGTGGCACCAACGGAGTGTTCAACTTCCCGGCCACCGGCACACACAGCTGGGGCTACTGGGGTCAGCAGTTGCAACAGATGCTGCCTGACATCCAGCGCACGCTGGGGGCTCAGGCCACCGCCTGACAGCCCGCAAGACCAAGGAGCCTGCCGTCACCCCCCTGGGCGGCAGGCTTCTTACTTGTCCGCAGCCCAGGGCATTTGAGGGTGCGGCGTCAGCCTTGAACGGTCGGGCGGATGGTGATGTCGCCGATCTCGACGTCGTGCGGCTGTTCGATGGCGAAGGCGATGGCTCTGGCGACGGCATCGGCCGGCAGCCCGAAGTCCTCGGAGTGGAACTCGGTGCGGACGTATCCCGGCGAGATGGACGTCGTGCGCACCACACCGTCCGTGGACTCCTGACGAAGCGCCTCCATGAACGTACGCACCGCATTCTTCGTGGCCGCGTAGGCGGCCATGGTAGGCACGATCTTGAGCCCGGCCGTCGACACCGTCGTCACGAAGTGGCCTTCGCCCTGGCTCCGAAACACCGGCATGGCCGCCGCAATGCCGTACATCACGCCATGAAGATTGACGTCCACCATCGCCAACCACCCATCGACGTCGCCATCGGCCACTGGGCCGAGACTGGCGACGCCCGCATTCGAGACCAGCACGTCGAGTCTGCCGAACTGTTCGACCGTCCGATCGACCAGGCGCTGCAGATCCTCCCGCCGGGTGACGTCGGTGGTCACGGTCAGGACCGAGGCGCCGTCGGCCCGCAACTCGTCGGCCACCTGATCGAGCCGGTCGGTCCTACGCGCTCCGAGCACCACCGCGGCACCGCGTGCGGCAAGCAGCCGAGCGGTCGCCGCTCCGATGCCGCTGCTGGCACCCGTGATCGCAACGACTTTGTCCGACAAGCTCATCGGCCCGTGCTCAGAATGATCTTGCCGCGGGTGTGGCGTTCCTCGAGCGAGCGGTAGGCATCCCGAACCCGATCCAGTGGGAACACCTCTGCGATTGGGAGCTCCAGATCGCCAGCGGAGATCAGTTCCGCTAGCTCGGCGACCACGGCAGCCGTGGTCGCGTCGGCGCTGCCTATCGACAGCACTCCGAACTCTTCGACGGCAGCGAAGTCGATGATCGTGTCCACCCGCCCGGGCGCGACGCCCAATTCGTCGACGGCGAGCTTCACGTATCCGCCGCCGAACAGGTCGAGGAACGCGTCGACGTGCCCGCCGGGCGCGGCCGCCGTCAATCGGTCAGCCAGGCCGTCGCCGTAGTTGACGGGAATCGCCCCGTGCGCCGACAACCACTCGTCGTTCGTCGGACCGGCGATCCCGAGCACCGTCGCGCCTGCACGCCTGGCGAGCTGGACGACGATCGTGCCCACTCCTCCCGCGGCGCCCGACACGGCGACGACGTCCCCGGCGACGAGGTTGACCGAGCGCACGGCGGCGTAGGCGGTGCTGCCCGCGACATACAGGCCACCTGCCGCTTCCCACGACACGGCGACGGGCTTTGGCGTCAACTGATCGGCAGGCACCGTGACGAATTCGGCATGACTCGAGCGCCGGAGCGAGAAGCCGAGTACCTCGTCGCCTACCGCGAAACCGTCGACGCCGTCGCCCATCGCGGCGACTACCCCGGCCAGATCACTGCCCTCGCCGGAGGGGAACGTCGCGGGCCAGCGATCTTCCAGGAAGCCGCGCCGGATCATCGCCTCTCCGGGATTGATGCCTGCGGCCTTCACCGCGACGAGTACCTCCCCGGCTTCGGGTACCGGACGCGGCACGTCACGCACCTTGAGCACGTCGATGTCGCCGTACTCGTCGAATTGCACTGCCCGTGAAGTGACCGTCATGACAGCTACGACCCGTGAGCCCGGGCGGCTATTCCCTCACAGGAACTGATCAGGCACCGTTCATAGGGTGGGCACGTGAGCCGGTCCCTGCGTCCACTTCTCCAGACCGTGCTGCTCGACATCGCTCCACCGCTGGTTGCCTACTACGGGCTGCGTGCCGCCGGGACGTCCGAGTACGTCGCGCTGCTGTCCGCGACCGTGTTGTCGGGGCTGCGGGTTGTCTATGGCGTGATCAGGAGCCGCAGCCTCGATCCGTTCGCCCTTTATCTGCTACTGACGTTCGGGCTGAGCCTCGCCGTGGGCCTGTCCACCACCAACCCCAAAATGCTTCTGGTCGGCAATTCCGCGGTCAACGGACTCGGCGGGCTGATCTTCCTGGGGAGTTGCGTGATCGGCACCCCGCTCACGCAGGTCATCGGCGATAGGTTCCAGACCCCGGACGCGCCCGATCCCGAGGACGTGCACCGGCGTCGGCGCATCCACGTTCAGCTGTCGGCGATGTGGGGTATCGGCCTGCTGCTCGAGGTCGCCATCCGGCTCGTGGTGATCGCGAACGTCTCCGTCGACGTCGCCAACGGCGTGAACTCGGCGATCTCCCTGCCTGTCGTCGGGTTGCTGGTGCTGGCCACCGTCGTCGTCACGCGCCGCGCACAGTCGACCGCGGCCGTCGCGGCGGGATGACGCGGGAACAAACCCGACTCCGCCAAGGTTGAGCGCTTCAGTATCAACTTTGGAGGACTGATGGCCGAAGCTATGTCTGTGCCCGTGTTGTTTGTCAGCGAGCCGATCGTGCTGCCCGGAATGGTGGTGCCCGTCGAGCTCGACGACGCCGCCCGCGTCGCCGTCGACGCTGCTCAAGCCAGCGAAAACGGCAAGCTGCTGATCGCACCCAGGCTCGACGACCGTTACCCCACCTACGGCGTCATCGCGTCGATCGTCCAGGTCGGCCGCGTGGCCGGTGGCGGGGCCGCCGCGGTAGTGCGTGGTGAACGGCGCGCTCACATCGGCGCCGGAACCACCGGCCCCGGTGCCGCGCTCTGGGTGGAAGTGACCGAGGTCGCGGACGTCGCAGCCGACGATGACACCAAGGCGCTAGCTGCCGAATACAAGAAACTGCTGCTGGCGATGCTGCAGCGCCGCGAGGCCTGGCAGATCGTCGACGTGGTCAACAAGATCACCGACCCAGGTGCGTTGGCCGACACCGCTGGCTACGCGTCCTACTTGAGCGACGTGCAGAAGCGCGAGCTGCTGGAGACCGAAGACGTCGCGGGCAGGCTGCGCAGCCTGATCACGTGGACGGGCGACCTCCTGGCCGAGGTTGAGGTCAACGACAAGATCGCCGACGACGTGCGCTCCGGCATGGAGAAGACGCAGAAGGAGTTCCTGCTGCGCCAACAGCTGGCTGCCATCCGCAAGGAGCTCGGCGAGGGTGAACCCGACGGGTCCGACGACTATCGGGCCCGTGTCGAGGCCGCCGACCTGCCGGAGAAGGTGCGCGAAGCCGCGATGCGCGAGGTCGGCAAGCTGGAACGCTCCAGTGAGCAGAGCCCCGAAGGCGGCTGGATCCGCACCTGGTTGGACACCGTGCTCGACCTACCGTGGAACGTGACGACCGAGGACTCCACCGATCTGAAGTCGGCGCGCGAGGTTCTCGACGCGGACCACCACGGCCTGGAGGACGTGAAGGACCGCATCGTCGAATACCTGGCCGTGCGGGCGCGTCGCAGTCAGCGTGGCCTGCAGGTCGTTGGCGGGCGCGGGTCCGGTGCCGTGATGGTGCTGGCAGGCCCTCCCGGTGTCGGCAAGACGTCGCTCGGCGAAAGCGTGGCGCGTGCGCTTGGCCGCAAGTTCGTCCGCGTCGCCCTCGGTGGCGTCCGCGACGAGGCCGAGATCCGCGGACACCGGCGTACCTACGTCGGCGCGCTGCCGGGACGTCTGGTGCGCGCCATCGGCGAGGCCGGCTCGATGAATCCCGTTGTGCTGCTTGATGAGATCGACAAGGTGGGCTCCGACTACCGCGGCGATCCAAGCGCCGCCTTGCTCGAGGTGCTCGACCCGGCGCAGAACCACACGTTCCGCGACCACTACCTCGATCTGGACCTTGACCTGTCCGACGTAGTGTTCCTGGCGACGGCCAACGTCATCGAGAACATCCCATCGGCGCTGCTGGACCGGATGGAACTGGTGCAGATCGACGGCTACACCGAGGACGACAAGGTCGCCATTGCGCGCGACTTCCTGTTGCCGCGGCAGCGCGATCGCGCGGCGCTGACGGCCGAAGAGGTCACCGTGACCGATGCGGCGTTGCGCAAGATCGCCGCCGACTACACCCGCGAACCGGGAGTGCGGCAGTTCGAACGGCTGCTGGCGAAGGCGATGCGCAAGGCCGCCACCAAGTTGGCGGGCGAAACGGAATCGCTCACGATCGACGAGCCGGATCTCGTTGGCTACCTTGGCCGTCCGCGGTTCACGCCAGAGTCGCAGGAGCGTACGGCGGTGCCTGGCGTGGCGACCGGGCTGGCAGTCACGGGCCTTGGTGGTGATGTGCTCTTCATCGAGGCGGGGTCGACGGAAGGCGAGGCCGGCCTGCAGTTGACCGGCCAGTTGGGTGACGTCATGAAGGAGTCGGCGCAGATCGCGCTGTCCTACGTGCGTTCGCACGCCGAAGAACTCGGCGTCGACCCGAAGGCGCTCGACCGCCGGATCCACGTGCACGTGCCTGCGGGCGCCGTCCCCAAGGATGGTCCGTCGGCGGGCGTCACGATGGTGACGGCGCTGGTGTCGATGGCGACCGGACGAAAGGTCCGCGCTGACGTCGGCATGACGGGTGAGGTGACGTTGAACGGTCGAGTGCTGCCCATCGGCGGAGTGAAGCAGAAGTTGCTCGCTGCGCAAAGGGCCGGGCTGACAACGGTCTTCATTCCTCAGCGCAACGAGCCCGACCTGGACGACGTCCCAGCGGAGGTCTTGGCGGCGCTGACGGTGAAGCCGATGACCGATGTGGCCGAGATCGTCGCGCAGGCGTTGGAACCCGTTGCCGAGGCGCATACCGTCGCGGCGTAGGTGGCAGCGACAGCAGGGCTGACTACGGTCAGCCCTGCTGTCGTGTGCGGAACCGGCGATGCAACTGTTGTTTGGACACGCCAAGCACACTTCCGATCTCACTCCACGAGAATCCCGCCCTCCGAGCCTTCAATACCGACGCGTCGTACCGCTTGCGCGCCTCGGTGACCCCGTCACGTGCTTCGCCGAGTTCGCGCCAACAGGTGCTATCGAGTATTTCCGTCATGACCGGGTCGGGTCCGTCTGGGCCGGCCGGTGCGCGCCGCTCGAGTTCGAGTTCGAATTCTTCGGCGGTGCGGCGGCGGAGTTCCTCCAAGGCAGGGTCATTCGCCCACCAGGGTGTCGGGGCGTCGGTCATATGCGCAGTATGCGGTGACCGGGTGACAGTATTGGAGGGCCGCGGCACCGTTTCCGTCCGGGCGTCATCGTTTGTTGACGGTTGGTGGAGAGGGGTTGACCACAGGCTCGTCGGTCTGGGATGAACTGGCGATTCTGAACCGTCATCATCTGTTGACGACACAGGGCGCAAGGAGATCCAAAATGCCAAGACGAGGCGAGCCGTTGCGCAAGCTCGGTTTCTTGACGATCGGTCGTTTTGACGCCGCGAACCCGGCCCCGGGAATGGAAGAGACGCTCGAGGTAATCACCCGCGCCGAAGCGCTGGGTTTTGACAGCGTCTGGCTGCGGTGTCGCCATCTACAACCCGGCATCTCGTCGCCGGTGGCGATCATGGCGGCAGCTACCCAACGGACGTCGCGGATCGAACTCGGCACCGCCGTCATCCCGTTGGGTCTGGAGAATCCGTTGCGCTTGGCGGAGGACCTCGCCACGGTGGACATCCTGTCGGGTGGGCGGATCAACCCGGGAGTGTCGGTGGGCACGCCGATGCTCTACGACCACTACAAGACTGCGCTGTATCCGGAAACCCATGCAATGGAGGACTTCTCGAAGGACCGTGTGCTGCGGCTGTTACGGTGCCTGCGGGGCGAACCGGTGAGCGACTTTGCAGGGACCGTCGGGATCGAGCAGTTCACCGACCACGTCCAGCCGCAATCGCCCGGCCTGGCCGATCGAGTTTGGTACGGCGGCGGACTCTCGTCGGCGATCTGGGCAGGCCAGCAAGGCATCAACTACCTGACCAGTTCGGTCGTCGGCACCGAGGGCACCGAGGCTCGCGACTTCGCCACCATCCAGGGTGAGCAGATCGACGCGTTCCGCGCCCACCATCCCGACCCCGCACGGGCCCGCGTTTCGCAGGGGCTGGTCGTCATACCGACCGACTCCGCCACCGACGAACAGATCCGCCGCTACCGGGAGTACGCCGCGAGTCGCTTCGAACGCACCAAATCTCCCCAGGGGCCGCGCGGCATGCTGTTCTCCCCCGACTTCGTCGGCACGTCCGACGAACTCGCCGACCTGCTCCACGAGCACGCGGGATTCCAGCGGGCCGACGAAGTAGCGTTCGCGCTGCCGTTCACGTTCGCCGCGGACGACTACCGACAGCTCATCTCCGACATGGCCGAACATCTCGGGCCCCGGCTCGGATGGCAGCCCGCCGACGGTTGAGTCGATCCACACGGCGGTACTACCGTCGGATTCATGTCGTATGACGAGGACCTCGCCAACCGCATCAGAGAACTGGTGAGTAGCGAGCGCGGCGTCGAGGAGAAGCGCATGTTCGGGGGTCTGGCGTTCCTGATCAACGGGCACATGTCGGTAGCGGCGAGTGGACGCGGGGGGCTCATGGTGCGCGTGCCGCCAGAGGACACCCCGAAGCTGCTGGAGCGCGCTCACGTCGAACCCATGGTGATGGCCGGGCGGGAAACCCGGGGCTGGATACGCGTGGCCACCGAAGGGGTGGCGACCAAGCGTCAACTGCAAGCGTGGGTGATGCGCGGCGTAGGTCACGCCAAGAGCCTGCCGCCGAAGTAGGGGGCGTTTTCCGTCGACAAGAAGGAGTGGTGAGATGCCAACGATCGTCGTCATAGGTGGTGGTCTGGCGGGTGCCAAGGCCGTGGAAGCATTGCGAGACAACGGATTCCAGGGCAAGATCGCGCTCTTCGGCACCGAGCCTCACCTGCCCTACGAACGTCCGCCGCTGTCGAAGGACTACCTGGCGGGTAAGAAGGCCCTCGCGGACTTCACGGTCGACTCCGAGGACTGGTACCGCGAGCACGACGTCGACCTCCATCTCGACACCACGGTGACCAACGTCGACACGGCGACGCGCACCATCGGCTACGGCGATGGGCGCCAAGAGCACTACGACAAGCTGCTGCTTGCCACGGGATCGAGTTCGCGGCGCCCGCCGATTCCAGGTGCGGACGCCGAAGGCGTGCACTACCTGCGCACCGTCGACGATGCGTCCGAGCTCTTGGCGTCACTCAAAGACGGGGCTCGCCTCGCGATCGTCGGAGCGGGCTGGATCGGACTGGAGGTCGCCGCGAGCGCGCGCGGACGCGGCGTCGACGTCACGGTCGTGGAGACCGCCGAGCTCCCGCTACTGGGTTCACTCGGACGCGAGGCGGCCGAGATCTTCGCAGCTCTGCACCGCGAGCACGGTGTCGACCTGCGACTCGAGACGGCGGTGGCCGCAATCACCACCGCCGGTGGCAAGGCGACCGGGCTGAAGCTCGGCGACGGTTCCACCGTCTCCGCCGACGCCGTGCTGGTCGCCGTCGGGGCCAAGCCCAACTCGGAGCTTGCCGAAGCAGCGGGCCTGGAGACGAAGGATGGCGGCGTGCTGGTCGACGGCTCGCTCAAATCCAGCGACGACGACGTCTACGCCGTCGGAGACATCGCCGCGGCATTGCATCCGATCTTCGGTACCCGCATCCGCACCGAGCATTGGGCGAATGCACTCAAGCAACCCGCCGTCGCCGTCGCAGGCATGCTGGGGTCCCCCGGCGTCTACGACGAATTGCCCTACTTCTTCACCGATCAGTACGACCTCGGCATGGAATACGTCGGCTACGCGCCCGATTACGACTCGGTGGTGTTCCGCGGCGACGTCGACAAGCGCGAGTTCACCGTGTTCTGGCTGGATGCCGAGCGGCGTGTCTTGGCGGGCATGAACGTCAACGTCTGGGAGGGGCTCGACGACATCAAGGAGCTCGTTCGGTCGCGGAAGCCCGTCGATGCCGGAAGGCTCGCGGATCCTGGCATTCCCCTTGGCGAGCTCGGCGGAAGCTAGTGAAAATCACCGCGGGCCAGGTCGCCGTCGTCACGGGAGGTACCAGCGGGATCGGCTTCGCGCTCGCCGACCATCTGGTCAGGCGCGGCTTACATGTCGTCATCGCCGACGTCCGCGAACATGCCATCCCGGTCGCCGTCGGCGCGTTGTCCGGCCACGCCGCTGAGGTCGTCGGAGTGCGGACCGACGTCGGTCTCGAGGCTGACGTGCAGGCCCTCGCCGACGCGACGATGGAGCACTTCGGCCGGATCGACCTCGTGTGCAACAACGCAGGCGTGGTGTGCGAGCTGGCGCCGATGTGGGAGCAACGGCCGGAGACGTGGCGCTGGCTGATCGACGTCAAGCTGATGGGAGTCGTTCACGGAGTTCGGGCGTTCGCCCCGCTGGTCGTGGCGCAAGGCTCGGGCCACTTCCTCAACACCGCGTCAGCAGGCGGGTTGATGGCGCTGCCGACGCTGTCCCCGTACAACGCCGTGATGCACGCAGTGGTCGGGCTGACCGAGACATTGCACGCCGAATTACGGCTGCAATCAGATGATTTGGGCGCGACGGTACTGTGTCCGGGCTTGGTTGACACGCCTCTGGGGTCGAACTCCGCGGCCTTGGTGCCTGACGGAGCGGCCGCTACGCCGAGCAACCCCGGTGACGGAATGCCCGCCGGTGCGATGACTCCCGGGACCGTCGCCGACGCGGCGCTCGCCGCGGTGGAAGCCGGGCGAATCCACGCCATCGTCGGCCCGGGCACCGACCAGGTTGTGCGACAGCGGGTCGACGGGCTGCTGGCCGACCTGGGTTGAGCATCCGCTACCGGAGGCTGGCGGTGCCGTCGGTATTGACGTGGACCTTCGCGCCCGCGATGTCCTCGCGCGTGCTGGCCTCGGCCTCCGACGGGTCGGTCAGCACCGCCAGCGTGCGCGCATCGTCGGGTGTCCGCACCGCGAGGTAGGCCTTCTCGGCGACACCGTCCCTGCTGAACGGCGTTGTCCAGGTCTCCACCGTGCCGGTGCCCGACCATTCGACCTCGACCGCGCGGGTGGGCTCCGCATCGACCTCGGGTTGTACGTCCTCCCAACGGAATTCGCGAGTGGGCGGCTCCGTCCCATAGATGCCGAAGCTGTGCTTGGTGAGGTACCCGCCGTTTGCGGTGATGAAGCCGCGCTGTCCGGGCGCGGCCACCAGCCGTTCGGCAAGCGTCGCGATCGAATGCGACACGTAGTTGTTCCACGGCCCGCCCGCGAAGGTCAGCCCGCCGGTCACGGTCAGCGGCCGGCCAGGGTCATCGACGGGCAGGCCCAGTTCGCGGGCCGCGACCTGAACCGCCGAAGGGAAGCAGGAATATACGTCGACCAGCTCGACGTCGGCGATGTCCGTCCCCGCGAGCTCGAGCGCCCGACGGCCCGCAATCCTGATCGCGGGGGAACCATCGAACTCGGCGCGCGCGCTGATCTCGTAGGTGTCGTGTGCATCCGTGCCTGCGTACGGGAAGACCCAACGGTCGGTGGGGATTTGGAGCTGCTCGGCCTTCTCCACCGAGGTCAGGATCAGAACCGCGCCTTGGTCGACCATGTTGTTGGAGTTCATTAGCTTGGGGTACGGCCAACTGACCATCCGATTCGACGGCCCGGGCTGCCAGATGTCCTCGGCGGACGTTGGCTCCTGGGTCCACGCGTGCGAATTGCCTTGCGCCACTTCGCTGAACCGGGCCCACAGCTCGCCGATGCGCCGACGGTGTGCGTCCTGCGACTCCCCCGCCGAGATCCGCACCGCCTGCTCGAACATCGGGTAGACGTAGGCGGGTCGGTCAAGCTTGATGCGCAACTCCCCCGGGCCGGCCATGAGGAAGACATCGTCGGAGCCCGGAGCCATCGGTACCGACTCATCCTGCTTCGTCCAGTCCAGGGTTTCCCCGCGGGCTCGTACTCGGGTTCGGGTGCGCCAGGTCTCCCCGCCCGCGATCAACACGGCATCCGCGCGACCCGCTTGAATGTCCAGGCAGGCCTGGTTGACCAACGATTGCGGCACGTTACCGCCGATGCCTGTGTACCGGGTCTCGGCTGCCGCGGCGCCAATCCGCTGAGCCAGAAGCAGACCGGGGTCGCGGTATCGCCAGGACAACAGGTTGACGATGCGCACCGAGTCGACGGCCTCGAGTACCCGTGGATCGGCTGCGGCGCGGGCGGCGTCCACCATCAGGTCGACGGGCTCGGTTTCGGGATGCTCATCGTGTTGGTTGACCTGGCCGTAGCCGACCAGTACGGGTGTCCTCGGGTCTAGAGGCAACGGTGCGACCTTTCTGCCGTGCGCGAGTGTGTGCATAGTGCGGTCATGACGAACTCTTGGTCGCTAGGTCTTCTGCCCACTGGAACAGGACGCCGTCGGCGATCAGGCGGTCGAGCTGTGCTTCGTCGAGGCCCAACCGGTCGCGGCAGATCACCCGGGTGTGTTCACCGGGCATCGGGGCGGGTCGCAGGTCGGCGTCGGGGATGTGGCGGTACCGCGTGGGCCGCCGTTCGGTAGGCATCGGCGCGTCGAACAAGGGATGGACCAGGTCGGAGAAGACCTCGCGAAACGTCAGCTGCGGATCGGCCAACACGTCGACGGCCCGATTCATCGGCGCCGCTGCCACGCCGGCGTCCTGCAGTTTCTGCGCCACCGCTCGTTTGTCGCGGGTCGCGGTCCACGCCGACACCGCGGCCGCGAACTCCGTTCGGTCACCGGGCAATTCACCGAGGCCCAGGACGACCGCCAGGGCGGCACGGTCGGCCTCGGAGCACACGGAGACGACGCACCACTCGTCATCGCCCGCACAGGGATGGACGCCGTGGATCGCGTCGTCGTCGACCACGGTCAGCCCTTGCGCGCGGGCCGCCTCGACGACGTACGCCGTCGCCAGTTGGTTGACGGCGACCTCGGCTTGGGAGACGTGCACGTGGGCCCCTGAATCAGCCATCGCGCTGTGGATCAGGGCGGCAAGCGCCGCGATCGCCGTGATCCGTGCCGCGACGTGGTCGGGGAAGATCGTCGTCGCATCGTAGAAGCCGGTGTCGGCTGGATCATCGGAGCACCACAGTCGGCTGACACCCGTGGTGGCGCGCACCAAAGGCCCGTACCCCATCCGCGCGCTCCACGGGCCAGTCGCGCCGAACGCGCTGCTCTCGGCCAGCACGATGCCCGGATTCAAGGCTGACAGTGCGTCGTACGAGAAGCCAAGGGCAGCAAGTGTTCCCGGCTTGAAATTGGCGAAGACGGCATCGGATTCGGCCACCAATGTTCGGAAGAGTTCGGCACCTTCGGGATGTCGCAGATCCAGCCCGAGGCTGGCCTCGTTGCGATGCGTCAGCGCCCACGATCGACTCATCGGCTGACCGGGCGGAGTCTGCCGCAGTCCGTCGGGGTAGGCCGCGCTCTCCACTTTGATGACCTCGGCGCCCAGGTCTGCGAACAGCCTGCCGAGCTCGCCCCCGGCGACGATCACGCCCAGGTCGAGAATGCGCAACCCGTCGAACGGGCGCAATGCGTCGGAGCGGGCCGCCGGCTTCGACCGTGCCGTGCGCCAACCTGCATGCTCGGCTACCAAAGGTGCTGCCGGATAGGCGAACCCGGGGTGGTCGCCGTCAACCACGACGGGCCCGCTCGGTACGGCGAGCCGCGTGCCCGAGTCGGATGTCGTCTCGGTGAGTGCGCCAACGGCGCGAAAGTGCTCGGACTCCAACGCCTGGGCCGGGCTCAACACCGCCGCGATGGGCACGCCGCGCGCTTGCCCTTCGGACACCACGTCATCCATCGATTGCCTGCAGAAGAGTTCCTCGATCGCCGCGTTGAGCTCCTTCGAGGCCGCGTACCGCGCGGCGATGGTTTCGAACTTGGGATCCGAGAACCGTTCGGGTTCGCCGAGCCAGGCCCGCATGCCCCGCCACTGACGGGCCGACAGGAGACAGAGCCGGACGTACCCGTCGAGACAGGCGAACGTCGGGTAGATCTGCTGATTCCTGGGGCGGCCGCGCCACAGCTGGCGGGAACTCTTCTGGCCGACGGCGGCCTGCCCCTCGGAGCCGAACGGCGGATCCAGTGCCTGGACGACCGCCTCGAAGCGAGAGAAGTCAAGATAATCGCCAGTGCCGCAGCGCAATCGGCGGTAGTACGCGACGAGGACCGCCCAGCAGGCCTGGACTGCGGCGGTGGCTGATGCGATGCCAGCCGGTGGGAGCACCGGCGGGCCCGTCGTCGGTCCGGACCGCGACAGCGCCGTCGACATCGCGTAGAGCACGGCATCGGTGGCCAGCCAGGAGGACTGGGGCCCCGTCGACCCGAAGTCGGTGACGGACAGTGCGACCAGATGGCCGAACTGGTCGGCGAGCGCGGCAGCCGAGGTGTCGAACTCGGCGCACCCGCCCGGCGACCCGCCATCGACCACGATGTCGGCGCCGCGGGCCAGTTCGAGGAAGCTGGCCCGATCGCTCGGGTCAGCACCGTCGAGTGCGATGCAACGCTTGTTCGCGTTGTCGAGGGCGAACCGCACGCCCGCGCCGGCCGCGCAGGGCGGGGCCACCCGAGCCGTGCTGCCGCCAGGGGGTTCGACCTTGAGCACGTCGGCACCCAGATCCGCGAGCAGTCGCCCCACTCCGTCGGAATTCGGTCCTCCCACGTCGAGCACTCGCACCGAGGACAGCAGTTCCACGACCGTTACGTTAGTGCGCGGCCACCCGCTGCTTCGTCGGCGCGGTCGTCGATCCAAGCTGAACTGGGCATTCGGCCGTCACACGTACACTGGCCCGGTTATGTCCGACGTCAGCGCGCTGCCCGCCCAGGCCGAACATCCGGCCGTCGGGCTGTTGTCGACGTTGCACCACTTCCGCGTTCACGCCGACATCGGGGTGGTCGTCGTGGTGCTGGCCCTGACCAACCTCGTCGCGCACTTCACCACACCATGGGCCAACGTGGTGATCGTGCCTGCGGCGGCCGTCGGGCTGGTCGTCCTGGTCAGATCGCGTGGGTTGGGTTGGACGGAGCTCGGACTGGGTCGTGAGCACTGGCGCTCGGGTGCCGGGTACGCATTGGCCGCGATCGCACTGGTGGGGTCCGTGGTCGCGGTCGGCGCGCTGTTGCCGTGGACCAGGCCGTTGTTCATGAACAACCACTACGCCACGCTGTCCGGCGCCTTGCTCGCGTCGATGATCATCATTCCGCTCCAGACGGTCATCCCCGAGGAACTGGCGTTCCGCGGCGTCCTGCACGGAGCACTCAACAGGGCCTGGGGTTTTCGCGGCGTGGCCGCCGGCGGGTCATTGCTCTTCGGACTCTGGCACATCGCCACGTCATTCGGTCTGACCAGTAGCAACGTCGGCTTTACGAAACTGTTCGGTGGCGGCCTCCTCGGCATGCTGGCCGGCATCGTGCTCGCGGTCATCGCGACCGGCGCGGCCGGATTCATCTTCACCTGGTTGCGTAGGCGTAGCGGCAGCCTCATCGCGCCGATCGCGCTGCACTGGTCGCTCAACGGACTGGGTGCGTTGGCAGCGGCACTCGTCTGGCACGCGTCCACCTGAGTTCCTAAGGGTGTGCGCGCTGCCTCGCCCGGAAGTCGCGGTTCTTGAGCTTGTTGCCGCACGAGGCCATGTCGCACCAGGTCCCGCCGTGGTTTCGCGAGCGGTCGTAGAACGCCCAGAGACAATCGTCGTTCGCACACGCCTTGAGGTGCGCCCACGTGCCGTCGCGCTGGGCATCCTGTACGACGAGCAGTAGGCCGAGTAGGCGGGCCTGAACCGAGTCTCCGACGGGGGCCAGCGTGACGGTGCCGTCCGACTCGACGGCGGCTCGGACGGCGACCTCGGAGGCGATGTCACGCAGCGGCGCTGTGGTGCCCGGCGCGGGTACGGGGCCGCCAGTGTTATGAATTATCAACCCGCGCAACCCTTCCCGCACTTCGCGTAGAAGCCGAAGCTCGTCAGGGGCTGGCATTGCATCAGTCGCGAGTAGCTCGTTGGCGACCAGCCAGGGGCGGGCGTCGTCGACGTTGGCCAATCGGTCCAGGCCAGACTCCCGGTCGATCGTGTTGATCAACCCCTGGACGCGCCGCAGCGCACCGGGTGCGGGTTTGGCCTCGACGTCGCCGAGCCACGTTGTCGACACGCCACCACGATACCTCCGTCGTGACCGGCATACCAGCTTGACTGGTCACCGTGACCGGTATAGCGTTTATGACAGTCACGAACCGGACAGAGGAGCTCGAGATGCAGACACAACACCCGACGTGGTCTGACCTGGTGGGGTTCGAACTGAACATGCTGAACAGGTCGCCTCGGTCCCGTCCCGAACCGAATTGGCAGGCACGCCTGGCGGCGAGGCTGTTCGCCGCGCGCTACGACCGCGCGGTCGACGCCGGAACAAGCCCGGAGCCAGGATCTGCGCTGGCCGTACACGTCACACGACTGGCCGCACCGCGGGCGCGCGAAGAGTTGGCCCATGCCCTGCGCTTGGTGCTGCGGGATGCCGCAGAGGGCCCGGATGCGCTACGACCCCGCGTTCCCGTGCGCACAGATTCGGTGCGCAGGGCCGCGGACGTCGTTCAGTCCATCCTGAGCAGGCTCGAGGGGCCACAACGTGTGCGTGTGCGTGGCGTGGCCCGGCTACGGATGTTGCTTGCCGACGGCAGCGGGCCGCTGTATCGGTCGGGCGCAGGCAGTCTCAACGCTGCGCTGAAGGGAGCGCTTGCCGCGCTCTAGACATCCCAGGTGTGTAAGTCGTCAAGCGGCTGCGGGCATGCGGTGTGCCCAGGCTTTGTGTTCGTCGTAGGGCGTGTGGTGGCGTAGGCAACCGTGGAGGATG
>NZ_JAPZLB010000016.1:0-165446 GCF_033804635.1 Mycobacterium sp. RTGN4 | reverse complement strand
GTCGACGAGCTGCGCAAGCAGGTCGCCACCGAGATCTCCCCCATCGCCCGGCCCCGCGAGATCCACGTCGTGCCCGAGCTTCCCAAGACCCGCAGCGGCAAGATCATGCGCCGGTTGTTGCGTGATGTCGCCGAGGGCCGCGAACTCGGCGACACCTCAACCCTTGTCGACCCCAGCGTCTTCGAAGCCATCCGCGCCAGCAAGTGACACCCGGCTCAGCGCGCTGTTAGCGCCACGTGCGCGCGGCCCGCACCGCAGGCGCCGTCGAGGCCTGCAACAAAGTCGACATGTCCGCCGGGTAGCACACGTCGACAACCGCGGTCTCCGGGAACCGGTAGGGGCGGCCCTGCAGCAGTCCCGCGAATTGCTTTCGTAGGCGCGACATCTCGGCCCGCACGGTAAGCACTCTGGTGGGATCGCCGTACAAGTCGGCAGCCAACTCGGGCGCCGACCGGCCCTCCGGGAAGGTGGCCAGCACGAAGAGGATCTCGGCGTGCCTCGGCGAGATGGCATGGCGCCAGCAGCCGAACTGTCCGACCATCTCCAACGCGGGTGCACCGGAGTTGCGCAGATCCAGCGTCACTCGCGAGATGGCAGGCGCGACATCCTCGTCGGACAGCCGGACCAACCAGCCGCCCGGCAGCAGTTCGACTTCGCACATGCCGAGCGCCGGAATCCACGCCCGTCCGGGTCCCAGTTGTTCTGGCAACAGGATTCGGTTGTGCAGGGGCAGCGAATCCACCGCCGCCACCCAGCCGTCCTGATCGACGGCCAGTGCAGGGCTGCCGATGCGCGCCAGAATCGGGGCCGCCACCGTCCGGATTCGGTTGAGCGTGCGGTCGTGTTGCTCGCGCAGGTGCGATTCCGCAAGCCTGGCGACGACGTCTACCAGCGCGACGGTGGTCGGGTGGACGGTCGCGGCGGGTCCGGACACGTCGACCACTCCGATGACCTGCCCGGTGCGGGGGTCCTTGATCGGCGCGCCCGCGCACGTCCACGAGTGGTGGCTGCGCGAGTAGTGCTCGGCGGAGAAGACCTGCACCGCCCGGTTGGAGGCCAGCGCGGTGCCAATGCCATTGGTGCCGACGGCGCCCTCACCCCAGTGCGCACCCTCGATGAAACCGAGCCGGTCGGCCAGGCCGAGTACGGCAGGCGACCCCGTCCGCCACAGCACCCGGCCCCGCGCGTCGGCGACGACGAGGATGTTGTCGCCTTCTGCGATAAGCGATTCCAGGTTCCGCGACACCTCGTCCAGCACAGCGACCAGACCCGACGCGCGGCGCAGTGTGTCGAGTCCGTCGGTCTCAACCACCGCTTCGGGCAGGCCATCGGGATCGAGGCCCTTGGCCATCATCCGCTGCCAGGAGTCCTGGATGACCGAACGCGGTCGGGCGGGTGCGCGCGTGCCGGCCATCGTGGCGTCGTAGACCGCCGACATCAGCCGGGCGTAATCACGTGGATTCTCGCCTGCGGCCACTGCCGGTTCGGGCACCGATGGACTTGGCATCACCGCCAATTGTGCTCCCCATCACATTCGGATGCCATCGCCCCGCTCACGACACGCCTGCCGGGTCGACGAGCACCTTCATCTTCGTGCCTGCGTGCAGCGCCTCGAAGCCCTCGTCGACGACGTCCTCGAGCGCGATGGACGTCACCCAACCGGTGGTGTCGTAGGTACCGCGCGACATCAGGTCGATCACGGCTTCGAAGTCGGCTGCGGTGTAGCACAGCGAACCCTGGATGCGGGATTCGTTCATCACCAGGTTGAGCAGCGGTGTGGCCAAAGGCTTCTCGTAGATCGCGACGCTCACCATCGTTCGGCGCGCCCCGACACATGCCAGTGCGGTCTCCACCGCAGGCGCGACCCCCGCAGCGTCGAACACCGCATCAGCACCCGCACCGTCGGTATGGTCGGCGATGAACGCAGCCACGTCGACGGCGGTCGGGTCCAGCGTGCGCGCACCGAGCGCTTCGATGGACGCCCGCCGCGTCTCCGACGGCTCGACGACGAATACGTCTTCAACACCCTTGCCGCGCAAGGCAAACCAAAGCCCGATCCCGATCGGCCCTGCGCCGAACACCATCGACGTCCCGTCCGCGTTGGGCTCGCCGAGGGTAGCCGCGTGGTAGGCCACCGACATCGGCTCGACCAGTGCGCCGAGTTCTAGTGACACGTTGTCGGGCAACCGGTGCAACATGTCGGTGGGCACCACCGTGTACTCGGCCATCCCGCCGTCGGACATCAGCCCGTGAAATCCGATCTGCTGACAGATGTTGTAGTTGCCCGCCCGGCACGGCCCGCAGTGCCCACACCGGTACAGCGGCATGATGGCCACCCGGTCGCCCGCGGCGTAGTCGGTGACACCCGACCCGACGTCGGTGATGAGGCCGGAGAATTCGTGGCCCATGGTCAGCGGCATCTGCTGGCCGGTCAGCGGGTGAGGTTCGGTCGGCACGAAGATCGGCCCGGCGTAATACTCGTGCAGGTCAGTGCCGCAGATGCCGTTGAATCCGACCTTCACCTTGACGGTGCCCGGCGTCACCTTCGGCTCTTCGACGTCGGCGACCTCGAGTTTGTTGGGTCCGTAGTACACAGCTGCTCTCATGGGCTATGTCTATGTGACCGCGACCACACCGCGAAAGAGTTGCAACCCGTTGCATGGCCGCGATGCCACTTCAGCGCGATGCAACCCCGTGCAACTCTTGTGCGCTCGGCCGCCGGGGTGTGCGCTGGCTCACATGACCGACACCATTGAAAAGCCGGCGGCAACCGCCGCGCTCACTCCCCAGGCCCGCGTCGACGCCTGGCTGGCCGACTTCGAAGCCGCCCTGGCAGTGCGCGACATCGACCGGGTCGTCGCGAAATTTGCCGTCGACAGCTTCTGGCGCGACCTCGTCGCCTTCACGTGGAACCTCAAGACCCTCGAGGGTCGCGACGCCGTCGCCGACATGCTCGGCGCCCGGCTCGCCGAGACCAGTCCGTCGGGCTTCCGCACCCGCGAGGAACCGACCGCCGACGGGGACGTGACGTCGGCGTTCATCGAGTTCGAGACCGCGGCCGGCCGCGGTACCGGACACCTGCGCCTCAAGGGCGATGAAGCATGGACACTGCTCACGGCCTTGCAGGAGCTCAAGGGGTATGAGGAGCGCAAGGGCGCCACCCGGGTGATGGGTGCGGTACACGGCTCGGATGCCGACACCAGGTCCTGGGCCGAGAAGCGGCACGACGAAGAAGCTTCGCTCGGGTACACCTCGCAGCCGTACACGCTGGTGGTCGGCGGCGGCCAGGGCGGTATCGCGCTTGGCGCCCGGCTGCGTCAGCTCGGAGTGCCCGCCATCGTCGTCGACCGCTACGAGCGGCCGGGCGACCAGTGGCGCAAGCGCTACAAGTCACTGTGCCTGCACGATCCCGTCTGGTACGACCACCTGCCCTATATGCCGTTCCCGCAGAACTGGCCCGTCTTCGCGCCAAAGGACAAGATCGGCGACTGGCTGGAGTTCTACACCCGGGTGATGGAGGTCCCGTACTGGTCGAAGACGACGTGCCTGTCCGCTGTGTTCAATCCGGGGTCGGACGGATCCCCGAAGACCTGGACCGTCGAGTTAGACCGCGACGGCGAGCGGCTGACCCTCCACCCCACGCAGCTCGTGCTTGCCACCGGCATGTCGGGCAAGCCGAGCGTGCCGACGCTTCCCGGCCAGGACGTGTTCCGCGGCGATCAGCACCACTCGAGCGCGCACCCCGGTCCCGACCCCTACGTCGGCAAGCGCGCAGTGGTGGTCGGCTCGAACAACTCGGCGCACGACATCTGCAAGGCACTCGTCGAGAACGGCGTAGACGTGACGATGGTGCAGCGGTCGTCGACGCACATCGTGAAGTCGGACTCACTGATGGACCTCGGCCTCGGCGACCTGTACTCGGAGCGCGCCCTCGCTTCGGGCATGACGACGGAGAAGGCGGACCTGACGTTCGCGTCGCTGCCGTACCGGATCATGCACGAGTTCCAGATCCCGATCTACAACGCAATCCGGGAGCGCGACAAGGACTACTACGCGCGGCTGGCCGCCGCAGGGTTCGAATTGGATTGGGGCGACGACGATTCCGGGCTGTTCATGAAGTACCTGCGGCGCGGGTCGGGCTACTACATCGACGTCGGCGCATGCGAATTGGTGGCCGACGGCACCATCAAGCTGGCGCACGGTCAGGTGGATCGCCTCACCGAGGACTCGGTGATCCTGGCCGACGGCACCGAACTGCCCGCCGACGTGGTGGTCTACGCGACGGGCTACGGCTCGATGAACGGCTGGGCCGCCGACTTGATGAGCCAGGCCATCGCCGACAAGGTCGGCAAGGTGTGGGGGCTTGGATCGGACACCGCCAAGGACCCCGGCCCATGGGAGGGCGAGCAGCGCAACATGTGGAAGCCCACGCAGCAGGACAATCTGTGGTTCCACGGCGGCAACCTGCACCAGTCACGGCACTACTCGCTATATCTCGCGCTGCAGCTGAAGGCCCGGTACGAAGGTTTGCCGACCCCGGTGTACGGGCTGCAGGACGTGCACCATCTGAGCTGATCGGCCCACACCTACCTGCGACTTTGGGCTATGGTGGCGCCACGCGCGGCATCAGTACGCCTCGCGAGGAGCGTGATCGCCGTGGGTAGGTCCAACGCAGTGGGCGGCCGGGTGCCGTCGGCCAAGCTCCGCGCCGTCCACGAGCTTTTCGTCGCAGGCGAAATGGATGCCTCCGTGCTCGACTCGACCCCGCTCCGGCGGGTCGTGGCGGAAAGTTGGCAACGCAGCCTGGCCAGAGGGGTCGACCCCGACCGCGGCGGAGCTCAGTCCGAGCTCGCGCAAAGCGTGGCAAGGATGCGCGCGGCACATCCGCTGGCGTCGGCGCTGCCGGTAATCCGTCGGCTGCTCGTCGAGGACGCGCGGTCTTCAGGCGTGATGGTGGCCATTACCGCCGCCGACGGCACTCTGCTGTGGGTCGAGGGAGATCCTGCCGCGTGCCAGAAGGCCGAGGCGATGAATTTCGTACCAGGAGCCGACTGGAGTGAACGCGGCGCCGGAACCAACGCACCGGGCACCGCGTTGGCGCTCGACGCTGAAGTGCAAATCCACGGCACCGAGCACTACTCGCGGATCGTCCAGCCGTGGAGTTGCACGGCGGTGCCGGTGCACGACCCCGTCACCGGAGCGCCGATCGGTGCGGTAGACCTCACCGGTGGTAACGACGTGGCCTCCCCGCAGACCCTGGCATTGGTGCGCGCCACCGTCGTCGCGATCGAGAATCACCTTGCGCTGCTGCGGTTTACCGAACCGCGACGCGCCCAGGCCGCCGTCGGCGTACCGCGCTTGACGGTGCTGGGCGCCGACCGTCCCCGGTGGGAGGTGACCGATGAACTCGGACAGCAGCACCGCACGACGCTCACCGGCAGGCACGCCGACATCCTGGTGCTGCTGAGCCGCCACCCCGAGGGGCTCAGTGCCGACCACCTGGCGATCCTGCTGGACGACAAGGACCTCGACGTCGTCACCATCCGCGCGGAGATGTCCCGGCTGCGCAAGGTCATCGGGTCCGAGTTCATTGCGTCGCGGCCGTACCGGCTGATGGCGGCCCTCGCTAGCGACTTCGGGGCGGTATTCGATGCGCTGTCCGCCGGCGACGTGGTATCCGCCCTCGATCAATACGCTGGCCCGCTGCTAAGCCAATCGGCGTCTCCAGCGATCGCCCGACTGCGTACTGAATTGACCATGAGCATGCGCAGCGCCGTATTGGCAACGGGAAACGTAGCGCTGCTTCAGCGTTGGCTGGAACGGTCCGAAGGTCGCGACGACCGCGACGGCTGGCGCATCCTGCATGACAGCGCCGGATCCGAGCCGATGATTCGGGCACAGGCCCGTGGACACCTCGCCGGCCTGGACTTCGAAATCGGCTAGCTCCCGACGTTGCACGTTCCGTGCAACCGTGCTGCAACCCGCTGCTGCCTACCTTTAGTGACGACCGACACATTTGTCGTCCTGGTGCAGGAGAGGAAAGCACATGACCGTTTACGCCCGACCCGGAGCCGAAGGCTCGTTGATGTCCTTTGCGGCCCGCTACGACAACTACATCGGCGGTGAGTGGGTAGCCCCGACGCAGGGCCGCTACTTCGAGAACCCGACACCGGTCACCGGCCAGACATTCTGCGAGGTCGCCCGTTCCGATGAGGCCGACGTCGAGAAGGCCCTCGATGCTGCCCATGCTGCGGCGCCTGCCTGGGGGAAGACCTCTCCGGCCGAGCGTGCCGTCATCCTGAACAAGATCGCCGACCGCATCGAGCAGAACCTCGAAGCCATCGCCGTTGCCGAAGCCTGGGACAACGGCAAGCCAGTGCGGGAGACACTCAACGCCGACATCCCGTTGGCTGTCGATCACTTCCGGTACTTCGCCGGGGCCATCCGCGCCCAGGAGGGCTCGCTGTCCCAGATCGACGAGGACACCGTGGCCTACCACTTCCACGAGCCGTTGGGCGTGGTCGGGCAGATCATCCCGTGGAACTTTCCCATCCTGATGGCGACGTGGAAGTTGGCGCCCGCGTTGGCCGCCGGCAACTGTGTGGTGCTCAAGCCCGCCGAACAGACTCCGGCCTCGATCCTGTACCTGATGTCGTTGATCGGGGATCTGCTGCCCGCCGGAGTCCTCAACGTAGTCAACGGTTTCGGGGTCGAGGCGGGCAAGCCGTTGGCCTCCAGCAACCGGATCGCCAAGATCGCGTTCACCGGTGAGACCACCACCGGGCGGCTGATCATGCAGTACGCATCGCAGAACCTGATTCCGGTGACGTTGGAGTTGGGTGGCAAGAGCCCGAACATCTTCTTCAACGACGTGATGGCTGAAGTGGACGACTTCCAGGACAAGGCGCTCGAAGGTTTCACGATGTTCGCGCTCAACCAGGGCGAGGTGTGTACCTGCCCGTCCCGGTCGCTGATTCAGGCCGACATCTACGACGAGTTCCTGACCCAGGCCGCGATTCGCACCAAGGCCGTGCGCCAGGGTGATCCGCTGGACACCGAGACGATGATCGGCTCGCAGGCGTCCAACGATCAACTCGAGAAGGTGTTGTCCTACATCGAGATCGGCAAGGGCGAAGGCGCGCGCGTGGTGACCGGCGGGGAACGGGCCGAACTCGGCGGCGACCTGTCCGGCGGCTACTACGTGCAGCCCACCATCTTCGAGGGCAACAACAAGATGCGGATCTTCCAGGAGGAGATCTTCGGACCCGTCGTCGCCGTCACGTCCTTCACCGATTACGACGATGCGATCGCACAAGCCAACGACACGCTCTACGGCTTGGGTGCCGGGGTGTGGAGCCGTGACGGCAACACCGCCTACCGCGCCGGCCGCGACATCAAGGCCGGCCGGGTGTGGACCAACTGCTACCACGCCTACCCCGCGCACGCCGCCTTCGGTGGCTACAAGCAATCCGGCATCGGGCGGGAGAACCACAAGATGATGCTCGACCACTACCAGCAGACCAAGAACCTGCTCGTCTCCTACAGCAACAAGGCCCAAGGGTTCTTCTGATAGCGACCAAAGCACTTCAAAAAGCCCACTTTCACGATTGGAATGAACACATGACACAGACACTTGACTCCGGCATTACACCGGTCCCGGCGAGCACATCCATGCGCGCCGCCGTTGTCACCGAATTCGGTGCCCCACTGGAGATCTCCGATATCGATCGCCCGACGCCCGGTTACGGCGAGGCCCTGGTGAAACTGGAGACCTCGGGGGTATGCCACACCGATCTTCATGCCGCACATGGTGATTGGCCCGTCAAACCACAGCCGCCCTTCATCCCGGGACACGAGGGTTACGGCACCGTCGTCGCACTCGGTGACGGCGTCGATGACCTTGAGGTCGGCGACAAGGTCGGTAACGCCTGGCTGTGGTCGGCGTGCGGATCATGCGAATACTGCCGTACCGGCTGGGAAACGCTGTGCGAGAGCCAGAAGAACGGCGGCTACAGCGTCAACGGAAGCTTTGGCAGCTACATGCTGGTCAACGCGGCCTATGCGGCGCGGATCCCCGAGGGCGCCGATCCCTTGGAGATCGCGCCGATCCTGTGCGCCGGCGTCACCGTCTACAAAGGTCTCAAGGTCACTGACACTCGGCCCGGCCAGTGGGTGGCGATCTCCGGAATCGGCGGGCTGGGCCACATCGCGGTGCAGTACGCGCGAGCCATGGGATTACGCGTGGTGGCCGTCGACATCGACGACTCCAAGCTGGCGCTGGCCGCTCGCCTTGGGGCCGAGGTGACGGTGAATGCTCGCACCTCAGACGTCGTCGCGGAGGTCCAGAAGGCTACCGGCGGTGTGCATGGCGTCCTGGTCACGGCTGTTCACCCGCAGGCGTTCGGCCAAGCCATCGGGCTCGCCCGGCGTGGCGGCACCATCGTCTTCAACGGGCTCCCCCCGGGTGAATTTCCGGCGCCGATTTTCGACATCGTGCTCAAGGGTCTGACGATCCGCGGCTCGATCGTCGGCACCCGCCAGGATATGGCGGAGGCGCTGGACTTCTACGCCCGCGGGCTGATCCACCCGACGGTGGCCAGTGCGAAGCTGGACGAGGTCAACGAGGTGTTCGATCGCATGGAGCGCGGCCAGCTCGACGGGCGCATCGTCATCGACTACCGGCAGGACTAGACCTAAGCGCCGATCGGCACGAAACCCGCGCCCGGCCGGTTCTTGGCATTCACGTCGGCAAGGACCGAGCTCATCGACATGGTCACCGCCGGGGTGTGCAACGGGATGTACTGCGTCACGCACGTCGGAAGGTCGTTGCTGAACGCCCCGTGGATCATGCCCACCAGCTGATTGTCGACCGTGACGGGGGCGCCGGAGTCCCCCGGTCCCCCACAGACCTGGTTGAGAATCGTGCCCGGCTGGTCGCCGGGCCCCCAGGTGACGCCGCACGACGAACCGGTGGTCCGCCCGAGCTTGCATGCCACCTGGCCGAAGGCGGGATCGGGCCCGAGTCCGTCGATCTCGAAGCCGTTGACGGTGTTGACGGGCTGCACCTTCTGCGGGTCGAACTCGATGACGGCGTAGTCGAGGCCCTCGTTGCCTGCCACCATCGCGCCGAGTACCCCTCGGTTCACGGCAGCCTCGGAGGCGACCTGAGCCCCCGGCCCTCCGCAGTGCGCCGACGTGAAGCCGACCAGCTTGCCGCGATTGTCGTGACCGATGGCGGTGAGCGTGCAGAACGTGTCGCCGTCGATGACGATGCCCGACCCTCCTCCGAGCGGCACCAGGTCATCGGCGCGCGCGGTGGGCGGTATCGACGTGGTCAGGGCCAAGACCACCAGCGCCAGGACCGCCGACACCGCGAGTTGCCAGCGGTATATCAACTGCCATCTCCACTCGTTAGCCCCGACTGTGCTGCAAACGCGGCCAGTCTAACGTCGGCCGGGATCGAACTGCCCGCTGCGACATGGCAACATGAACCACATCGAGCTCTGGACGGATCCGACAGCGCTGAATGACACTGGGAGGACGTAAGCCGTGAGCAGTGGTGACCGCAAGAACGGCGTGCCGACGACAGTGACGTCGATTCCACTGGTCGACCCACACGCGCCCAAGCCGGACCCGTCGCTCGGTGACCTCGTGAAGGATGCGACGGCGCAGGTGTCGACCCTGGTCAGGGCCGAAGTCGAGCTCGCGAAGTCCGAAATCACCCGCGACGTCAAGAAGGGCCTGACGGGCAGCGTCTACTTCATCCTGGCGCTGGTCGTGCTGTTCTACTCGACGTTCTTCTTCTTCTTCTTCGTCGCCGAACTGCTCGACACCTGGATCTGGCGCTGGCTGGCGTTCCTCATCGTGTTCACGCTCATGGTGCTGACCACCGCGGTGCTGGCGCTCCTCGGCTATCTGAAGGTCCGCCGCATCAGGGGGCCGCAACAGACCATCGAGTCCGTCAAGGAAGCCCGCGTCGCGCTGGTCCCTGGGGGCGACAAGTCGGCTGCCACCAAGTCGGGGACGGACGTGGAGCCGACGACCGATCCGTCGGGTTGGTAATGGTCCAGACCCGACAAGTAACGGCCCAGCCCCATCAGGTGAGGTAGTGGCGCCACCTGATCCGTCGGTCACCCGGATCGACGGACCGTGGCGTCATCTCGAGGTGCACGCCAACGGGATTCGCTTTCACGTTGTGGAGGCCATGCCCGAACAGACCGCGCCGCCAGCCGGAGAGCGTCCACTTGTCATCCTGCTCCACGGATTCGGATCGTTCTGGTGGTCGTGGCGCCATCAGCTGAGGGCCTTGACGGGTGCGCGGGTAGTGGCCGTCGACCTACGCGGCTACGGCGGTAGCGACAAACCGCCCCGCGGCTACGACGGATGGACGCTGGCCGGCGACACCGCCGGGTTGGTGCGCGCGCTCGGACACGAGAAGGCCACTCTGATCGGCCACGCCGACGGCGGGCTGGTGTGCTGGGCGACGTCGGTCCTTCATCCGCGGGTGGTGCGCGCGATCGCACTGGTCAGTTCGCCGCATCCGGTGGCGCTGCGGGCCTCGGCGTTGACGCGACGGGATCAGGGTCGGGCGCTCCTGCCGTGGATACTGCGCTACCAGCTGCCGTGGTGGCCGGAGTACATGCTGACGCGCGACGACGCTCAGGAGCTCGAGATGCTGGTCCGGAGTAGGTCCGGTAGCAAATGGCTTGCCTCCGAAGACTTCTCGGAATCCATCAGCCACATGCGGCGAGCCATTCAGATCCCGTCTGCGGCGCATTCGGCCCTGGAGTACCAACGCTGGGCGGCCCGCAGTCAACTCCGCGGTGAAGGTCGCCGTTTCATGCGGTCGATGAAACGCCCACTCGCCGTGCCGATGCTGCACCTCCGCGGTGACGCCGACCCATACGTACTCGCAGCTCCGGTCGATCGCACTCAACGCTATGCACCGCACGGCAGGTACGTATCCATTGCAGACACAGGGCATTTCGCTCACGAGGAAGCCCCCGAGGTGGTCAATGGACACCTGCTGCGCTTCCTCGACCAGGTCTCCGGTCGGTAACCCCTAGGGCATGCAGGTTCCGGTGGGCACCTTCGCGGTGTTGCCCACCTTCGCCATCTGCTTGGCGACCTCGTTGGCCGTGAGCACGAAGCCGGTGTCCGCGTCGTCGACCGCCGCGCCGAACACGACCCCGAGCACTCGGCCGTCGCGATCGATCAACGGACCACCCGAATTGCCTTGCCGGACAGTGCCTCTGATGGTGTAGACCTCACGGACCACCGTGGTGGTGTGGTAGATGTCAGGCCCGCTGAGCTGGATGATCTCCCGGATTCGAGCGGGCGTCGCGGTGAAGTCCCCGCCACCGGGGTAGCCCAGGACCACCGCGTCGGTCCCCGTCTGAGCTTCCCGGCTGTCGAAGCCCAACGGCGCCGACGGCAGATTCGGCACGTCGAGAATCGAGATGTCCGCATTGGGGTCGTAGGACACCACGCTCGCCTCGTAGGTCTGACCTTCGGCCTCCACGGTGACGGTGTCCGATCCCGCGACGACGTGCGCGTTGGACATCACCCGGTTGGGTGAGACGACGAAGCCGCTACCTTCGAGAATTCGCTGGCAACTCGGCGCAACGCCGCGGATCTTGAGCACGCTGGGCCGCGTCGCGGCGACCACCGGATCCGATGCCAAACCGGGGTCGGGCACCTCGACATTGACAATGGGGGTGCGGCCGAACGTCGGGAACACGTCGGGCAACCCGGTGGTGTCGATCAGCTTGCTCAGATTCGCCCGGAGTTCCCTGGTCACCCATTCCGGCGCCACCTTGTCGACGCCGGTGAGAATCCGCGAACCGCGCACGGCCGCAGCAAGATTCGGTTGGTCCGAGGAGGTGAACGGGATGGCCAGCACCCACGCGGCGAGCAGAATGGTGACGACCTGCAGCGCCACGCCGCCCAACGAATCGATGGTGCGCAGGCCCGAATTTCGGATCGCCGCGCGTGCAGCCCGGCCCAGCACCACGCCCGCGATCTCCCCGATCACGACGAGGCCGAGTACGAGGAACAGCGCGACGAACAACTTGGTGCGGTTCCCGTCGATGTGCGCGACCACGTGTGGGGCCAGCAGCACGCCCGCTACGGCGCCGAGCACCACTCCGATGAACGACAACAGCGAGCCGAGCACACCTGACCGCCAGCCAGAAATCGCGGCGACGAACGCCACGGCCAGGATCGCCAGATCGAGCCACTGTGACGCATTCATTGTTGGCCTTCACCGTAGCCGTTGGTTCTATCGACGAGCGCGATTGCCTCGTCGAGCTCACGCACGTCGCGAGTGTTCCACGGCTCCGCCCACCCCGCGACGTCCAGCATCGCCGAGATGACCTGGCCCGTGAAACCCCACACCAGCATCTCGTTCAACAGGAACGCCGGGCCTGCGAACCGGTGATTGTTCTGCGGCCGGTACACCATCAATCGGTTGTCGGGATTGATGAAGGCACGAACGGGAATCCTTGCCACGATCGCGGTTTCGCCCTCGTTGACGACTCCGACCGGCCCGGGATCTGGCGAGTACGCAAGTACCGGAATGACGCAAAAGCCCGACGGCGGAATGAACATCCGGTCGAGGGTCACCAACGGCCGCAACCGGGTGGTGTCGATGCCCGTCTCCTCTTGCGCCTCGCGAAGTGCAGTGGACACCGGGCCGTCGTCCTCCGGGTCGGCCGCCCCGCCGGGAAAGGCCGCCTGCCCTGCGTGGTGGCGCAGCGTCGAGGCGCGCGCGGTGACCAGCAGATCGGCGTCGTCGGGGAGTTCGCCGCTCGGTGAATCCTCCGGCCCAGAGAACAGCACCAGCACGGCCGCGTCGCGGGTGCTGCCTGCGCGGGTGGCGGCGGCATTGGCGGCCGAGATGGTGTCCAATACGTCGGGGGGCACGCTCCGCCGGTAGGCGCCTGGCACGTCGGCCACGTTGTCGACCAGGTGCTTGAGCCACGTGGGGGCGGCGTCGGGACTGAGCTGACTGCCTGCGCGGTCGGAGCTCAACCCGGCCCTCCTATCTATTTCTCTATTTCTCTTTGGTCTATTGAGCGGTTCAGGATATCCGCGGGTTCACCGCGGCTGCTATCTCGTCAGCCGTGGCAAAGGACCTCGGTAGGACCTCGGCAACGGTACCGTCCGAGCGCAATACGACCGTCGCAGGCATCACGTTGGGAACGCTGAGCGCGGCCGCGATGAGCCGGCGGCCGTCCTGCAGGGTAGGCAATCGCACCCCGAGCTCGGCCAGCCGCAACAGGCCGGCCGCCTCGTTCTCGTCCTGATGCACGGTGAGCACGGTGACGCGGTCACCCTCGCGACGCTGGTACTCGGACATCGCAGGAAGCTCGTCGGCACACGGCCCGCACCAGTACGCCCACAGGTTGAGCACGGTCACGCGGCCGGCCAGCGACTTGGCCACGTCGACCGGCTTCCCGTCGCCCGCGCATTCCAAGGTGATGCCGCCCAGTGCCTGTGGACCGTCACCGTGCCCCGCGGGTGGGCAGGGTTCGAGTTTGGCCTCGGCCCGCGGTCCGGCCAACGCTGCGGCAGTGTCCGCGTCTCGGTGGTCGCGAGCCACCGCTTGGCCGGGCGCCGACGACGTACCTGGCGGCGAATCGGAGTCGCGCAGTTCCATCGACAACGCGACGATCAAGGCCGCGACGACGATGAGTACCGCAATGGTCCAGCGGGTGGTCCTGCTCATCTGGAGTTCAACGGCCGCAGCTCACAGCCCGGCCAGCGCCAGCAGGTGCTCGGTCTCCGGCCCCTTCACCAGTGGCGCCGCGACGAGTGGGTCCGTCGGGCCGATACCGAACGATGGGCAGTCCTTGGCCAACACACACACCCCGCAGGCCGGCTTCTTTGCGTGACACACCCGTCGGCCGTGAAAGATCACCCGGTGGCTGAGCAGTGTCCATTCCTTGCGCTCGATGAGATCGCCGATCGCGAACTCGACCTTCACCGGATCCTCAAGCGTGGTCCAGTGCCAGCGTCGTACCAGTCGGCCGAAGTGGGTGTCGACCGTAATTCCGGGGATGTCGAACGCATTGCCGAGTACGACGTTCGCCGTCTTGCGGCCGATGCCGGGCAGGGTCACCAGTTCGTCCAGGGTGTGCGGAACCTGCCCGTCGAACCTTGCTTCGAGCTCCTGCCCCAGCCGCATCAGCGACGTCGCCTTGTTGTGGAAGAACCCGGTGGGCCGGATGATCGCCTCGAGCTCGTCACGATCGGCGGTGGCGTAGTCGAGCGCGGTGCGGTACTTCACGAACAACGCGGGCGTGGTCAGGTTCACGCGCACGTCGGTGCTCTGCGCCGACAGGATGGTGGCCACCGTGAGCTCGAGCGGATTGGTGAAGTCGAGCTCACAGTAGACGTGCGGAAAGGCTTGGGAAAGCGTGCGATTCATGCGTCGCGCTCGTCGCACCAGTCCGGTGTGCGTCTCTGCGCTGAACTTGGCGGCGCGCTTGTTGGATTGCGTGTCTGGGTTCGGGGTCGACGCCGTGCTGGATGCCACGGAGTCAGCGTACTGACATGGGCCGACAGGCCGCGGAGAGTATAGACGCGGACCGGTGGCATTTCGTGATCCCGCTGAGACCTTCGGCGTGTTTACTTCGCGATGTGTCTTGGTTGCTCGTCGCGTTCATCCCCGGGTTGCTGATGTTGGCAACCTTCGGACTCGACCGTCTCGAGGCGGGCCTCGAGGAGGGCACGGTGTCCCAGACCGACGTCGCCGAGATTCTCGAACAGGCCAAGGCAGACTCCGCGCGGAAGCCGCTCACCATCCACGACACCGGTCCGCTGAACACGCTCCCCCTGCGCGAGCCATGGCGCGACGAGTGTCCCCTTGCCGAACCGGCACCGGGTTTGCCGACGCGCGTGTACGTCCATCATCGAGTGAATCCGCAATTTCAGGCGACTCGACAGCCCGATCGTGTGTAGCGTTGGCTCGTCGTGCTGGAGGCGAATGCCACCTGCGTCGGCGCGGCCTAGCCCTAGACTGACTTAAAGCCAGCCAGCCGGGGTTGGCTTGCGCGTGTCATATCCCAACAGCTTGAAGAGGGGCAACGTGGACGAGATCCTGGCCAGGGCCGGAATCTTCCAGGGAGTCGAACCGACCGCGGTCTCCGCGCTGACCAAACAGCTGCAGCCCGTCGACTTCCCGCGTGGGCACACCGTCTTCGCCGAAGGCGAGCCCGGTGATCGGCTGTACATCATCATCACCGGCAAGGTGAAGATCGGCCGCCGGTCGCCGGACGGCCGGGAAAACCTGCTCACCATCATGGGCCCTTCCGACATGTTCGGCGAGTTGTCGATCTTCGACCCCGGCCCTCGTACGTCGAGCGCCACCACCATCACCGAGGTGCGTGCGGTCTCGATGGACCGGGATGCGCTGCGGGCGTGGATCGCCGATCGACCGGAGATCGCCGAGCAGCTGCTGCGCGTCTTGGCGCGTCGCCTGCGTCGCACCAACAACAACCTCGCCGACCTCATCTTCACCGACGTGCCGGGGCGGGTGGCCAAGCAGCTTCTTCAGCTGGCGCAGCGGTTCGGCACCCAGGAGGGTGGGGCGCTGCGCGTGACGCACGACCTCACTCAGGAGGAGATCGCGCAGTTGGTCGGCGCCTCCCGCGAGACGGTCAACAAGGCGCTCGCCGACTTCGCCCATCGCGGATGGATCCGGCTGGAGGGCAAGAGTGTGCTGATCAGCGACTCCGAGCGACTGGCCCGCCGCGCGAGGTAACCCCTCGCCCGCGATTTCGGCGCGCTTTTCGGGGCTGAGCCCGGAATTGCGCGCCGTAATCACTCGCGCAGGAAGTTCAGCTGCGCTTGGACGCTCCACTCGGCGTGGTCCCACAGCTTCTCGTCGACATCGGTATAGACGTGTTCCACGATCTGCCGCGCGGTGGCGTCGTCGCCGAGCGTCGCCAGGGCCTCGCGTACCTGGGCCAGACGGTCTTCACGGTGGGCGAGGTACATCGCCGTGACGGCTTCGAGGTCGGGCAGATCAGGCCCGTGGCCCGGTAGCACCGTCAGCGCGCCCAGTCCATTGAGTCGCTTCAAGGACTCCAGGTACTCCCGCAGGCTTCCGTCCTCGTTGTCGATGACGGTCGTGCCGCGCCCCAGCACCGTGTCGGCGGTCAACACCGCACCGTCGACGACGAACGACAGCGAATCCGCCGTGTGGCCGGGCGTGGCCATCACCGTGATGCTCAGGCCCGCGGCGTCGATGACCTCGCCGTCCGTCAACGGCCCTCCGAGCCCACGCAGGAAGCCGCTGCCGACGGCTCGTACCGTGGCTCCGGTGCGGTCGACCAACTTGTCGATGGCGTCGGTGTGGTCACCGTGCTTGTGGCTGATCAGCACCAGGGGGATCTTGCCGAGGCTCGCGATGCGCTCGATGTGCGCGTCGTCGTCGGGCCCGGGGTCGACGATCACGCGCTCGTCGCTACCCGCCCCTTGCAGCACCCATGTGTTGGTGCCATCGAGCGTCAGCAGGCCGGGGTTGTCGCACAGCAGCACCGACGCCGTGTCGGTGACGCGTCGCAGTTGCCCGTAGGCCGGATGCTCGAGGGTCACGCGCTCACGCGACCTCGACGATGAGCTCCACCTCGACCGGCGCGTCGAGCGGCAATTCGGATACCCCGACCGCTGAACGGGCGTGCGCGCCATCGTCTCCGAAGACATCGCCGAAAAGCTGTGAGGCACCGTTCACGACGCCGGGCTGCCCGTTGAACCCTGGCGCCGACGCGACGAACCCGACCACCTTGACGACGCGGGACACGGCGTCGACGCCGACGAGCGCGTGCACGGCGGCCAGCGCGTTGAGTGCGCACACCCTGGCCAATGCCTTCGCGTCCTCGGGGCTGACGGCGCCGCCGACCTTGCCGGTGGCGAGTAGCTCGCCGTTGACCATGGGCAGCTGGCCCGAGGTGTAGACCAGGTTGCCGGTGCGCACCGCAGGCACGTAGGCCGCCAGCGGGGCGACCACCTCGGGGAGTTCGATGCCCAGCTCCGCAAGGCGCGCGGAGGCGCTCATAGCGGCCGTTTCAGGTAGGCGATGTGCTGCTCGCCGGTGGGCCCCGGCAGCACCGAAACCAGTTCATAGCCCTGTTCACCCCATTGATCGAGGATCTGCTTGGTCGCATGTACCAGCAACGGGACTGTTACGTATTCCCACCTCGTCGGTTCGCTCATGCGGCTGAGCTTAACGGGCGGCCCCCATCCCACCGCTAGCATGCTGTGGTGGCTTCACAGACTTCTGCTCCACTTGGCCGAACGGCGGCCGGATGGCCGTCCCGCCTGAACAAGGTGCGCCTGCACTTCGTGACCGGCAAGGGCGGCACCGGCAAGTCGACCATCGCGGCGGCGCTGGCGCTCGCGTTGGCCGCGGGCGGGCGCAAGGTGCTGCTGGTCGAAGTCGAGGGACGCCAGGGCATTGCGCAACTCTTCGACGTCCCCCCGCTGCCGTACAAGGAGGTCAAGATCGCGACGGCCGAAGGCGGCGGCCACGTCAACGCGCTCGCGATCGACACCGAGGCGGCCTTCCTCGAGTACCTCGACATGTTCTACAACCTCGGCATCGCCGGACGGGCGATGCGACGGATCGGCGCCGTCGAGTTCGCGACGACGATCGCTCCTGGGCTACGCGACGTGCTGCTCACCGGCAAGATCAAGGAGATCGTGGTCCGTAACGAGAAGGGCAAGCAGGACGCGTACGACGCGGTCGTCGTTGACGCGCCGCCGACCGGACGCATCGCACGCTTCCTCGACGTGACGCAGGCCGTATCGGAGCTGTCGAAGGGCGGGCCGGTGCATTCACAGGCCGACGGTGTGGTGAAGCTGCTGCATTCGGAGCTGACCGCCATCCATCTCGTCACGCTCTTGGAGGCGCTGCCGATCCAGGAGACCGTCGAGGCGATCGACGAACTCTCCGAACTCGGGTTGCCCATCGGCAGCGTGATCGTCAACCGGAACATCCCGACCTACCTCGCGCCGGCCGAGATCGCCAAGGCTGCCGAAGGCGACGTGGACGCCGACGCGGTCCGCGCAGGGCTCAACAAGGCCGGAATTACGCTGTCGGACAATGACTTCGCCGGGTTGCTGACCGAGACCATCCAGCACGCGACCCGTATCACCGCCCGCGCCGAGAGCGCCGAACAACTCGACGAGCTCGACGTCTCGCGGCTCGAACTGCCCGCGATACGCGACGGCGTCGATCTGGGCAGCTTGTACGAACTCGCGGAAGAGCTTGGCGCTCAGGGGGTTAGGTAATGAGCACTACACCACGCGTGCTTGACATGGCCGCGATCTTGGCCGACACGTCCAACCGGGTCGTAGTGTGTTGCGGCGCAGGCGGAGTCGGCAAGACCACCACTGCAGCGGCCATGGCGCTGCGGGCCGCCGAGTACGGACGCACCGTCGTCGTATTGACCATCGATCCGGCGAAGCGACTCGCTCAGGCGCTCGGCATCTCGAGCCTTGGCAATACCCCGCAACGGGTTCCGCTCGCACCCGAGGTCAAGGGCGAGCTGCACGCGATGATGCTGGACATGCGCCGGACGTTCGACGAAATGGTGCTCCAGTACTCCTCGGACGCCGAGCGCGCCGAGGCGATCCTGGAGAACCAGTTCTACCAAACCGTGGCGACGTCGCTGGCCGGCACGCAGGAGTACATGGCCATGGAGAAACTCGGCCAACTGCTGGCCGAGGACAAGTGGGACCTGATCGTCGTCGACACGCCTCCGTCGCGCAACGCGCTGGACTTCCTGGATGCGCCCAAGCGACTCGGCAGCTTCATGGACAGCCGGCTGTGGCGGCTGCTGCTCGCTCCGGGCCGGGGCATCGGCAAGCTGGTCACGGGCGCCGTCGGCTTGGCGATGAAGGCGCTCTCGACCGTGCTGGGATCTCAAATGCTCTCCGACGCTGCGGGGTTCGTGCAGGCGCTGGATGCCACGTTCGACGGGTTCCGACAGAAGGCCGACAAGACCTACGAGCTACTCAAGCGACGGGGCACTCAGTTCGTTGTGGTCTCGGCGGCCGAACCGGACGCGCTGCGGGAGGCGACGTTCTTCGTCGACCGGCTTTCCCAGGAGAAGATGCCGCTCGCCGGCCTGATCCTCAACCGCACCCACCCGATGTTGTGCGACCTCCACGCGGACAAGGCGAATGAAGCCGCAGACGAACTCGGTGGCGATGACGGGCCCGAGGCGCTGACGGCAGCGATATTGCGTATTCACGCCGATCGGGCGATGACCGCCAAGCGGGAGGTTCGGCTGCTGTCTCGGTTCACCGGCGCGAATCCGGCGGTGGCGATCGTCGGCGTTCCGTCGCTGCCGTTCGACGTTTCGGACATGGAGGCATTGCGGGCCATCGCCGATCAGATCACCGGCGCAGCAACGGCCGCGACTGCGAAGTAGGCGGCAGACTAGACCGCGCTGCGGTGTTTGCGCTGGGCGGCGAAGAACTCCGCCCAGGAAACCACCTCGGGATGCTGTTTGAGTAGCGCGCGCCGCTGACGCTCGGTCATTCCGCCCCAGACACCGAATTCGACGCGGTTGTCCAGTGCATCGGCGCCGCACTCGGAGATCACCGGGCAATGCCGGCAGATGACTGCGGCCTTGCGTTGGGCGGCCCCCCGCACGAATAGCTCGTCAGGGTCGGCCTGACGGCAGCGGGCCTGCGATACCCACGCGATGCGGGCCTCGGCCTCCGCACTTTGGACTACACCGTTGACTGGAGAGATTGTCATTGTCCTGCGTGCCGCGGGTCGTGTACCTGACACCAGCGATCCCTTCGTCCAGCCGCCCCATTCGACGGTCCAAACCACGGTGTAGAAGCATGATGCGATCTACGCCACATTGCGACCGGGAGTGTTACCTAGATCGCACTGTGTGTTCAAGCTAGGTGGTCAGGGGGGTTTTGCGCAACAGTCAAATCGCATTTTTTTGGGACGACCGTGCCGTGACCCATCATTACGCATGATCAGGCGTAAAGCAGCCCGTAGAGCTAGCCCATTACAACGGTCACGAGGCTGCCGGCAAGGGACGTGGCTACTCTGTACCCATGTCTGAGCCGACGTCGCCGCGTCCCCCGACGACGGTGACGGTGATCAAGCTCGGTTGGTGCGTCTTATTGGCCAGTGTGGTTGCCGCGGCGCTGATGTTTCCGCTCGTCGGCGGGTTCGGCCTGATGTCCAACAGGGCCTCCGACGTGGTTGCCAACGGTTCCGCGCAATTGGTCGAGGGTGAAGTGCCTGCCGTGTCGACGATGGTCGACGCCAAGGGCAACACGATCGCCTGGCTATACAGCCAGCGCAGGTTCGAAGTGCACAGCGACCAGATTGCCAACACGATGAAGCTGGCCCTCGTCTCGATCGAGGACAAGCGGTTCACCGAGCACAACGGCGTGGACTGGAAGGGCACCCTGACCGGGCTGGCCGGCTATGCCTCCGGTGACGTCGACACCCGAGGCGGCTCGACCATCGAGCAGCAGTACGTGAAGAACTATCAGTTACTGGTCATCGCGCAGACCGACGCCGAGAAGCGCGCGGCCATCGAGACCACACCAGCCCGCAAGCTCCGCGAGATCCGGATGGCGCTCACGCTGGACAAGACGTTCACCAAGCAGGAAATCCTCACCCGCTATCTGAACCTGGTGTCGTTCGGCAATGGCGCGTTCGGGATTCAGGACGCCGCTCAGACGTATTTCGGCGTCAACGCCTCCGAATTGAACTGGCAACAGGCGGCGCTGCTGGCCGGCATGGTCCAGTCGACCAGCGCGCTGAACCCCTACACCAATCCCGACGGTGCGCTCGCACGGCGAAACCTGGTGTTGGACACGATGATCGAGAACATCCCGCAAGAGGCTGAAGCGCTGCGCGCCGCCAAGGCCGAACCGCTCGGCGTGCTCCCCCAGCCCAACGAATTGCCACGCGGATGCATCGCCGCCGGCGACCGGGCGTTCTTCTGCGACTACGCGCTCGACTACCTGGCCCGCGCTGGCATCAGCAAGGAGCAGGTCGCCAAGGGCGGCTATCTCATCAAGACCACGCTCGACCCCGACGTGCAGAACACCGTGAAGTCCTCTGTCGACGGCATCGCAGCGCCCGACCTCCCTGGCGTCGCCAGCGTGATGAGCGTGATCAGGCCCGGCAAGGACTCGCATCCCGTCCTGGCGATGGCGAGCAACCGCACCTACGGGCTCAACCTCGACGCTGGCGAGACCATGCAGCCGCAGCCGTTCTCCCTGGTCGGCGACGGCGCTGGGTCGATCTTCAAGATCTTCACCACCGCGGCGGCGCTCGACATGGGCATGGGCATCAGCGCGACATTGGATGCACCTGCCCGATTCGAGGCCAAGGGGCTGGGCAGCGGCGGAGCCAAGGGCTGCCCGCAGGCCACCTGGTGCGTGCTCAACGCAGGCAACTACCGCGGCTCGATGAGTGTCACCGACGCATTGGCGACCTCGCCGAACACGGCATTCGCGAAGCTGATCTCCCAGGTCGGCGTCCAGCGCACGGTCGACATGGCCGTCAAGCTAGGGCTGCGGTCATACGCCTTACCCGGCACCGCCCGCGACTATGACCCGGATAGCAACGAGAGTCTGGCCGATTTCGTCAAACGACAGAATCTGGGCTCCTTCACGCTGGGGCCGATCGAGGTCAACGCGCTCGAGTTGTCGAACGTGGCTGCGACGTTGGGTTCGGGAGGCACCTGGTGCCCGCCCAACCCGATCGACAAGGTCTTCGACCGCAATGGCAAGGACGTTTCGGTTACGACGGAAACCTGTGAGCAGGTCGTGCCGGAGGGGTTGGCCAACACGTTGGCCAATGCGATGAGCAAGGACGACACCTCGCCGGGCACCGCGGCGGGCTCAGCGGGCGCAGTCGGGTGGAGCTTGCCGGTGTCGAGCAAGACCGGCACCACCGAGGCCCACCGATCGTCGGCCTTCCTTGGCTTCACCGCCGACTTCGCCGCGGCCAACTACATCTACGACGACTCGAGCACGCCGGGTGATCTGTGCTCCTTCCCGCTTCGTCAATGCGGCAGCGGAGACCTGTTCGGCGGTAACGAACCCGCCCGCACGTGGTTCACGGCGATGAAGCCGATCACCCCACCTGACGTGCAGCTGCCCCCGACCGATCCGCGCTACGTCGACGGCGCGCCGGGCTCCAAGGTGCCGAGCGTCTCCGGAATGACCGAGGACCTGGCCCGCCAGCGGCTGAAGGATGCCGGCTTCCAGGTCGCCGATCAGTCGAGCTCGGTCAACAGCGGTGCTTCGGCGGGTTCGGTCGTCGGTACCACGCCCAATGGGCAGACCGTCCCCGGTTCGATCATCACCCTCCAGGTCAGCAACGGCATTCCGCCACCTCCTCCGCCGCCACCGGTGGGGCTGCCATTCGATCCGAATGCGCCGCCACCGGAAGTCGGGTCGACGGTCATCCAGATTCCGGGCCTGCCGCCGATCACGGTGCCGGTGCTGGGTCCGCCGCCACCGCCCTGATCAGAATGTGTGGGGTTGATAACGGGCCGCTCACAGACGCGGTCGGTGTGGTGATCACGCAGTAGGCTGCGAACATGTCCGCCCCTTCGACGGTCCTGAAGAACACGGCCTTGGTCGCCGCAGGTTCGCTGATCTCCGGTATCGGCTACGCCACGCTGGTCGAGCGCAACGCGTTCGTGGTGCGGGAGATGACGATGCCGGTACTCACGCCGGGTTCATCGCCGTTGCGCGTGCTGCACCTCAGTGACTTCCACATGCGGCCCCAACAGCGTCGCAAGCAGGCGTGGCTGCGTGAGCTCGCGCGCTGGGATCCGGACCTGGTGATCAACACGGGCGACAATCTGTCCCACCCGAAGGCCGTGCCAGCCGTCGTGCAGGCCATGGGTGATCTGTTGTCCGTGCCGGGGCTTTTCGTCTTCGGCAGCAATGATTACTTCGGACCAAAGCCGAAGAATCCCACCAGCTACCTGTTCAACCCGTCGAAGCGGGTGACCGGTGAGCCGCTGCCGTGGCAGGACCTGCGCGCGGCCTTCACCGAACGCGGCTGGCTGGACATGACCCACACCCGCCGCGAGATCGAGGTGAAGGGTCAGCTGATCGCCGTCGCGGGCGTCGACGACCCGCACCTGTCCCGCGATCGGTACGACACCATCGCAGGGCGCCCCAACCCGGCTGCCAACCTCTCGTTGGGGCTCGTGCACGCGCCGTACACCCGGGTGCTGGATCGCTTTGCCGCCGACGGCTACCAGCTGATCATGGCCGGCCATACGCATGGCGGCCAGCTGTGCGTCCCGTTCTACGGCGCCGTCGTCACCAACTGCGATCTGGACCCGTCGCGGGCCAAGGGCGCATCGCGGTGGGGTGCAGACACCCAACTGCACGTGTCGGCGGGCATGGGCACCTCGCCGTACGCGCCGTATCGATTCTGCTGCCGACCCGAGGTGACGCTGTTGACCTTGGTCGCGGCCCCCACCGGCGGTGGTCATGCCGGGACCAAGGCAGGCGTGTCCCACTCGGCCGTCGCGGCCCGGTGAGCGAGTCGGCTTCCGTCGCGTCACACAACCCGTCGCGCCAGTGGGCGGACAATGCGGTACGCCTGATCGAGGCCGATTCCCGGCGCAGCGCCGACACCCACCTCTTGCGGTATCCCCTGCCCATGAAGTGGTGCGACGGCGTCGACGTGCAGCTGTATCTCAAGGACGAATCCACCCACATCACCGGCAGCCTCAAGCATCGGCTGGCCCGCTCGCTGTTCCTCTACGCCCTGTGCAACGGCTGGATCGGTGAGCAGACCACCATCATCGAAGCGTCGTCTGGTTCGACGGCGGTGTCCGAGGCCTACTTCGCCGCGCTACTTGGGCTACCGTTCATCGCGGTGATGCCGTCCTCGACCAGTTCCACGAAGGTCAAACTCATCGAATCACAAGGCGGCCGTTGCCATTTCGTTGCCAACTCGGATCAGGTCTACGCCGAAGCCGAGCGGCTGGCCGACGAGACCGGCGGCCACTACCTTGATCAGTTCACGAATGCCGAACGGGCGACGGACTGGCGCGGCAACAACAACATCGCCGAATCGATCTTCGAGCAGATGCACGACGAACCGCACCCCACACCCGAATGGGTAGTGGTAGGGGCGGGCACCGGAGGCACCAGCGCGACGATCGGGCGCTACATCCGCTACCGGCGCTACCCGACCCGGTTGTGCGTGGTCGACCCGGAGCAGTCGGCGTTCTTCCCGTCCTACGCGCAACGCCGCCGAGACATCGTCACCGGCGCCTCGTCACGCATCGAAGGCATCGGCCGGCCTCGCGTCGAGCCGTCGTTCCTACCTGACGTCGTCGACCGAATGGTGACGGTGCCCGACGCGGCCTCGGTTGCGGCCTGCCACCACGTGAGCGCCGTGCTGGGTCGACGGGTAGGCCCATCGACGGGCACCAACGTGTGGGGTTGCTTCGGCCTGTTGGCCGAAATGATCGCGCAGCGCCGCAGCGGATCGGTGGTGACGTTGATCGCCGACAGCGGCGATCGGTACGCCGATACCTACTTCGACGCCGAGTGGCTGAGCAGCCACGGGCTGGACTCGTCGGAGCCCGCCGCCGCGTTGATGGAGTTCGAACGCTCTGGATCCTGGTCCTGATCTCCGCGGTTGAATCCCGCGTAGTCCGACGTCAGGAACAACCACAACGCCGCAAGGGCGAAGAATCCGCCATAGATTGCAGCTCCCAATCCGGTCATTTCACGCCTCTCTCGGTCGATGGTGGTTCGTCTGCTGTGTTCAGTGTCTACAACGGGTCTGACATCGTTATTCATCCCCGAATGCGAAGGTGATCCGCGCCATCGCGGCTTTCCTGCCTCCCGGCTACCCAGCTCTGGCGCACGCAACCGTGACCGCGCTCACGAGAAGCGCATGAGCGAGCGGGCGTTTGGCCTCCGGCTGACCCGGTGCGATACGCTGTCGTGGCTCTACGCGGGGTGTGGCGCAGCTTGGTAGCGCGCTTCGTTCGGGACGAAGAGGTCGTGGGTTCGAATCCCGCCACCCCGACCGCGTTGGCACAGGTGAGAGGCCCTGACTGGTGATACTGGTCGGGGTCTTTTTCTGTGTCAGTGCGCACGTGGCGCTGCCGCTCAGCGCGCCAAAGTGGGCAATTCGTGATTCGCTATCTGACACGGGGTTGGCCCGACCCAACACCGCGTGAATTGACCCACAATCGGTTACTCGCTGCCCATACCGGGTAATCAGACGCGGCCTTGCTTTCCATAGATTGGCTGGATATGACACAGCGGACCGCCACGGTTGCCGACCGGCGGCAAGAAGCGATTCAACGAATCGTCGACGCAGGCAAACTAATCCCAGTCGGCCTACAACCCCGACTGTCGGTGCTGAACGCAGCTCTCGACGGTCTGGAAGATGCCGTTGAAGAGGCTCGTTCACTGGGTGTCGCCGAAGATGCCATCGAAGACGCGCTCGGACCGTGGGGCGCGGCGGCAACCCTTGAGGCGCCTAGGCCGCGGCTCCAACTCGTTCGGTAGCGCCCGGCCCAATGCGGCCAGCGAGTTGAATCAGAGCCGATCCTTCACGGCGGCGGACAGTCTGGCGCTGTCGACCTTGCCGCCGGCGATCGCGACGGCCGTCTTCATCACCAGGCCCATGTGCTTTTGATGTGGGCGCTCACCCAACTCCTCGGCCACGTCGGCGATAGCCGTGTTGACGACATTGGCCAACTCGTCGTCGTTGAGCTGCGTCGGCAAGTAGTCGTCGATGACGGTCGCCTCGGCGCGTTCGTTGGCGGCAAGTTCGCCTCGACCGTTCGTCACGTAGATCTCGGCGGCCTCGCCGCGCTTGCGCGCTTCCCTGGCAAGCACCTTGAGCACTTCGTCATCCGATAGCTCTCGCGCCTGCTTGCCGGAAACCTCCTCGGCCTGAATCGCCGCGATCAGCATCCGGAGCGTCCCGGTACGCAACTTGTCCTGCGCCTTCATCGCCGTCTTCAGGTCTTCGCGCAGCCGATTCTTGAGTTCCGCCATGCACTAGACGCTACCTGGGGCCGCACGCTGCGCCGGCACGTTGTCAATCCTTGCCGCTATCGCCAGGATGGTGAGCATGAGCAACGACGCCGGTGGCTTCGCTCCCGTCGACGCGCCGCAGTCACAGGCATCTCCGCAGGCGGCCTACCCGAGTCCCGTAGCACCGCCGGGTTATCCACCTCCTGGCTACTACCCGCCACCCGGCTACGGCCATCCGCCGCCCGGATACCAGGCGCAGGCGTACTACCCGCCACCCGGCTACGGCTATCCGCCGCCCGGATACCCCGCTGCAGCCCCCCAGGCCCTGAAGCCCGGCATCATCCCGCTTCGCCCGCTCACGCTGTCCGACATCTATAACGGCGCCGTCGCTTACGTGCGGATGAATCCGAAAGCCACACTTGGGATTACCGCGATCGTGATCGTCGCCGCGCAGGTGTTAGCGCTGGTGCTGCAGGTCGGGCCGCTGGCCGCGCTCGGCGAGCTCAAGTCCTCGAACTTCTCGTCGTTCGGCAGCAGCAGTCAACCCTCCGATCCCGCGCTCATCGGGTTGTCACTATCCAGCCTCGCCGGCGCCATCACGACGGGCCTCGCCGCGATCGTGCTGAGCGGATTGCTGACGGTGATCGTCGGACGGGCGGTGTTCGGCACGAAGATCACCGTCGCCGAGGCCTGGCAGCGCGCTCGTGGCCGACTACTCGCCCTATTCGGGTTCACCGCCCTCGAGGCCCTTGGCGCCGCGGTGCTCGTCGCGGTCGTCGTGGGCTTGATCGTCGGCATCGCCGTCCTCGGAGGAGGCGTCGCCGCCGCGCTCGTCGGAGTGGTGTTGGCGTTGGGACTCCTCGTGCTGCTGACCTATCTCGGCACGATGCTGAGCTTCGCGCCGACCCTGATCGTGTTGGAACGGCTCGGCATCGTGGCCGCGATCAAGCGGTCCTTCGCACTCGTGAAGAACGACTTCTGGCGGGTCTTCGGCATCCGTTTCCTCGGAGTGCTGGTCGCCAGCGTGATCGCGAGCGCAGTGTCGCTGCCCTTCAGCGTCGTCGGCGAAGTCCTGTTGTTTGCAAAGCAATCCACCGGCACAGTCGTGGTGGCACTGATACTGATCGCGATCGGTGGCGCGATCGGGCAGATCATCACCGCCCCGTTCAACGCCGGTGTGGTCGTGCTGCTCTACACCGACCGGCGGATTCGCGCCGAGGCCTTCGATCTGGTGTTGCAGACCGGCGCGACGACGCAACAGGATTCAGCAGTCGACGCGACCGACCGGCTCTGGCTGACGACGCGCCGCGGATGAGCGCCCGCGCGAGAACCAGCCGGCCCTGACGTGTCCCTCATCGTCACGCTCGTCGCATCCGCACCCGTCGACATCGACCGAGACACCGCGCACGACGCTGCCCGGCACGAGCTCGGCAAACCCATCTACCCATCGGCATCGTTGATCGAGCGCCTCGTGAACTGGCTCGACGAACTGCTCTACCGAATCATGATGGAAGGTTCGTCGGTTCCCGGTGGCTGGTTCACGATCGCCCTGCTGCTGGTGCTGCTCGCCGTCGCGGTGGTGGTGGCCGTCCGCGTCGCCATGCGCACCATGCGCACCAACCGGGGCCGAGCCGCCCTGTTCGGGGCCGAGGAGCGCAGCGCGGCGGAGCACCGCGCTACCGCCGAACAATATGCGGCCCAGGGCGATTGGGCATCGGCGATCCGACACCGGCTGCGCGCCGTCGCGCGTCACCTCGAGGAGACGGCGGTGCTCAATCCGGTACCGGGACGCACCGCGAACGAGTTGGCCCGCGACGCCGGGGCGGCCATACCCAGTCTGGTCACCGAGTTACGCAGCGCAGCAATGATATTCAACGACGTGACGTACGGTGAGCGGCCAGGAACCGAGGCCGGTTACCGGCTGGTCGCCGGGCTCGACGACCACCTCTGCTCCGACACTCGGGCGGGTCCGGGCGTCGCGGCGAACGCAGGCCCGAACCCGGATTGGGTCGAGGTGCGATGACCGACACCACGTCGGCCGTCGGACCCACCGTCCGGCAACGCTGGCGCTCGATCCGCTGGGTGTTGCTCGCCCTGGTGGCGATCATCGTCGTTTCGACCGTCAGCACCTACCTGACCGCCCCGCGGCCCGGTGGCCGGATGGATCCAGAGGCGACCTCGCCCGACGGCGCCCACGCCCTGGTGGCACTACTGCGCGAGCAGGGCGTCGAGGTGATCGAGGCCGACGACGTCGCCGACATCGAGCGGTCGCTGACGCCGGACGCGCTGCTGCTCGTCGCGCAGACGGACTATCTGATCGACGTGGACGTCTTGCAGCGGCTGGCGGGGCTGCCAGGCGATCGCCTACTGGTGGAGCCGGTTTCGCGCACCCGGGAGGCGCTCGCACCCGCCGTCCAGCAGGCCGCCGGGGCCAGTTACGGCGGCAAGCCCGGATGCGACCTGCGCGAGGCCGACCGCGCGGGCGAGGTCGAGCTCGGCATCAGCCCCACCTACGAGGCCACCGGCGACACCCCGCTGACCCGCTGCTACGACAACGCCCTTGTGCGTTATTCAGTCGACGGGCGGACGGTCACGGTGGTCGGCAGCGCGGACTTCATGACGAACTCCGGGCTACTGAAGCAGGGCAACGCCGCGCTGGCCATGAACCTCGCTGGGGCGCGGCCGCGTGTGGTCTGGTACACGCCGCAGCGGATCGAGGGTGAATCCGGCACCGGCACTTCGATTGTCGACGCCATTCCCGACCGTGCGTGGTGGATCGTCGCGCAGCTGGTTCTGGTCGTGCTGCTCGTCGCGCTGTGGCAGGGCAAGCGCATCGGCCCGTTGGTGGCAGAGCACCTGCCCGTCGTCGTGCGCGCGTCGGAAACCGTCGAAGGTCGCGGGAGGTTGTACCGCTCGCGTCGCGCACGAGATCGGGCTGCCGACGCCTTGCGGACCGCCGCGCTGCAGCGCACGCTGCCCAGGCTCGGTCTCGGTACGCAATCACCTCCCGCTGCGGTGGCACAGGCCGTCGCGCACCGTGTGGGCAGCGATCCGGCGCTCATCGAGCACTGGCTGTACGGGCCGCCGCCTGCCACCGACGCCGAACTCGTCGAACTCTCCCGCCAACTGGACGACATCGAAAGGCAGGTCGCACGATCTTGACTCAGCCAACCGCCACTCCGCCCACCGTGGATCCGGACGCCGCACGAAGCGCGCTACTCGACTTGCGCACCGAGATCGCCAAGGCCGTGGTCGGGCAGGACGCCGTCGTCAGCGGACTGGTGATCGCGCTGCTGTGCCGTGGCCACGTGCTGCTCGAAGGCGTGCCGGGGGTCGCCAAGACGCTGCTCATCCGAACCCTGGCCGCCGCACTGCAACTGGACTTCAAGCGCGTCCAGTTCACACCCGACCTGATGCCCGGCGACATCACGGGGTCGTTGGTCTACGACGCCCGCACCGCCGAGTTCACGTTCCGCTCCGGCCCGGTGTTCACCAACCTGCTGCTCGCCGACGAGATCAACCGCACACCGCCGAAGACACAGGCCGCGTTGTTGGAGGCCATGGAAGAGCGACAGGTGAGCGTCGACGGCGAACCCCGGCCGCTCCCCGACCCGTTCATCGTCGCCGCCACGCAGAACCCCATCGAATACGAAGGCACGTACCAACTTCCCGAGGCTCAACTCGATCGGTTCCTGCTCAAGCTCAACGTGCCGCTTCCACCTCGCGACCAGGAGATCGCGATCCTGTCGCGGCACGCACACGGGTTCGACCCGCGCGACCTATCGGCCATCCGACCCGTCGCGGGGCCCGCCGAGCTCGCGGCCGGACGGGAGGCGGTGCAGCAGGTACTGGTGGCCGACGAGGTGCTCGGCTACATCGTGGACATCGTTGGAGCGACCCGACATTCGCCAGCGCTGCAACTCGGCGTTTCTCCGCGCGGCGCAACGGCGCTGCTGTCGACCGCGCGCTCGTGGGCGTGGTTGTCGGGCCGCAACTACGTCACTCCAGACGACGTCAAGGCGATGGCCCGTCCGACGTTGAGGCACCGTGTGGCACTGCGCCCTGAGGCCGAACTGGAGGGCGCCAACCCCGATGGGGTGCTGGACGGGATCCTGGCCGCTGTGCCGGTGCCACGCTAGTGGCCCTGACCGGCCGCGCCTGGCTGGTGGCATTGCTGTGCGTACTGCCGGTCGGCTTATCCCCCTGGCCCGCAACGGCGTTCACCGTGCTGGCGCTGCTGCTCCTGACGGCCATCGTGGTCGACGTCGCGCTGGCCGCGAACACCCGTCGGCTGCGCTTCAGCAGGCTCGGGGACGCGGCGGCGCGCCTCGGCGAGCAGGTGGACGCGCGACTGGTGATCGAGCAGCCGGGGAATCGTCGGTTCCGTGGCCAGGTCCGCGACGCCTGGCCGCCGTCCACGCGTGCAGAACCGCGCACGCATTCGGTGAACATCGCTGCGGGACAACGGCTGCAGGTGGTCACGCAGTTGCGGCCGGTGCGCCGCGGGGATCATGATGCAGCGTTGGTGACCGCGCGCTCGGTGGGTCCGCTCGGGCTGGCGGGTCGGCAGACCTCGCATCGCGTGCCGTGGCGGATCCGGATTCTGCCGCCCTTCCTGTCGCGCAAGCATCTGCCGTCCCGGCTGGCCAAGCTGCGCGAACTGGACGGCATGATCCCCGTGCTGATCCGTGGCCAGGGCACCGAGTTCGACTCGCTGCGCGAGTACGTCGTCGGCGACGACGTGCGCTCCATCGACTGGCGCGCAACGGCGAGGCGCGCAGACGTCGTGGTAAGAACCTGGCGTCCAGAACGCGACCGTCGTGTCGTGATCGTGTTGGACACCGGACGTACCTCGGCGGGCCGCGTCGGCGTCGACCCGACGGCTGGTGACCCGAGCGGCTGGCCCCGCCTGGACTGGTCGATGGATGCCGCATTGCTGTTGTCCGCGTTGGCTTCCCGCGCCGGCGACCATGTCGACTTCATCGCACACGACAGGGTGCCGAGAGCCGGGGTGTACAACGCGTCGCGAAGCGAACTGCTGGCCCAACTGGTCAACGCCATGGCGCCGCTGCAGCCCGCACTGGTGGAATCCAACGCACCCGCCATGGTGGCGAACGTCCAGCGCCGGATCCGGCGGCGCGCGCTCGTCGTGCTGATGACCGATCTGAACGCATCGGCGTTGGACGAGGGGCTGATGGGGGTACTGCCGCAGCTATCGACCAAACATCACGTGCTGATCGCCAGCGTCGCGGATCCGCGGGTCGACCGACTGGCGGCGGGTCGCGCCGACGCGGCCCAGGTCTACGACGCCGCGGCAGCTGAGCGTGCCCGCAACGACCGCGGCCATATCGCCACCCGACTACGCCGCATGGGTGTCGACGTCGTGGACGCCGAGCCGGAAGAGCTTGCCCCCGCGCTGGCCGACCGCTATCTGGCCATGAAGGCCAGCGGAAAGTTGTAGCGGGTCAGCGCGTCGGTACGACGTCGGGGGCGTCCTCGACGTCACCCGTCTCGCCGGCCCGAGCCGCCTTGCGCCCGAAGCGAATTACGTAGGCCAGGAAGGTGGCCTCGGCCGCGACGCCGATCGCGATCCGCACGAACGTCGGCAGGGGGGACGGCGTGACGAGGGCTTCGATGAGGCCCGAGACGAGCAGGACGACGACCATTCCCACTGCGACGGAGACGACGGCCCTGCCCTGTTCGGCCAAGGCCTGCCCACGCGGTCGATTGCCGGGTGACACCACCGTCCACCCCAGCTTCATGCCGGCTCCGGCCGCGAGGAACAACGCCGTCAACTCCAGCAACCCGTGCGGAGTGAGCAGGCCAAGGAACAGGCCGCCCTTGCCGGCCTGGAACATGAACGCGGCACTGACGCCGACATTGGCGGCGTTCTCGAAGAGCAGCCAGGGAATCGGAATGCCGAGCACTATCGCGTAGCCGATGCACTGGGCGGCCAACCATGCGTTGTTGGTCCACACCTGCAACGCGAACGAACCCGCCGGGTGGTCGCTGTAGTACGACTCGAACTTGTGGTTCACCAATTCGTCAATGTCGCTTGGGGTTCCGATGATGGCCTGCACCTCCGGCGAGTGCGCGACCCAGACTGCGATGATCGTCGCGACGACGAAGAACCCCACCGCCGATCCTGCCCACCACCGCCACGATCGGTAGGCGACGACGGGAAAGGACACCATCCAGAACCGGGCGAACTCGCTCCACAACGGCGCGTGGGCCCCGGTGACCGCCGCCCGCGCCCGCGCCACCAGTCCCGAGAGTCGCCCCACCAAAACGCCGTCGGTCGATGCCGTGCGCACCACCGATAGGTGCGTGGACACCCGCTGATACAGGTCGACGAGTTCGTCGACCTCGGCGCCGCTCAGGTTGCGACGGCGCTTGACGAGCTGCGCGAGCCGGTCCCACGTCGCGCGGTGGGCCAGGACGAACGCGTCGACATCCACCCCGCAAATCCTAGTAGCGTTACTTTCATGGCGGCCCAACCGGAACCGATGGTGACCGGCGACGCCGTGGTCCTCGACGTTGCGATCGCACAGTTGCCGGTCCGCGCGATATCGGCGTTCATCGACGTCTCGATCATGTTTACCGGCTACTTCATCGGGCTCGTCCTGGCGGCGACGGTGCTGACCCGGTTCGACGACGCGCTCGCCGGTGCGGTGGTCGTCATCTTCACCGTGCTGACGATCGTCGGCTATCCGCTCGTCTTCGAGGTAACGACGCGGGGCCGCACGCTGGGGAAGATGGCGATGGGCCTTCGGGTCGTCTCCGACGATGGCGGCCCAGAGCGCTTCCGTCAGGCGCTGTTTCGGGCGTTGGCGTCGACGATAGAGATCTGGCTGTTCGTTGGTGGGCCCGCGGTGATCTGCAGCCTGCTGTCGTCGAAGGGCAAGCGCATCGGCGACGTGTTCGCGGGCACGATGGTGATCAGCGAGCGAACGGCGCGCCTGAGCCCGCTGCCCCCGATGCCGCCGGCCCTGGCATGGTGGGCGGCGTCGCTTCACATGTCCGGGCTGAGGCCGGAGCAGGCCGAGCGGGCACGCCAATTCCTGTCCCGCGCCTCACAATTGGACCCTCAGATTCGTGCCGAGCTGGGGTACCGCATCTGCTCCGAGATCGTCGCGCAGGTCAGCCCGCCGCCCCCGCCGGGTACGCCGCCATCACTCATCCTGGCCGCGGTACTTGCCGAACGTCATCGCCGGGAGCTCCAGCGCCTGCAGCCGGTAGCACCGCCGGCCTATCCGCCACCGGGCTACCCGCCACCCGGCTATCCGCAGGGCTACCAGCCGGCGTACGCGCCTCACGCGGCACCGCAGCCCCCCGCACCGCCGCAGCCATCTGGAGGTTTCACCGCTCCGGACTAATGGGACACCATTGTCCCACTTTGGTAGTGCTGTGCTATATTTCTACTCATGTCTGTGTCGAAGTCGAATGACGGTGGGGCGCGTTCCCGCACCCGTCGCGCGATCCTCGACGCCGCGATGTCGGTGCTCGCGGAGCAGCCGACTGCATCGCTAGGCGACATCGCCACCGCCGCGGAGGTGGGCCGCAGCACGCTGCACCGTTACTTCGCCGAACGTTCCGACTTGCTGCGCGAACTCGCACTCCACGTCCACGAACTCAGCAACGCCGCGATCGAGCACGCCGAGCCGGATTGCGGTCCACCCGTCGAGGCCCTGCGTCGCGTCGTCGAGTGTCAGCTCGACCTCGGACCGATCGTTCCGTTCGTCTACAACGACCCCACTCTGATGGCCGACAAGGAACTGGCCGCCGTGCTCGACACCGGCGACGAGGTCATCGTCGAGGTGCTCAACCGCGCGTCATGTCAGGGTTCGGCGGGCCCACCCGGCTGGCCACGGCTGGTCTTCTGGGCGCTGCTGCACGCGGGCTACGAGGCCATGCGACTGGGCAGCGCCCCCCGAACTCAGATCGTCGACGCCATCATGGCCAGCCTCGTCGACGGCACCATCAATCCGAACACGCAGTAAGCCAGGAGAAATCATGTCCACCCGGGTCGACGCCAAGCAGACCGTCAGCACCCCGCGCCGCGCCTGGTTCGCCCTCGCCGTGCTCCTGCTGCCGGTGCTGCTCATCGCCGTCGACAACACCATCTTGGCGTTCGCGCTGCCGAGCATCGCGCAGGACTTCCGGCCCGCCGCGTCCACCCAGCTGTGGATCGTTGACGTGTACTCCCTGGTACTGGCCGCGTTGCTGGTGGCGATGGGCAGCCTCGGCGACCGCATCGGCCGACGCAAGATGCTGCTGATCGGCGCGGCCGGGTTCGCCGTCGTGTCGTTCGTCGCCGCGTTCGCGCCTAGCGCCGGGTACCTCGTCGCCGCGCGCGCAGTGCTCGGCTTCTTCGGCGCGATGCTGATGCCGTCCACCATGTCGCTGATACGCAACATCTTCGTCGATGCCTCCGCCCGCAGGCTCGCCATCGCGATCTGGGCGTCGTCCTTCACCGCGGGCTCGGCGCTGGGCCCGATCGTCGGCGGGGTGCTGCTCGAGCACTTCCACTGGGGCGCAGTGTTCCTCGTCGCGGTGCCGATCCTGTTGCCGCTGCTGATATTGGCGCCGCGCCTGGTGCCCGAGTCGCGTGACCCGAACCCGGGACCGCTGGATCTGCTGAGCGTGCTGCTGTCGCTCACGACGATGCTTCCGCTGGTCTGGGCCGTCAAGACCGGCGCACACGACGGGTTGTCCTGGTTGGTCGGCGCGGCCCTGGTGGTCAGCGTCGGCTCCGCGCTGATGTTTGTCCGGCGCCAGAACCGCAGCGCCACACCCATGTTCGACGTCAAGCTGTTCGGCTACGCCCCATTCGCGTCGTCGATCATGGCGAACTTCCTGTCGATCGTCGGCCTCATCGGGTTCATCTTCTTCGTGTCACAGCACCTGCAACTGGTGCTCGGCCTCAGCCCGTTGGCGGCTGGGCTGGTGACGCTGCCGGGCGCCCTGCTGTCGATGGTCGCGGGCATCGGGGTGGTGCGCCTGGTCAGGTGGTTCGCTCCGCACACGCTGACCATCATCGGACTGGTGCTGGTCTCCGCGGGCTTCGGGATGATCCTGCTGTTCCGGCACGACCTCAACGTGGCCGCGGTGATCGCGTCGTTCATCGTGCTGGAGATCGGGGTCGGAATCTCGCAGACGATCACCAACGACACCATCGTCTCGTCGGTGCCCGCTGCCAAGTCCGGTGCCGCGTCGGCGGTGTCGGAGACGGCCTACGAACTCGGGGCCGTGATCGGCACCGCCACCCTCGGCACCATCTTCACGGCGTTCTATCGCACGAACGTGCAACTGCCGCAGGGCCTTTCCGCGCAGCAGGCAGCTGACGCCGGGGAGAGCATCGGGGGGGCGGCGGCCGTCGCAAAGACACTGCCAGGAGACGTCGCCGGACCGCTGCTCGACTCGGCTCACACCGCATTCGACTCGGGCATCGCGCCCACGTCGATCATCGCGGGCGTGCTCACGCTGATCGCCGCCGCCGTAGTCGCGTTTGCCTTCAGGAACGGTTCAGACCGACCAGCATCAGCACCGACCCCGCCAGCGGGGCCACGGTCCGAACGTGATTCCAGGCCGTCCACGGCGCCAAGTAGGCGTGCCAGTCGCGCCACGCGTCGGCCGCGGACAACCCGTTCGGATCGAGCGCGTCGAGTCGATTGTTCAACGGGACGTTGAACGCCATCGTGACGACGAACGCGACCAGACCGAGCGCAGCCCCGGCCAGCACGTAACCCGACCCGGGTTGTGCCAGCCGCACTGCTGCCGCGACGCCGACGCCGAGCGCCAGCAGTGCGGACCCGACGAACAGCGCGAGGAACGGCGCGTTGGCCTGCGCCTCCGCGTTCAGGCCGCGCATGGCCGTGATGGCCTGGGCGGGTTCGGTACGGTCCAGGCCCTTCATGACGAAGGTCGAGAAGGCGTAGAACAATCCGCCGACGGCCGCCGATGTGATGGCTGCGCCGGCGGTGGCGAGGACGTATGGGCTCGTTGACATGACCCAAGTAGATCGCCATCTCGCGAGACGATCCATCGTCATTAGTCCGACATTCATACGCATCCGTCTACAGTTGAGCGCATGGATGCGCTCGGTGGGTTGCTCGACGGGGTGCGCGCACGCGGGGCTTTCGTGTTGCGCATGTCGTTGGACCCGCCGTGGTCGATGCGCATTCAGGACGACGCCCCGCTGACGCTGATCTGCATGATCCGCGGCGATACGGTCATCGTCACCGACTCCGGCGACACGTTCGCGGTGCACCCGGGCGACGTCGCATTGGCGCGCGGCACCGAGCACTACGTGTTCGCCGACGATCCGGCCACCACGCCACAGGTCGTCATCCACCCCGGCAATAGGTGTACGACGCTGCACGGCGAGGATCTGAGGTTCACGATGTCGGTCGGGGTCCGCACGTGGGGCAACGCCGACGATGGTGCGCACTGCGGCGTCATATGCGCGTACGAGGGCCGCAGCGAGGTGAGTTCGCGTCTGCTCGATGCGCTTCCGACGGTGCTGGTGCTGCGCGTCGACGAATGGTCCACACCGTTGGTCGACCTGCTCGACGCGGAGGCCAGCCGCGCCGGACCCGGCCAGGAGGCTTACCTCGACCGACTGTTGGACCTGTTGCTCATCGACGTGCTGCGGGCGTGGTTCGACCGCGCCGACAACGCGCCGACCTGGTGGCACGCCGAGCGCGATCCGGTGGTGGGGCGCGCGCTCAAGCTGATCTACCACAATCCCGCCCACCCGTGGACGGTGGCCAATCTCGCCGCCGCCGTTGGGTGTTCGCGCGCACTGTTCGCGCGACGCTTCACCGAACGCGTCGGTGAACCACCGATCGCCTTCCTCACGAGTTGGCGGCTCGCGCTTGCCGCCGACATGTTGCGCGCGTCCGCGACCACCATTGCGACCATCGCCCGCGCAGTCGGCTACGGCACCCCGTTCGCGCTCTCCAGCGCGTTCAAGCGGGCATACGGCGTCAGCCCCAACGCGTACCGCCGCGACGCGGCCTACGCGGCGGGCGCCGCGGCATCGGCGCTCTGAGCGCGCTTGGCCAGCGCGCCGGCCACCGAAGTGACGCCGATGGTGATCAGCGCGCCGAGAATCAGGGCGGACGGTTCCCCGTCCCCGAGCAGACGCTGTTCGATGCCGAGCGTGGCCGCGGCGACCGGTACGCCTAGCTGTGCCGCCGCGAACGCGGCCAACGTCAGGGGCTGACCAACCAGTCGACCGACGCAGTGCGCCAGCACCGCACCGAGTCCCAGCGCAACCCCGAGCCCGATGAACTTGGGATGATCGGCGAGTTCGCGTACCTGCAGTGAGGCCCCGAGCCAGACGAAGAAGAGCGGCCCGAAGAAGCCCTCGGTGACGCCGAAGAGTTGACGTGCCAGTCGCCGGGGCTCACCGATAGCCGACATCACCAGGCCGAGCGCGAAGCCCGCCAACATGATCGACACGTGGGTGAACACCGCCAGCGCGGCCAGCCCGAAGAGCACGAGCAGGCTGACCCTCAGTTCCAGGGCCAGGTTGTGTACGTGCGAGTAGTGGTGCAGCCGCTTGCGCAAGCCTCGGGTGTCGAAGTACTTCAGCACCACGTACAACACCAGGGCGCACGCGACGATCGCCAGTGCACCGAGCGCCGCCCGCGGAGCGCGGCTCGGGTCGATCACCAACGGCAGCAACACGATCGACGCGGCGTCGGCGATCGCGATCTGCGCAGTGACGGACAACACGGGCGGACCCGTCAGCCCGAGCGAGTCGATGATCGGTAGCGCCAGCGCCGCCGACGAGGACGCCATGAGCACCGCGTACAGCAGCGCGTGCCCGGTGCCGAAGGCGTGCGCAAGGACGACCCCGAGCACCGCTGCCACCGCACCGACGAGGACGGCACGCATCAGCGCCTTGGGTAGTGCACTGCGCAGGGCGGCGTTGTGCACGGGCACGTGGGTGCCGACCACGAACATGACGAGCGCGAAGCCGATGTTGGCCAGCAGCATGAAGGTCTGGTTGTCGGGATCGACGATGCCGAATCCGGTTCGCCCGACGATGATCCCGGCTGCGAGTTCCCCGACAATCACGGGTACGCCGATGCGGGGCACGGCGGCCAACAGCGGACCCGCCAGCCCGATGACGGCAATCAGCGCCAGGGTGTGAAACCCGAAGCCGCTCATGTCAGCGCGTCAGGATTTCCACGACACCAGCCGACACGGGATCGGAGTGTTCTCGTCGGTCATGTAACTGGCACACACCCGGTGGTAGCCGTCAGCGATCTGCAGTGGGTTAGCAGTACGAAAATCACCACGTACCAACAGAATCGGCGACAGCGCTTTGCCATCGGCGACCTTGGCGAGATCGGCTTTCACATGCGCATTCGACTCTGGCAGCAAGGTCAGCTGCGCGGCACGCAGAATGTCCTTGGCCTTGCGGAACACCGGTTTCGCGGACTTGAGCGCATCGACCGTCTTTCCCACCGTCGACGAATCCGCGACGAGGCTCAGATAGTCGGCCGCCGCCCCGTAGTCATGGTCTTCGGGTGCATCGAGCCACTTGACAGCCATTCGGACACGATAATCCCGGTGGCTGTCAACGGGTTGTAAGTCGAGGTCCGAGTTGCCATGCGGCGGCGGCCATCAGGAGTAGATTCGGCGCATCCGAATGTGACTCAACCCCACGCAAGGTGCCGGAGCCCGCGCCAGGTCGATGGAAGGATTTCCTCACCGAGGCGTGATCACATCGGCTCAGAAACACCCCGCCGACTAGGCGCTTATCCAGTTTCCGTGGAACCCGTACGGAACCCGCGTCGGCAGCTTGATCCTGGCTATCGCATCACCCGCGAAGTCCGAGGCGTCGAGGATCACCAGGTCGCTGCCGTTGCGGGCCGGGTCGTAGACGTACCCGAGGTAGTACCCGTTCGATTCGTCGGGCGCACCGCTCGCGGGCACGAAGACGGCTTCACCCGGACCGCCGTTGCCCAGGTCGTGGGCGACCGCGGCACCGGTCGAGAGGTCGTGGCGCAGCCAGCCCTGCCTCCCGACCGAGACCGAGTACCGCGCAGGCAGGCCGGCCAGCCGGTCATCGATGCGCGGGAACTCCACACCGCGGTCGTCGAGTTGACTCTCGCTCACCCGACCCGCAGCCAGGTCGATGGTCCAGGTCCACATGACGCCCTCAGCGTCGAATCCGCCGTCATTGCGCCACAGTTCCGGGTACCGGACCGCTTGCAGCACAATCGACTTCCCGTCCGCGGAGTCGTGGGCGTTCGCGACGTGGAACACGTAGCACGGGTCGATCTCGAACCACCGCACCTCGCCGAACGGGTCGTCGCGGCGAAGCACCCCGAGCCGTGCGCCGTATTCGTCGTCCCAGCGGTAGGGCATGTCCCGCTCGCCGCTGACCGCGATGTCAAGGTTGAACACAATCGGAAGGTCCATGAAGATCACGTGATCGGCGGTGAGCGCGAAGTCGTGCATCATGGTCAATGCCTTGACGTCCAGCGGACGGTTGATCACCAACTCCCCGTTGGCATTTGCGCGGTGATAGGTGACGTGGGGTTCGAAGATGTTGCCGTATCCGAAGAAGTGCAACTCGCCGGTGGTCGGGCAGATCTTGGGGTGTGCGGTCATCGCGTCGACCAGCTGGCCGCCGAAGTCGTAGGCGCCCACCGTTTCCAGGTCGTTGGTGATCTCATACGGCAGCGACGACTCGACCAATGCCAGGGTCTTGCCCGCGTGGTTGACGATGTGCGTATTCGCGACGCTGGCCCGCAAGTTGCGGGTGCCGTCGGGGTTGTAGAGCGGGAAAGGGTCGACGAAGCTGTCGGTGCGCACCCACCGGTTGCGGTACCACTTCGCCTTGCCGTCCTCGATGCGGACGCCGTGGATCATGCCGTCGCCGGTGAACCAATGCCCGGTGGCCTTGCGCGGGTTGGGGCCGTTGCGCAGGTACCACCCGTCGAGTTCGGCGGGCACTGCGCCCTCGACCACCAGGTGGTCTTCGGTGAGCTCGTCGGCGACCGGCGCGTAGTTGCCCGTGGTGAAGATGAAGCCGTCGTTCGGTAGGCCGCCATCGGTCGTCGGAAGGCCGGCGGGTTCGGAAGAGCGGTCCTGGATGTCAGTCACGATGAATCTCCTTCGGGAACGGGGCAAGCGAAGCGACGGGAGTCAGGGCTGTTGGAACTGTGATCCAGCCTGACACTCCACTTATGACATGTCAATAGTGAAATGTAGTCACTCGGCAGATGCCTGCCCCACGTAGCAAGATGCACGTCATGCGCGCGCGCCGACGTTCAGCGCTGCTCGCCAAACTCAACCGTGCGGACGGCTCGCAACGCGCCATCGTCGACGAAATACGCCGAGTGATACTCGACGGTGGCGCTCCGCCGGGGTCGCCGATCCCGGTCAACGAGGTCGCCGAAGTCTTCGGCGTCAGCCCCATCCCGGTACGGGAGAGCCTCAAGACGCTCACCGCGGAAGGACTCGTCGATCACCAGCCGAACGTCGGATATGCCGTCGCTCGGCTCACCGCCACCGAACTGGCCGAGCTGTACATCGTGCGCGAGACGCTCGAGTCGGCAGCGTTGTCCGCGGCCGTCGCGAACGCCACCGACGCGGATCGAGCCACCGTCGCCGCCGCGCACCGATTACTGGAAAGGGCTGTCGCCGAGGATGATCCGCACACCTACCACCGCCAGAGCCGGCACTTTCACTTCGGCCTGACCCGGCCGTCGGGAATGCTGCGCCTGGTCCACATGCTCGAATCTGCCTGGAACATCACCGAACCCGTGCAATTGATGGTCCACGTGCATCCGTCCGACCGGGCCGCCCTGCACGCCGACCACGGGCAGATGCTGGAGGCCTTCCTGGCTCGAGACGCCGACGCGCTACTGGCGGTCAGCGCCGACCATCACCGCAGGCTCAACGCCGTGGTGTCCACCCTTCCGCCGGATACCGGGTTGATAACTCGCGACTGACGGACCGCGTGTTACCCAATGAGTCGGCCATGTTTCGCATGCGCTCGAAATATATTTCCTACGCAACGGCTGTGAAACACGGCGACGTTACCTTTCCCACCATCGCGCGTCCTTTGGACGACAGGGACAGGGAGCAGCCAGATGACCGAGACACGAGACGTTCTTCCGGGTGCCAAGATCGCGGCGGGCGACCTCGTCGAGGCGGCCGGTCACCCCGTCGGCGGTGGAGTGATCAAGCCGGACTACGACCTCCGCCTGACCAACGAAGACCTCGCGCCGCTCGGCAAGCAGTCCTGGACGTCGTACAACATCTTCGCGTTCTGGATGTCCGACGTGCACAGCGTCGGCGGGTACGTCACGGCGGGCAGCCTGTTCGCGCTCGGACTGGCCAGCTGGCAGGTGCTCATCGCGCTTTTGGTCGGCATCACGATCGTCTACTTCCTCTGCAACCTGGTGGCCAAACCCAGTCAGCAGGCCGGGGTTCCGTACCCCGTGGTGTGCCGCAGCCCGTTCGGTGTGCTCGGAGCCAACATCCCAGCGATCATCCGCGGCCTGATCGCCGTCGCGTGGTACGGCATCCAGACCTACCTGGCCTCGGCCGCCCTGGACGTCGTGCTGCTGAAGCTCTTCCCCGGGTTGATGCCGTACGCCGACGTCGAGCAATACGGCTTCACGGGCCTTTCGCTGCTGGGCTGGGGCAGCTTCACCCTGCTGTGGATCCTTCAGGCGGCGGTGTTCTGGCGAGGCATGGAGTCGATCCGCAAGTTCATCGACTTCTGCGGACCCGCGGTCTACGTCGTGATGTTCATCCTGTGCGGCTACCTGCTGTGGAAGTCGGGCTGGCACGTCAGCCTGAACCTCGGTGGCGAGAAGAAGGGCAACACGCTGGTCATCATGCTCGGCGCGATCGCGCTGGTGGTGTCCTACTTCTCCGGTCCGATGCTCAACTTCGGTGACTTCGCCCGCTACGGAAAGAGCTTCGCGGCAGTGAAGAAGGGCAACTTCCTTGGCCTGCCCGTCAACTTCCTGGTGTTCTCACTACTGGTCGTCATCACCGCGGCCGCCACGGTCCCGGTGTTCGGCGAACTGCTCACCGATCCGGTGCAGACCGTCGCGCGCATCGACAGTGTCACCGCAATCGTGTTGGGCGCCTTGACCTTCTCCATCGCTACCATCGGCATCAACATCGTGGCCAACTTCATTTCGCCCGCGTTCGACTTCTCCAACGTCAGTCCGCAGCGGATCAGCTGGCGCATGGGCGGCATGATCGCCGCCGTCGGCTCGGTACTGCTCACGCCGTGGAACCTGTACGGGAACCCGGAGGTCATCCACTACACGCTGGAGACGCTCGGCGCGTTCATCGGCCCGCTGTTCGGTGTGCTCATCGCGGACTTCTACCTGATTCGCAAGCAGAAGATCGTCGTCGACGACCTGTTCACCATGTCGAAGACCGCCAACTACTGGTACAAAGGCGGCTACAACCCGGTCGCGGTGGTGTCCACGCTGGTGGGCGCGATCCTGGCCATGGCCCCCGTGCTGCTCGGCGGCATGGTCGTGGGGATGACGGGCGCTGCCCAGTACAGCTGGTTCATCGGCTGCGGAGTGGCCTTCGTCCTGTACTACGTCATGGCGACGCGCGGCGCGTGGAAGATGACGCCGCTGACAGAAAGCGTCGAGGCGGAAGCAGCCGCCTGATCGACACTCCGTCGCGGCCCGACATTCCACAATTGGAATGTCGGGCCGTACGCTTTTCCGGTGAGCCTTCGCTACGCCACCCTCGGACTGCTCGCCCAATCCTCGGGCAGCGGGTATGACCTGCTGAAACGCTTCGAACAGTCGATGGCCAACGTGTGGTCGGCCACCCAGAGTCAGCTGTACGGCGAGCTCAACAAGCTTGCGGACGCCGCCCTGATCGAGGTCTCTGACATCGGCCCACGTGGCCGCAAGGAGTACCGCATCACCGGTGCCGGGCGCTCCGAACTCGTCCGCTGGATCAACGACACCGGCGACGATCCGCCGATCCGCAGACCCGACCTGGTGCGCGTCTTCCTGCTCGGTGAACTCGCACCGGCGGACGCGCGGAAATACGCCGCCAGGTTTGCCAAGCATGCCGGCTCTGAGCTCAAAAGGCTTGAGCAGCTTCGCGATTCGGTGCACTGGAGCGCGTCTGACACCGACTTCTACAGCCGGGCCGCGCTGGAGTTTGGGTTACGCGACGCCGCCATGGAGGAGCAGTGGGCGCGTTGGCTCCTGACGGCGATCGACGAACGGGCCCAAAAATAACTTCGCCTTCTTGGTTGCATCGCGATAGTTTCCGATATATCGTCAACGTATCGGAAGCGCATGAGGCGTTTCCAGACCCCCAAGGAGACAACCCATGAACACCCCATTCACACCCCCAGAAGGCCCCTTCGGATCGCCGTCGGCCGGCGGATTCGGCTTCGGCTTCGGCCCCGTCGATCGTCGGGCAATTCACGAGCAGTGCCGTCAGGCCCGCCGCGACTACCGCGACCATGTGCGTGAGCACCGTGGCGACGCCGGTTTCGGAGGCTTCGGTCCCGGCCGCGGCTTCGGCGGACCCGGCTTCGGTGGACCCGGCTTCGGCTTCGGCCCCGGCGGCGGTTTCGGCCCCGGCGGCGGCCACCGTGGCGGCAGGCGCGGCGGAGGACGCGGCAGGCGCGGTGACGTGCGTGCGGCAATCCTCAAGCTGCTCGCCGAGCGGCCCATGCACGGCTACGAGATGATCCAGGAGATCGCCGCGCGTAGCCAGGATCTGTGGAAGCCGAGCCCCGGCTCGGTCTACCCGACCCTGCAGCTGCTGGTCGACGAAGACCTCATCGTTGGCACCGAGAGCGATGGCAGCAAGAAGCTGTTCGAGCTCACCGCAGTAGGTCGCGCAGCGGCCGAGAAGATCGAAACCGCGCCGTGGGACGAGATCACCGAAGGCGCCGACCCTGGCGCCGTCAACCTGCGCAGCGCCGTCGGCCAGCTGATGGGCGCCATCCGGCAGTCCGCGTTCGCGTCCACCGGCGACCAGCAGAAGCGCATCCTCGACATCGTCAACAACGCCCGCAAGGAGATCTACCAGATCCTGGGCGAGTCAGAATAAAACGTGAATTCGGCGCGGTTTCAAACGCTTTAGCGGATGAAACCGCGCCGAATCCGTGTAGGTAGTACATATGACCAATTTCCATATCGGCGCATACCGGGTCCATCGCATCGGATTCGGCGCCATGCAACTTCCCGGGCCAGGTGTCTTCGGACCGCCCCGCGATCACGACCAGGCCATCGCCGTGCTCAAGCGTGCCGTCGAGCTCGGCGTCGACCACATCGACACCGCACAGTTCTACGGCCCGAACGTTGCCAACGAGTTGATCCACGAGGCCTTGCACCCTTACCCGTCGAACCTCGCGCTGGTCTCCAAGGTCGGCGCCCGCCGGGACGGTACTGGCGCGTGGCTTCCCGCCGGGGAGCCCGACGAGTTGCGCGCGGACATCGAGCAGAATCTGCGCACCCTCGGAACCGATCGCCTTGCGGCGGTCAATCTGCGCATCCACAACTCCGACGACCCAAGTGCCGCATCCGACATCGACCGCGAATTGTTCGACCGTCAGCTGACCACCATGATCAAGGCTCGCGACGAAGGGCTGATCGCCGGCATCGGCCTGTCCAGCATCACCGTCGATCACCTGCGAATCGCGTTGGACCGCACCGAGATCGTCACGGTTCAGAACGCGTACAACCTGGTCGACAGGACGTCTCAGCCGGTGCTCGACCTGTGCACCGAGCGCGGCATCTCCTTCGTTCCGTTCTTCCCATTGGGCTCGGCATTCAACCCGGAGAACCCGGTGCTCGGCAACCCTGCCGTGGAGCAGGCCGCCGCGGAGCTCGGCCGGACGCCTGCGCAGATCGCGCTCGCGTGGACGCTGGCCGTCGCCCCCAACGTGCTGCTCATCCCCGGCACGTCGTCCGTCGCGCATCTCGAGGAGAACCTGGCCGTCGCGGACATCGAGCTACCCGCGGACTTCAACCCCTAGCTCCCTTGCGATTTCGGCGCGGTTCTCGGGACTCACCCCCGAATAGCACGCCGAAATCACTCGATGTCGACCCAGTCCAGCGTGCGCTGCACCGCCTTCTGCCAACCTGCGTAGCCGGCGGCCCGCTGGTCGTCGGACCACGACGTCGTCCAGCGCTTGCCCTCCTGCCAGTTGGCCCGCAGGTCGTCGGGGCTTTCCCAAAACCCGACGGCCAGGCCCGCCGCATAGGCCGCCCCGAGCGCGGTCGTCTCGGCGACCACCGGCTTGACCACGTCGACGCCCAACACGTCGGATTGGATCTGCATGCACAGGTCGTTGGCCGTGATGCCGCCGTCGACCTTGAGCACCTCGAGGTGAACGCCGGAGTCAGCCTCCATCGCGTCGACGACGTCGCGGCTCTGGTAGCAAATGGCCTCGAGCGTCGCGCGCGCCACGTGAGCATTGGTGTTGAACCGGGACAGTCCGACGATCGCCCCGCGCGCATCGGAGCGCCAGTACGGGGCGAACAGTCCGGAGAAGGCGGGCACGAAGTACACGCCGCCGTTGTCGGAGACCTGCCGCGCGAGTGACTCGCTTTGCGCGGCGCCGCTGATGATGCCCAACTGGTCGCGCAGCCACTGCACGGCCGATCCGGTGACCGCAATCGAACCCTCAAGGGCGTAAACGGGTTTCGCGTCACCGAACTGGTAGCACACCGTAGTCAGCAGCCCGTTCTCCGAGCGCACGATCTTCTCACCGGTGTTGAGCAGCAGGAAATTGCCTGTGCCGTAGGTGTTCTTGGCCTCCCCCGCGGACAAGCACACCTGACCGACCATCGCGGCCTGCTGGTCCCCCACGATGCCGGTGACAGCGACCTCACCGCCGAGTGGGCCGTCCGCGAGCGTCGTTCCATACGGATCAGGCGACGACGACGGCGCTATCCGCGGAAGCATCTGACGGGGAATTCCGAAGAACCCCAACAACTCTTCGTCCCAGTCCAGCGTCTCGAGATTCATCAGCATGGTCCGGCTGGCGTTGGTGACGTCAGTGACGTGGACGCCACCACGCGGGCCGCCGGTGAGGTTCCACAGCACCCAGGTGTCGGACGTTCCGAAGATCGCGTCACCCCGCTCGGCGGCCTCGCGCACGCCGTCGACGTTTTCCAGAATCCACTGCACCTTGCCACCGGAGAAGTACGTCGCGGGCGGCAACCCGGCCTTGCGCCGAATGACGTCGCCCCGCCCGTCACGGTCGAGCGCCGACGCGATCCGGTCGGTACGGGTGTCCTGCCACACGATCGCGTTGTAGTACGGCCGGCCCGTCTTGCGGTTCCACACCAGTGCCGTCTCACGCTGGTTGGTGATGCCCAACGCGGCCAGGTCGCCCGCGACCAGCTTGGTGGAATTCAGCGCGGACTTGATCACCGACTCAGTACGTTCGGCGATCTCCACCGGGTTGTGCTCGACCCAACCGGCCTGCGGCAGGAGCTGCTCGTGCTCAAGCTGGTGACGCCCGACCTCGGCACCGTCGTGGTCGAAGATCATGCATCGGGTGCTGGTGGTGCCCTGGTCGATGGCGGCTACGAAGTCGGCCAACTGATTCTCCTGCTCTCCGGTCCCGTCGATGGTCAATGATGGCGGCGATGGATGGCAACTGCAGGCGATCGGCCGAACGCTCGTCGTTGCGCGGCGTCGCCGCTAGAGTGGTCGTGGTCGGGCACCCTCGACCGAAAGGTGCCGTTGATCAACAAAGATGTGATCGGTTGTGGTCGCAGGATCGCAGCCCTCGTGGCCGTATTCGCTGCTGCTCCCATGGTGCTGAGCGCGGTCGCCCACGCCGACCCCGATTCCGATGCCCCCGCCGACCCGAAGGCCCAGTGCGACTCCCCCGAGGTCGGCGGTGTCTTCGCCACGAGCACCACGCCGGACCAGGTGACTCACGCCGTCTGTCAGTACATCGTCGAAGGTCACTTCTACTACGACAACTTCGAGAACGGCGCGTACACCGGGACTCTCGTCTACCGTGACGGGGCAAAGGTGCCTACGGAACGGCCGCAGATACCCGACGTCCTCACCATCCCCGGTAGCGGGCCCATACCGCTCTTCGGGCCCTAAGGGTCTGCGACGCCCCTAGTGGAAAAGCCGACCCGACCCATCGGTGACATCGCCCGCATGCCCCGCGGCGGCCCGGACGCGTCGTGCCTGGACCGGGCCTTGCAGACCGACCGGCCCGAGTACCTCGACCGCGACTGCAATACCCCTGCCGACGCCGCACGCAAGCGCAGCGTCGTAAAGGCGTTGGAGCGCACCGGCGAATGGTTCGGGAACCACCAAAGGTTTGCGCAGCTCGCCCTCGATGAAGTGGCCGACGTCCCCGATCCCCGAATCCTCGAGCTCGGCTCCGGTCATGGCGGTCTGTCGGCAAAGCTGCTGGAGCTGCACCCCACTGCGCAGTTGACCGTCACCGACGTCGAACCCGAATCAGTCGCCGCGATCGGCTCGGGGGAACTCGGCGCCCACCCCCGCGCCGTGGTCCGCGAGCTCGACGCCACCGCGATCGACGCCGCCGACGGTAGCTTCGACCTCGCGGTCTTCGCACTCTCCTTCCATCACCTGCCACCGCTGGAAGCCGCGCGTGTGTTCGCCGAGGGCACCCGGGTCGCCACGAAGTTGCTGATCATCGACATGCCTCGGCCGCCGGCGCCGCTGCACCTGCTACGCCTGGCGACGATGCTGCCGTTCGCACCGTTCGTGCCGTTCGTGCACGACGGCCTCATCACCTCGCTGCGCACGTACAGCCCGTCGGCGCTGCGCGCGCTCGCTGCACACGCCGGGGTGGAGGTCGAATTGCACGGCGGGTTGATGAGTCCGCAGGTGGCGGTGGCTTCCGCGGGTGTCGCACATGGGTGATGACGTCACACAGACGACATTCACTCGCGCGCACCGCCGCGAGTACCGGCGCAAGGTCGCGCTGAGTCTCGACGTCTTCGAAACGATGCTGCACGAAGCCAGCTTCGAGGTCGGCATGCCGATGACCGGCATGGAGATCGAGTGCAACCTGGTCGACGCCGACTACCAGCCTGCGATGCGCAACGCCGACGTCCTGACATCGATTGCCGACCCCGCTTATCAGACCGAATTGGGCGCGTACAACATCGAATTCAACGTTCCGCCGCGACCGCTGCCCGGCCAAACCGGGTTCGAACTGGAAGCCGAGGTCCGCGCCAGCCTCAACGCGGCCGAGTCCAAGGCCAACGAAGACGGCGCCCACATCGTGATGATCGGCATCCTGCCGACGCTGATGCCCGAGCATCTTTCGGGCGACTGGATGAGCTCCTCGACGAGGTATCAGGCGCTCAACGACTCGATCTTCACCGCGCGCGGCGAGGACATCGACATCGACATCGACGGGCCCGAGCGGCTCAGTCTGCAATCGGCCTCGATTGCCCCCGAATCCGCTTGCACCAGCATGCAATTGCACCTACAGGTGTCACCCGCCAGCTTCGCGCGGTACTGGAACGCCGCCCAGTTGCTAGCGGGCCCGCAACTGGCGCTCGGCGCGAACTCCCCATACTTCTTCGGACACGAGTTGTGGTCCGAAACCCGCATCGAACTGTTCGCCCAAGCCACCGACACGCGGCCCGAGGAACTCAAGACCCAGGGCGTGCGCCCGCGAGTGTGGTTCGGGGAACGGTGGATAACGTCGATCTTCGACCTGTTCGAGGAGAACGTGCGTTACTTCCCGTCGCTGCTGCCGGAGTTGTCCGACGAGGATCCGGTCGCCGAACTCGCGGCCGGGCGCACCCCGACGCTGCCCGAACTGCGGCTGCACAACGGCACGATCTACCGCTGGAACCGGCCGGTGTACGACGTCGTGGATGGCAGGCCACATCTTCGAGTGGAGAATCGCGTGCTGCCCGCCGGTCCGACCGTGCTGGACATGCTCGCGAATTCGGCGTTCTACTACGGCCTGCTGCGCTCGCTTTCCGACGAGGACCGGCCCGTCTGGACCAAGATGAGTTTCGCTGCGGCAGAACAGAACTTCGTCGCGGCTGCGAAGCACGGCATGGATGCGCAGCTCTACTGGCCGGGGCTGGGTCGCGTCGCGCCGGACGAGCTGGTGCTGCGGCACCTACTCCCACTGGCGCATGAGGGACTGAGCACATGGGGCGTCGCGCCGGCGGTGCGCGACCATTTCCTGTCAGTGATCGAGGGCCGCGCGAAGACGGGGCGCAACGGGTCCAGATGGCAGGTGGCGACCGTGCGCGCGCTTCAGGATCGCGGACTTACGCGTCCGCAGGCGCTCGCGGAGATGTTGCGGCTGTACTGCGAACGGATGCACAGCAACGAACCCGTCCACACGTGGGACGGACCATCATGAAGAAGACGTGGCTCGCGGCGCTGGTCTTGGGACTGGCCCCGGTGGCCTGCCACACCGAACAAGCCGCGGCCAACCCACTTCAAATCAACCTCAACCAGGTGTTCACCCTCAAGGGTGGACAGGAAGCGACGATCAACGGCCAGGACCTACGCCTGCGCTTCGACAAGGTGCTGGAGGACTCCCGCTGTCCCAAGAAGGTCGAATGCTTCTGGACGGGCCAGGCGCGGATCGCCCTGCTCGTCGAACCGACCGGCCGTGGCGAGACGACGCTGGAGTTCAATACCAACCCCGCTCCCAACGCGAACAATCAGACGGCCCGGCTCGACGAATACACGATCACGATGAAGTCGCTCGAGCCGTACCCCCAAACCCCCGATGAGTCGCTCGCACTCGAGGACTACCGGGCGACCTTGACGGTTGGCAAGGAGCCCGGCTGAGCCGCGTACGTTGGATCGCATGACCGATTCAACGAAATTCGAGGTGATGGACTGGGACGACGCCTACCGCGAGGAAGGTGGTTTCGACGGTCCGCCGCCGTGGAACATCGGCGAGCCCCAGCCCGAGCTCGCCGCGCTCATCCGCGACGGCAAGGTTCGCAGTGACGTGCTGGACGCCGGCTGCGGACATGCCGAGTTGTCGCTGTCCCTGGCGGCCGACGGATACACCGTCGTGGGCATCGAACTGACGGCGACCGCGGTGGCTGCCGCCAAAAAGGCTGCGCAAGAACGGAACCTGCCGAATGCCAGCTTCGTCCAGGACGACATCACCACGTTCACCGGCTACGACGGCCGCTTCACCACCATCATGGACTCCACGTTGTTCCATTCGCTACCTATCGAGGGGCGCGACGCTTACCAACAGTCGGTGTTCCGCGCGGCCGCCCCAGGGGCCGCCTATTACATCCTGGTGTTCGCCAAGGGTGCGTTCCCAGCCGAATTGGAGCAGAAGCCCAACGAGGTCGACGAGGACGAGTTGCGGGCCGCCGTCGGCAAGTACTGGGCAATCGACGAGGTTCGCCCCGCGTTCATTCACACCAACGTCATCAAGCGCCCGGACATGCCGTTCGAGATGTCGTATCCGCTCGACGAGAAGGGCCGATTCAAGATGCCTGCCTTCCTGTTGACGGCGCACAAGCCGGGCTAGCTCAGGCCGCGCTAGTTCGCCGCCGAAAGCGCTTCGACCAACACCTCGAGATCGCCCACGCTGGCGTCCACGTGGGGCGAGATTCGCAGCGCCGGTCGGGTCAACTCCATCGGCGCACGCTCGGGCCCGATGTACGTCGTCAGGACGCGGCGTTCGGCGATCAACCACGACCGCACCGTCTGCGGGTCGAGTCCCTCGGGCGGGATCAACGTGGTGATGGCGCTGGGTTCGTCGACGGGTTCAACGACCTGCCAACCGGTCACTTCGGCGAGCGCCGTGCGCGTCAGCGCGCCCACTTCCGCGAGTCGGGCCTGGATGCGGTCCGGTCCTATCGCGACGTGTTCGCCGAGTGCGACCGAAAGCCCCACCTGCGCTGCCACATTCGCTTCGGCGTGCGCCAACCGGAAGAGCGCTTCTTCGGACAGCACGCCGCTACGAGCGGCCAGCATGCCCACTCCGCGAGGGCCCGTCGTCCACTTGCGGGACGACGAGTAGACCGCGGAAGCCCCCGGCGCGACACAGTCGACGTGGGCGAATGCCTGCGCGGCATCGACGATCAACGACGTTCCGCTGGCACGGCACACCGCGGCGATCGCTGCAACGGGCTGGACGATGCCTCGGTGACTACCCAACGGGGTGAGGTGCACGAGTGCGGGCGGATCGGCGGCCAGCGCCGCGGCCGCGGCATCGATGTCGAGGCGACCCGCGCCGTCCACCGGCAGCCATCGAACGTCGAAGCCGTGCCTGGCCATCACCAGCAGGTTGGGCCCGTACTCGCCAGGCAGGCAGGCGACCGTGCGCGCACCGCGCCAGTCGCCGAGCAGGATGTCGAGTGCGTGGTTGGCACCTGTGGTGAAGACGACGTCGGCACCGCTCATGCCAGTCAGTGCGCCGACCGCCGCCCGGCCCGCGTCGAGCACCGGTGTCGCTGCCTCAGCGGCGACGTAACCGCCCACCTCGGCCTCGTGCCGCGCATGGGCAGCGGTGGCGTCGATGACCGCGAAGCTCTGCCGCGAGCAGGCGGCACTGTCGACGTGTACCCCGGCGACCACCGGTCGCGCCGTGCGCCAGTGGTCTGCCAGCGACATCAGCGTTCCGCCAGCGACAGCCCGAAGTCACCCGCCTCGTCGGTCCACCAGTGGGTCCGGCGTAGGCCTGCGGCCGCAAGCTCGGCGGCCACACCGGCGGGCCGGAACTTGCAGGACACCTCGGTCAGCATCTGTTCGCGCGCGGCGAAGTCGACCGTCATGTCCAGCATCCCGACGTGGACCTGCTGGGAAGTGCTTGCCCGCAGCCACATTTCGATGCGTTCCTGCTCGGCATTCCAGCGGGCCACGTGCTCGAACGCGTCCACGTCGAAGTCGGCGTCGAGTTCCCGGTTCACCACGGCGAGCACGTTCTTGTTGAACAGGGCGGTGATTCCCGCCGCGTCGTCGTACGCCCGCACCAGCCGGCCGGTGTCCTTGACGAGGTCGGTGCCGAGTAACAGCGTGTCGCCCGGCTGCAAGGTATCGGACAGCGCGGAGAGGAACCGCGCCCGCGGCCCGGGGGTGAGGTTGCCGATGGTCGACCCGAGGAATATCACCAGGCGGCGGCCGCCGCTTGGGATCTTCTCGAGGTGCTCCTCGAAGTCGCCGCACACGGCGTCGATCTCGATGCCCGGATACTCGGTGCCGATGGCTTCCGAGGCCGCCGTCAGCACGCTGGAATCGACGTCGAACGGAATGAACCGGCGCAGTGATCCGTTGTCGCGCAGCGCGTCCAACACGATTCTGGTCTTCTCGGACGTTCCGCTGCCGAGCTCGACGAGCGTGTCCGCCTCGGATGCGACGGCGATCTCGGCGGCCCGGACGCGCAGGATCTCGGCCTCCGCGCGGGTGGGATAGTACTCGGGCAGCCGCGTGATCTGGTCGAACAGGTCGCTGCCGGCCGCGTCGTAGAACCACTTGGGCGGCAACGACTTCGGTGTCTCGGCAAGCCCGTCGCGCACGTCGCGCCGAAGTGCCTGGGCCGCGGAGTCGGCGGCGAGGTAGTTGGACAACGAGAGGGTCATGACCGTCCTTTCAGGGGCGTCAACGTGACTTCGGCGTAGTCGACGGCGACCAGATGGCGATCGGGGACTTCCTGCCAGTCGGGGTCGTCGTCGTAGGGCTCGCTGGCCAGCACCACGCCGTCGGGCCTGCGCAGTATCGAGAGCGTGTCGCCCCACGTGGTGGCGAGCATGCGGTCGCCGTCGGCGGCCAAGACGTTGAGCCGCGCATTCGGGTCGGCCGCTCCGACCTCGGCCACGGTGTCACCCAACTCGTCGAGCCCGCGCTCGAAGATCAGCGCGGCCAGCATCGCGCTGTCCACGGTGGACTCGGCGACAGGCGAGGTAGGCAGCACCGCCCGATCGACGACGCCGTTGTGCGAGAGCAGCCAGCGCCCGTCCGTGAACGGTGCCGACGCCGACGGTTCGATGGGCATGCCGACCGTGGCCGACCGCACCGCAGCCACCACGCAAGCGCTCTCGAGTGCGGGGGCGACCGATGCGAACGACGCGTCACCCCACAGCGGCGCCGCGCTACGCCACCGCCTGGCAACGTCTCCATCGAAGAAGCCGACGCCCCATCCGTCGGCATTCATCAACCCGTGCTTCTGACGTCGCGGCGCATACGACTGGACGAGCAAACCGTGTGGGCGATCGAGCACCAGCGAAGCCACCGACACCGCTTCACCAAGCCACCCGAGGTGCCTACACATCCCAGGCCAGCCTGAGACCGGAGAAGATCTGGCGGCGGATCGGATGGTCCCAGTTGCGGAAGCTCGGCCGCACGATTCCCGCTGCCACCGCCCAGGATCCGCCGCGAAGGACTCTGTAGTCGCCAGCCCCAGAACCCTCGAAGAAGGGCTGCGAGTACTGCTCGTAGAGCATCGGCGTGAAGCCCGGCCACGGGCGCAGCGGCGAACTGGTCCACTCCCAGACGTCGCCAAGCATCTGCTCGGCGCCGTAGAACGACGCGCCCGCCGGGTAGGCCCCGACCGGGGCAGGCCGCAGCGCGTCACCCCCGAGGTTGGCGAGCACGTTCGTGGGTTCCGAAGTGCCCCAAGGGAACCTGCGGCGGCGTCCGGCCGCAGGGTCCCACGCGCAGGCCTTCTCCCACTCGGCCTCGGTGGGTAGTCGCGCACCCGCCCACGCGGCGTACGCCTCGGCCTCGAAGTACGTCACGTGCTGCACGGGCTCGTCGCCCGGAATCTGCTCGGGGTGGCCAAAACGGGTGCGGCTGCCGTCGGGATTCCAGCCGAGCGGCGCAACGAGATCCGCGTCGCGACGATGCGACCATCCGCGTTCGGACCACCATCGCGGCTCGCGGTAGCCGCCGTCATCGATGAACGCGCGCCACTCCGCGTTGGTGACGGGCACCCGACCGATGCGGAAGTCGGCCACGTCGACGACGTGCGCGCTACGTTCGTTGTCGAGCGAGTACGGTTCGTCGGCGGCGTCGACTCCGAGTACGAACGGACCGCCGGCCACCAACACCGAGGTGCCCGCGACGCAGGGCCTGCCCGCTGGAAGCGGAGCGACCCGATCGAGCAGCGCGGGCCCCGACCGCAGGTTCAGCGCCTGAAGCATGGTCTCGTCGTGCTGATTCTCGTGACTGACGACGAGTCCGAAGGTGAACTCGTCACCGTCGTCTGGCAGTGCGTCCAGGGTGTCCAGCGCCTTGTTTCGGACGGTCGCACAGTAGGACCGAGCCTCGGACGGGCTGAGCAGCGGCAGGTCGACCCTGCTGGCTCGCGGGTTCAGGAAGGCGTCGTAGCAGCGCTCGAGCTGCGGTTCCAACAGGCCCGCCCGGGCGGGATCGTTGCCACGCAGCAGCCACAGTTCCTCCTGCCAACCGATGTGGGCGAGGTCCCAGACCAGCGGGCTCATCAGCGGGTCGTATTGCCGGAACAGTTCGGCGTCGTCGAACTCGACAAGCCTCAGGGTGCGCTCGCGGGCACGCGTGAGTTCGCGCGCGAGCAGTTCACGAGTGCTCAAGAGCCGCCACCCGCCGCTTCGTTTACCGCAGAGGCCAATCCGTGCTCAACGACGAGATCGGAGAAGTCGTCGGCCGGGCTGCGACCTTGCTCGACCTGATCGACCAGGCGGGTCATGGCATCGCTCAGTTCGGCAGGCGCGAGATCCGCAGCGGCCCGAACGCACGTTATGGCCGCCGCGTGCAGCCTGCGGTCCGCAAGCCCGCTGCGGGCGGCACGATCCCATTCGGTTGCGACGGATTCGGTTGCCTCCGTGGCAATTTCGGCCGCGCGCGGGTTGTCGAGCAGCGTGACGAGCGTGAACACGATGGCCGGCCACACGGCGTCGGGCACGCTGTCGAGGTACCGGATCTCGAGGAAGCCGCGCGGCCGCACCGGCGGAAACAGCGTGGTGAGGTGATAGTCCAGATCAGCCTGTGTCGGGCGGCGTCCTCCGAGCAGGGTCCGGCCGTCGGCCCAGTCGACGAAGGGCACCCAGTCACTCACCGGAACGGCCTCCGGCTCGTGGACCAGCATCACGGGTGCCCGCAAGGCGTAGCGCGACCAGTCATTGGCCGGGTCGTCCCCGTCGGCACCGAGGATGGGGCCGCAGCGGGCCGAGTCGAGTTGGCTCCACACGCGCTGCCGCGTGCTGCGCCAACCGGCGAACTTTCCGTGGAGCAGCGGCGAATTGGCCGAGATCGCGATCATCGTCGGCCCCAGCGCGTGGGCCAATCTGACGCGAGCCGCCCATCCGTCCCGCGGGCCGGCGTCGACGTTGACCTGAACCGAGGCGGTGGACGTCATCATGGCCGCGCCCGCATCCGCGGTACCGCTGGCTTCGAAGAACTGCTCCATGGCCCGGTACCGCGCGCCGGGGTTGATGCGCTTGGCGGGTCGCAAGGGGTCGGCCCCAAGCAGCACCAGGCCGAGCCCATGCTGGGTGAAGGCGCTGCTCAGCATCGCGCGGTCGAGGCGCATGGCCGCGATGGCGGAGCCGGGCCCGTCGCATGGTGGTCCGGACAGTTCCACGGCGCCGCCAGGTTCCACGGTGATGGCGCTTCCGCCCGGCAACGGGCCGACGGTGGCGATGACGTCGGTGAGGCGCTCCCAGGTGGGCCGAGCCATCGGATCGGCGAGGTCGAAGCAATGCGCCTCGATCTCGAGGCCGACCTGGCCGACGGGACCGTCGGTGAGGCATTCGTCTGCCATGCGAAGCGCAGCATCGGAGGCGCTCGAGAGTTCGGTGGTGTCCGGATCGAGTCCGTGCAGCCCTGATGCGGCGGTGGTCATGTCAACCATCCCCTCTCGGGTTCGGACGTGGCTTCACCCGCAATGTCGCCATCCCTCCTATCCTCCAGAGGGCACCGACAAATTCCACGATTCCCCCGTCACACCTTCTGCTGTGTGCCAAGGGTCCGCGTCCGTTACTGACCCAGAGTGTTCTGCATCGCCCCAGCCAGCACGTTCACCGCAGGTCCGCCGTTTCCAGGCTGACAGACTTTCGCTTGTAGCAGAACGTTCTCGCGCAGCCTGGTTTGTACGAAGCACCGCCGGTCTGTACCCGCTTCTTGCTTCACCCACACCGCGTCGGTCGCCGTCGCAGGCGCCCCCGAGAACGACCACACCTCGGTCGCGAAGTCGTCCAAGTGCATGGTGGTGGTCTGGCCTGCGCAGCCCACGGTGCGGTCGACGACGCGGTGAAACGCCCGAGTGGCCGCGTCGTTGGTGGCGAAGACCCCGACGGCCTGTTTGACCAGGTTGGTGTCGTCGTTCGGTGCCCGCTGCGCGGAAGCACCGTTGAACGACGCAAGGTCGGGATCGGCGTAGACGTCGGGCAACCCGATGTCGGCCCAGTTGTTGCATTCCGGAGCGTCGACCCAGAACGCCTGGAACGGCGCGGTGAACGTCGACTCCGAGGTCATCGGGGCGCCGACAATGTTGCCGACCGACCCCTTTCCGAGCACGGCGTAGGACACCACGCCGGGATCAGACGGGCGCGCCATCGCCGGGGCGGCAAGCGCTACTGCGGCCCACACCACGGCAACACCCGCCATCGGAAGCCGCACGAACTAAACCTTGGCCGAGAGCTTGACGTCGATGTTGCCGCGGGTGGCCTTGCGGCCACCGCCCGTCGCCGTGGATTCCGCGGTGTAGACGACGTCGATGCTCATGCCATCGATCATGCCAGTTGGACTGCGACTCAGAACACCGTCAGCGTGCAGTAGGTGCGCGGAGGCGACGGGTACGGCCACGCGTACTGCCCGACACCGGAATTGCAGGCCTGTTGGTCGCGTACGTCGAGCCGTTGCGTGACTTGCACCAGCAGACCCTTTTGGCTGCGGTCGGTGCATTCCGCCCGCTGCACCACGCCGATGGGTAGGTCGAGCACGTAGCAGTGCTCGGCCACCAGGTTGGGCACCAGGCACAGGCGGGCGGTCGAAGGATCTGCGAATTGCGCTGGGAGATGCTGATATTCATTGCTCGGGCAAGCGTCTGATCCGTTGGCGATGGCACCGACGGTGTAGCTCGGGTCGGCGGTGCACGGGCCTCTGTTTGCCCGCAGGGTATCGGGGGCGGTCGAGGGGATCACGACGCACTCGCCAACTGAGAACACGTTGGCCCCGGCGCGTTCGGCAGGCTCGGTGCGCGTTCCGCACGCGCTGACCACGGCGATCGTCATCGCCATCACGGCAATGAGCACCCGACGTGTCATGGGTAGGGACACTGTCACGAATCGGGCGGCAACGCCACATGTTTCCCAAAGTTCTCAATAGTCCCACAGACCACACGTGAATCACCGCAATGTGATTCGCGTGGCGTGTCGCGACCGCCGTCGTGCTCGCGAGTTCTACACCAGCGTCGTCATTCCCCCGCCGCCACGACTCTGGTGTAGAACTCGCGAAAGTCAAGAACCCTGCCCGGCCCGCACGCCCTCCTCGACCTTCTTGCCCAGCTCGGCGTCCACGTTGGTCCAGTACTCGAACACCCGCGACAGCACCGGTTCCTTCACCCCATCGGATACATGCCCAATGATGTTGGACGCCAACCGCTCTCGGGCCGCGTCGTCGAACACCTCCCGAACCAGCGTGCCGGCCTGACCCCAATCGTCGTCCGAGGGCCGCAACGTGTACGCGGAACGGACCATGTCACCGTCGGAGGCCCAGTGCGCCTCGGCGACGCGCTTGGGGTCGTCGGCCACCGGGCCGCCCATCGAGTTCGGCGCGTACACAGGGTCAGGGGCAAGCCGGATTCGCATCGGCCCGTCCTTCGCGTAGGCGTTGACCTCGACCTTCGGCTCGTTGACCGGGATCTGCTTGTAGTTGACGCCGAGCCTCGCGCGGTGCGCATCGGAGTAGGCGAAGCCGCGGGCCAACAGCATCTTGTCCGGGGACAACCCGGTGCCGGGCACGATGTTGTTCGGCTCGAAGGCTGCCTGCTCGATCTGCGCGTGGTAGTCGACGACGTTGCGGTTCAGCGTCATCGTGCCGACGTCGATCAGCGGGTAGTCGGCGTGCGGCCACACCTTGGTCAGGTCGAACGGATTGAAGCGGTACGTCTTGGCGTCCTCGAACGGCATGATCTGCATCTTCAGCGTCCAGATCGGGTGATTGCCCGCCTCGATCGCGTCGAACAGATCCCGTTGGTGGTAGTCGCCGTCCTCGCCTGCGAGCCGGTCCGCGTCCTCCTGCGTCAGGTTTTCGACGCCCTGATCGGACTTGAAGTGGTACTTCACCCAGACCAACTCGTCGGCCGCGTTGATCCAGCTGTAGGTGTGGCTGGAGTACCCGTTCATGTGTCGCCACGACTTCGGGATGCCGCGGTCGCCCATCAGATAGGTGACCTGGTGTGCTGACTCGGGCACCAGCGTCCAGAAGTCCCACTGCATGTTGTGGTCGCGAAGGTTGTTGGCCGCCATCCGTTTCTGGCTGCGAATGAAGTTCTGGAACTTCATCGCATCCCGCACGAAGAACACCGGCGTGTTGTTGCCGACCATGTCGAAGTTGCCCTCCGACGTATAGAACTTCAGCGCGAAGCCGCGCGGATCGCGCCAGGTGTCTGGGCTGCCGCGCTCGCCTGCCACGGTGGAGAAGCGGGCGACCATGTCCGTCTTGGTACCCGGCTGGAACACCGCGGCCTTCGTGTACTTGCTGACGTCGTTGGTCACCTCGAAAGTGCCAAACGCGCCACCGCCCTTGGCATGCGGCTGCCGCTCCGGAATCCGCTCGCGGTTGAAGTTGGCCATCTGCTCGATCAGGTAGTGGTCGTGCAGCAGAATCGGGCCGTCGGGTCCGACGGTCAGCGAGTGCTCGACGGTGGGCACCGGCGCACCGGCGTCCGTCGTCGCAATCTTCTCGGTCATTGACATCTCCTTGTCGTGGTGGGCTGTCCACGTCCTCAAGGCACGGCGCTCGGCGCATGGCGCGGCGACGGACTGTGCCCCCAAGCGGGTACCCGGCCACGGGCCCGACAAACAGCGCGCCCCTCGGCTCTGGGAGCCAAGGGGCGCGCGTGTGGTGTCTAGATCAAGTGACGGTCAGCGACCTGGTTGTGTCGGAGCACTGTTGGGCCCTTGATCGGAGCCACCGGGTCCGCCCGGGCCGAACCCGCCATGTCCGCCTGGGCCGCCAAACCCGCCGGGTCCACCGAATCCACCGGGTCCACCGAATCCACCGGGTCCGCCGGGGAATCCGCCAGGCCAACCGGGCCCAGGCCTGCCCTGGAATCCGCCAGGACCCCCTTGGTCCCCTCCGTGGTGGTGCCACTCGCTCTGGCCTCCGCCGCCGTGATGGCCGTGATGGCCACCGCCGTGACCCGCAGCGAGCCCGATGAAGAAACCGCTGAAGAAGATGGCACCGACGATGAAGACGCTGCCCGCGACGATGCCGATCCATGCGGCTACTTTGTTGAGTCGGCCGGGCCGACGTTCGACTACGGTCGGCACTGCCGCCGTTGCGACGGGCGCAGCGTGTGGTGCGACGGGATCGATGGGCCCGGTTTCGGGTTCAGACTGCGGTGTTTCACTCATGTCATCCATAGTGCGCGGCCCGCTGAGGCATTGGTGATGAACCGGCTATGAATCGCCTATGAAACGACTGCCACGGCAAAACTGCAGGGAGCTCGCGTAATTCGCGTGCTCCCCGCAGCTTCGACGGGCCCGGCGTGCGGACCCTAGTTGACCGAGCGCTCCGGCACGTTCTTTGTCGGGAGCGCGACCGGCGGCTTCTTGGGCAGCTTGCTCGAGATGATGTGCTCGTTGCCGTCCGGGTCCTGCCAGTGGCACTGTTCGATACCCGCGGCCGGGATGACCGCGTTCCAGCCTTGCGTGACGACGCAGGCCTGCGCGAACGCCGTGGCGCCGTTGGCGTTGACGGCGGGCGCGCCGATCGGGCTCTTCTTGATCCACTCGTTGCCCGTGTTGGGGTCCTGCCAATGGCACTCTTCGATGCCTGCGGTGACGACTGTTGCGACCCAGCCGTGCGTGGTGGTGCAGGCCTGCGCGAAAGTCATCGGCGCGGCTTGTGCGGCGGGGGCTGCGAGGATGCCGAGCGCGGCGGCGCCCGCTCCGAGCGCCAGAGTGGCGGCGGTGATACGACGGGTGGTGGTGCTCATGGTGTGCTCCTTGGGTAGGTCGCGACGTCGTGTCGCGTTCACCAGCTAGGAGCGACGGGCCACCCGGGTTCCCTCACTTTTTCGGCCATGAATCTTTTTGGGCACGGACTTCCGCCGAACGCACGACACCCCGCGAGCCAAAGCTCGCGGGGTGTCGCAGCGGTCCTACTTAGACGTCAAATCGATCAGCGTCGGACACCTTGACCCACGCCGCGACGAAGTCCTTGACGAACTTCTCCTTGGAGTCGTCCTCGGCGTACACCTCGGCCAGCGCCCGCAACTGCGAGTTCGAGCCGAACAGCAGGTCGACCCGGCTGGCGGTGTACTTCTCCGCCCCGCTGGCCCGGTCGGTGCCGACATAGGTGCCGTCATCGGCCGACGACGGTGCCCACTTGGTACCCGCGTCAGTCAGGTTGACGAAGAAGTCGTTCGTCAGCTGACCCGGCTTGTCGGTGAGCACACCCAGCTTGGTGCCGCCGTGGTTGACGTCCAGCACGCGAAGGCCGCCGATCAGCACGGCCAGCTCCGGCCCGGACAGACCCAGCAGGTTCGCCCGGTCGATCAACCGGTACTCCGGGGGCAGCGAGTCGCCCTTGCCTGCGTAGTTGCGGAAGCCGTCGACCTTGGGCTCCAGGTACGCGAACGAGTCGACGTCGGTCTGCTCCTGGGTGGCGTCGCCACGACCTGAGGTGAACGGCACCTCGACGTCGAATCCGGCTGCCTTGGCTGCCTTCTCGATGCCCACGTTGCCTGCCAGCACGACCAGGTCGGCGAAGGACACCTTGGTGCCGGAGGACGCCTGGATCCGTTCTAGCTTGGCGATCACCTGTGCCAGCTCGTCGGGTTCGTTGACCTCCCAGCCGAGCTGAGGCTGCAGCCGGATGCGGCCGCCATTGGCACCGCCGCGCAGGTCGCTGGAGCGGAACGACGAGGCCGCCTTCCATGCGGTCGAAACCAGTTGCTGCACAGTCAGACCGGACTCGGCGATGGCCGCCTTGAGGGTCGTGACTTCAGCATCCGACAGCGGTGTGCCCGCCGGGATGATGTCCTGCCACAGCCAGGTCTGCTTGGGCACCAGCGGCCCGAGGTAACGCACGACGGGCCCCAGGTCACGGTGCAGCAGCTTGAACCAGGCCTTGGCGTACTCCTCGGCCAGCTCCTCCGGGTGATCCAGCCAGCGGCGGGTGATCGGCCCGTAGATCGGGTCCACCCGCAGCGCCAGGTCGCTGGTCAGCATCGACGGGTGGGTCTTGCCCGTGCCTTGGGCCTGCGGCACCGAGTTGGCCCAGCCCCCGTCCTTGGGCTTCCACTGGTTGGCGCCCTGAGGGCTCTTGGTCAGCTCCCACTCGTTGCCGTAGAGGATCTCCAGGAACGAGTTGTCCCACTTGGTGGGCGTGTGGGTCCAGGTCACCTCGAGACCGCTGCTGACGGTCTCGTTGCCGACGCCAGGATTACTCCAGCCCAGGCCCAGCTGCTCCAGCGGGGCTGCTTCAGGCTCCACCCCGTTCTCGATGTCAGTGGCACCGTGCGTCTTGCCGAAGGTGTGGCCACCCACGATCAGCGCGGCGGTCTCGATGTCGTTCATCGCCATCCGGCCGAACGTCTCGCGGATGTCGATGGCGGAGCCCGCCGGATCCGGCTGACCTTCGGGGCCTTCGGGATTGACGTAGATCAGACCCATATGGCTTGCGCCGAGCGGGTTCTCCAGCTTGGTGCGGTCACCGCCGGAACCGGCGTACCGATCCTGGGAGCCCAGCCACTCGTGCTCGGCGCCCCAGTAGATGTCCTCCTCGGGCTCCCAGAAGTCGGGGCGGCCGAAGGCGAAACCGGCGGTCTTGAACCCCATCTGCTCCTGGGCCCGGTTGCCTGCGTAGACGATCAGGTCGGACCACGAGATCTTCTTGCCGTACTTCTTCTTGAGCGGCCACAGCAGGCGGCGCGCCTTGTCCAGGCTGACGTTGTCGGGCCAGCTGTTCAGCGGGGCGAAGCGCTGCATACCGCGCCCGCCGCCACCGCGGCCATCCTCCACCCGGTAGGTGCCTGCGGCGTGCCACGACATCCGGACGAACAGCGGACCGTAATGGCCGAAGTCGGCGGGCCACCAGTCCTGCGAATCGGTCAGCAGCGCATCGAAATCGCGCTCGAAGGCCTCGAAATCGAGCGACTTGACGGCCTCGCGGTAGTCGTAGCCCTCGTCGGTCGGGTCGATGGCCGGAGGGTTCTTCTGCAAGATCTTGAGGTTGACCGCATTGGGCCACCAGTCACGGTTACTGCCACCCTCGACGGGCGGCTTGATGGCGATCGGGCAACCGCCTTCGAGCGGCTCCGTCTGAGCCGCTCCGATTGGGGGGCTCGTTTCCTCAGACACTGTATTTCCTTTCGGGAGTGGTGAATCGGGCTGTGATCACGGGCGTGATCCCGAAATGTGTGACGTCGAGCAGTCGGGGCACAAGCCCCAGTAGATGACTTCGGCCTCGTCGATCGTGAAACCGTTGTCGTCGGACGCGACCAGGCAAGGGGCATCACCGACGGCGCAGTCGACGTCGGCGATGACACCACACGCCCGGCACACGACGTGGTGGTGGTTGTCTGCGACCCGGGACTCATAGCGAGCCACGGAACCGGAAGGCTGGATTCGTCGCACCAGGCCGGCCGCGGTCAACGCATTGAGCGAGTCGTAGACCGTCTGGTGTGACACTTCGGGGTGGTCGCGCCGCACGGCGCGGATGAGCGAATCCGTGTCGGCATGGGGATGCGAATAGACCGCGCTCAGCACGGCCATCCGCGGACGGGTGACGCGGAGTGCGGCATCGGCCAACATCTGCCGAAAGTCCCCGTCCTGACCCACGTCCCTGAGGTTAGCCCCTTTCTGGAATGAGTCAAGAAAAAACTTCGCGACGATTTGAGCGCTGGCCCCATGCAGTCGTTCGGCCCGCCACCGAACACGATGGCGGGCCGAACTCGAGTGAAGTGTGGTCAGTGGGCGGGCGCCCGCTTCAGGAGCACCATGCCTGCTCGGTGGACGGAGCGAAGGGAAACCGACGAAGTCTCATCAGAACCCAATGCGGGCGAGCAGTCGTTCGAAACCGTCCACGAATCTCATCCCGGGCGGGGCTGGAACTTGGCTGCGTGGCGATTCGGCATCTGGCCCGACGCGGCGTCCCCCTGGAGGGCCTCACGCGCCGTTGCAGTGCACGGCACAACAATCGCGCTACGTTCAAATCTCTTGGCCGCAGCGAGAATAGCGCCGGCGGCGGCAACAGCGCGAGCGACGAGGCCAACAGCCTCAAGAGTCAGATGCTGACTCTTGAGCAGCGTCAGCATTCAACCGCGCGCGAGTTTCTCCACCCTCGGATCGACCGGGCGACCCGTCTTTTCACTGGCCGCTACGGCCGCCTTGGCGGCCTCCTTGCGTACGGCCTCGCTGCGCTGCTCTTGCCGGCTGCTCGTTGCCATCGCAGTCCTCCTACTCGAGCTCGCCCAGTGCTACATGCTCTGCCATTACCTGCACGATGTCGGAATCGTCCTTAGTCGCCAGTCTAGAGCCAACCAACGTGCCGAGCACTTTCCAGCCGAGCCCGGCTTCGGCGTCATTGACGCTGAAGGTGCGCTCGAAAGCCCACGTTGTACGCCGCCGACGATCAACGTCACCCAAGCTTGCGCAGGCATCAAGCTAAAGAGCCCAAGCAGCACGACGCCTGCCCCACCGCACTAAAGGTTGCGGACATTGCGCACCAATTGCTTGACCTCGGCGTCATTGGGGATCGCACCCATACCGACGATCTGGTCCTTAATGCTTTGGATCGCGTCTTCCTCGGAACCGCCCAACGACACCTGTACGCCCGCGGAGAACTGCTCCTCCAGCTGGCGTTGCAGTTCGCTCATGCCATCCTTGTTGACCTTGAAGTCCATGCGACGTCTCCTAGGGCTATTGGAGTTCTAGGACTGCGAATGCTAGGCATTGGGTCCGACATACCGGCCGCGCTGCGTCTGGACTTGAACCGAAGCTCGCTGACCGGACCCGGACGCCGCAAAAACCCTGCTGGCTATGGCTTGAACGGGTTCACCGCATATTGAATGACGCGATACGGAGCATTGTCGGCCCGCGGCAACGTATTCCACTGACTTATGAAGACGCGCAACTCGTCAAGCGTCGATCCCGGCGAAAGGTAACCCCCGTACGGTTGGGCCAACCGGTTGTCTTCGGGCGGCGGCAACTCGTCGGGTTGCGCGGGCCAGTCCGTCGCGAACACCACCGTCGTCACCGGCGCCGTGCCGAGCTTCGTCGGGTCGTCGGCGACGCGCACTTCCATGTTCCCGGTGGTTCCGTTGAAATAACTCAGCACCGTCTTGCCGTCGATCTGGCGCACACTCATTTCCCCGACCTGATCCGGCCACAGGGGTGTCGGTGCCTTGTTCCAGCCGCCTCCCGGCACCCCGGACCAGCCCTGCCAGCTGGATCGGTCGGTGAACTTCTGCGGCGTGACCCGATACAGGTCCACGGGCGCGCTGCGGTCGAAGTTGTTGGCCACGATGTAGACCCAACCGCTGGGTGAGTCGACGGTGGGGATGGGGTCGTAGTACCCGCTGATCTGAGACTGCCGCCCGCCCGCGTAGGCCGCGGGACGTTCGGACTTGGGCACCGTCGGCCAATTACCTTGGTAGGACACAGCCTTCACCAGCCGCGACGACGCAGGCACCAGGTCCTTGGTAGTGGTCACCAACATGTAGTTCTCGCGGTTGATCGCGATGATGCCCGCGGGCAACTGCGACGAGGCGGGTGGCGTCGGGTCGGCCAGCAGCGGCTTGTCGGTGCCCATGACGCCGTCGTACCGCACGCCGGTTGGCTCGTCCACGGAGTCCGTGTCGACGTGCAACGCGATCGGCGAGAAGTGCGGGCCGAATGCCACGCCCTGCCCCGCGAAGCTGTCGCCACAGACTTGCAGCAGGCCGCTGGGGAACTCCATGAATTCACAGAGATCCGTGGCACCAACCCCGTAATCCCTTGTCGGCGTGCCAGTTCCGGCGATCGGACCGATCCGCATCGCCGCACCCAGCGGCAACGGCGGCAACACCGGTTGCGGTATGGGGGCGGGCGGATCGGCGCGGGCGACGGCCACGGGCAGCAGCACGACACCGAGCAGCACCGCCACCACCCGCCGAACGTGGGTTACCGCCACGCCGAACCACCGATCCGCATGACACAAGTCGACACTCGGCGGCCTGAGGCTCAGAGTTGGGCGGCGAGTAGCTCGGCGATCTGAATCGTGTTGAGCGCCGCGCCCTTTCGCAGGTTGTCACCAGAGACGAACAAGGCCAGCCCACGCCCGTCGGGCACGCCCGGGTCCTGCCGGATCCGGCCGACCAGCGAATCGTCGATGCCCGCGGCGGCCAGCGGCGTCGGCACGTCGACGAGCACCACGCCGGGGGCGCCATCGAGAAGTTCTCGGGCCCGGTCAGGCGAGATGGGCCTGGCGAATTCGGCGTTGATGGACAGCGAGTGTCCGGTGTACACCGGCACCCGCACACACGTTCCGCTGACGAGCAGCTCGGGGATGCCGAGGATCTTGCGGCTCTCGTTGCGCAGCTTCTGGTCTTCGTCGGTCTCGCCGGAGCCGTCGTCAACCAGCGAACCGGCCAGCGGCACCACGTTGAACGCGATGGGTGCGACGTACTTGTTGGGCGCCGGGAACGTCAGTGCGGACCCGTCGTGCACCAGCTGCTCGCTGTCCTCGACGACCGCGCGGGCCTGCCCGAACAGCTCCTCGACACCGGCGAGCCCGCTGCCCGAAACCGCTTGGTACGTCGAGGCGATCATCCGGGTCAGCTGCGCCTCGTCGTGCAGCACCTTGAGGACCGGCATCGCGGCCATGGTGGTGCAGTTGGGGTTGGCGATGATGCCCTTGGGACGAACACCTGCGTCTCGCTCGAAGTTGACCTCCGACACGACCAGTGGCACGTCGGGATCCTTGCGCCACGCGGACGAGTTGTCGATGACGACGGCTCCTGCCGCGGCAAACCTCGGCGCTTGAACGCGCGACATGGTGGCACCCGCGGAGAACAACGCGATGTCCAGACCAGCCGGGTCGGCGGTCTCGGCGTCCTCGACCTCGATTTCCTGACCGCGGAACGGCAACTTCTTGCCCTGCGAACGCGCCGAGGCGAAGAACCGCACCGACGTCGCGGGAAAGTCGCGTTCCTCCAGCAGCTTCCGCATCACCTGGCCGACCTGTCCGGTCGCGCCGACTACACCTACATTGACCATTTAAATGCCCGTTCCCGCGTAAACCATCGCTTCCTCGTCGCCGCCCAACCCGAAGGCCTCGTGCAGGGCCATGACGGCCTTGTCCAACTCAGTGTCCTTGACGAGCACCGAGATTCGGATCTCCGAGGTCGAGATGAGGTCGATGTTCACCCCGACGCGGGCGAGCGCCTCACAGAAGGTGGCGGTGACGCCGGGGTGGCTGCGCATGCCTGCGCCGATCAATGACACCTTGCCGATGTGATCGTCGTAAAGCACTGCACTGAAGCCGATCTCGGCTTGCAGGGAAGCCAGCTTCTCCACTGCGCCTGGTCCGCTCTCCCGCGAGCAGGTGAACGTGATGTCGGTCTTGCCGTCCTCGATCTTGGAGATGTTCTGCAGCACCATGTCGATGTTGACGTCCGCATCGGCGACGGCGCGAAACACCCTGGCGGCGTAGCCCGGAACGTCGGGCAACCCGACGACGGTGACCTTCGCCTCGCCGCGGTCGTGAGCGACTCCGGTGAGGATGGCGTCTTCCATGGGAATGTCCTCCATCGATCCTTTGACGAGCGTGCCAGGCTTGTCGGAATACGACGACCGGACGTGTATCGGAACGTCGTAGCGGCGAGCGTATTCCACGCACCGCAGCATCAGCACCTTGGCGCCGGCCGCCGCCATCTCGAGCATCTCCTCGAAGCTGACGGTGTCCAGGTGGCGCGCGTTGGGCACGATGCGGGGGTCCGCAGTGAAGACGCCGTCGACGTCGGTGTAGATCTCGCAGACGTCGGCGTTCAGTGCGGCGGCCAGCGCTACTGCAGTGGTGTCCGAACCTCCGCGGCCCAGCGTGGTGACGTCCTTGCTGTCCTGGCTGACGCCCTGGAAGCCGGCGACCAACACGATCAGCCCTTCGTCCAGCGCGGCTCGCAGCCGTCCCGGCGTGACGTCGATGATCTTGGCGTTGCCATGCGTGCCGGTGGTGATGACGCCCGCCTGCGATCCGGTGAACGACCGCGCCTGCGCACCCAGGGTGTGGATGGCCATCGCGACCAGGGCGTTGGAGATGCGCTCACCGGAGGTCAGCAGCATGTCCATCTCGCGGGCAGGCGGCGCCGGACTTACCTGACGGGCGAGGTCGAGCAGATCGTCGGTGGTGTCACCCATCGCAGAAACCACGACGACGACGTCGTTGCCCGCCTTCTTGGTGTCGACGATGCGCTCGGCGACGCGGCGGATCCGGTCGGCGTCAGACACCGAAGATCCGCCGTACTTCTGCACGACGAGCGCCACTGTTCGCCTTTCTGAGCCCAATTTTGGACGGCCTGGAGTTCCCACCAAGGATAAGGGGTCTGCGCACGCGGTTTTTCCTCACGTCCGTAGCGTGGATCACCATGCATGACGACCGGTCGGCCGACACGTCCGTGCCGATCCACCCCCACCTTGCGGCGCGTTGGAGCCCACGCGTGTTCGACCCCGACGCGGTGGTGACCGGCGCGCAGCTCATGGCGCTGTTGGAGGCGGCGCGTTGGGCTGCGACCTGGGGAAACCGCCAGCCCGTCCGTTTCGTGGTCGGATTCCGGGGCGACGACACCTTCAATGCGCTGGCCGAGACGCTGAAGCGAGGCAACGCCTACGCCCAGGCCGCGGGCGCCCTGATCCTGGTGTGCGCCGACGAGGGGCCCGACGAGAGGACGGCGCTCTATTCGGCCGTCGACGCGGGAGCCGCCATCGCACAGCTGACCGTCGAGGCGGTGTCGCGTGAACTGGTCGTGCACCCGATGGCAGGCTTCCAACCCGACGCGGCGCGGGAGGCGTTCGACATCCCCGAGGGCGTGCGCCCGTTGGCCGTGGTCGCGGTCGGCACGCTTGGCGACTACGCGTCCGCCGACCAGAAGCTCATCGAGCGCGATGCGACGGCGCGTGAGCGGCTGCCGTTGAAGGACGTCGCATACACCGGCCGGTGGGGACGGTCTGCCACCTTCTAAGCCGGAATGCCCAGGAACGAGAACGGCTCGGCCTTCTCGAACTTCGAACTGGCGTCGCCGGCGTAGATGGTCTCCTCCCCCTTGCCGAGGCTGAGCTTCAAGACCGGGGCGCCCTCGGCGAAGTCGATGTTCTTCAATTCCACCCAGAACGTGTTGGGCGACAACGCCGACTCGAAGAAGTAACGGCGATCCTTGTGGTCTATGACCGTGCGCCAGCGCGTGGTCGAGATGTTCGGCTCGTCGGCCGTCGTGATCCCGTAGGGCACGGACGCGTTGCGCACGACGCTGAACACCGACGCGGTCGCCAGCAGCGGGTCGTCGGTCTTGGGAACCGCGTTCACGTAGAACGACGCGCGCACGAACCGGTCGGCAGCGCGGTTGGTGCCGGGGAGCATCACGGTTCCGCCGATCTCCTCCCAGTACTCCGTGATCGCGAGCTGCTTCGAGAAGACCGGCGAGTTCGTCATCACCTGGTACTGCCTGCCGTGGTGGATCACCTGCTGCCCGCCGATGTACTCGACGATGGCGCTGTCGCCGGACGGATCCGACATCGCCAGGTGCAGCGTCGCGAGCCGTTCTTCGCCAGGGACCTCGAGGCTGGCCACCCGCAGCGGCGTCGCGGTCAAGGCGGATACCGCCTCGGCGACCGACGCGAAGTTGTCCAGCACGTACTGGCCCCAAATCGCGATCGAGACGGCAGGCCCGCCGGCGGTGTCGGACGGATACTCCGATTCCGCCAGCCACAGCAGGTTGACGGCCAGCCCGGCCTCGTTGAGTCCGTCGGTGGTGCAGATGTCGTAGCCCGTCGCGACGACGCTCCCGTACTTGGCGGTCCACTCGACGGACTCCGGGCCGGCCTGCCCGTTGCGCTTCACACCCTTGGGCAGGGCATAGAGATTGGTCCCGAGCTCCAGTTTCCAGTCCATCGAACGACCGGTGACGACGCGATCATCGGTTCCGAGGTAGACCACCCGTGTGCACACGCGGTCAGGGTACCGAGCGCGTCGCCCCGGGAGCCGGAGTCACGACGAGCACGTCGTCGCCAGCTGTTTGACCCGCGCTTCGAACTCGTCGTTGAACGCGGCGACCGCCATCGCCGCCGGGGGCGGCGCGGCCCCGGGAGCGGTGTGCGCGCTCTGAGCGTCGAAGTCGATCCGGGCTCGGACGAGTCGATCCGCGGTGTGCGCCACCTCGGTCGCCTGGCCTGCAAGCTCGGGCGAGGTGACCTTGGCCGCCCGATCGGCGAGCCCGTCCGCCCAGGCTTGGTAGTCGAGTGCGCTGGGCTCGGTCGCCGCCTCATGGGACCTGGGTGCGGGGACGTGAGTTTTGGCGTTCATGGCGTCGATCTGAGTCTTGTTGAACGACAGCAGTTCTTGCACGGGAGCGCATTGCGCTGAGGACGGCCCGCGGAAGAACAGCCACCAGACCCCGGCTGCTACGACGATGGCCACCAACACCACCACGGTCGTCAGTGGCCGCACTCGTTTCACGCCTAGATGCTGACACAGTCGATTCGATCGTCGGGCGTCGGCGCTGTTTACATCACAGCAACCTCGCAATCCTGTCTACGTAACAGAAACATTGGTTACTGCCAGTGATCGGTCCCAAGGGGGACCGCACCACTCCAGGAGTTGTTGATGGATACAGGAACCACGGCATTCATGCTGTGTTGCATCATTGGCCTCACGCTGATGATTCCCGGGCTTGCGCTGTTCTACGGCGGCATGGTCTCGGTCAAGAGCTCGACCAACATGATGATGATGACGTTCGGCGCGGCGGCGCTCGTCGGCGTGTTGTGGGTGCTGTTCGGCTTCTCGATGACATTCGGCACCTCGCACGGCGGCTTCGTCGGCAGCATCACCGAGTTCGCGGGGATGAAGGACCTGCTGGAGACGCAGACCACCATCGCAGGCCTGCAAGTCAGTCTGTTCGCTCTGTTCCAGGCCTTGTTCGCGGCCATCACCGTCGCCCTGGTCTCGGGTGCGGCGGCCGACCGGATGAAGTTCAGCGCGTGGATGGTCTTCGCGGGCCTCTGGGCGGTGCTGGTGTACTTCCCCGTCGCGCACTGGGTGTTCGCCTTCAACGGCGTCGTGACGCCCGACGCGGTCGGCGGCTGGATCGCCAACAACCTGAAGGCGGTCGACTTCGCAGGTGGCACCGCGGTTCACATCAACGCAGGCGCCGCCGCCCTCGCCGTCGCGATCGTGCTCGGCAAGTCCGCGAGTTGGGGCACGCTGCGCAAGCCGCACAACGTGCCGCTGACGCTGCTGGGCGCGGGCCTGCTGTGGGCCGGTTGGTATGCATTCAACGGCGGCTCGGCGCTGGCCGCGGGTAACTCCGCGGCCATCGTCATGGTCACGACGTTCGTGGCGACCTGTGCCGCCACCCTGGCCTGGCTGGCGGTCGAGAAGCTCAAGGACGGACACGTCACCGGTGTCGGCGCCGCGGCCGGGGCCATCACCGGCCTGGTCGCCATCACCCCGGCGTGTGGTGCGGTCACCCCCGTCGGCGCCATCATCCTTGGCCTGATCGCCGGTGCGATCTGCCCGTTCGCAGTGGGGCTCAAGTCGAAGTTCGGCTACGACGACTCGCTCGACGTCGTCGGCGTGCACCTCGTCGGCGGTGTCATCGGCACCTTGCTGATCGGCTTCCTCGCCAGCGAGGGCATGCCGAGCAAGGTCAACGGGCTCTTCTACGGCGGCGGCTTCGACCAGCTGTGGCGCCAGGCCGTGGCCGCAGGCGCAGTGATGGTCTATTCGTTCACGATCGCGCTCATCATCGCCTTCGCCATCAAGAAGACGATGGGCATCCGAGTGGCCGCCGAGGACGAGGAGACGGGTATCGACGCCAAGCTGCACCGCGACGCGGCGTACGAACTCCAGCCTGCCTAAGACCAACCCCGATCGGCGCGCTTCGCCCCGCGCCGGTCGGGGTTGCTCGCGCTGCGACGAGTTTCCCCCTGTGATACTTTGATTCCCAATAGGAGACAGGACACATGGCCCCCACCAAACTCGCGGACCTCGCACACGATGCCGAAACACGGTTCATCCTTGCGCTTTTCGTCGATCTGCGGGGCAAGCCCTGCGCCAAACTGGTGCCGGTCGAAGCCATCGACTTGCTTGCGACAGACGGCGTCGGCTTCGCCGGATACGCCGTCGGCGCCATCGGGCAGGAGCCCAAGGACCCGGACATCATGGCGCTCCCCGACCCTGCCTCCTTCACCCCGATCCCCTTCATCAAGGAGGGGTTGGCGATCGTGCATTGCGATCCGCACGTCGAGGGAAAGCCGTGGCCGTACGCGCCGCGGGTCATCCTCAAGTCGCTGATCCAGCGCGCCGCAGACGCCGGCTTCGAACCCTGGGTCGGCGCGGAGGTCGAGTACTTCCTGCTGACCCGAAACCCCGACGGCAGCCTCGCCACGGCCGACACCGACGACACCGCCGCGCAGCCCTGTTACGACGCCCGCGGGGTTACCCGGATGTACGACCACCTGACCACCGTCTCGTCGGCGATGAACTCACTCGGCTGGTCCAACTACGCCAACGACCACGAGGACGGCAACGGGCAGTTCGAGCAGAACTTCCAGTTCGCCGACGCGCTCACCACCGCCGACCGCGTGATCACGCTGCGCTACCTGTTGTCGATGATCGCCGCCGAGCGCGGCATGATCGCGACGTTCATGCCCAAGCCGTTCGCCGACCGCACCGGAAGCGGTCTGCACCTGCACCTCTCGTTGACCAGCGGCGGCCAACCCGTCTTCCCCGACGGTTCCGACGAACGTGGCCTTGGTCTTTCGCCAACCGCGTATTCGTTCATCGGCGGCATCCTCGATCACGCCTCCGCATTGCAGGCGGTCGTCGGCCCAACGGTCAACTCGTACAAGCGAACCGGCGCGCTGACCACCACGTCCGGCGCGTCCTGGGCGCCTAGGCAACCCACCTATGGTGGCAACGACCGGACGCACTACATCCGCGTGCCCGACGACCAACGCGTCGAGCTGCGCGGCGGGGACGGATCGGCCAACCCCTACCTCGCGATCGCCGCGGCGTTGGGCGCGGGCATCGACGGCATCAAACGCAGCGTCGATCCAGGCGCACTGGGCGCCGCCGCCGACCGTGCTGCGCTGCCACCGACGCTGCTCCATGCGGTCGACGAGCTCGAGGGCGACCAGGTGATCACCGGGGTGCTCGACGCCGAAGGCGACGGAGTGGCGGGCTACTACGCCAACCTCAAGCGCGACGAATTCTTCACCTACCACAGCACGGTCAGCCCGTGGGAAGTCGAGCAGTACCTGACCGCCTTTTAGCGATTTGTGGAGTTTCAGTCGCGCTCAGCGCTCCTCAAACACCGCAAATCAACGAGGAAAGGAGCCAAGCGATGTGCGGCATCGTGGGATTGCACTTGCGCACACCCGAGCTGTATCCACGGCTCGGCGAACTGCTCACCGGCATGCTCTGCGAGATGTCCAACCGCGGGAGCGATTCGGCAGGTGTCGCGGTGTACGGCGACCCGGTGTGGACGCCGCCGGGGCGCGGATGCGTATCGCTGCTGTCCATCGACGACGATCCCGAAACCATCAGCAGGTCAATCGGTTCCACGTTCGAAGTCGACGTCGCCACGATCGGTGACATCAAGCTGGTGACCGCAGACATCGCCTCGGAAGACCTGTTGGCCGCGGCCAGGACCGCCTACCCAGGCGCGCTGGTAGCCGGATTCGGATCCGAGCTGGCCGTACTCAAGGGGGTCGGAGACCCCGCGACGCTGACCGAGTCGTGGGGGCTGGCCAAGGCTCAGGGCTGGCAAGGCGTCGGGCACACCAGGATGGCCACCGAATCGGCGGTGACGCCGTCTGGCGCCCACCCGTATGCCGTCGGGCCCGAACAGTGTCTGGTGCACAACGGCTCCTTCGCCAACCACGCCACCATCCGACGTGAATTACAAGCCGGCGGTGTGCGATTCGACAGTGAGAACGACACCGAGGTCGGCGCTCGCTTCGTAGCGAGCCGACTGGCCGAGGGCCGCGACGTGGAGACCGCATTGAAGGAGCTATGCGCCACCTTTGATGGCTTCTACACCCTGCTGGTGTCCAACCGGGATTCGTTCGCCGTGGTGCGCGACGCGATCGCCTGCAAGCCCGCCGTCATCGCCGAGACCGCCGACTGGGTCGCGATGGGCAGCGAGTACCGCGCGCTGGCGGGGCTGCCCGGCGTCGAGCGGGCTGCTATCTGGGAACCGGAGCCGGAGGTGGTCTACGCATGGCGGCGTTGACGAGCTACGACCTCGACGTCACGCCGCTGCGCGAGGTCAGTGCGGCCCTGCACGCGCCGAACCTCAACGGCGAGTTCGTGATCGACCATCCCGCGGGTGGGCACAATGTCGCCGTCGGACTGGACGCTCCGGTGAAGGTCACGATCGCCGGGCACGTCGGCTACTACGCCGCGGGCATGAACCAGCAGGCCGAGATCGTCATCGACGGCAACGCGGGCACCGGCGTCGCAGAGAACATGATGAGCGGCGTCGTGTGGGTCAAGGGCAACGCGTCCCAGTCCGCAGGCGCTACCGCCCACGGCGGACTGCTGGTCATCGAAGGGAGTGCCGCGGCCCGGTGTGGCATCTCGATGAAGGGTGTCGACATCGTCGTCGGCGGCGACATCGGGCACATGAGCGCCTTCATGGCTCAGGCCGGGTGCCTCGTCGTGCGCGGCAATGCGGGTGACGCACTTGGCGACTCGCTCTACGAGGCCAAGATCTACGTGCGCGGGGACGTGGCGTCGCTTGGCGCGGACTGCGTCGCCAAGGAAATGCGTGCCGAACATCATGAGGAACTCGGACGGCTGCTCAAGGCCGCAGGTTTCGGGGAGGACGACACCGCCTCGTACACACGGTACGGGTCGGCTCGGCAGCTCTATCACTTCCACGTCGACAATGCAGGAAGCTACTGATGATTACGGCAGATGACCGCGCCCGCTTGGGCCTTCGCGAGTCCGCGACGTTCGACCGAGCCACCATCGCCGCGATCCAACGGGCGGCCGAAACCGGTATCTACGACATCCGTGGCTGGGGCGCCAAGCGGCCGCTCCCCCACTTCGACGATCTCCTGTTCCTTGGCGCGTCGATGTCCCGGTACCCGTTGGAGGGCTACCGCGAACGTTGCGACACCGATGTGGTGCTCGGTGCCAGAAACGCCAAACATCCGCTGCACCTTGATATTCCGGTAACCATCGCGGGCATGTCGTTCGGTGCGCTGTCGGGACCCGCGAAGGAGGCGCTGGGCCGCGGCGCGAGTGCGGTGGGCACATCGACCACCACCGGCGACGGCGGCATGACCCCCGAAGAGCGCGGCCAGAGCAAGTACCTGGTGTACCAGTATCTTCCGTCGCGGTACGGGATGAACCCCGACGACCTTCGCAAGGCCGACGCCATCGAGGTGGTGCTTGGCCAGGGCGCCAAACCCGGCGGTGGCGGAATGCTGTTGGGCCAGAAGATCTCCGAACGCGTCGCCGGAATGCGCACCTTGCCGCAAGGCATCGACCAGCGCTCGGCGTGTCGGCATCCGGATTGGACAGGGCCCGACGATCTCACCATCAAGATCAACGAGCTGCGCGAGTTGACGGACTGGGCGAAGCCGATCTACGTCAAGGTCGGCGCGACCAGAACGTACTACGACGTCAAGCTGGCCGTGCATGCCGGCGCCGACGTGGTGGTGGTCGACGGCATGCAGGGCGGCACCGCCGCCACCCAGGAAGTGTTCATCGAACACGTCGGAATCCCGACGCTGGCCGCCGTTCCCCAGGCAGTCCAGGCGCTCGCCGAACTGGGCGTGCACCGCAGCGGGGCGGCCGGGAAGAGCGAAGTCCAGCTGATCGTGTCGGGCGGCATCCGCAACGGAGCCGACGTGGCGAAGGCGCTCGCGTTGGGCGCAGACGCCGTCGCGATCGGCACGGCCGCACTCATCGCGTTGGGTGATAACCACCCGCGCCATGCCGCCGAGTACGAAAAGCTTGGCAGCGCAGCAGGTTTCTTCGACGACTTCCAGGACGGCACCGACCCCGCGGGCATCAGCACGCAGGATCCCGAGCTGGCCGCCCGGTTCGATCCTGTCGAGGGCGGCAGGCGGCTGGCCAACTATCTGCGGGTGTTGACTATGGAGGCCCAGACCATCGCGCGGGCCTGCGGCAAGTCGCACGTGCGCCACCTCGAGCCCGAGGACCTGGTCGCCGTCACCATCGAGGCGGCCGCGATGGCGCGGGTGCCGTTGGCGGGGACCGACTGGATCCCTGGGTCGTGAGCGCGACGGCGGACGTCGTCATCGTCGGCGGCGGTATCGAAGGTGCGGCGACGGCGTGGGCGCTGGCCGAGCGCGGTGTCACCGACGTGCTCGTCGTCGAACGCAATACCGTCGGCTCGGGGATGACGGGCAAGTCCTCCGGAATCGTGCGGTGCCACTACGGGGTGAGCTCGCTGGCCGCGATGGCCACCGTCGGACTCGAGGTGTTCGAGCATGCCGAGACACTGTTCGGCCACGACATCGGCTTCCGGCAGCAGGGTTACGTCGTGGGCGTCGGCGAACCGAACGTCGAATCGCTGCGCAAGAGCCTGGCCGCCCAGCGCGCGGTCGGGGTGCAGACCGAGGAGCTCGACGCCGTCGAGGCGGCCAGAATGTGGCCGTTCGCGGACCTTTCGCCGTTCGCCGCCTTCGCATTCGAGCCACGCGGCGGGTTCGGCGACGCGTACCAGACCGCGCAGGCACTCGCGGTCGCGGCGCGAGCTGCCGGGGTGCGCGTCCGGCAGGGCACCGCAATGACGGAGCTGCTGCTCGACGGCGACCGGGCGACGGGTGTGCGGCTGTCTGACGGCACCGAGGTAGCCGCAGGCACGGTCGTCGTCGCCACGGGCGTGTGGACAAGACCTCTACTGGCGCCCTACGGCATCGATGTGCCGATTCGCGTGGTGCGCGAGCAGCTGGTGATGGTCGCTCCCGGAGTGCCGAAGGAGGCCATCAGCGGGCTGCCCGTCTTTTCCGATCTCGTTTCCCTGCAATACATTCGACCGGAGCCGAACGGTGAAGTGCTGTTCGGCAACAGCGACCTCTCCCACGTTCAGGACGCCGATCCCGACGACTACCTCAACCGGGCCACCGACGAATTCGTCGACGTCACCGTCGACCGGGTGAGCACGCGCTTCCCCGGCTTCGCCGACGCCGCGATCACGGGCAGCTACGCGGGCTGTTACGACGTGACGCCGGACTGGAATCCGGTGATATCGCTCACCCAGCTCGACGGGCTCGTCGTGGCCGCGGGCTTCAGCGGGCACGGCTTCAAGATCGCCCCCGCGGTAGGCAAGTTGGTCGCCGACCTGGTGGTCGACGGGCGCAGCTCCGATCCACGGATCCCGGAGACCGACTTCCGGCTCTCGCGGTTCGCCGAGGGCGAGCTGCTCAAGACGCCGTATCCGTACGTCGGTGCGGGCGAAATGCGCTAGACAGGATTCCGATGAGCGACATCCCGCTGCTTCGCAACGAATCCGGCACCGCCCGCGACCGCGACCCGCGTGAACCCGTGGACGACGCAGAGCTCGAGGCCGCCATCGGGCGCAACGTCCGCCAACTCCGCCAACAGCAAGGCCTCACCGTCGCAGACATGGCGGAGCGCGTCGGCATCTCCAAGGCCATGATGAGCAAGATCGAGAACGCTCAGACGTCCTGCAGCCTGGCGACGCTCGCGCTGCTCGCGAAGGGTTTCGACGTTCCGGTGACCAGCCTCTTCCGCGGCGCCGACGTCGAGCGACCCGCAGCCTTCGTCAAGGAGGGCACGGGCGCGCAGATCGTCCGCAACGGCACCAAGGAAGGTCACGAGTACCAACTCCTCGGCTCCCTCCGCGGCGAGCACAAGAGGCTCGAATGTCTGCACGTCACCTTGTCGGCCACGAGCGCCACCTACCCGCTCTTTCAGCATCCGGGCACGGAGTTCATCTACATGCTCGAGGGTGTGATGGACTACGGCCACAGCCGGTCGGTGTACCGCATGCATCCCGGCGATTCGCTACAGCTCGACGGCGAGGGCGCCCATGGCCCAGTCGATCTCGTCCAGGTACCGATCCGCTTCCTTTCGGTGATCGCCTTCCCCGATTCGCAGGTGTAGCCGATGACCGATTCGCAGCTCACGATCGGCCAGTGGTCCTTCAGCGTGAAGGAAGGCGACCACTACACCGATGTCGGCCTGGTCATCGTCGGACTCCCCGATCACGGCGCATTCGACATCGCTGCCGACGTCGGTGAAGGGTGGAGTCGCATCGGGGGGTTCGCCTCTCATCAGGCGGCTGTCGCTGCGGCCGAGCTGATCGCCCGCCTCGCGTCCTCGCGTGAACACGCACGCCTCGGCGGAGACACCGCGGGCTCGGGTCTCGGCGGCGACCACCCCGGCGTCGAATGGGTCACGTCGCTCGGCGAGCACGACGAGCGACCGTTCACCGAGCGGCTCAGCGCACACGGCGTGGCGCGGCTGTGGGTGGCCCCGAGCATCGACGGCTCGGCTTTCGCCGTGATCGACCCAAGCATCCCGGACGGCGTGCTCGGCCAATTGGAGTCCGAGCAGGCGGCCGACGTCCTGGTTTGGATGATCGACATGGTCATCACCGCAGGCCGGGCCTAGTCTGATCGGGGTTTTGGACCCGGGCCATCGCGGAGTACAGTGACCAACGTGCAGCGGTTGCTCCTCCTCGGATGCCGCGGCGGGGTCTGATCTAGACCGGCCTCCCGTCGCGGGGGTTCGTGTTGCGCCGGTCGACCTTTCCAAAGGTCCCACTTAGACAGTCCGGAGCAGGAACCATGAACAACCCCACCACCCCAGTCGCACCTTCGATCGACGCCTATACGTCGGCGCGCACCATCAACACACCATCCGGTGATCCCAACGTCGGCCAGCCCGCATGGAACACGCAGCGCGCGACGTCCATGCCGGTGAGCAGGTACCGACCCTTCGCCGCAGAAGTAGAACCCGTCACGGTGCCCGACCGCACTTGGCCGGACAAGGTCGTCGAAACCGCACCAATGTGGTGCGCTGTCGACCTGCGCGATGGCAACCAGGCCCTGATCGACCCGATGAGCCCGGAACGCAAGCGGCGCATGTTCGATCTGCTGGTCCGCATGGGCTACAAGGAGATCGAGGTCGGCTTCCCGTCGGCGAGCCAGACCGACTTCGACTTCGTCCGCGAGATCATCACCGAGGGCGCGATCCCCGACGACGTGACCATTCAGGTGCTGACGCAGTGCAGGCCCGAATTGATCGAGCGGACGTTCGAGGCGTGTGCCGGCGCACCGAAGGCGATCGTCCACTTCTACAACTCGACGTCAATCCTGCAGCGCCGCGTGGTGTTCCGCGCCGATCGCGAGGCCGTCAAGGCCATCGCCACCGACGGCGCCAAGATGTGCGTGGCCGAAGCCGCGAAACACCCTGGCACGCAATGGCGTTTCGAGTACTCGCCGGAGTCCTACACGGGCACCGAACTGGAGTACGCGAAGGAGGTGTGCGACGCCGTCGCGGACATCATTGAGCCGACGCCGGAGCGGCCGCTGATCGTCAACCTGCCCGCCACCGTGGAGATGGCCACCCCGAACGTCTACGCCGACTCCATCGAATGGATGAGCCGCAACCTGGCCCGCCGGGACTCGATCATCCTCAGCCTGCATCCGCACAACGACCGCGGAACAGCGGTCGCCGCAGCAGAATTGGGCTATCAGGCCGGCGCCGACCGCATCGAAGGCTGCCTGTTCGGCAACGGCGAGCGGACGGGCAACGTCTGCATCGTGACGCTGGGCTTGAACCTGTTCAGCCGCGGCGTCGACCCGCAGATCGACTTTTCCAACATCGACGAGATCCGCCGCACCGTCGAGTACTGCAATCAGCTGCCCGTGCACGAAAGGCATCCGTACGGCGGCGATCTGGTGTACACCGCGTTCTCCGGCAGCCATCAGGACGCCATCAACAAGGGGCTGGATGCGATGAAGGTGAGCGCCGACGACGCGGATGCGGACGTCGACGACATCCTCTGGCAGGTGCCGTACCTGCCGATCGACCCGAAGGACGTCGGCCGCACGTATGAGGCCGTGATCCGGGTGAACTCGCAGTCCGGCAAGGGCGGGGTGGCCTACATCATGAAGGCCGACCACGGCCTGGCCCTGCCCCGACGGCTGCAGATCGAGTTCAGCCAGGCGATCCAGAAGATCACCGACGGCGAGGGCGGCGAGGTGTCGCCCAAGGAGATGTGGGATGTCTTCGCCGACGAATACCTGGGCCCCATCCGGCCGTTGGAGCGCATCCGGCAGAAGGTCGACGCGGCCGAGGTGGACGGCGGCACCGACACCATCACCGCGGTGGTGAAGGTCGACGGCGTCGAGCGGGAGATCGTCGGTACGGGCAATGGTCCGCTCGCCGCATTCGTCGATGCAATTGCCTCGGTCGGCTTCGCCGTCTCGGTGCTCGACTATTCGGAGCACGCGATGTCGTCTGGCGAAGAGGCGCAGGCCGCGGCCTACGTGGAGGCGTCGGTCGACGGAAAGACGGTGTGGGGCGTCGGCATTGCTACATCCATCACCACGGCGTCGCTTCGCGCCGTAGTCTCAGCCGTGAATCGCGCAGCCCGCCGCTAAACTGACGGCGGCGTCAAATGACGCGTATTCATACGTTTAAGGAGTAGACGTGAACTGGGGCTCGACGTGGGATTTCCTCTGGCACTTCCTGATCATCTTTGCGTGGATCGCGTACTTGCTGGTGCTATTCCAGATCCTGACGGACCTGTTCTGGCGTGACCACAAGACCTCGGGCTTCGTGAAGGCGATCTGGGTCATCTTCCTGTTCCTGATTCCGTGGTTCACGGCGCTGGTCTACCTGATCTTCCGCGGGCAGGGCATGTCCGTGCGGGCGCACGAAGCCGCCGTTGCGGCCAAGCAGCAGACCGACGACTACATCAAGCAGGCGGCCGGACGGTCACCTGCCGAGGAGATCGCACACGCCAAGGAACTGCTCGACGCGGGCACCATCTCGCAGGGCGAATACGACTCGCTGAAGGCCAAGGCACTCAGCTAGTTTCGGCTTCACATGAGTTGATCAGCCCGGCCGGGTCTCCCGCGCCGGGCTGATCTGCTGTGGAGCGGCCTAGAAGAGCGTGAACTGGTCGCCGGAGAGCGTGGGATCCGTGAACTGCTCGAGGTCCTTGCCCCCGAGCACGTGATCGAGCAGTCGCATGAACTCAGCGTCCTCGACCAACGGAATGCCCATCTCCGTGGCCTGATAGCCCTTGCCCTGTTCTGGCGTCGGCTCGTTGCAGAGCACCAGCGAGGTCTGCTGGTCGACGGCCTCGGAGTAGGACATGCCTGCGTGCAGGATCCGCTCGATGAGTTCCTCGTAGGTGTGGGCCACCTCCGCGGACAGCGCCACCCGCATGCCCTGTACCAGCGGCCGACCGGCGACGAACCCGCCGGGATTCTCGTATTCGCAGGGCATCCGCGCCGCCACCGTCTTCAACGGCCGGAGCTCTTCGTGGGTGATCTGACCGTTGGGCCAGCTACGCCTGGTCACGGGCCGCACCGGCAGCCACGCCCTGCGCTCGTGCGCGCCTGCCAGCGAAGGCTTCAGGATCTGCGCCAGCACCAGAGCATCGTCGAGCGCGTCGTGAGGCCGCATCTGAGTGACACCCCAGTGCGAGGCGAGCGTCTCGAGCCGCAGGTTGTCGACACCGAGATTCAGCCTGCGCGACAGTTCCACCGTGCACATGGCGCTGTCGATCGGGAGCTCGGCACCGACCAGTTCGGCCTCGGCGGTCAGGAACGAGTAGTCGAAGGCGACGTTGTGGGCCACCAGCGTGCGCCCACGCAATACCTCGACGAGTTGGTGGACGATGTCGGCGAACGTCGGCTGCCCCTCCAGCATCTCCGTCGTCAGCCCGTGAACGTGAGTGGGCCCTGGATCGACCCCCGGATCGAGCAGGCTGGAGAAGCTGCCTTCGACGTTGCCGTCGTCGCCGACCGCTAATGCGGCCACGCTGACGATGCGGGCCTGCCCTGGACGGAAGCCCGTCGTCTCGACGTCCACGACCGCCCAGCCGGCACCGGGCTCAGTGGCTGGCCGGCCCCAGGAGCCGCCCGGCCGGCGAGATTCCGCTCCAGATTGGCTCACATTTCGAGGATGGCACGCTCCCCCGACAAGCCCGTACCAGTGACGCCGCGTGTCGCCCACCTTCTTTTTCCCTCTTAGACTGCCGGGAATGGTCACCCACGGACGGCAGGAGCGCAGCGACCGGGGAATCTCGGTACGAGGGCGGATCGCGCTCGGCGCCGGAGCCGCAGCGCGCTGGGCGTCGCGGGTCACCGGCCGGGGCGCGGGCGCCATGATCGGCGGGCTGGTCGCCATGACGCTCGACAAATCGATCCTCGGGCAGCTGGGCACGGGCAGGCGATCCGTCGTCGTCACCGGCACGAACGGCAAGTCAACCACCACCAGGATGACCGCGGCCGCGCTCGCGACCCTGGGCCCCGTCGCCACCAACGCCGAGGGCGCGAACATGGATGCCGGGTTGGTGGCCGCGCTGGCTGGGGCGCGCGATGCCTCACTGGCCGCACTCGAGGTCGACGAAATGCACGTGCCGCACGTCTTGGATGCCGTGGAAGCCGCCGTCGTCGTATTGCTCAACCTGTCGCGCGACCAGTTGGACCGCGTCGGTGAGATCAACCACATCGAACGCACGCTGCGCCGCGGGCTGGCGCGGCACCCGGACGCCGTCGTAGTGGCCAACTGTGACGACGTGCTGATGACGTCGGCCGCCTACGACTGCCCGCACGTGGTGTGGGTGGCAGCAGGTGGCGGCTGGACGAGCGACTCGATCAGCTGCCCCCGCAGCGGCGAGCTCATCGTCCGTGATGGAACCCATTGGTACTCAACGGGAACCCCGTCCGATGCCGGGCCCGGGGGCCCTCCGGCCTTCAAACGGCCCAGCCCGCAATGGTGGTTCGACGATTCACACGTCTACGGACCCGACGGGCTCGCGCTGCCGATGACGTTGGCCCTGCCCGGCGCCGTCAACCGCGGCAACGCCACCCAGGCCATCGCCGCGGCCGTCGCGCTCGGGGTCGATCCGGCCGCCGCGGTCGCCGCCGTGGGCACCGTCGACGAGGTGGCGGGCCGCTACCGGACCGTGCGCATCGGCGCCCACACCGCCCGCATCCTGCTCGCGAAGAATCCGGCAGGCTGGCAGGAAGCGCTCTCGATGGTCGACAAGCACGGCGCGGGCGTCGTGATCGCGGTCAACGGACAGGTACCCGACGGCGAGGACCTGTCGTGGCTGTGGGACGTGCGCTTCGAGCACTTCGACGACACGGCGGTGGTGGCCGCCGGTGAGCGCGGTACCGACCTGGCCGTGCGCCTGGGCTACGCGGGCGTCGGCCACACCCTTGTCCACGACACCGTCAAGGCCATCGCGTCCTGCCCGCCTGGACACGTCGAGGTGATCGCCAACTACACCGCGTTCCTGCAACTCAATCGGCGGCTTCCCAATGTCTGAGTCCACTGTTCGTATCGGGCTGGTGCTGCCCGACGTCATGGGCACCTACGGCGATGGCGGCAATTCGGTGGTGCTGGCACAGCGCTTGCGGTTGCGCGGCATCGACTCAGAGCTCGTCGAGATCACGCTTGCCGATCCGGTGCCCGACTCACTCGACCTGTACACCCTTGGCGGCGCCGAGGACTACGCGCAGCGCCTGGCCACCAAGCACCTGATCCAGTACCCCGGCCTACAACGTGCGGCCGAACGTGGCGCGCCGGTGCTGGCGATCTGCGCGGCGATCCAGGTGCTCGGGCACTGGTACGAGACGTCGTCGGGTGAGCGCGTCGACGGCGTCGGGATGCTCGACGTGACGACGTCGCCGCAGCCGAAGCGGACCATCGGCGAGGTGGTGTCGCAACCGCTGATCCCCGGCCTCGACCAGCGTCTCACCGGATTCGAAAACCACCGCGGCGGAACGCTTCTCGGCTCGTCAGCCGAACCGCTGGCGCGCGTCGTCACCGGCGCGGGCAACCGTGACGGCGACGGCTTCGACGGCGCCGTGCAGGGCAGCGTCGTCGCGACCTATCTGCATGGCCCCTGCCTGGCCCGCAACCCACAGCTGGCCGACCTGCTGCTGTCACGCGTCGTCGGCGACCTTGCTCCGCTGGAGCTGCCTGAGGTCGAGCTCTTGCGGCGCGAACGGCTCGCCGCCCCGCGTCGGGCCTAGCTTCCTGCCCGTCGAGATTCCCCTCGTCGAGATCAACGTTATGCAGCCAAAGTGCGAGTGAAGCGCTGCAGTTCGTTGATTTCAATGCGGCACCCGCGGCTGATCAACGCAGCCTCAACCCTTGCGAGCACCTCGGAGGGTCGGTCCTCGGCGATCACCCGGATGATGATCCATCCCAATTCCTCAAGCATCCGAATTCGCGCGATGTCCTTCACGTACTGGCGGCGATCCTTCCGGTGATGGTCTCCGTCGTATTCCACTGCGACCTTGAACTCGTCCCATCCCATGTCGAGGAACGCCACTGGCCACGTCCCGTCCACGACCGGTATTTGAGTTTGCGGTTTCGGCATTCCCGCATCGATGAGCCAGAGCCGAACCCGACTCTCGCGTGGCGACTCGGCTCCTCCGTCAACCAGGGGCAGCAGCTCCCGTAGCTGTCGAATGCCTCTGATTCTCGGGTACCGGTCAGCCAATTCGCCGACCGCGTCAATCGAGAACCGCTGAGTCCACATCATGGCGTCAAGCCGAGCCAGCGCTTCGTGGCGGGTCGAACGGCGACCCAAATCGAAGGCGGTACGCACGCGAGTGGTCACGGGTAACCCGGCTGCGCGTGTGATTTCGTCGTCGGCGATGCGATCGAGGCGCGGGATGAGCCCTGGCTGTGGCCGGCACTTCACGCCCATGAGTTCGATCGGTGCTCCTGGATCCAGCCAGGGCGTGTGATGCAGTGCCGACGCCGCCACACCGGCGATCACGCCGCGCCGACCGGACGCCAACCAAGCCGCGATAGCTCGATCGCGCAACGAAAGCTCGGCTCCCTTCGGCGCGTACACACCGCGGTACACCGCCGTATACCAGCGGTGCAATTGATGGCGGGTCACACGGCCTGCCGCGAGTTCCTCGCTGCCGATGAATATCTCAGTCATGCCCGAGATGCTGCATCCGCCCACCGACAACCTCACGAAATCCACGTTTTGCAGAGAAAGTGCGACCACGCGTCTGCAAAAAGCGGATCTCGGCGCAAACCCGAAAGGGCTACAGCCCCAGGTCGCGCAAGAACTCCGGCTTGTACGCCTCGAGGATCACGTAACTGGGGTCCGGCGCGGGCGTCTCCTTCGCGTCGTCGGTGACCTCTTCGCCATCGGTCGGATCGACCCACTCCTGCTTGCCCGCGTCCCAGCGGCTCACGGTGAACTCGGCGTCTAGGTGGTCACCGGCGACGAGCTCCCGGACGGTCCGCTCGGCCTCCTGCGCATCGTCAAGGGTGTGCGTGTACAGCTGAATCCAGTTGCCATCGCGCGTCACCGTCACCCGGCCACCCAGCCGCTTGCGCGCCTCGTCGTCCACGTCGAGTGAGCGCAAGCGCTTCCAGAACGACAGATGATGCTCGTCGCTTCCGAGCTCGACTTCGACTTTGAACTCTTCGTCGGACATGGCGCCAACCTAAACCATGGCCCGGCGGCCGGACAGCGCGCGGCCCAGCGTGAGCTCGTCGGCGAACTCCAGGTCCCCACCCATCGGCAGGCCAGAGGCGATCCTCGAGACGGTCAGCCCGGGGATGTCGCGCAGCATGCGCACCAGGTAGGTGGCGGTGGCCTCGCCCTCGGTGTTGGGGTCGGTGGCGATGATGACCTCTGCGACGTCGACACCGTCGACGCGCTCGCCAATCCGGTTGAGCAGCTCACGGATTCGCAACTGATCCGGGCCAATGCCCGACAGCGGATCCAGTGCGCCACCCAGCACGTGGTAGCGGCCGCGGAACTCCCGCGTGCGCTCGACGGCCTGCACATCCTTGGGCTCTTCGACCACGCACACCAGCGAGGCGTCCCGCCGCGAGTCCATGCAGATGCGGCACCGCTCGTCGTCGGAGACGTTGCCGCACACCGCGCAGAAGGTCACGCCGTCGCGCACCTTGCCCAACACCGCGGTCAACCGGTCGATGTCGGGCGGCTCGACCGACAGCAGATGAAACGCAATGCGCTGCGCGCTCTTCGGGCCGATTCCAGGCAGCTTGCCGAGTTCGTCGATGAGGTCCTGGACGGGTCCTTCAAACATTGCCGTCCACGTCAGGAGATTCCGGGTATGCCCAGGTTGCCCAGGCCGCTGGCCAGCGGTCCGAGTCGCGACTGCGCGAGGATCGCCACCTGTCGCGAAGCATCCGAAAGCGCGCCGACGATGAGGTCCTGCAGCGTCTCCACGTCGTCGGGGTCGACCACCTTGGGATCGATGGCGACGGCAACGATGTCGCCACTGCCCTTCACGGTCACCTGGACCAGTCCGCCACCGGCCTGACCGTGCACCTCGGAGTTGGCGAGCGACTCTTGGGCTTCCATCAACTGCTGCTGCACCTGTTGTGCCTGCGCGAGGATCGCGGACATGTCGGGTGTTTGACCGGGTTGCATGTCAGTCCCCTTGCATTCTGGTCTCGACTTGATCAAGCTCGTCCGCACACGGCGGTTTGGAGCCCAAGCCTAGTCGTCGGCGGAGCTAGCGTGGCGCCGTGCACGTACCAACTTGCCTGCGTGTCGGCGCTGGGATGGCCGTCAGCCTGCTCATTGCCGCATCCGTCGCATCAGCCCCGGCCACCGCCGCCCCCGTGAGCATCGCGGGGATGATCGTCTTCCTCGACCCCGGTCACAACGGCGCCAACGACGCGTCGCTGACCAAGCAGGTCCCGACGGGTCGCGGCGGGACGAAGGACTGCCAGACCAGCGGTACGACGTCCAATGACGGCTATCCCGAGCACTCGTTCAACTGGGAGACGGTGTTGCGCATCCGCCAGGAGTTGACCGCGCTTGGGGTCCGCACGGCGATGTCCCGCGGGGACGACACCAGCGTCGCTGCGTGCGTCGATCAACGCGCCGAGGTGGCCAACTCGCTCAAACCCGACGCGATCGTGTCGATTCACGCCGACGGCGGCCCTGCGTCGGGCCGTGGCTTCCACGTCAACTACTCGTCACCGGCGCTGAACCAGGTGCAGGCCGGGCCGTCAGTGCAGTTCGCCCAGATCATGCGTGACCAGATGCAGGCCTCCGGGCTGGTCCCCGCCACCTACATCGGCCAGAACGGGCTGTACCCGCGCGCCGATCTGACCGGGCTGAACCTGGCTCAGTACCCGGCGGTGCTGGTCGAATGCGGCAACATGAAGAACGCGGCCGACGCGGCGCTGCTCGAGTCACCCGAGGGGCGCCAGAAGTACGCCGACGCCGTCGTGAAGGGCATCGCGGGCTTCCTCGGCACCAGGCCTGCGCGGACCGCCTAGCTTGCCTCGAGCTGCGTCTTGAGGTTTTCCAGCACCTCGCCCTGAATCTTGCGCAACCCCAGCGGGGCGAACGTCTTCTCGAAGAAGCCGCCGACTCCGCCCGCGCCCTGCCACGACGTCTTCACCGTGACGGTCGATCCGGTGCCTGCGGGCGCGACGGTCCAGTTGGTGACCATCGTCGAGTTGGCGTCCTTCTCGATGACGGTCTTGCCTGCCACGTCGACGGAGGCCTTGACCTCACGCACGCGGGACTTGGTGGCCTGCAACTTCCAGGTGGCGACGGTTCCGGCGCCCTGGCCGCCCTCGAGTACCTGGTAGCCGCTGTACTGGGAGGAGAGAATCTTCGGTCGCACGGTCTGGTAGTCCGCGACGGCCGCGAGCACCGCGTCGGGTTCGGCGTTTATCAAGACGGTGCTGGACGCGCTGACCTGTCCCATCGGGAAGAACTCCTAGCTTGAGGAAATTTCGGGTGTGATCCCGGCTCGGTGCGGTCGCATCGACTGCGACCGGGGACTAGCGTATATGTGTGTCTGTTCTTGCGACCGACGCACAGGCTGCGCATGCTGTGGCCGTCGACCGACTCCTTGCGAGCTACCGCGCCATCCCACAGGGCGCGACGGTTCGGCTCGCCAAACCCACGTCCAATCTGTTCCGTGCGCGCGCCAAGGCCAGCGGCAAGGGGCTGGACACCACGGGTTTGACGGGCGTCATCTCCGTGGACCAGGAAGCGCGCACCGCTGACGTCGCGGGGATGTGTACCTACGAGGACCTCGTCGCCGCCACGCTGCCGTACGGCTTGTCGCCGCTTGTGGTGCCCCAGCTGAAGACCATCACGTTGGGCGGCGCGGTCACTGGCCTCGGCATCGAGTCGGCGTCGTTCCGCAACGGACTGCCACACGAGTCGGTGCTGGAGTTGGACATCCTCACCGGCGCAGGCGAAGTCGTCACCGCGTCGCGTGATCAGCACGCCGACCTGTTCCGGGCCTTCCCCAATTCCTATGGCACACTTGGTTATTCAGTGCGTCTGAAGATCGAGCTCGAACCGGTCAAGCCGTTCGTGGCGCTCACGCACCTGCGGTTCCACGACGTAGCCGAGCTGGTGGCGGCCATGGACCGGATCATCGAGACCGGGGGCCACGACGGCGTTCCGGTCGATTACCTCGACGGCGTCGTGTTCAGCGCCGACGAGAGCTACCTGTGCCTCGGCGTGCAGACCGCGACACCTGGACCGGTCAGCGACTACACCGGTCAGCACATCTACTACCGGTCGATCCAGCACGCGCACGGTGCGAAGGACGACCGGCTCACCATCCACGACTACCTGTGGCGCTGGGACACCGACTGGTTCTGGTGCTCGCGGGCCTTCGGCGCGCAAAACCCGACCGTGCGGCGGTTCTGGCCACGGCGGTACCGCCGCAGCAGCTTCTACTGGAAACTCGTCGGCTACGACCAACGGTTCGACATCGCGAATCGGATCGAGAAGCGCAACGGGCGCCCACCGCTGGAACGGGTGGTACAGGACATCGAGGTGCCGATCGGGCGCACCACCGAATTCGTGGAGTGGTTCCTGGAGAACGTCCCGATCGAGCCGATCTGGTTGTGTCCGCTGCGGCTGCGCGACGACGCGGGCTGGCCGCTGTATCCCATTGCGGGGCACCAGACGTACGTCAACGTAGGCTTCTGGTCCGCCGTCCCGGTCGGACCTTCCGGCGGGCAGGAGCGCAGCGACCCGGGGATGATCGAGGAAGGGCACACGAACCGGCTGATCGAGCACACGGTCAGCGAGCTCGACGGACACAAGTCGCTGTACTCGGACGCGTACTACTCGCGCGACGAGTTCGAAGAGCTCTATGGAGGGGAAACCTACAAGACGGTCAAGAAGAGTTACGACCCTGATTCACGGTTACTTGATCTGTATGCGAAGGCGGTACAAAGGCGATGACTACATATAAAGAAAATTCTGCCAGCGCCAGGGACAATGCCTCGACAGAGCATCGTCTGACCTTGGCCGAGATCCTCGAGATCTTCACCGCCGGTGACGAATTGCCGCTCAAGTTCACTGCCTACGACGGCAGCTCCGCCGGCCCTGACGACGCCGAGCTCGGGCTCGATCTGCTGACCCCACGCGGGACCACCTACCTGGCCACCGCACCTGGCGAGCTCGGGCTGGCGCGCGCATACGTGTCCGGTGATCTCGACATGTTCGGCGTCCACCCCGGCGACCCGTACGAGCTGCTGCGGGCGCTCTCCGAGAAGCTCGACTTCAAGCGTCCGCCCGCGCGGGTGCTGGCCAACATCGTGCGGGCGATCGGCATCGAGCACCTCAAGCCGATCGCCCCGCCGCCGCAAGAGGCTCAGCCGCGTTGGCGTCGCATCGTGGAAGGCCTCCGGCACAGCAAGATTCGCGATGCCGAGGCCATCCATCACCACTACGACGTGTCGAACACGTTCTACGAGTGGGTGCTCGGCCCTTCGATGACCTACACGTGCGCGGCATACACCGATGCCGACGCCTCGTTGGAGGACGCCCAGGAGAACAAGTACCGCCTGGTGTTCGAGAAACTGCGCCTCAAGCCGGGCGACCGACTGCTCGACGTTGGCTGCGGGTGGGGCGGCATGGTGCGCTACGCCGCGCGGCAAGGTGTGAAGACCATCGGCGTCACCCTGTCGAAGGAGCAGGCCGCTTGGGCGCAGCGCGCGATCGAAGAACAGGGGTTGTCCGAGCTGGCCGAGGTGCGCCACAGCGACTACCGCGACGTGCGCGAGTCCGGGTTCGACGCGGTGTCGTCCATCGGGCTGACCGAGCACATCGGGGTTGCGAACTACCCGGCCTACTTCCGCTTCCTCAAGTCGAAGATGCGTACCGGCGCACTGCTTCTGAACCACTGCATCACTCGGCCCGAGAACCGCGGCGCATCCGCTGCCGGCGGATTCATCGACCGCTACGTGTTCCCCGACGGGGAGCTCACCGGTTCGGGCCGCATCATCACCGAGGCCCAGGACGTCGGACTCGAGGTGGTGCACGAAGAGAATCTGCGACACCACTACGCGTTGACGTTGCGCGACTGGTGCCGCAACCTCGTCGAGCACTGGGACGAGGCGGTCGAGGAAGTCGGGCTACCCACCGCCAAGGTGTGGGGCCTGTACATGGCCGGCTCCCGGGTGGGCTTCGAAACGAATGTCGTTCAGCTGCACCAGGTGCTGGCTGTCAAACTCGACCGCAAGGGCGGCGACGGCGGGCTGCCGTTGCGGCCGTGGTGGACGGCCTAACCCTCGATCTTGCGGGCGCCGAGCTCGCTCTGAAGTAGTTCGAGCGCCGCTTCCTCGGGATCGCGCCGCGGTGCGGCGTCCGGGCTGGCGGCCGCTTCGGCAAGCATGCTCTCCTCTTCGGCCTGGGGATCTTCGACCGCCTGCGGCTGCGCGTCGGGCGCCCCCACTTCGTAGCGCACCCGCAACTGCAGGCCCAGCGCGTCCCTCAGCGCATCCTGGACGAAGTCCAGGTTCTGTTGCTCACCAAGCCTTTTCGCAAGGTTGGCACCTTCGTGCAACAGCACCAGCGTGGTGCCGTCTACCGAGCTCACCATCGCACCGGCCAGCATCGCCGACATCGTGCGGCTGCGTTCGCGCACCTTGTCCATGACCGTCGTCCACTGCCGACGGATGGCGGCGGCGTCCGGAATCGCGGTAGCTGCTGGCACGGCCACGGCCACGGGCTCCGGCGCGGGCGCGGGGACGTCGGGTTTCGGGGCGGACGGTGGCGCAGGCTCCTGGGCTGGTGCCTCGGGTTTGGGCGGCTGCGGCTTGGGCATTGGCGGTGCTGGTTCCGGGGTGGCCGCTGCGGGAGCCGGAGGTGGCTCCGGCGCTTGAGCTTTCGCGGTGAGCCGTTCCACGATCTTCGGCGGTGGAGGAAGCGTTGCCGCCACGGGTGGCGTCGGCTCCGCCACTGGCGCCGGTTCGACCGCGGGCTGCGCAGCGGCGGCCTTGCGGACGTATTGCTTGGCAGAGTTGGCAACCGGGCTCACGCTCGGATCGGCCACGTCCGTCGGGGTACCCATGGACAGCCGCGTCTCGATGCGCTCGACCCGTTGCAGCAGAGCGGATTCCGTGTCGCTGGCCGACGGCAGCAGCAGCCGTGCGCACACCACTTCGAGCAGCAACCGCGGTGCGGTGGCTCCGCGCATCTCGCCGAGCCCCGCGTGTACGACTTCGGCGTAACGCGTCAACGTCGCAGTGCCCACCCGGGAAGCCTGGTCTCGCATCCGCTCGAGCACGTCGCCGGGCGCGTCGACCACACCGCGGGCCGCCGCATCTGGCACGGCCTGAATCACGATGAGGTCGCGGAACCGCTCCAGCAGGTCGATCGCGAACCGCCGCGGGTCGTGCCCGGCGTCGATGACCGCCTCGACGGCGCCGAACATTGCGGCCGCATCCCCGGCCGCCAGCGCGTCGACGGCGTCGTCGATGAGTTCGAGGTCGGTGGCCCCGAGCAAGGACAGCGCCCGGGAGTACGCCACGTGGCCGCCCTCGGAGCCCGCGAGCAGTTGGTCCAGCACCGAGAGGGTGTCACGCGGGGACCCGCCGCCTGCCCGAATCACCAGCGGGTAGACGGTCTCGTCGACGACCACACCCTCTTCCGCGCAGATGCGCTCCAAGAGTCCACGCATGGTCTTGGGGGCCAATAAGCGGAAGGGGTAGTGGTGCGTCCGCGAACGGATGGTCGGCAGCACCTTCTCCGGCTCGGTGGTGGCGAACACGAAGATCAGGTGATCCGGTGGCTCCTCGACGATCTTGAGCAGCGCGTTGAAACCTGCCGTGGTTACCATGTGCGCTTCGTCGATGATGAAGATGCGATAGCGCGACTGCGCGGGTGCGTAGAACGCCCGGTCCCGTAGCTCGCGGGTGTCGTCCACGCCACCGTGGCTGGCGGCGTCGAGTTCGGTGACGTCGACGCTGCCGCCGCCGTTGGGTGCCAACGCGACACAGGAATCGCACACGCCGCATGGGGTCGGAGTGGGACCCTGCTCGCAGTTCAGCGAGCGCGCCATGATGCGCGCCGACGACGTCTTGCCGCAGCCCCGCGGACCGGAGAACAGGTACGCGTGATTGATCCGCCCCGACGTCAGCGCCGTCGACAGCGGCTCGGTGACGTGCTCCTGGCCGACCACTTCGGCGAACGAGGCGGGTCGGTACTTGCGGTAGAGGGCCACGACAGCAGGCTACCGAGGCCCGGTGACGCGCGGCGGGCTAGTCACGCTCGAGCAGCGACTCGGTGGCCGCCAGCAGTGCGCACGTCGCAAGGCCGTCGATCGCCTCACGCAGGTCGGACACCGGCGGGAACGACGGTGCAATGCGGATGTTCTTGTCCTCCGGGTCTTTTCGATACGGGAACGACGCGCCCGCCTCAGTCACGGCGATACCCGCGTCCTTGGCCAACGCGACGGTGCGCCGCGCAGTGCCGGGCCAGACGTCGAGGCTGACGAAGTAGCCGCCCTTCGGATCGGTCCACGATCCGATCTTCGAGTCTCCGAGCCGGTCCTCGAGGATCTCGGCGACCAACGCGAACTTCGGGGCCAGCAGCGCCTGGTGGCGTTGCATCTGAAGGCGCACCCCGTCCGCGTCCTTGAGGAACCGAAGGTGTCGCAGTTGGTTGACCTTGTCTGGCCCGATCGACTTCTTGCCCGCATGCTGCAGGTACCAGGCAATGTTTCCCAGCGAGCCGCCGAAGAAGCTGACACCAGCGCCTGCGAACGTGATCTTCGACGTCGAGGCGAAGACGTACGGGCGGTTCGGGTGGCCGGCCTTGGCGGCCAGCCCGACCACGTCGATCTGACGGACGAACTCGTGCGTCAGCGTGTGCACCAGATACGCGTTGTCCCAGAACAGTCGGAAATCACTTGCCGCGGTGCGCATCTGCACGAGTCGGCGGACGTTCTCCCAGGAGTAGGTGGCGCCCGTTGGATTGGAGAACACCGGCACGCACCACATGCCCTTGATGGCCGGGTCTGCAGCGACGAGTTCCTCGATGAGGTCGACGTCGGGGCCGTCCTCCCGCATCGGCACGTTGATCATCTCGATGCCGTAGCTCTCGCAGATCGCGAAGTGGCGGTCGTACCCGGGCGCGGGGCAGAGGAACTTCACCTCGGGTTCGTCGCGCCAGGGTCGTGGTGAGTCCACGGCCCCGTGCAGCAGTCCGAACACCACCAGGTCGTGCATGAACTCCAGGCTGGCGTTGTTGCCCGCGATCAGGTTGGGCACCGGAATGCCGAGCAGCTCGCCGAAGATCGCCCGCAATTCGGGCAACCCGTGGAGACCTCCGTAGTTCCGGGTGTCGGTGCCGTGGCCGTCGCGGTACTCGTTTCCTGGCAGCGCCAGCAGACCGTTGGACAGATCGAGCTGGGCGGACGACGGCTTGCCGCGCGTGAGGTCGAGGCTGAGCTTCTTGGCTTGCAGATCGGCGTAGTTGCGGCGCTGCTGTTCGTGCTGCGCGCGCAGTTCGTCACGGCCGAGGGACTGAAACGACACGGCAGGCCTTTCACTAGGCCGTGAATACAAGGGGACCCCGCGCACCCGCCAGAGCCCATTGACCCTTGCTGCCTTCCGGCCCTGGGGGAGTTCACAGGATAGACGCCGCGCGGGGTCCGAGGCTGAGTGTAGTACGGCTGTTTCGGAGGGTAGGAGCGGAGCGACCGGATGGCAGCGCTCTGCGGCTGGTGGGGCGTCCAAGGCTGGTCGGCTACCATTGCCCGCGGAGGATTCGCCTAGTGGCCTATGGCGCTCGCCTGGAACGCGGGTTGGGTTAATAGCCCTCAGGGGTTCAAATCCCCTATCCTCCGCCCTCGGTTCGGGGTGCGACTGGTTCAACGACCTGGTCGCACTCCGAACACCGAGGGAACGTCCCATCGAGGGACCAACCGGACTCAAGGAGGAGTATGCGGCGCTGGATCGCGATCGCCTGGCACGCAACTTTCTTGGTGCTGGGTGCGGTGCTCTACTTCTTCTTCGTACTGCCGCGGTGGTTCGAACTGACGGGGGCCTGGACTCCGGCGCTCGGCAGGCCGATGCGCGTTGTCGACGGGCTGCTCATCGGCCTCGCCGCACTTCCAGTCGTGTTCACCTTGCTGCGCACCCGCAAGCCGGAGTTCGGTACTCCGCAGCTGGCGTTGTCGCTGCGGCTGTGGTCGATCGTGCTTCACGTGCTCGCTGGCGTGCTCATCGTCGGCGGTGCCGTCGCCGAGATTTGGCTGAGCCTCGACAGCGCTGGGCAGTGGTTGTTCGGCATCTACGGTGCCGCAGCTGCGATGGCGGTGTTGGGCGCGCTCGGCTTCTACCTCGCGTTCGTGGCCGAACTGCCGCCGCCACCGCCCAAACCCATCAAGCTCAAGTCGAAGACCACCCGTCGCGGACGCGGCAAGTCGGAGGACGAGGACGACGTCGCCACCGAAGCCGAAGAGTCCGACGACTCCGCGGCCGAGCCACTCGAATCACCGCAGGAGCCCGACTCCGTGGCCGAGGACGAGCCGTCGACGGAAGCCGATACGGAGACGAAGTCCGAGTCTGAAGCCGATACGGAGACGAAGTCCGAGTCCGATGACGAGTCCGAGGGAAAGCTGCGAAACCGCCGCCCAGGTGGGAAGACGGCATCGCGTTTCCGGCGCAAGAGCGGCGGCGTCGCGCTCGACGAGTAACGCCAGCGGTTATTTTTTCGACAGTTGGGGCAATCACCCGTCAGAATTAGGGGATAGCGCTCCAGCTAGCCGCGGAAGGTCGTGCATGCGCCGGATTCACTACTGGTGGCGAACCACCATCGTTTTCGCCGTTTGCTCGACATTCGCGGTGGTCACGCCCGCGCCTTCGTCGGCCGCGCCCGCCGACATGACCGGAGCAATTGGGCAAGTCGCCCCTGCCGTGGCGCGGATCGACACCACGATCAACTACCAGCACGCAATCGGCGCCGGAACCGGCGTCGTGCTGGATCCCGGCGGTGCCGTGCTGACGAACTTCCACGTCGTGCAAGGCGCCGACAGCATCAGGGCCACGGTGGCGGGACAGTCGTACCCAGCCGATCTCGTCGGGTACGACCGTGTGCACGACGTCGCGGTGCTCCAACTGCGAGGCGCAGGCGGCCTGCCGGTGGGCCCGATCGGCGACTCCTCACGGCTGGCGGAGGGTGACCCCGTCGTCGCACTCGGGAACGCCAGTGGATCGGACAGCCCGCTTACCCAGGAGGCCGGCGAGGTGGTCGGTTTCGGGCGCACCATCTCCGCCAAGGACGAACTGACCGGAAGCGCCAACCAGATGACCGGGCTCATCGAGTTCGCGGCCCCTGTGCGCGCGGGCGACTCCGGCGGCCCGTTGGTCAACGGCGCAGGCCAGGTCGTTGGCATGACCACAGCCGCGACGCTCAACTTCCGGATGGGTCCTGGCGGCAAGGGCTTTGCCATCCCGATCAACGACGCGATGGCGGTGGCGGGCCAGATCCGGTCCGGGGCACCCACCGACTCCGTCCACATCGGGCCGCCCACGCTGCTCGGCGTCGGCGTGAGCACCAGGGACCAGCAGGAGGGGCTGCCCGGCGTCATCATTCACGAGGTCCTGCGCGGTGGTCCGGCTCAGCAGGCCGGTTTACTGGACGGCGACGTGCTCGTCAGCATCGATGGCGTTCAGCTGAATTCGGCTACGTCGCTGACGAGGGTGCTCGACCGCCACTACCCCGGCGACGTCGTGGACCTTGTGTGGATCGACCGCGACGGCCAACAGCACAACGGCAAGGCCCCGCTCTCGTCTTGAGTTCGGTGTCTTGGGTTCGATGGCTTGAGTTCGATGAAAAGGGCCGGGCAAGCGGAGCGCGCTCCCCTATGCTGAGCGAGTGCCAAACACCTCTACCTATCGCGTTGTCCAGTGGACGACGGGCAATGTCGGCAAGAGCTCGGTCGCGGCCATCGCCCGCAATCCAACCCTTGAACTGGTCGGCTGTTACGCCTGGTCAGACGACAAGGTCGGCCAGGACGTCGGCGTCCTTTCCGGCATCGAACCGCTCGGTGTCGCAGCCACCAACGACGTGGATGCACTGCTGGCGCTGAAGCCCGACGTCGTCGTCTACAACCCGATGTGGATCGACGTCGACGAACTCGTCCGCATCCTGGCGGCGGGCATCAACGTCGTCGCCACCGCATCGTTCATCACCGGCCACAACCAGGGTGCGGGCCGGGAAAAGATCGCCGAGGCCTGCAAGACCGGCGGCTCGACGATGTTCGGCTCCGGCATCAGCCCGGGATACGTCAACCAGTTGTCGGTGGTGGCGGCTGGCATCTGCGACCGGGTCGACAAGATCACCGTCAACGAGGCCGCCGACACCACGTTCTACGATTCGCCCGCCACCGAGAAGCCCGTCGGCTTCGGCCAGCCCATCGATCACCCCGACCTGCAGGCGATGACCGCCCACGGCACCGGAGTGTTCGGCGAGGCGGTGCGCATGGTCGCCGACGCGCTCGGCATCGAACTCGACGAGGTGCGCTGCGACGCCGAATACGCCCAGACGACAGCGGATCTCGATCTTGGTTCGTGGACCATCCCCGCGGGCTGCGTGGCCGGCGTGCACGCCAGCTGGAAGGGCATCGTTAGATCGGAGTCGGGAGATGCCGATACCCGCGTCGAGATCTCCGTGCTGTGGAAGAAGGGCCAGACGCTCGAGCCGGACTGGCCGATCGAGCAGGACGGCTGGGTCATCGAGGTCGCGGGCCGTCCCACGGTCACGATGAAGGTCGGCTTCCTGCCGCCACCCGACTTCGAGGCGACCACGATGGAGGAGTTCATGGTGCTCGGACACATCATGACCGCGACGCCGCCACTGAACGCCATCCCCGCCGTCGTCGCGGCCGCCCCCGGCATCGTCACCTACAACGACCTGCCGCTGATCCTGCCGCGCGGAGTGGTGCCGACGAGCTAGTTCGCCGGCGACTGCTGCTGATCCTGGATCAGCTGCGGATCGCTCTGCTCGGCTTGGTAGATGTCTTGGTTGGCTTGCGCCTGAGCTTCTTCGTTCTGCTGTTCGGCCGCCTGAGCAGACTCTTCTGCCTCTTGTTCGTTCAAGGCATCCTGCTGTTGTTGCTGCTCCTCGTCCTGCCGTAGCTGGTCGTCCTGCTCCTCCTCTTCTTGCTGCGCCAGTTCTTCGCTGTCGTCGTCGTCGGAGTCGTCGTCGGGCACGACGTCATCGGCGCCGTCGTCCGGCGCCGCCGCAGGTGGAGTCGCAGGTGGCGGGGCTGGCGGAGTGGGCGGCGCGTTCGGGGGGATCCGCTTAAGGGGCAGGTCGCCCGACGCGATCGTCGTCTCGGTGTGAACGGGTGTGAGCACGTGCACGAACCCGAACATGGCGATGACGGCTGCGGCCGCGACGACCGTCTGCAGCACACGCCAGCGCCAACTCACTTCAGCGGCAGGGCGTGTGCTGCCACCGCGCTCTTGGCTCTTGGTCTCCATGTGACGATCGTCACGCTCACTTATGGGTTACCGCATTGATCTTGATAAGCCTGTGCTGTGAATCGGGCGTCCGTTCGCGACGATAGGCTGGCTGGCGTGGCCGAGCTGACCCGCGGCAAGGGCGTACCGGCGTGAACGGAGAAGGAGTGCCACCAACCGTCGACTCCCGACGCCTAGACGTCCGGGTCTGGTCCATAGCAACACGATCATCGCCCGTCGTCATTCAATTCGTCCTCGGTGTGTTGCTCGTCGCGACATGGCTTTTGGGGCGATGGTCGCTCTTTAGCGGTGCCGCCGACGCCCCACGCGCCGAAGTGCTCGCCGCGACCGGCATCGCGGTCGTCCTCTCGGTCGGTGTCGCCGCGGCGCTGTTCCGCCGAGATTCGTCAATGGCGCGGGGCATCGGCCTCAGTACTGCAGCGTCGGCCGCCGTCGTCCTGATCGGAGCAATCCCGTATGCCTGCTGGCTCCTCTGACAATCAACTCAGCCTCTCCGCCGACCAGCCGCAGCATGACGAAAGCCGTTACGGCCGAGTCGGTTTCGCTGCGGCATTCATCAACATCCTTCTGCTTGAGTTCCTCACCGCGGTCTTCATGCTCGCCTGGTACATGCTGCCGTTCATATTGCTGCCGGTACTCACCGTCAACGCACTCCTTGCATACGGCCTGACGCGAGGACGTGGCGCAGTCGCTCAAGTCGGGCGCGGCATGCTCATTGGCTGCATTTCAGCGCCGCTCACCATCCTTATCGTGATCCCCGCGTGGTTCATCGCCCATGCCTTCGGGCTCGTCTGACGAGGAGCGCGGGTCTTATTCGTGAGTACCGCGCAGACTCTCCACATCGCCACCAACGGGGTATCCGAGCGGGTCACCACGTCCCGTCGGTGACCACTTCGGGTTTGACCCCACCAAGTGTGATCACGGTGCCCAAGTCGACAGGAACAAACGGATCCTCCTCGGCACCAAGCTTTTTGCCGACAGTCTCAACCTGCGTCAAGATCTCCGATGGGGCGAGGTCACGGGCGTCCGCGCTGTAGAAGTCGAACCAGGGCAGACCGGCACGCACGTAGGCGTCGCGATCAACCGGCGTGGGAGGCGGCACCTCTCCGGTGATGGCCGTCCACTGCGCGGCCGAACACAAGTGAACGAACACCCGCCGGGAACCGCTCTGGTCGTAGTCGGCAAGCGGCCGGTCATCGGCGTACACCTCTTGGCGCATCCGGCCGCCGGCCCCCAGCCCCATGCTCGCTTCCATCGGCGCGGGCTGGATGGACCCCAGCGAATCCTCACAGCACACCGGGAGCACCTCCTGTGCGGCGCGCCACTTCGCGAGCGCGCGCGGGGTCAGCCCGACGGCCCGTAGTTGGACTCCGCCATGGGTCTCCTGGCCGGTGACCTGCCCTTCGACCGTGGCGCCCGAACCGAGCGGCACGGCAACGAACTGGCGGATGAATCCGTCGCCAGCGTTGATGCCGTCCAGCCACGGCTGATCGGGCAGCGCAACGTAATTCTGCGGGTCACCAACGAGGTGCTCGATCCAGGGCAGGCCGCTGACCGCACAGACTTTGCCTACGCCGACCTGCAGAGCAGCAGGTTCGGAAGCATTGAACGACAACCACATTGCCTCGCGCTGATAGATCGGCAGCATGACGCCGCCCCGAGACAGCCACTCGCTTGGTGCGGTGTCGGGGTAGTCCGCGACCCTGCGCAGCGGAAACCGGCCCAGACCGGGTGGCAGTGGATGCAGCCCCGTCTCGGGGATCCGCAATGTCCGCTGAAACTCCACCGTCACCGGACCCAGCACCAGCTGGTCCCTGACGATCTCTACCGGCGCCGTGCCCGTCATGACTACCTCATCTCTGTTTACTGCCGCTATGAATAGCACCGGGCACCGACAGAAGCCCCGATGCGGGGGATACTGTCCGCATGCCGGAGATCATTGCTGAACTCGGTGACATTACGAAGCAGCAGGTCGACGCAATCGTCAACGCCGCGAACAACGCCATGCGCGGAGGCGGTGGTGTGGACGGAGCAATTCATCGCGCTGGCGGTCCGGACATCTTGCGCGACTGCATTGATCGTTTTCCCGACGGCCTGGCCACCGGCGATGCTGGCTGGACCACCGCGGGACAACTACCGGCGCGGTGGGTGATTCATACCGTCGGGCCCAACTACAAAGCAGGACAACGAGATCGATCCCTGCTCGAATCCTGTTACCGCAGGGCGATGCAGGTCGCGGACGAACTCGGTGCTCGCACCGTCGCGTTTCCGTTAATCAGTGCAGGAATCTACGGCTGGCCCTTACGCGATGCGATCGACGTCGCGGTTGAGACGGTCTCCACGGTGGAGACCGGGGTGGCGATAGTGTCGCTCGTGGCTCTGGACGACCAGGCGCATAACGAAATTCTGGCGGCGCTAGCAGCCTACCGAGGGCCGATGAAATAGCTGGGCCGGACTAAGCCCTATTGCCATCATCGTCCCAGTGCTCCGCGACCTTCTTGCTCGGCTGCACCCGTGGAGGCTCGCCTGGCATCTTCGGGTAGCTTGGCGGATACGGCAGATCACCAAGCCCACGCTCCTCGTCGGCGGCGACCAACTCGAGCAGTGAATCCAGCGATTGTGCAACTGAATCGATTGCAGCCCAGGGATCTTCGCGCTTGGCCACCAGGTCGGGCACCGTGGCGATCGTGTAGTCATCCGGGTCGGCGGTGGCCAACTCGGCCCAAGCCAAGGGCGTGGACACCGTCGCGATCGGAGTGCGTCGCACGGAGTACGCCGACGCGAACGTCCGGTCGCGAGCGTTCTGGTTGTAGTCGATGAACATCCGCTCGCCGCGCTCCTCCTTCCACCACGAGGTCGTGACCGCGTCGGGTGCCCGGCGTTCGACCTCGCGCGCCAGCGCGATGCCTGCCCGCCGCACCGCGACGAAGTCCCAGTCCGGCTTGATGCGAATGAAGACGTGCACGCCGCGCCCACCCGAGGTCTTGGGATAGCCGACGAGGCCAAGCTCGTCGAGTACCGGCTTGAGCACGTCGACGGCGATCGTGGCGGCGTCGTGAAAGTCGGTGCCCGGCTGCGGGTCTAGGTCGATACGAAGCTCGTCGGGGTGTTCGGTGTCGGGACACCGCACCTGCCACGGGTGCATCGTGATGGTGCCCATCTGCGCCGCCCAGATGATCGCCGACGGATGCGTCACCTTCAGCGCGTCGGCGGTCCGGCCCGACGGGAACGTCACCGTGCACGTCTCGAGGTAGTCGGGATGCTTTTGCGGAACGCGCTTCTGGTAGATCTCCTCACCATCGATGCCGTCCGGAAAACGTTGCAGGTGAACCGGCCGGTCCTTCAACAGCGCCACCATCGGATCGGCCACCGCCACGTAATAGTCGACGACGTTGCGTTTGGTGTAGCCCGGCTTCGGGAAGTACACCTTGTCGGGGCTGGTCAGTCGGACTGCGACGCCGTCGACATCAAGTTCCTCTGCGGGACTGGCCATTTCAGGACTCCAATACGTCGAAAAGGTCGTAGTTCAGCGGGGTGTCCAACTGGGCGAAGGTGCAGCTCGTCGGTTCGCGGTCCGGACGCCAGCGCACGAACTTCACCGCATGCCGGAAACGTCGGCCGTGAACGGTGTTGCCCTCCATCTGGTCGTAGGCCACCTCGGCGACGCGTTCTGGCCGCACGGGTATCCAGCGCTTGTCGGCTGCGGAGTTCCACCTGCTCGGCTCGCCGTCGTTGACCTGGTCGCCCTCTCGCAGCGGTTCGAGGTCGGCGAGCAGCTTGATCCGATCCTTGACGCTGAACGACGCTGCGCCGCCGACCATCTGGACTTCCCCGTCATCGCGGTACAGCCCGAGCAGGATCGAGCCGACCCCCTCGCCGCTCTTGTGGATGCGGTATCCGATCGCCACGCAGTCCGCGTCGCGGGCATGCTTCACCTTGATCATCTCCCGCTTGCCGGGCAGATAGTGTCCGTCGAGCCGTTTGGCGATGACGCCGTCGAGCCCGGCGCCCTCGAACGTGGTCAGCCAGTGGGCGCCCAACTCGGCGTCTTCGGTGGTGCGGGTGACGTGGCACCAGTGCTTTTCGTGGACCAAATCCGACAACGCGACGCGGCGTACCCGAAAGGGCTCGTCGAGCAGCGAGCGGTCCGAGGTGGCCAGCGCGTCGAATCCGATGAAGTGCGCTGGTGTCTGCTCGGCCAGCATCCGCACTCGACTCTCAGCGGGGTGGATGCGCTGACTCAACGACTCCCAGTCCAGTCGGATCCGTCCGTCGAGCTCCCGCGGGACGACGACCTCGCCATCAAGGACACAGCGCACGGTGAGCTCGTCACGCAACGCGTCGAGAAGTTCCGGGAAGTAGCGCCCCAAGTCCTTGCCGCTGCGCGACTGCAGCATCAGTTCGTCGCCGTCGCGGAACACCAGGGCCCGGAACCCGTCCCATTTGGGCTCGTACGACCAGACCCCGGATTCGTCGGGCACCTTGGTGGCCGCCTTGGCCAGCATCGGGTCGACCGGCGGCTGCACAGGTAAGTCCACGGTTTCCATACTCACGTAGACACTCGAGCCCCGGCAATGTCATCGCACCAGTCATCTGGGAGCTGAGGTCTCGGTGACCGGGATTCACGCTTGCCGACAATTCACTGTGAGTTCACCGTGGGCTGTCCGCACCACCGAAGATGAGGAAGTGTTCAGTGAACGATGGTTCTGAGCGCGAGCCAATAGCCAGTCCACCAACCCGACCCGAGCGTCGGCGTAAACCCGTGATGTGGCGGTACTTCGGTGTCGCCCTGACGTCGATCTTGCTCCTCATCGGAGCGGCAATTCCGGCCAGCGCCGCGGAGTTGATGCGGGTGACGTTCATCCGTCACGGCGAGTCGTACGGCAATGCCTCGGGGCTGATCGACACGTCGACACCCGGTCCCGTGCTTACCCCGAAGGGTGAGCAGCAAGCCCGCGACGTCGCCGCCCTGCTGGGCGACAACAACTACGACGCCATCTACGCGTCGACGATGGTGCGGACCCAGCTCACAGCCGCGCCGATGTCGCAATACCTGGGACTGCCGATCCAGGTATTGCCCGGGCTTCAGGAGATCGAGGCCGGCGTCTTCGAGGGCACACCGGAGGCCAACGCCGCGGGTGGGTACGGCCTGTATCCGATCGGGTGGGCGCTCCCGGGCGTCATCCCGCAGATCCCGTTCAACAAGAGTTCGGTGATGCCGGGCACGAACGGACTCAACGGGTATGTGTTCGACGCCAGGGTCGACGGTGCGCTGCAGACCATGTACGACAACGGCGACCGGAACCCGGTCGTGTTCTCGCACGGCGGCACCATCATGTTCTGGACGATGATGAACGTGCAGAACCTCACCCCGCTACAGAAGCTCCAGCTGCTGCAGACGGCACAGTTGGACAACACCGATTACGTCGTCATCGAGGGCAACCCCGAGGACGGCTGGAACCTGGTGAACTGGAACGGTCAGCAGTTCTCCCCCGAGCCCACGCTCGGGGCCGAGGTGAAACTCCAGTACCGGACGTTGAGCCGGCAGCTCGCGGCTAGCATGAAGGAGGTCACCGATGCGTTCGCCACGCGGGACATCACCCAGATCGCGACCGCGATCAACCGGGGCGTTGCCGACGCAGCCTTCTCGTTCACCAAGTTCAACCGCGCGGTGAACGCGAAGGTCATCCACGAAGTGGATGAGGCGCTTTCGCCTGCTGCACCGGAATCGGCCGATACTTCGTCGCTCAGGTCAACCACCGACAACTCGGCTGCCGATCCCGTAGCCGCCGACGTCACTCCGACGGTCAAAACGACCGCCGAGACCGTGAAGCGGCTGAAGGCCCCGAAGCTGGCTGCAGTGGAGGCGAACGTGGCGTCCAACGGCGCCACCGATCTGAAGGACGGCAACAGGGCGGTGCCGGGTAAGCCCGATACCCGCACTGCCCGGCCGGGACATCGTCTGCTGGACGCCATCAAGGATGTCAGCGACAAGGTCACGACCTCCATCAACAAGCTGGGTGAGCTCGGCAAGAAGAAGAAGGAGCCTGCCGGGACTAAAAGCGAAACCGCCGGTGCCGGTAGCGGCGACAGCGGCAGTCAGCAGAACGACGCTGCCTGACGTAGCGATGCGCGTTAGCCGCTGAACACGGTCGGCCCCTTCCCCGCGGAAGGGGCCGACTGCATCCGTTTGGCCACCGTTGCCGCGGCCAGATGAGATCGTGTCGGTGGCTCGAAAGCTTTCCGGAGGTGGTCTTGAACGGCAGCGCGTCCGACGCGCCGACGTCGATGGTGGCCCGGGTGGCGCTGATCATGAATTCGTTCGATCGCGTCGGCAAGCTTCTACACCTAGACCAGGTGGTCACCCGCACCGGATTACCACGCTCGTCGGCTCATCGCATACTCACCCAGCTCCATTCGGCTGGACTGCTGCAACACCGGCCCGACGGATACTGCCTGGCGGCCTCGCCCCTGCCGGTGACCCGCATGCTCGATCACTCAGTGCTACGCGGCGTGGCATCCCCCGTACTCGAACGGCTCCATGCCGACACCTCACTGGTGGTGCATCTCGGCGTGCTGCTCGGGGCGGACGTCGTTTACCTCGACAAAGTTTCGGGCGGTAGTGGTGTTGCGGTGCCGACGCGTGTCGCTGGCCGCACGCCGGCACACGCCAGTGCATTGGGCAAGGCGATGCTTGCCCAGCTTCCCGCCGAGGAAGTGGACGCGATACTCGTCGACCCGCTTCGCAAATGCACTCCGGCGACGATCGCCGACCTGCCCACCTTGCATCAGGCGATGGCACGGATCAGGTCCCGACATGGGCTCGCCTACGACGACCAGGAGCTCGCCGTCGGCCTGTCCAGCGTCGCCGCCCCGATCCGCATTGCAGACGACGGGTTGGCGGGACTCTCACTCACCGGCGCGGTGCCTGCACAGCGGCTGCAACGCATGGCGCCGTTCCTCACGCGCGCGGCGAAGGGCATCGCCGAGCGCATCGGCAGCACCTCGTCCGCATCGGTGGGTGATCAGGTCGAAACCCCAACAATCACCGACGACATGCTGTCCAGGGTGCTTCGTACGCTGTCCTCCGATGACTGGGTGTGACCGAAACTCACCAGATGAGGTCGTCGACTTCGAGGCCCAGCGCGAACCGGCCCACCACCGACAGCACCTGCTCGACATTGCTGGAGACATGCATCGAGGCGGTCTGGACGTCGCGCCAAATACGTTCCAGTACTTCGTCTTCGACGTCATGGACCGGGCTCCCCACGATCGTGCGGATGGCCCGTACGGCACGCTCGGAGGCCATCACCTGGTCCCGACGCGTCCGCAGCACCAACTCAGCGTCCGGATGGCCGCCCGCACGAACGCACTCCATGAGCGCTGCCACGTTGCGCCGGATCTGGAGCACCGATAGCTCGACATCGGTGCGGGCCATGGCCAGCGTGCTCAGCGCCGGCTCCGCCCCTGGACGCCGTGTCTCCAGCAAGTGTTGGGCTGCGCCGAGCAGCGGTATGGTTCCGGCCAGCGTGTACAGCGTCGGTTGCGGAAGCCGGTCAAGCGCAGGCACGCTGCCGTCCAGCGTGAGGTTGAGCCAGCTGAAGGCGCGGTGTTCGGGCACGAACGCCCCGGAGACGACGACATCGTCGGCGCCAATTCCACGCAGTCCCAATCCATTCCAGTTCGACTCGATGACATAGTCGGTCTGCGGCACGAGAACCGCCATGAAGTCCTGGGCGGAGCCGTCTGATCCGACACGCAATGTTGCGGCGCTCAGCCATGTCGCGTGGTGGGCGCCGGTGCACCTGCTCCACCGACCGGACAGCCAGAATCCGCCGTCCACACGCTCCAGCCGTCCGGTCGGAGCGTACGACGAGCACAGCAGAGCCCGAGGATCCGAACCCCAGATTTCCTCCAGTACACGCTGATCGCGCACCGACAATCCCCAGTTGTTCACCCCGAGCCAGCCGGCCAACCAGCCGGTGGACATGCAGGCCGACGAGAGCTCACGGGTGGCCGTCAGGTAGTCGTCCGGCTCGGCCTCCAGACCCCCAAACGCCTTGGGCTGCAACAGCGAAAAGTAGCCCGCGTCGTGCAGATTCGAGATGACCTGTGGGTCCACCGCGCCGTTTCGATCGACGTCTGGCGCGGCCGCCGCAATGGCGGGTAGCAGGGATCGGACCGAGCTCAGCACGGACTGCGACCTGCGCTCGCTCATCGCTGGGGGCTCCGTGCCATGATCATGGGAACCATTATCGCTGTCCGTGGAGGTGGTATGGCGGAATTGACTGACCTGGCGCTGAGCGAGATTGTCGATGCGGTCACGGCTAAATCAGTTGCGGCGCCCCATCATTCGGTAGCAGTTCGAGCACTTCAACCGGCTCGATACGGCGGGCTGGCCCTGCGCGACGACGAGTTCATTTCGTTGGTCTGCGAGCTGGCCGCGCGGGACGCGTCACATGGTTGGCTTACCGCAACGTTCAACGCAGCCTCCTACGAAGTTGCAGGACTGCCGGACAGTACGGCCGACGAGGTGTGGAACGCAGACCCACATGCGCTGGTCGCAACCAGCTATCGCGCCGAGGGAGCATTCATTCGTGACCGTCGGCTGACCGGGCGTTGGGAGTCCGTCGTCGGCGCCGAATACGCTGATTGGCTGCTGCTGTCTGCGGACAACGGCGGCGCCTGTCGCGTCCTAGTGCCGCGCAGCGGGGTACGCGTCGATCCCGTCCGCCGCCTGACAGGCCTCAGCGCCGCAGGCAGCAGCGACGTGACGGCCTCCGAACTAATTGTGGATGAGCGACACATCTTCAGAAACCATCGCGACCGCATAGCCGTGATCGCGGGAGCGGGCATCGCAGCCGCCGTCGTGGGATCGGCCGACGGCGTCTGGCGCAAACACGTCGACCAGGTGCGCGCACGGCTCGCCATCTCGTACGGCGGGGAACAGGTCACTGACGAGGCATCTGCGCAGGTGGCCAGGGCGGCATCTGACGTCGACGCCGCCAAGCTTCAGATCACCACCTCTTGCGAGCTTCCTGCCGCGACATGGGCCTTTCAGCAAGCCATCGCGCGAGCGCGCGACTCAGCCGACCGGCTATTGGGGAGCAGCAGGCATGCCCTGGACGCGTCAGACCCGGTGACCTCGCAATGGAAGGATGTGCACGCAGGCTGTCGGCTGGCCGTTCACCACCTCGATGGGTTGGGGTTCGGCGGCTCGACTCCCTAACTCAGTCGGCCGGCGCGGCGTGCCGCTCTCCCCACAGCCGCAACTCGCGGAGCACTGGAGCCAGGTCCCGGCCTGCGGCGGTCAGCACGTATTCGTCGCGCGGCGGATGCTCGCTGTAGCGGCGCCGTTCGATGAGCCCCGAATCTTCGAGACCGCGAAGCCGTGCGGTCAGGCTGGCCCTGGGTGCGCCGGTGTTGACGCAGATGTCGTTGAACTTGGTGACCCCAAAACTGAGCTCGCGCAAGGCAAGCAGTGCCCACTTGTCCCCGACGAGCTGTAGCGCATCGGCTATCGGGCACACCCGAGGCCCCGTGCCGTCGAGTACATATTCTGAACTCACGCTTTCAGTCTAGCGATCCGTCGCGCTCGAACACCGCACGATTGTCCGCGGTGAACTGCTCGACGGTGGTCGCCGGGGTTCCACTGATCACCTCGACGAGGTTGTTCGTGCCCGAGAAGACCCCGTCGCGATAGTCCTGCGCCACGTGCGACAGGTGCTGAATCAGAAAGGGGCTGCGAGCCCGCGCTTCGAGCGCCGCGGCGAACGCCGCGATCTCGACGGGCTCGTACCGGACCGGGATGCCGAGCGTCGCGCTCATCTTCTTGGCGATCGCGTCGTGGTTGAGTTCGACGGGCCCGTAGAGCGGATAACTCTGGCGGTCGTGCGGCGCTGGGTTGGTCAAAATCGCGGCGATCACTCTGGCCTGGTCGGCAGCGACGATGGGCCCATGCCTGCCGTCGGCAAACGGCAGTCGCAGTACCACTTCACCGTTTTCGCGCGACGAGAACGTGGTGAGCCACTCGGCGAAGAACGTCGGTTTCAGGTGAGTGGTGATCAGCGCAGTGCGGTCCAGCAGCCGCTCACCCAGCCAGTGCTGCTGAGCGGCATGGCTTTTCGCCTCACGACGGGCCGATATCTGGGACATGTTGACGACCGCGCGCACCCCGGCCTCGCTGGCAGCCTGAGCGAAGATCGTCGTCGCCTCAAGTAGTCGACCAGGGTCGATCGGGTAGCAGAAATAGCCGGCGCTGACACCAGCCATCGCCGAACTGACCGCGGCGAAATCGAGCAGATCGGCCACGACGACCTCTGCCCCGAGGTCGGCCAGCAGGCGTGACCTCTCGTCGTCGGCGTGTACCAAAGCCCTTACGGGTAAGCCCTTTTCCCGCAGCAACCGCACCGTGTGCGCGCCCGTCTTCCCGGTGGCACCGGTGATCAGGTACAAGTCCTGGCTCATGTCAGGCGCCCACGGTGAATGGCACGTCGTCCGCTGCTTGGCGACGGGCGGCCAGCACGTGCGTGGACTCGGCACCGAGCGGAATTCGCAAGGGCAGGTGCGACACTTCGGCGGCGTCGGCGACTCCGCGTGCGACGTCCTCTGGTGTCATCGGGACGCCGCGGTCGGCGCCACCATTGAGCAGTGCCGCATAGGGATCGTCAGCCAGCGTGTACGTCGTGACGTCGTCGAGGGCACCCGAACTCACCCGGCCGGGCTCAAGCAGCGCGGCCTGCAGCCCGAACGGCGCCACCTCGATCGCGAGGGCTTCGACCAACGCCTCCAACGCCCACTTCGTCGCCGCATACGCCGCACCCGGCGGCAACACGATGCGCCCGACCACACTGGACATGAAGAGCAGCCGGCCGGATCCCCTGGCGCGCATGCCGGGCAGCACGGCCTGCGCCACGCGCAGTGCTCCCACGGTGTTCTGGTCGAAGATGCGCGCGAACTCCTCTGGCGGTGTGGCCTCGACGGCGGCGTAGAAGATGACGCCCGCATTGGAGACCAGCACGTCGACGTCGCCGGCCTGGGCCACGGCGTTGGTGATGCTCTCCGGATCCGTCACGTCGAGCGCCAGCCGCTGGTCGACGTCCAGGTCCATGAGGGTCTGCGGATTGCGCGCGGTGGCTATTACCCGATGCCCGCGACCTGCGAACTCCTTCGCGATCGCCCGGCCAATACCCTTCGATGCGCCCGTGATCAGAACCGATGACATGAGGACCTTCCGATTGTTAGTTCATTATTTGAACTCGCTGCCCTGCCCACCGTAACACAGTGAGTTCAGAAATTGCACTCACGATGATGCGGACCACAATGGACGCGTGCAGTTGCCCGTCATGCCTCCGGTCTCGCCGATGCTGTCCAAATCCGTCACGTCGATACCGCCGGACGCGTCCTATGAACCCAAATGGGATGGCTTCCGATCGATCTGCTTTCGGGACGGCGACGACGTGGAGTTCGGCAGCCGCAACGAACGACCGATGACGCGGTACTTCCCCGAGCTCGTCACGGCGGCCACCACGGAGTTGCCCGACCGTTGCGTGATCGACGGCGAGATCGTGCTCGCCGGAGCGCACGGCCTGAATTTCGAAGCGCTGCAACAACGCATCCACCCCGCCGACTCCCGGGTGCGGATGCTCGCCGAGCAGACGCCCGCCTCGTTCATCGCGTTCGACCTGCTTGCGCTCGGCGACGACGACATGACCGGCCGGCCCTTCGCCGAACGCCGCACCGCACTTGTGCAGGCGCTGGCCGGCTGCGGCCCGACCTTCCACGTCACACCTGCCACCACCGATCAGGCCACCGCGCAGCGCTGGTTCTCCGAGTTCGAGGGCGCCGGGCTGGACGGCGTGATCGCCAAGCCGTTGACGGTCACGTACCAACCGGACAAGCGCGTGATGTTCAAGATCAAGCACCAGCGCACCGCGGACTGCGTCGTGGCCGGCTATCGGCTGCACAAGTCGGGCGACGACGCCGTCGGCTCGCTGCTGCTCGGGCTCTATACCGACGACGGATCGCTCGCGTCCGTCGGCGTCATCGGGGCTTTCCCGATGGCGCGACGCCGAGAGCTGCTCACCGAATTGCAGCCACTGGTCACCACTTTCGATGGTCATCCATGGAACTGGGCGGCCCACATGACCGGCGAGCGCACGCCGCGGCGCAACGAGGGCTCGCGTTGGAACGCCGGCAAGGACCTGTCGTTCGTGCCGCTGCGGCCCGAGTTGGTCGTCGAGGTGCGCTACGACCACATGGAGGGAGCGCGCTTCCGGCACACGGCCCAGTTCAATCGTTGGCGGCCCGACCGCGAACCTCGTTCGTGCACCTACGCCCAACTCGAGCAGCCGGTGACCTACCGACTCGGCGACATCGTGCCGGGGCTCGGTTCGCCCGCGTAGAGGTGAACCAGGCCCGACGCCACCGCGAACCGCGGACCGTGCACTCCGTCGATACTGGCTCGCCCGACGACGATGGACGTCGAACGCAGGGCTTCGGATACGGTGCGCAGCAATTCGTCGTCGAGCGCTCCTCCTCCGGCCAGCACAAGCGCAGACGGAGTCGTGTCGAAGGCCCGCAGGCAGCGGACGATGTTCGCCGCGACCGTCTCCTGTTTGATCGCAAGCCGAAGACTGCGCCATTCCTCGGCGGCCAACTTGTTGGAGAACGCCACCAGCCCTGCGCTTCCGCGCGTACACAGCCTGCCGATCGCGTCCGCTGGCGCCGGGCTGTCGAGGAACAGCCGACGTCCGTCCTCCTCGTGCGCGACGTGGGGGCCTTCCACCCGTAGCGCGGGCGTTCGTTTGACGCGCTCCGCGAGCGCACGCGGAATGCCGAGCACACGAGCCACGGCCGTGGTGATCGCTTCACCCGCACCCGCGGCGGTCACGACGCGCCCCAGCCCGATCACATCGATTGTGCCACCACCGATGTCACACACCACCGCATCCGGTGGCAGCCCTGGTGTGGTGCGGGCACCGACGGCGGCGGCAGCGGGTTCTCCTGCGATGGTGCGAGTCGGGCGGCCCGTCAGCTCGGACAGCGTGGCCGCCGCGTCGGCGACGAGGTCAGCGGCCAGCAGCGCGACGACGGTGCCCCGCGTGTCCGCGACACCGCGCCGAAGCCACGCTCCGTTGTCGATGGACGACAGGTCAGTGAAGAAGGCGTCGTCGACCGCGATCCCGTGCTCGGCCGTCGGAATCGATTGCAGGCGAACGGCAACGACGTGTCCTGGCGCCGCGCGCCTGAGCACACTGTGCGCCTGGGCCGGCGAATACCGCACCACTTCGCCGTCGACGGTGCAGTCGACGTAGTCGTCGTCGACGGCGGGCGGATCGGGCGGCCCGGTCCGGCGGGTCACGGCGATCGCGGGGGAATCCGCCAGTTCGCGGGTGAACTCGGAAACGTGCTGAATGTCTTCATAACCGAGTTCCAGTGCGACGCAGAGCGCGATGGGGTCGGCCATCGCACGGTAGGCCCGGCCCTCGGCGACGACCTCCACCGCGACCAAGGCACCCGGTGCGACGGCGTCGACGTCGACCTCGTCGACCACCGGTACGTCGATCGAGATCCGGTTGCGGATCAGCACGGCATCGTCCTGCGCGGCGATCACACCGACCACGTGCCACCCGCGCTCGACCGCTGCCGAGATATCCCTGGCCGCCACTTCGAAATCGGTGGTCGCGTCGACGGAAACGACTGTGGGACTCGTCGATACCGTGCCCTTGAGTTCTTCGAGCGGGACGTGCCGACCTACCCCCAATCCGGTTCCCCCGGGCGTGCTGGCATCGACCTTGCGCAGGCTCAGCACGGGCGAGCTGGGCGAGGACGGCGGCGGAAGCGGCGCAGTGGCGGTGTCGACCGGCCGTAACGCGGCCAGCAGCAGCTCGTCGGCCACCACGCCTGCGTCGACTTCCAGCTTGTGCAACAACGCCGCCGCACCCTGGAGCGAGTCAGGTGAGCCCTTGCGCCCGCGGGTGGGGCCCTGCCCGTGGGCGAGTTGTTCGACGATCCCGGCATCGACGCGGGCCAGCACGATCTCCGTGGTGTGGTTGCCGACGTCCACGCCCGCAACGAGCGTCACCGCAACAGACCTCGCCTGGCATAGACGACGCCGGCCTGGCGGACCAGTTCCGCGCATCGGGACGCCCCGCGACCTTCCAGCGAAACCCGCAGCGCCTCCAACTCCGCGGCCGTCGAACGGTGTGGGCGCAGCGCTTCGTACAGGTTCATCACTGCTTCGTCGTCGACAGTGGCGAGTTCGGCTGCGCGCAGGAAGTTTTCGGCCAGCTGGGGATTTCCCCCAGCCTTGGCGACGGCGGCCTGATGAGCGAGTGCCTCCGGGTCCATCCGAAGGTCCGACAGACCGAGGTTTCCGTCGACGGCGGCCTGCACCGTGAACCTGTCGCTCACCTCTTCACCTCCACCGTCATCGGGGCCTGACCGGGTTCGCATGACGCCCGCTCGAGCGCAACCAGTGCGACGGCGCGGGCATGGTAGCGAGCGGAGATCGACTCGTCGGTGCCGCCCGTGAAGATCGGGACCGGCGCCATCCCCTTGGCGTGCCTGGCCGCGTTCTTGCCCAACTCCCGGTACATCTGCGCGGTCAGCAGGGGCGCGACGCTGAACAGTTCGAGATTCGCCAGCGGCGCCAGATCCCGTCGGTGAATCAACGCGGTGCCCTTGCCCTGCAAGCCAATTCCGATCCCGGATCCGGACAACCGGGCGGCGGTCAGACCGATCAGCCCGACGTCGATGGTCGACCGCACCCGCACCAGGCGCGGCACGCACCCCTCCTCCTCGAGCCCCGCCGAGAGTTGCCGAAGGACTTCGCCAATATCCAGGCCGCACAACGACAGCCACACCGTTCGGCCGAGTGCGGGCGAGAGCCCAATGCACACCTCCCTGGGATTGCTGCCCTGGCGGGCGGGCTCGACGTCGGCGAACGTGACGTGGTCGCGGTGCTCGGCCTGATCGGCCGTCAACTCCTCGGTCGTCCGCTCTTGCCGAATGCCGTCGATCTCGGCGCGCCGTGCGTCGGTCAGCGCGTAGCCGCTGCCGGGACCCGCGTAGTCGTTCGGGTCGGTGAGCTTGGATAGCACGCGGAAGTCCTCGTCGAAGATCGCCGAAGTCTGCAACTGGTCACCGCGCAATCGTTCGCGGGTCAGCCGCATGATGGCGTCGGCTTCCTCGTCGTAGCCGGTCCTCTTCAGGGACGCGATGACGTCGAAGACGGTCAGCTGCTTGGCTTCGATCGCGGTGGCCGCCTCCGCCACGGCCTTCGGGTCGCCCGGCGACAGGTCGCGAGATCCGTTGGCCACCACCACGGCATCCACCCGATCGTCGTCGAAGTCGGCAAGCCCGAGATCGCGGTAGACGGCCTGCACGGCGGTGGCGGCCCGGCGGCGGACCCGCGCCAGGTCTTGCACCGAGACAGTGCGCAGGCCGCCGTCGACACCCCAGTCCCGTTGCAGCACCAGGAAGTCGTCCATGTCGTCGGAGTTGAAGTTCGACAGCGCAAAGGCGTTGTCGTAGCGCGGAATCGAGCCGAAGCCCGAGAAGATGAAGTCTGCGCCCGCGAGCAGCACGGGCAGCGTGTGCGCGCTGCGGCGGATGTCGGACTCGGAGATCAAGTTGTCGTTGCCCGCGCAGGACTCCAGATCGCGCATCATCACCATCAGGTTCTCGGCGAGCAGTTCCTTCATGCCCTCGGGCACCGAGGCCACCACGCCGACACCGTCGATACCGCCGTTCTGCACGCCCTGGCTCCCCAACGCGCGTGCGAGCGAGACGCAACGCGATTCGAGGTACAGGATCGAGCACTTCTCGGCCGCGCCCATCAGGACCTCGGCACCGCCGCCGCTGGTCACCCGCATCTTCAGCCCCCGGGAGGCGTAGGCGGAGGTGAGAATCGCCTTGCTGAACGGGGTGTCGTCGCCGTCGACGAAGACCTGCTCGGTTCCGTAGAGCGAGATGGTCTCGGCGTAGCTGGTCAGCCCACGCAGGCCGAGGCGCAGCTCCAGGGCTTCTTCGATCGAGCACTGGGCCATGGCTCCCGGGGTGCCCACCTGGCTGCCGATCAACAGCGCGACCGCGTTGGACGGGGCGTCGCCGAGCACGGGCACCGTCGTCTCGACTTCGCGGAAGCCGTAGGCGACGGCGCTGGCCGCGTCGGCGGCGATCAGGAGTGGATCATCGAGTTGGTTGGTCACGTGCGCCTGATTGCTCGGCGTCCGCCTGGCCCGCAGCCTCGCCATCGCCATCTGCATCTCGACGGGCGTCATGACGGCGACCACGCGAGCCAGCTTGGCTGGTGTGACGCCGCCGATCAGTCGAACTACTTCCGCCCTCGGCACATTGACGTCGACGGCCATGCGGGCCAGCACGCGATCGTCGAGCGCCATGGCCCCTTCGGCGACGTCGAGATCCAACCCGTAGAGGGCGATGAACTCATCGATCACGTCGAAGTCCGCAGCGGGCTTCCCGTCGAGTTCCGCGACGACGCCATCACGCACCACCAGCGAGGGCTCGGGGTCGAACGGGCTGTGCATCGCGACCAGTCCGAGCTCGGGGTTGGTGACGCTGAAGCCGTCGAGGTTCACCGGCTTCGCGTCGAGAATCCGCATCCGACCCTGGTCGAGATCCCGTTCGCGTCGCTCATTCATCTCCGCGGCCCTCCTGGTGCTGGAACCCTCATCCTTTCACCGAAGCGGACACGGCGGCTGCCCTAGTCGCGGACTACGTTGTCCTCATACACAATTCGGCCGATCAGGTCATAGCGGCGGGGGTCTCTGAACTTGAAGTACAGGGCCATCGCCGCACCCAGCACGAACAGTCCCACGACGATCCACGGCGTCAGCTTGAACAGCAACGTGCCGGATGCGGCGCCCGCGGCGGCGTCCTTGTGCTGCCAAAGCAGTACCACCACGTACAGCATGCCGATACCACCGAGCAGTGGAGCGAGGAACGTCTTGAACCAGTGCGCACTGGACGGGTGGTTCTTGTGGAAGTGGAAGTATGCGATCACTGAGAAGGCGCACAACGACTGCACGATCATGATCGCCATCGTCCCGAGGATCGCCAGCAGCGTGTACATGTGCACGTACGGATCCATGCCTGCGAAGAAGAACGCCAGGATCAGCACCAGCGTGATGCCGGTCTGCACGAACGAGGCGATGTGCGGCGAACCGTGCTTCGCATGCGTGGCGCCCAGTGTCTTCTGCAGCCCGGCCGAAAGTCCCTCGCGTCCCATCGCGTACAGGTAGCGCGACGCGCAGTTGTGGAACGCCATGCCGCAGGCGAACGACCCGGTCACCAGCAGGATGTGGAACAGCGTGATCGCCCACGACCCGTAGGCGGTGCCGACCGGGATGAAGAAGAGATCCCCTGCCGTGTTCGGGTCCTGAGCGATGTCGACGGCTTTCTTCGGACCCGCGTACGCGACGGCCATCCATGAGACGAACACGTAGAAGATGCCGACGCCGAGCACGCTGATCATGGTGGCGCGCGGGATGATTCGCTTGGGATCCTTCGATTCCTCGCCGTACATCGCCGTCGACTCGAAGCCCACCCACGACCAGAACGCGAAGAACAGGCCCAGGCCGGCGCTTGCGCCCGCGACGGCCGCGGGGGTGAAGGCACCGATGGGGTTGAGCGTCTCGGCCACCGCGAAACCGTCCGGGCCGCCACCCTTGAACAGCACGGACAACGCACCGAGGGACAGCATCACGATCTCGGTGATCAGGAACACCCCGAGCACCTTCGCGGCCAGGTTGACGTCGAAGAAGGTGAGGATGCAGTTCAGCACCAGCATGAGTAGCGCCGGTATCAGCCAGTGCACGTGAATGTTGAGCTGGCTGGAGAACAAGTCCTGGAAGAAGAACGCGAAGATGCCTATCAGCGAACCCTCGAAGACCACGTAAGCCATCGTGATGATGACCCCGCTGGCCATGCCGATGACGCGGCCGAGGCCGTGCGAGATGTAGCCGTAGAACGCGCCGGTGGCGGTGATGTGCTTGGCCATCGTCGCGTAGCCGATCGCGAACAGGCCGAGCACCACGGTGGCGACGATGTACCCGGCGGGCGCGTGCGACCCGTTTCCGAATCCGACGGCGATCGGGACGTTGCCGACCATGGCGGTGATGGGCGCCGCGGTGGCGACCGCCATGAAGATGACGGCCATGGTCCCGACGGCGTTGCGCTTGAGTCGCTGCACGTCCTTGGTCGAACTATCTGGGTTCGAACTATCTGGTGGCGATACCGCTTGATCGGTCATCTACCGGCGAACCTTCCTGACGATGAGGGGCACTGTGGTGTGGAACACACCTCGGCCGCTACGAATATTGGCATCACTGATGCCCAATGGCAAGACCCTTTTAGTACCATTGACACAAATGGTCCAACCTTTTTAGGGTGTGCCTCACCGCTAGCAACGAACTCGAAACCCTGGAGCCCACCTTGTACGACTACGGCACGTTCTCGTTCGCGTCCAAGGCGCAGGTGCTCGAGCAGGCGAAGAGGTACTGGAACCCGGACAAGACGCAGTTCTGGACCGACGTCGGCGTCGACCTCGTCATCGACCGCAGGGACGGTTACTTCCTGTGGGACATGGGCGGCCGACGGCTGATCGACATGCACCTCAACGGCGGCACCTACAACCTCGGCCACCGCAACCCCGAAGTGATGCAAGCGCTCATCGACGGCATGGCTCACTTCGACATCGGCAACCACCACTTTCCCTCGGTCGCCCGCTCGGCGTTGGCGCAGCGGCTGGTCGAGTCTGCGCCTGCGTCGATCAGCAAGGTGGCCTTCGGATCCGGCGGCGGCGAGGCCATCGACATCGCGCTCAAGAGCGCCAGGCACGCCACCAAGCGCCGCAAGATCGTTTCGATCATCAAGGCCTACCACGGCCACACCGGCCTGGCGGTGGCCACCGGTGACGACCGGTTCTCCAAGATGTTCCTCTCCGAGCGACCCGACGAGTTCGTGCAGGTCCCCTTCGGCGACGTCGACGCGATGGACCGGGCGCTATCCGGCGGGGACGTCGCGGCCGTCATCATGGAGACCATTCCCGCCACGTACGGATTCCCCCTTCCCCCAACGGGTTACCTCGAGGCGGTCAAGGAACTCACCGAACGCTACGACGCGCTCTACATCGCCGACGAGGTGCAGACCGGCCTTATGCGCACCGGTGAACTGTGGGGCATCACCAAGCACGGCATCGAACCGGACATCATGGTCGCGGGCAAGGGGCTCTCCGGCGGGGTGTACCCGATCAGCGCCGCGATGCTGAGCGAGCGGGCCGCGCAGTGGCTCGACGAGGACGGCTTCGGACACATCTCGACATTCGGAGGAGCCGAGCTCGGTTGCGTCGTCGCCATCAAGACGCTCGAGATCACCAGGCGTCCCGAGGTCAGGACGAACGTGCACGCGATCACCGACGTCTTCGCTGCCGGGCTCGCCCGCATCCAGGCCGACAACCCGGACTGGTTCGTCGGCATCCGACAGAACGGCGTGGTGATCGGGCTGGAATTCGACCACCCCGAGGGCGCCAAGTTCGTGATGCGCGAGCTGTACGAGAACGGCGTGTGGGCCATCTTCTCCACACTGGATCCCCGTGTGCTGCAGTTCAAGCCGGGCCTGCTGCTGAGTCGCGAGCTGTGCGACGACGTGCTCGACCGCTTGGACGTCGCGGTGGGCCGGGCGGCCAAGGCGGCGCTGGGTTGACGGGGGACGACGTGCGGATGACCGGCGCGACGGGCAGGCTGTTCGGGTGAGTGATCCCGGAACCTTCGTCGCAGACGACGTTGACATCGCCGTGCGGGCGCTCGCGGAGTACGATCTGGCCCCCGATTCGACCCTGCGCCTGCTGAACCTCTCCGAGAACGCCACCTACCTGGTGGACGACGCCGCCACCGGTATCCAGTCGATCCTGCGTGTGCACCGCAAGGGCTACCACCAACCGCACGAGATCGCTTCCGAACTCGACTGGCTCGACGCGCTGCGGCGCAACGGTGACGTCACCGTGCCCACCGTGCTTCCTGCGCGCGACGGGCGCCGCGTCGTGACCGTCGACCAGGACGGAACTGCCCGTCACGTCGTGCATTTCGAGATGGTGGCAGGCACCGAACCCGACGAGAAGACGCTCACCGTCGGAGACTTCCACACGCTCGGTCGCATCACCGCCGCCTTGCACGACCATTCGAGGGCCTGGGTCCGCCCGCCGGGCTTCGGACGGTTCTCCTGGGACTGGCAGCACAGCCTCGGCGACCAGCCGCGGTGGGGCCGCTGGCAGGACGCCACCGGAGTGGGCGAGGCGGAGGCGACGGTGCTCGCTCGGGCCACCGAGCTCTTGCAGCGTCGCCTCGCGGAGTACGGCACCGGTCCTGACGTCTTCGGCCTCGTCCATGCCGACCTACGCTTGGCCAACCTCCTCGTGGAGGGGGACAACATCACCGTCATCGACTTCGACGACTGCGGTTTCGGTTGGTATTTCTACGATTTCGGCACCGCGGTGTCGTTCTTCGAGGACGACCCCGCCGTGCCCGAATGGCAGGACGCATGGGCCGCCGGCTACCGCACGCGTCGGCGGCTGCCCGCGCGCGACGAGGCCATGCTGCCCTCGTTCGTGCTGCTGCGCCGATTGCTCCTGCTGGCGTGGATGGGTTCCCACAGCCATTCCAAGGAGTCGCAGGCGATGTCGATCACCTACACCAAGGGCAGTTGCGAACTCGCGGAGCGCTATCTGACTTTCGACGGCCGCCGGTTGTCCTGACCCACCCCACCACGAAAGGCGCACCAGAGATGTTCACCTCATTGCAGGGCCGTACGGCGGTCGTCACCGGAGGAAGCAAGGGCATCGGACGGGGCATCGCCGAGACGTTCGCCGCCGCGGGAGTCAACGTGGTCATCACCGCCCGCACTCAAGGTGACCTCGACGCCGCCGTCGCCGAACTGGCCGGTCAGCCAGGCACGGTCAGTGGGGTGGCCGCCGACGTGTCGAGCCAGGACGACTGCCGACGCGTCGTCGCGACAGCGGTGGAACGCCACGGCGCGCTCGACATCGTGTGCGCGAACGCGGGCATCTTCCCGTCGGCCCGACTCGAAGACCTCACCCCCGACGGCATCGAGCAGGTCATCGGCGTCAACTTCAAGGGCACGGTGTACATAGTCCAAGCAGCGCAGGCGGCACTCGCGGCCAGCGGGCACGGCCGGGTCGTCATCACGTCGTCGATCACCGGGCCGATCACCGGCTACCCCGGATGGTCGCACTATGGCGCGAGCAAGGCTGCCCAACTCGGATTCATCCGGACCGCAGCAATGGAGTTGGCACCCAAGAACATCACCATCAATGCCGTGCTGCCCGGCAACATCATCACCGAGGGCCTCGTCGAAATGGGCCAGGAGTACATGGACCAAATGGCCGCTTCCGTTCCCGCCGGGCGGCTCGGCAGCGTCGCCGACATCGGAAACGCCGCGCTGTTCTTCGCCACCGACGAGGCCTCCTACATCACGGGCCAGGCGCTGGTAATCGACGGCGGGCAGATTCTCCCCGAGTCTGCGGCGGCGATCGCCGAGCAGTAGCCAACTGTCCCCTAGAATTGGCTCTACCAATTCGCGAGGGGGGTGGCGCGGTGCCCAAGCCAGCCGAGGAACTGAGGCGACGGATCGTCGCCGACCTCAACGCGGGCGTGCCCGGCGCGAAGCTCGGCAGCGAACGCGACCTCGCCGAGCGGTACGGCACCAGCAGGTCCAGCCTGCGGCAGGTCTTGGCGGCGCTCGAGGAGGCCGGCCTGGTCCACCGGGTCATCGGCCGGTCCGGTGGAATCTTCATCAGCCACGTCCAGGTCCAGCGCAGCCTGTCCGATCTCGTCGGAGTACCTGCGTTCCTCGCCAACCAGGGCTATGTCGCAGGGACCCGGGTGCTTTCGACGAAGATCACGTTGCCGGACGGCATCACCCAGAAGGCGTTGCAGCTCGCGACCGGAGACTTCGTCGTCGAAATCCAGCGCGTCCGGCTGGCGGATGGGTCGCCCATCTCGTTGGAGCTCGCACAGTTTCCCGCCGAGGCGTTTCCCGGATTGCTCGAAAGGCAACTGGGCGGGTCGATTTACTCGATTCTCGAGAACGACTACGGGCTGGTCACTTCGCGGGCCGACGAACGCATCGAAGCCGTCACCGCGACCGCGGACGAAGCCTCGCTGCTGGCGATCAAGCCCCAGTCGGCGCTGCTGCTGATCACCCGCATCACCTATGACCAGCATGGGACTCCGTACGAGTTCTCCCGCGACCTGTTCCGCGGTGACCGCACCCGGCTGGCCGTCACGGTGCAAGGGCGCGGGATCGGAGTCCAGTCGCCCGCGGACACTGCGACGGTCTCGCTGCAGAGCCAGGACGTCGCGCCAGCTGTCATCTGACGCCTCGAAAATGCCTTGACCTCAACTAGGGTTGATGTTCCAGGATGGCTTTCATGCCAAGCACATCCATGCGACTGATCCGCTCCGATCTTTGGGAGAGCCGCCTCGACACCCCGTACCCCGGGCTGAGCACCCACGCCTACCTGTGGACCGGCGGTCCAGACGGCAACGTGCTGTTCTACGGCACCCAGACCGACGCCGACTTCGACGAGCTAGAAAGCCTGGGTGGCGTTGCCCACCAATACCTTTCGCACCGGGACGAGGCGGGCCCGATGCTGGCCCGCACCACCTGGCGCTTTGGGACCCGACTCCACGCACCGGCTCGGGAACTCGTCGAGATCGGGCAGCACGCACACATCGACGTTGCGCTCGGCAGCAGGCACGTCGACTCCAACGGCATCGAGGTCATCCCCACTCCGGGGCACTCTCCCGGCAGCACGTGCTACCTGGTTCCAGGGGTGAACGGCCAGACCTACCTGTTCACCGGTGACACCATCATGCTGGCCGGCGACGGCGCGTGGGTGGCCGGATTCCTTCCTTCGATCAGCGCAGCCCGGGAACTTGCCGACAGCCTTCAGGTGCTGGCGGCGCTGCGGCCGGACCTGGTGATCTCCAGCGCCTGCCCCGGCGACAGCGCCGTGCACGTGCCAGGCAAACACTGGGCGGCCTGCGTCGAGCAAGCGCGTTCGCGACTGGAAGCCGTCGCCTAGAACCTCAGCGCGACGCCGACGAGTGCGATGATGCCGAGGCATGCGACGAGCCCGGCGACGACCCCGGCAATCGAACGGGGCATCGCACCGAACTCGGCCTGCAGTGCCTTGGTGCCCTGCCGGCTTTGCACCCAGGCCATCACCAGGGACGCGAGCCCGATGACGATCATCACCACGCCGAAGACTTGCGGACTGACAAGGGGTGCCTTTAGGCGATCGAGCGTCGAAAGGTACCGAAACGCCTGATTGATCGTGAACCCGAACGCGATCAAAGACGTGCAGGTGCGGATCCACGCCATCAACGTGCGTTCCAGGGCCAGCCGCGTGCGCTCGGCCGCGAGTCGGGTGTTGGCGTCAAACGGCTGCTCAGTCATGACCACTCTCGGGTTGGGACTCGTCATCGAAATTGACGTGCGCGGAAAAAGCGCGACTACTATCCGCAGCGTAGGCGTCCCGAAGGCGCCACGGAGGGGAGACGTCATCGTGAGCGACAAGCCCAACATCCTGATCATCTGGGGTGACGACATCGGTCAGAGCAACCTGAGTTGCTACAGCGACGGGGTGATGGGGTACCGCACCAAGAACATCGACCGCATCGCCGCGGAAGGCGCTCGTTTCACCGACTACTACGGCGAACAGAGCTGCACCGCGGGTCGGGCGGCGTTCATCACCGGGCAGAATCCGTACCGCACCGGGCTCACGAAGGTGGGCATGCCAGGCGCTCCACTGGGCCTTCAGGCCGAGGACCCGACCATTGCGACGGCACTGAAGGCTCAGGGCTACGCCACAGGCCAGTTCGGAAAGAATCACCTTGGTGACCGCGACGAGTTCCTGCCCACCATGCACGGCTTCGACGAGTTCTTCGGCAACCTGTACCACCTCAATGCCGAGGAGGAACCCGAGAATTCCGACTACCCCAAGGATCCGGAGTTCCGGAAGAAGTTCGGGCCACGCGGCGTGCTGCACACCTGGGCGAACGGTGACGGCACCCAGCGCATCGAGGACACCGGCCCGCTCACGAAGAAGCGCATGGAGACCTGCGACGAGGAATTCCGCGACGCCGCAATAGACTTCATCACTCGCCAGCACACGGCGGAGACCCCTTTCTTCGTGTGGTTCAACTCGACACACATGCACTTCCGCACCCATCCCAAGCCGGAAAGCGTTGGCCGCTCGGGACGTTGGCAGTCCGAGTATCACGACACCATGCTCGATCACGACGACATCGTCGGTGACCTACTGAACACCCTGGACGAACTCGGCATCGCCGACGACACCATCGTCATGTACTCGACCGACAACGGCCCTCACATGAACAGCTGGCCGGACGCGGGCATGACGCCGTTCCGCAACGAGAAGAACTCGAATTGGGAAGGCGCATACCGTGTTCCGGCCGTGGTGCGCTGGCCTGGCCACATTCCGGCAGGTACCGTGCTCAACGGGATCGTCAGCCACAATGACTGGTTCGTCACCCTGCTGGCGGCGGCGGGTGATCCGGACATCGCCGAGCGACTGCGTGTTGGCACCGACCTCGGCGGTACCGCCTTCAAGGTGCACCTCGACGGGCACAATCAGCTGGACTACATCACCGGCGTCGCGGACGAAAGCCCGCGCCAGCACTTCTTCTACGTCTCCGACGACGGCGATCTGACCGGACTCCGGTTCGACAACTGGAAGATCGTCTTCATGGAGCAGCGCGCCGTCGGCACCCTGAAGATCTGGCTCGAGCCGTACACGGTGTTGCGCGCACCGAAGCTCTTCAACCTACGGACCGACCCCTACGAGCGAGCCGACATCACGTCGAACTCCTACTTCGACTGGATGATCGACCGAGTGTTCGTGTTCACCCCGGCCCAGGCCTACGTCGGCAACATGCTGCAGACGCTCGTCGAGTTCCCGCAGCGGCAGAAGTCGGCCAGCTTCAACCTCGAGCAAGTACTGGAGAAACTGCAGAGCGGTATCCCGGACAGCTGAGCTGCGCAAACTCTTGGGCCGCTTAGAATGTCGCCATGAAGCCCGGCGGCGCAGGCCGTTTCGCGCCGAGCCCATCGGCCGACCTGCACATCGGCAACCTACGCACGGCGCTGATGGCCTGGATGTTCGCCCGCTCGACCGGGCGCGGCTTCCTGCTCCGGGTCGAGGATCTCGACGACCGCACGTTCCCCGACGTCGCCCGACGACAGGTCGCCGACCTGGCCGCGCTCGGCGTTTCGTGGGACGAGGAACCCGAGTATCAGACCGCGCACGAGAACCGCTACGGCGTCGTCATCGATGAACTGACCGCACGCGGGCTGACGTTCGAGTGCTTCTGTAGCCGACGCGACATCCTTGCTGCGCCACGCGCACCGCACGCCCCCCAAGGCGCCTACCCGGGCACATGCCGCGACCTCACCGACGACGAGCGGACCGCCGCCCGTCGTGACGCCGGCCGGCCACCGGCACTCCGATTGCGTTCGGCAGTAAGCGAATACACCGTGTCCGACGTCGTAACCGGCGTGTACACCGGGGTCGTCGACGACTTCGTGCTGCGGCGCGGTGACGGTGTGCCCGCCTACAACCTCGCCGTCGTCGTCGACGACGCCGCGCAAGGCATCGACCAGGTGGTACGCGGCGACGACTTATTGTCGTCGAGTCCGCGGCAGGCTTATCTCGGCGCGCTACTGGGCTATCCGAAGCCCGAGTATGCGCACGTCCCTCTGGTGCTCAACGGCGACGGCAAGCGGCTGGCCAAGCGCGACGGAGCGGTGACGCTGGCCGAGTTGGGGGTTGAGCAGACGCTCACCCTGATCGCCCGCTCGCTGGGATATACGTCAACAAGGCTCGATGACATGCTGGCCGAGTTCGAGCCGGCACTTATTCCACACAAACCTTGGATATACCAGGCTGCGTGAGGAAAACCCTTCGGCTAAGTGCGCAGGGTTGGTAACTTCCGCCCGTGCTCGGATACCTCCGGCGGGCAATGCTCGCCGTCCTCATCGTCACTGCGGTGGTTCTTGGCTCGGCCGCCTGCGGGACGCCGAACAAGACTGCCGACCCGATCAAGTCGGCCGGGGTGTTGCGCGTCGGCACCGAGGGCGTCTACTCGCCGTTCAGCTTTCACGACCCGGCCACCGGTGAACTCGTCGGCTACGACGTCGACGTCGCCAAGGCCGTCGGCCAGAAACTCGGTGTGAAGGTCGAATTCGTCGAGACGCCGTGGGACTCGATATTCGCCGCGCTGGAGGCCGACCGCTTCGACATCGTGGCCAACCAGGTGACCATCAACCCCGAACGGCAGGGGAAGTACGACCTGTCGCAGCCGTACACCGTCGGCGAGGGCGTCATCGTCACGCGGGCAAACGACGATTCGATCAAGTCGCTGGCCGACATCAAGGGCAAGACGGCGGCGGAGAACGCGACCAGCAACTGGTCGGAGGTCGCACGCAAGGCCGGCGCCAAGGTCGAGTCGGTCGAGGGCTTCAGCCAAGCCATCACGCTGCTCAACCAGGGCCGGGTCGACGTCGTCATCAACGACAGCATCGCCGTCTACGCCTACCTCGCCGAGACCGGTGACAAGTCCGTGAAGATCGCCGGCACCGTCGGCGAGAAGAGCGAGCAGGGCTTCGCCGCGCGCAAGAACAGTGGCGCATTGCCCGAGCTCGACAAGGCACTCGGCGAATTGCGGGCCGACGGAACGCTGGCCGCGATCTCGCAGAAGTACCTCAAGGCCGACGCGACGGGAACGCCGCCGTCGACACCGATCCGGTCGTCGGGCGTGCTGCGCGTCGGGACCGAGGGCACGTACTCGCCGTTCAGCTACCACGACCCGGCGACCGGCCAACTCGCCGGATACGACGTCGACGTGGCGAAGGCCGTCGCCGATAACCTCGGTGTGAGGGTCGAATTCGTGGAAACCCCATGGGATTCCATATTCGCCGCGTTGGAGGCAAACCGCTTCGACATCGTCGCCAACGAAGTCACCATCACCCCGGAACGCCAGGCCAAGTACGACCTGTCCGAGCCGTACTCCGTCGGTGAGGGAGTGATCGTCACCAAGGCGGACAACGACTCGATCAAGTCGCTGGCGGATCTGAAGGGCAAGACCACCGCCCAGTCGATCACCAGCAACTGGGCGCAGGTCGCCCGCGATGCTGGGGCCAACGTGGAGTCGGTGGAGGGCTTCAGCCAGGCGATCACGCTGCTCAACCAGGGCCGCATCGATGCGACCGTCAACGACAGCATCGCGGTCTACGCCTACCTCGCCGAGACCGGTGACAAGACCATCAAGATCGCGGCCAAGACCGACGAGAAGAGTGAGCAGGCGCTCGCCGCACGCAAGGACAGCGGCTACCTTCCTGAACTCAATGGCGCCATCGACGCACTCCGCTCGTCGGGCAAGCTTGCCGAAATCTCGCAGAAGTACCTCAAGGCCGATGCCACCGGCGCTCCGCAGGCCGGGCAAGCACCGCTGGCCCCTGGTGCCGGACAGAGCGCGCCACCGGTCCGGTCGGCCTGGCAGCTGATCCTCGACAACCTGTGGCCGCTCGCGAAAGCCGCTCTTACCGCGACGATCCCGCTGACCATCATCAGCTTCGTCGTCGGTCTGGTCATCGCGTTGGCGGTGGCACTGGCGCGGCTCTCGCCGAACGTCATCCTGACGAACGTCGCGCGGTTCTACATCTCGATCATCCGCGGCACCCCGCTGCTGGTGCAGTTGTTCATCGTGTTCTACGCGCTACCGCAGCTCGGGGTGAAGATCGATCCGTTCCCAGCGGCGGTGATCGCATTCAGCCTCAACGTTGGTGGTTACGCAGCGGAGATCATCCGATCGGCGATCCAGAGCATCCCGAAGGGACAGTGGGAGGCTGCCGAGACGATCGGCTTCAATTACGTTGGTGCGCTTCGGCGAATCATCCTGCCGCAGGCCCTCCGGGTGGCGGTGCCGCCCCTGTCGAACACCTTGATCTCACTGGTGAAGGACACATCGCTGGCATCGACGATCCTGGTCACCGAGTTGCTGCGGCAGGCCCAGATAGTGGCGGCGCCGACGTTTGAGTTCTTCGCCCTCTACGGCACTGCGGCGGCTTACTACTGGGTGATCTGCCTGGTGTTGTCGTTCGGCCAGAGCCGCCTGGAACGCCGATTGGAAAGGTACGTGGCTCGATGACCGAGAACGGGACGCAGGACGAGGTCGAAGACTCCGAGGGCGTCGACTACCGCGTCGTCGCCAAGGGCGTCGAAAAGGCGTTCGGCGACAACAAGGTGCTCAAAGGTGTCTCCTTCACCGTCGAGCGCGGCACGGCGACCGCCATCATCGGCCCGTCGGGATCGGGCAAGACGACGCTGCTGCGCACCCTGAACGCGCTCGACAGAGCCGATGCCGGCGTCATCCGGGTCGACGACGTCGAGATCGACTTCTCCACGCCGACACCGAAACCCGAGGTCCGCAGATTCCAGTCGCGCAGCGGCTTCGTGTTCCAGGGGCACAACCTGTTCCCCCACAAGACGGTGCTGCAGAACATCATCGAGGGCCCGGTCATCGTGCAGAAGCGGCCGAAGGACGAGGCCGTCGCCGAGGCCGTCGAATTGCTGGAGCAGGTCGGGCTGGCTGCCAAGCAGGATCAGTACCCGTTCCAGCTGTCCGGTGGTCAGCAGCAGCGGGTGGGCATCGCCAGGGCCCTTGCACTCAAGCCGAAGCTGGTGCTGTTCGACGAGCCGACCTCCGCACTCGATCCCGAGCTGGTCGGCGAGGTGCTCTCCGTCATCAAGGATCTGGCGGTCGAGGGTTGGACGCTGGTGGTCGTCACGCACGAAATCCAGTTCGCCCGACAGGTTTCCCACCAGGTGTTGTTCACCGACAAGGGCATCATCCTCGAGCAGGGTCCGCCCGAGGCGGTCATCGGCGATCCCAAGGAAGAGCGCACCCGGCAGTTCCTCGACCGGATCCTCAACCCGCTGTAGCCCAGTGCCGTGATGCGCGGCGTGTCGCTGTACAGACACGCTCGTTCGCGGGGAGATTGGGCACCATGCAAGCGGACGTCGTCATCGTCGGGGCCGGCCTTTCGGGGATGATCGCGGCCCGCAAGCTGCTCGAAGCGGGTCTCACCCCGGTGGTGTTGGAGGCCGACGACAGGGTCGGCGGCCGAATCCTCACCGAGGTGGTCGACGGCGTACCGCTCGACCTCGGTGCGCAGTGGATCGGCGACACCCACCGGCGCATGTTCGACTTGGCGGCCGAGCTTGGGGTGGAAACGTTCGCCCAGTACGACGAGGGCGAGACGTCCTACGAGCTCGACGGCTCGGGTGTGCTGCGCGAGCACGACTTTCACGCCCGCTACGAACCCGAGTTGGCCGAGGTCGAGGGCGTGCTGCGGCGGCTCGACGCGTTGGCCGCCGAGGTCCCGGTCGACGCGCCGTGGCTGGCGCCGCGCGCCGCGGAGTGGGACGCGATCACGGCGGGCGCCTGGTACGACGCTCAGGAGCTGTCCGTCGTCGGCCGCACGCTATTGGAGATCTGCACCGTCGGGATCCTCGCGGTGCCGACCGCCGAGGTGTCATTCCTGCATCTGCTGTTCACCATTCAGACGTGCGGCGTCACGGCGGAGCTTTTCGCCGAGTCCGAAGGCGGTGCCCAAACCACGCGGTTCGTCGGTGGCACCAGTGAAATCCCGCGCCGACTAGCCGAATTGATCTCCAATCACATCGTGCTCAAGTCACCGGTGCTGCTCATCGAGCACTCCACCGACAGCGTGACGGTGCACTGCCGCGGCGGGCTCGTCGCGCGCGGGCGCCGGGCGATCGTCGCGATCTCCCCGACGCTGGCCGGCCGGATCATGTACGACCCACCGCTTTCCGGCGTGCGCGACCAACTCACCCAACGACTGCCAAACGGATCGGCGATGAAGGCGTTCTTCGTCTACCCCGAACCCTTCTGGCGGACAGCCGGATTCAACGGACAGTTGATCTCCGACGTCGGGCCGGCCCGAATGTCCAACGACACCTGCATCCCCGGCGACGATCGCGGCGTCATCCTGCTGTTCCTGGAGGGCGATCAGGCGCGCACGGTCGGCCGGCTTCCCGAGGCGGACCGCCAGGCGGCCATGACCGCGGAACTGGTGCGGCACTTCGGCAGCCAGGCGGCGCATCCGGACTTCTACCTCGACGGTGAATGGTCCGACCGCCAGTGGACCCGCGGCTGCTACAACGCCAACCACGGCCCGCACGTATGGACCAAGTACGGTCCCGCGCTGACGGTGCCCGTCGGCGCAATACATTGGGCCTCAACCGATACCGCAACCCAGTGGAGCGCCTACATGGAGGGTGCGGTCGATGCGGGTGAGCGCGCCGCGCGGGACGTCATCGCCTCCCTAACCCTGTGATTTCGGCGCGGATTTCCGGGTTGAGCACCGAATAGCGCGCCGAAATCACTGGGAGGCTAGTAGCTCGTCCCGGAATTGCGGATGTGCGATCGCTGCAAGGGCTTCCGCGCGCTCGCGGACCGTCCTGCCCTCGAGCTCGGCGACGCCGTACTCGGTGACGATCACGTCGACCTGGTGCCGCGGCGTCGTGATCACCGCGCCTGGGCCGAACGCGGGCACGATCCGCGACCGCAATTCGCCGTCCTTCGTGAATGTCGAGGGTAAGCAGATCAGCGACCGGTCCGTGAGCTCGAGCCCGGCCCCGGCCACGAAGTCCTCCGCGCCGCCGATTCCGCTGAACTGTTCGCCGTTGATCGTGTCGGCGACGACTTGGCCGTGAACGTCGATCGCGAGCGCACCGTTGATCGACACCATGTCAGCGTTGGCCGCGATCACCTCGGGTGAGTTGACGATCTCGACAGGAAGGAACGCGACGTCGGAATTGCCGTCCAGCCACGCATATAACTCGTTGGAGCCGAACGCGAACGTCGTCACGCTCACTCCGTCGAACTGTCCCTTTCGCCGGTTGCTGATCTTTCCGGCGAGGTGAAGATGCATGCAGCCGTGGGTGAACATTTCGCTGTGCAGCCCGTAGTCGCCGCCATCACCTTCGGCTAGCAAGGTCGCGAGCTGGTTGGGAATCGAGCCGATTCCGATCTGCAGCGTCGCGCCGGACGGGATGAACGCGACGGCGTTGCGCGCGATTGCCTGGTCAGCGTCCGACGGCATTGCGTCGCCACCGGGCAACTCGAGCGGTGCGTCAGTCGAGTGCACCAAGATGTCGATCTCGTCGACGTGCAACGCGTGGCGGTGCTCGCCGAGCCCGAACGTCCGCGGGTACCTTTCCGACACCTCGACGACGAGCACGCGGTCGGGATCCGCTCCCGCGCGGTGCAATTCGCCGATGGTGCCACCGGCGTGCAGCGACAGCGAGCACCAACCGTCGGCGTCGGGCGGCGTCGCGACCGTCGTCATCACCCGCGGCGCCTGGCGTTCGAGCAGCGGCGCGAAGCGTCGGAAGTCGGCAGGCGTGAACTCGATGTCGGCACCAGCGCCCAGCAGCGCCCGCTCGAGCGGTCCGAAGAAGCCCGAAAGGTAGTGGACGCCGGCGCGCGTGAACAGTTCGGTGCCCACCGCGAGCAGCGCGCCATAGACCCGGAGGTCGGTCCAGTCCTTACGCTCGCCGAGCGCGCGCAGGAATGCCGGCGGCTGGCCGGGTCCCAGCGGTATGCCCAGTGTGTCTTCGGGTCCGAGGCGGGCGGCGGCCTGCTCGGCGGTGAGCTCGGATGGCATGGCGCGACCGTATCTCACCCCGCGATTTGGGCGTGCTGAGTTGCGATCAGCGCACCTCATCACGCCGAAATCACTGGAGGGTGACCGGCAGCGACGCCAATCCGCGCAAGGTCACGTTCGGCTTGTAGACCGCTTCGCCTGCCAAGCGGGCATTCGGGAAGCGCGCAGTCACCGCCGACAGCGCGACGGCGGCCTCCAAACGGGCCAGCGGCGCGCCGAGACAGAAGTGAGGACCCTTGCCGAAACCCAAGTGCCGGATCGGTTCCCGGTCGGGGTCGAACACCTCGGGCCGCTGGGCCACCAACGGATCACGGCCTGCGGCGGCGACAAGCAACAGCATCGAGTCACCCTTCGGAATGTCGACCTCGCCAATCGTCATGTCGTCCCCGGCCACCCGCATCACGAGCTGAACCGGTGGGTCGTAGCGCATCGTCTCCTCGACGACCTTCGACACCCGGTTCGGGTCCGCCGCAAGGGCGCTCCACTGCGCCGGGTTCTGCAGCATGGCCTGCATCGCGTTGGCGATGAGGTTGACCGTGGTCTCGTGGCCCGCGATGAGAAGCAGGTTGCACGTCGCCACGATCTCATCCTCGGTGAGTTGGTCACCGCCCTCCTCCGCGGCGATCAGCCCGGAGATCAGGTCATCCTTCGGCGCGCTGCGCCTTTCGGCGATCAGACCGTGCAGATACTCGCGCAGCCACCGCCCGGCCTCCATGCGCTTCTCGACGCCGCCCGACGGCTCGCCGGTGAGCGTCATGAACGGATCGAGCGCTTGCGCCAACAACGCCGACGCCGCACTGAACTGTGGCTCATCGGCGAGCGGCACGCCGAGCAGCCGGCAGATGACCGCCACGGGCAGCGGGTAGGCCAGGTCGGCGATGACGTCGAACGTGCCCCGTTCCTCGATCGCGTCGAGCAGCCCGCCGACCAACGCAATGATGTCGGGCTCGAGGGCCTTGACCACCTTCGGCACGAACGCCTTGCTGACCAGCCCACGCAACCGGGTGTGATCAGGCGGGTCCAGAAACAGGAAGCCCGGCGGACCGGGCGGGCGCACGGCGGTCCCGTCGGCGACCCGGCGCTGGGAGACGGTCGACTTCATGCCGTCACTCGCCGACGACGGGTGGCGAAGGATGTCGTCGCAGTCGCGGAACGAGGAGAACACCGTCAAGTTCATCTCGGGCATGGGCAGCGGACTGTGCTCACGCAACTGCTCGTAGACCGGATACGGGTTCGCCCGGTTCGACGGGTCGAGCACCTGCAAGAGCAGGGTCTGCGCGTCGGCAGTGGTCGTCATGCTCCTATTGTGCACGCGTTGAGTAGTAGCGGCCCAGCACGTGTGCGCGGAGCTCGTCGAACTCCCCGGCCGCGATGGCCGCGCGAATCTGATCGACGAGCCGGATGACGAACCGCTCGTTGTGGATGGTGCACAACGTCGAAGCAAGCAGCTCCTTGGCCTTGAACAGATGCCGGACGTAGGCGCGCGTGTAGTTGGCGCATGTGTAGCAGTCACATTCGGCGTCGATGGGCGTGAAATCGCGCTTGTACCGGGCGCCGGTGATGTTGTAGCGCCCGTCGGTCGAGTACACCGCCGCGTTGCGGGCCACCCGCGATGGCGACACGCAGTCGAACGTGTCGGCGCCCGCCGCGATGGCCGCGAACAGGTCGTCCGGTTCGCTGATGCCGAGCAGATGCCGCGGCTTGTCGTCGGGCAGTTCCTCGGTGACCCAGCCGACGATGGTCGCGAGGTTCTGCTTCTCCAGCGCCCCGCCGATGCCGTAGCCATCGAAGCCGCGCCCGTCGGAGTCCCTGATCCCGACCAGTCCCCGCGTGGCCGCACGCCGCAGATCCTCGTACTGAGCCCCCTGCACGACACCGAACAACGCTTGCGCCGGCTTGTCCGCCCGCTCATTGGACAGGCGACGGTGTTCGGCCACGCACCGCTCCGCCCAGTCGTGGGTGCGCTGCACCGAACTCTCTTGATAGCCACGGGTATTCATCAGCGTCGTGAGTTCGTCGAACGCGAAGATGATGTCGGCACCCAGCTGATGTTGGATGCCGATCGACACCTCCGGCGTGAAGCGGTGGGTGGACCCGTCCAGGTGTGAACGGAACGTCACGCCGTCGTCGTCGACGTGCGCCAGGCGCTCCTTGCCCGCGGCGATCACGTCGTCGGCCTGGACGCGGTCGACGTCCATCGACAACACCTTCTTGAAGCCGACGCCGAGGGAGAGCACCTGAAACCCACCGCTGTCCGTGAACGTCGGGCCCGACCAGTTCATGAACTTGCCGAGGCCACCCGCCTCGTCGACGACGTCAGGCCCCGGCTGCAGGTAAAGGTGGTACGCATTGGCCAGGATCGCCTGCGCACCAAGGTCTTTCATGGCCTCCGGCAGCACGGCCTTGACGGAAGCCTGGGTCCCGACGGCGATGAACGCCGGGGTGTGGATGTCACCGTGCGGGGTGTGGATGACACCGACCCGGCCCGCCGTGCCGTCAAGTTCGGCCGCGACCTCGAAGTACGGCGCGCTCACGGCTGCAGGAACCGCACGATCGCTGCGGCGAGTTCCTCGCCCGCGTCCTCTTGGAGGAAATGGCCCGCGTCCGCGATGACCGGATGCTCGTTACCGACGGCGCCACGCATCTGACTCGAGAAGATTGGCGCCATCGCACCCGTGATGGGGTCGCCGTCGCTGAACGCCACCAGCATCGGCGTCGGGCTATCCGTCAAGGTCGCCCACGCCTGACGATTGGCCTCGGACGCGGGATCCTCAGGCGACGTCGGCACCAGCCCGGGCATCGCGCGGGGACCGGCGCAGAGCGCATCGTCCGGGAACGGCGCGTCATATCCGGCGCGGACGGCGTCGGACATCGGCCGCCGGCACCCTCCCTCGACGAAGCGACCGACGTCGAGTCGGGGCGCGCCCTGAACGGCCTCGCGGAACTGCCACCAGATCTTCGGCATCGGAAGCTCTCCGGTCGGCAGGCCGGTATTGGCGACGACGATCCGTGCGAACCGATCGCCATGCTCGGCGGCCAACCGCAGGCCGATCAGCCCACCCCAGTCCTGGCCAACGAGCGTCACCCGTCGGAGGTCGAGTTCGTCGAACGCGAGTGCGCGCATCCATTCGACGTGACGCGCGTAGGTGTGGTCGGCCAGCTGAGTCGGCTTGTCCGAGCGGCCGAATCCGACGAGATCTGGACAAATCACCCGGTGCCCGGCCGCCGCCAGGATGGGGATCATCTTGCGGTACAGGTAGGACCAGGACGGCTCTCCGTGCAGCATGAGGATCGGATCGGCATCGGCCGGACCGTGTTCGACCCACGCCACGCGTAGCCGGCTGCCCTCGTCGTCGTCCAGTTCGCAATACCTTGGCGGGTAAGCGAAGTCGTCGAGTCCGGCAAACCGCTCGTCTGGGGTACGCAGAGTCTGCATATCTGTGGAACCTACTCGGGGCCGGGCGACCGTTTGGGAGAGGCTGGCCAATCACGAGTATTCGCCGGCGTGATCCGTACGGTTGACAGTCAATCGTCAGTCGAGTAATTCGCGCAATCGCATGTCACCCCGTGAGCAGCGCTCCATACTGCTGGAGATGTCCCGCTGATCTTGACGGGGCGCAAAACAAAAGGAGCACGGTAGTGAAGCGTGGATTGCTGGTAGCCGTCGGTGGGGCGGCGATCCTGATCGCCGGAGTCTCGGGCTGTTCGTCGGAAAAGAAGTCGGAAACATCGTCGAGTTCCGCGAGCTCGAGTGCGAGTTCTTCGGCGTCGGAGTCGTCGAGCGCCGCCGCATCCCCCGGTGGCACGAAGGTCACCATCGACGGCCAGGACAAGGCCGTCAACGGCAGCGTCGTCTGCGCATCGATGGGCGGCAACGTCAACGTCGCCATCGGTGAAGCGATGACCGGCATCGCCGCCGTCATCAGCGAGGCCGACCCGCCCACCGTCACCTCCGTCGCGCTGGGCAACGTCAACGGCGTGACCCTCGCCGTCGCGGGCGGCCAGGGCGATGCCACGGCCACCAAGGACGGCAAGTCCTACAAGGTCGAGGGCAACGCGGTCGGCGTCGACATGGCCAACCCGATGACCCCGGTGAAGAAGCCCTTCACGCTGGAGTTCACCTGCCCGTAGTTCGGGGCAATTCGACTATTCGATGCGGCGGCGGCGTCCCGGTGGGGCGCCGTCGCCCTTTGATGTTCGACGGGATATCCGGACACCGCAGCTAATCTTTTCATCCGCAATGAATTGTGTGCGATTTCGACCATGATCTCCCAGAACCTGCCGTAATGTGCGATCCGCGCCTGGCCGCTCAGCACACGATTCAGGGGGAACCTGTGGCAATGCACCGCACACCCGAGAAGCGCAGGACGCGCCAGGCGATGATCACGGCGGCCGCGGCCGTCGGACTGTCGGGGACACTCGTGCTCGGCCAGGTGGTCGAGAAGCTCGACGTGGATCTCGCCGCCACGGTGTTCGCCGTCGGTGGCCGCGGCGACGCCGTTTCGGCCAACGTGAAGAACAAGCTCCAGGGGCACATCGCTCCAGCGGCGTTCGGTACCTCGTACAGCCTCGTCGAAATCCACTACCCGGCTGACTTCAACTTCCAGAACAGCACCAACCAAGGCGTCGCCGCCTTGGAGCCGCAGGTAGTACCTGCGCTTGCCACCGGACCCGTACGAATCACCTCGTACTCCGAGGGCACGCTCACGGCCGAGCAGGTCAAGCGCGACCTCGCCAACTCCCCGATCACTCCCGGCGACTTGACCTTCTTATTCATCGCGTCGCCATACGTTCCGAATGGCGGCTTGTTCGCGAGGTTCCCCGGCTTCACGATCCCTGGCATCGTCCCGGTGTTCAGTGCGGCACAGCCGACGAAGTACGACTCGACCTACGTGGTCAACGAATACGACCCCTACGCCGATTTCCCGGCCTACTTCAACCCGCTGTCGTTGGCCAACAGCTTGCTAGCCATCCAGTACGCCCATCCCGACACGTATTACGACAACATCGACCTGGCCAACGACCCGACGTACACCACCACCGTGACCAACAATGGCGCGGGCGGTAAGGACACCTACGTCCTGGTGTACAACGATCAGCTGCCGCTGTTCGGACCGATTCGTCAACTCGAGGGCGCAGTGCCCCAACTGACTCCTTTCGTCGAACCAGTGGTGAGCGGCATCGAACCGCTGGCGCGCGTACTCATCGACATGGGCTACACCGATCGGCAAAACCTCAACCCGGCGACGCCGACGCCGTTCTCCTTGATCACCCCGCCTGCGAAGCTCGGAGAGGCTGCCGGTCAGATACCCGGTGCGCTCGAGCAAGGACTGAAGAATTTCGTGGCTGGCCACAACGTCGCGCCGCCCCCCACCTCCGAGACCCACACCCAGTCCACGCCGGGGGTCGAAGCGGTCGAAGCCCCGGTTGGTCCTGGCGCAGAGTCGAAGACGGGCGGCGAAGTAACCCCGTTGCAGCAGCCGAACACCAACAAAGACGACACCCCGATCACCAAGCCGAAGGTCGATCCGAAGAAGCCGGACAAGGGTCTGGACAAGTTGGTGGACCGCATCATTCATCCCAAGGTGAAGTCGGATGGCGGCAAGGCGGAGCCCACGACGAAGGCTCCGAGCTTCGGGCATGGGCCGGGCGCCAAGTTGCTCAAGAGGATCTTCGGCGGCGGGTCCCCCAAGCCCGACAGCGACACCAAGCCAGAAAGCCCCAAGCCGGACAACACCAAGTCTGAAAGCGCCGCGGCCTGAGCGCTACCGGTTGACCGACGGCGTACCGTCCGGTGATGCCGATGATCGATCTGACATACGTGCGCGGGTCGGTGGACTCCGATGCGTTGAGCAACCTGACCGACGAACTCGTCACCGTGCTGCTGCGCGCCGAACGCGCTCCCGACACCGAGTTCCTTCGCCAGAACACTCTTGTCTACCTGCACGCCATGGACCCCGGCGACGTCTCGGTGGGGGGTCGGGGGCCCGGCGAGCCGCGGTTCCGCGTCGAACTGACCGTCTTCGGCGGCGCACTCGACAAGGCCCGCAAGGAGCAACTCGTCGCCGACGTGCACGCGGCCGTCTCGCGAGCTGCGGACATCGACCCGCACGGCCCCCGGGCATTTCACGTATGGGTCTTGATCAACGAAGTGCCGGAGGGCAATTGGGGCGGAGGCGGAAAGGTGATCTACTACGCCGACGTCAAGGGGCTGAGGACGGACCACGCTTAGGCCGCTTCGTGGCCGACCTATCGGCGTCGGCGATCTCCCCGCTTCGGATCGCGGACACCAGCTTCGCGATCATCCACTCGACCGCATCGCGCGCGGTTTGGTCGTCGAGTTGCCAGGCCCGGACGAGCCTTTCGTACGTGGTGGGAAGCCACACCGCGTCCAGCAATCCCGCCGCGATGCGCTGCTGAACGTCGGTCAGGTCGTGCGCCTCCGCACTGACCGCCCGCTGCACCGCGGCCCGCCGGCGGTCATCCGCTCCGGACACCGCGGGACCCACCGCCGGATAGCTGGTCTCCTCCGCCGCGAAGCGGTGCATGGCGGTGAACATGCGGGCGGTGACGTCCGCGATGTTGCCGAGGTCGACGTCCTCGTAGGTGATGCCCGCCTCGTCCTCCAAGCGCGCCATCACCGCGTCGTGGAGTTGACGCTCCGTCGGGAAGTGCCGGTAGACGGTGCGCTCGCTGACCTCGGCCCGCTCGGCGGCGGCTCGAAACGTGAGGCCGTCCCAATCCCAGGTAGGCAGCTCGCGAACCAGCGCGGCGCCCGCAGACAGGATGCGCTCGCGGGTTTCAGCGACCCGCTGGCGTCGAGCGGGACTGTTGTAGGGGCGCCTGGACTCCGGCGTTGGCGACTCACTCACATTGACGTGTCAGCGTACTGACTCCGATGTGACGACGGGTGCGTCCACGCCGTCGCCCTGCCACCACATCCGACGTTTCCGAACATCCGCTGTGGAGATGCCGTGTTAACGGTGCATCACGAGATTCGTGCTCCCAGGAACCCGCAAGTCGACTCCGAGCACCGGGCTTCGGCGCATCGCGCGGGAGGTGCTCTGAACAGCGGATATTCGGCACTCCCAGGCATCTCACCACTTGACGCTCAGGTTGACGCCCACGGCGGCCGGCGCGGGCAGTTCGCACCAGAAACGTCACAGGCCCGTGCCAGCGATTCATAGGCTAACCAGGCCAAACTCCCGACATGAACAACAATCAGACAGTCATTCCGTACCGACATGCCAAACGGGTGGGCTTGGCGCTCGGCGTGGCCGCCGTGGCTGCGATGGCTGCGCTTGGCCTCAGCCATGGCGGGCCGACGCCGAACAGCACCATGCTGGCGGGATCAGGCGATGCTCCCACCAACACCACCTACACCCAACCCGCCGTCAGTGCGATGAACCAGGGCGCGACCGCCACGTTCACCGCACCCGGCTCCGAGCCTGCGATCGCCAGTGCCGTCCCCTCGGTCAAGGCGGGCGGGTAATGCGCGCGCCTTCGGTTCGCTTGGCGATCGGCACGGGAGCAATGCTGTGCGCAGCCGCAGCGATGACGCTCACGGCCGCCGGGCCGGCCAACGCGGGTACGCCGCCGAGCGTGAACGGCAAGAAATACAGCGATGCCCAGACTGCGCTGAGCGGGGCCGGATTCACACCGGTCGTGTCGACCACCGTCGGTGACAAGTTGGCGTGGTCCGATTGCTTGGTGACCAACGTGGTGACTCGCACGCAGCCTGCAGTGGAGAACTCGTCCGGGTCATCGGTGAACCAGGCGTTGGTGTCACTGAACTGCTACGGCACGGAGGCCTCCAGCAAGGGTGCCGGCTACTCGGCGGGCAGCCCGGAAGGCGCTTCGCTCGCTGCGGTGGCGTCCTCGTCCGCGGCGGCGGCATCCTCGTCTGCGGCAGCGGCCAAGTCGGCGGGCTAGCCAACGACCAACCCGCCGCCGTGGGTTGACCTCCATGGCGGACGGGTTGCTGCGTGCGGTTTATGCCGCGCGAATTCCCTGATACAGCAGGACGATTCCTATGACCACCAGAATCACCGCGGTGAGCTTAGCGTGTCTGCGGTCGATCCAGCCCTTCACCCGGTACAGCACGGGATCGAAGCGCGCGGGCGCTGCGGCATAGGCCAAGATCGGCAGCGCGACCGTCGACCCGGCCAGCGCGGTATATCCTAGCAAGGCCGTCCACGCACCGGCCGCACCTGCCGCCCCGATACTCAGACCCGCGGCCGCGTTCGCGAAGAGAAACTTGGGATTGAGCAGGGGCAGCACGATGCCAAGCAGCAGGGCCGTGGCGGGCCGGATCTTCGACAAACTGTTCAGCCACGCAGGCGAATTGGCGGCGCGGCCGCGGGTCAGCCAGCGCACCAGCCCACCGAGGACGAGCGCGGCGCCGATCCCGATCCTGGCGTAGGCCGACCACGTCTGCGACGTCTCACCGCCGCCGAGCGCCCTCGGCAGTTGCAGGAATACCGCGGTGGTCAGGCCAAGCCCGACGAGCCAGCCGAACGCGAACGCCAGGCCGGTCGGGCGGGGCCGCGGGGCGTGCAGCACCAGCAGCAGCGGCGGAATAACCGAGAACGGCGACAAGGCGACGACGAGGGCCAACGGAACGAGCTCACCAGTCAGTACCTGCCAGCTTGCTGACACGTCGTCAGCCGGAAGCCACGACAGCGCCCGAAACCCACGGCGCCACAGGGGCGTCGGAGTCGGCGCGGAAGGCCTCGGGACGACGCGTCATGATGGCGCAATGCGGGACATGACCCCACGGTAATCAGCGCACAGCGCGTGGGCGACCGAATCGGGCCCGCACTCCCGGCGAGTAGAGGATGCGCAGTCGATCGCCTGCGGTTCGCACGCCGCTGGCGGTCAGCAGGTCGCCGTCGAGGTCGACGAGATCGGCGGCGCGCAACGGCCACGGTTCGTGCTCGTTGGGCACCCACCAGGTGCGGCCCACCTTGCGCGTATGCGCACCCCATCGCGCAGTGAGCCAGTACTCCAACGTCGTCGGCTCGATGACAGCGCCGACGTCGACGACGAGTCGGCTGCGCAGTCCCCTACCCGGCCAGCGCCGCACGCTGTCGTAGCTGATGCGGTCACCAGTTCGCGTCAACCGCATCTTCGCCCATGTGTAGGGGATACCGAGCCCGATCCGCATCACCGGTACGACCGCAAGCCGCTCAGTTTCCAGCGAGCGGAAGAGCACTCCGTGCCGCCCCGCGTCATCCGTCGAGTACAGCCGGACGTTGGTCTCCAGGAACCGTCCGAAGTACGGTATCGGGCGTGAAAAGCCCAGGGCCACTTCACTCATGGCGAACGGCACCAAACCGACATAGGTCATGCCGTCGGCGAAGACGTCCGGACGGGTGCCCTTTGGGTAGAGGTGCGCGACGGCGTCGGGTCGTACCGGCCAGTGCACGAAGGTGACCTCGCTCCAGCGCTGCGCACTGAAGACGGGCCGCTGCAACGCGGGCGGGGTCAGCGGATAGCCGGCCAGGTTCATGTCAGTCGCGGTGTCTCACGACGTTGATCACGTTGCCGTCGGGAGCGCGGACGAAGAACCGTCGCACGCCCCACGCCTCGTCGGTCAACGGGTGCACGATCTCGTAGCCCAGGCTCATGGCCTCTTCGTACGCCGCGTCGACGTCGTCGGTCTGCACCGAGATGACGGCGTCCTCGGGCGCGGTGGCGTCGCGCGTGACGAGTTGGACGTTGGCACCGGTGTCCGGCGCGGTGTAGCGGGCCACCCAGCCCAGGTTGAACTCCTCGGTACCCAGCCCTAGGTAGTCGCTGTAGAAGGACTTCGCCTCGGCGAGGTCGGCCACGCGCAAGTCGGCGATGATTCGTTTGGCACGCATGGGTGCGACGTTACTCAGAGCGAGCTAAGGAACGCCGTGGTCTGATCGACGAATATCGCGTTGTCGTCGCCCGCCACCATGTGCCCTGCGCCGTGCACGTCGATGGCCGTCGCACCGGGGATGAGCTCGAGCAGTTCAGCCGCACCTGCCGCGCTGACGATGTCGGACAGCATCCCCCGCACCAGCAGGGTCGGGACGGAGATGCGCCGCGCGGCGTCGGCCAGCCTTCGATGCTGGGCGTCGTGATCCACGTCGAGCCCTTCCCCAATGCGCATGAACGCCGGGTCCCAATGCCAATAGAGCCGGCCGTCCTCTGCCAGCCGCACGTTGCGGCGCAGCCCCTCGATGTTGCTGGGCCGCTCACGGTGGGGTTGATAGGCCGCGACCGCATCGGCCACCTCTTCGAGGCTTGCGAAGCCCGTCGGCGCCGAGCTCATGAAATCGCCGATGCGTTCGACACCGTCGGTTTCGATCCGCGGCACGATGTCGACGAGCACCAATGCCCTTGCTACATTGCCCAATTCACCTTCCGCCACCATGGCCGTCATGCCTCCCATGGACGCTCCGATGATCACGGGCAGCCCGCCGCCGAGTTGATCGCGCACCAACAAGAGGTCCGCGACGAGGGCCTCGACGGCATAGTCGCCGTCCGGCGCCCACGCGCTGTCGCCGTGCCCGCGGGCGTCGACGGTCACCACGTCCCACCCCTCGGCGGCCAGCGAGCGTGCCGCGCGGTCCCAGGAATGTCTGGTCTGCCCGCCGCCGTGGAGCATCAGCACGGGCCCGCGGCCGCCGCCGCTGCCCCATCGGTCGCCCACCAGCGGACCTGCCGCGCCCGCGAAGACGACCGGATTCGCGTCGAATGTCGCGGTCATGAGCATTGTCCCCTCGCTAGATCGCCTAATAATTGCACTAGCCTCGCGATAATCGGACCCCGGGATCAGCTCCGATCCGCACCGTGTCATGGTCAATGGGCCGGTGAACCCCTTTGCGGACGGAGCTCGATGACTACCGATCAGGTGACAGGCGGTCGCATACCGCTGGTGTCGTATCTCGAATTGGACCCGCCCCATCTGGTGGCACAGCAGTGCACCCAGTGCCGAGCCAGGTACTTCGACCGGCGTAACGCGTGCGCATCGTGCGGCGGTGAGGAATTCGGCCAGGTCGACATCGACACGACCGGAACGGTGCGGACGTTCAGCATCGTGGCCTTCAGCATCCCAGGAGTCGAGGTGCCGTTCGTCGCGGCGATCGTCGACTGCGGCGGCACCAGCGTCCGCGGAAAGCTCGTCGACGTCACACCGGATCCCGAGCACGTGAAGGTCGGGATGAAGGTCCGACTCGTCACGGTCTCCGAGGGCGTCGACGACGACGGCGTAGAGGCCGTCGGATACGCCTTCGCGCCCATCGAGAGTGAGGAAGCCAAATGAGCGACGCAGTCTGGATTCTCGGCATCCACATGACCAAGTTCGGCAAGCACCCCGACCTCGACGAGGTCGACCTGGCCTCCGAGGCGGCCCGTGGTGCGCTCGCCGACGCGGGCGTGGGCATCAAGGACATGGGCATCCTCGCGGCGGGCAACTTGATGCAGGCCAACGCGGGCATCGGCCAGCAGCTGCAGAAGCAGATCGGCCAGACCGGAATCCCGGTGTTCAACGTCGCCAACGCCTGCGCGACGGGCGCCACCGCCGTTCGCGTCGTCCACATGGCACTGAAGGCCGGTGAAGCCGACTACGGGCTCGCGGTTGGCGTCGAAAAGCTTTCCGGGGCAGGCCTGCTCGGTGCGCCCAAGGCCAAGAAGGACAACCGGTGGACGGCCAACGGTCGGCTCGGCGCGGTCGCACTGCTGGAGGGGCGGACCGGTACCGACCTGATGCCAGGAGTCTTCGCGCAGATCGGCATGGAATACGCGCACCGGTACGGCGGCGCCGACCTCGAGTTGTTCGCCCGCATCGCGGAGAAGAACCATGCCCATTCGACGCTGAATCCACTTGCCGCATACCAGAAGCGGTTCACGCTCGAGCAGATCATGAACGACGTCATGATCTCCTATCCCAACACCAGGTCGATGTGCTCGGCCAACTGCGACGGTGCTGCCGCCGCAGTGCTGGTGACCGAAACCAAGCTGCGCACGCTGTCGCTGGAACAACAGCGCCGCGCGGTGAAGATCAGCGCCTCGGTGCTGACAAGCGACCCCTGGCAAGAGGCCTGCCAGGTGCTTCCGGACGTCAACACCCTGACCCGACAGGCAGCGGCGACGGCCTACGAGCAAGCCGGCATCGGCCCGGAAGACCTCAATCTGGTGGAACTGCACGACTGCTTCGCGACTGCCGAACTGGTTCACTACGACAACCTCGGGCTGTGCGAGCCCGGCGGGGCGCTGGACTTCGTGCGTGCCGGGCGCGGTTGGCGTGACAGCGACATGCCGGTGAACGTGAGCGGCGGCCTCGAGTCGAAGGGCCACCCGATCGCGGCCACGGGCATAGCGGGCATCTACGAGGTATCCACGCACCTTCGCGGCGAGGGTGGGCCGCGGCAGATCGAAGGCGCGAAGGTCGGCATGGCCCACGTCATCGGCCTTGGCAGCGCGTGCGGTCTGCACATTCTGGAGAAGAGCTCGGTCGCCTGATGACCACGCACACAGAGCTTTTCGACCTCACGGGGAAGCGCGCCCTTGTCACCGGAGGTACGCGCGGTATCGGACTGATGATGGCCCGCGGGCTGCTGCAGGCCGGCGCGCACGTGACGATCAGCTCGCGCAAGGCCGATGCGTGCGAGCAGGCTTCCGAGCTATTGTCCGCGTTCGGTGAGGTGGCGGCGGTGCCCGCCGACCTGTCCCGGCACGACGAATGTGTGCGGCTCGCCGAACTGGTCGGTGCCGACGCAGCGGGGCTGCACATCCTGGTCAACAACGCGGGCGCCACTTGGGGCGAGCCGTTGGAGACGTTCCCAGATTCGGCGTGGGACAAGGTCATCGACCTCAACCTCAAATCGCCGTTCTGGATGGTTCAGGCCCTGTTGCCTGCGCTTCGGAAAGCTGGCACGTTCGATGATCCGGCCCGCGTCATCAACGTCGGCAGCATCGACGCCCTCCACGTCAGCCCGCTGCCCACCTACTCCTACGCCAGCAGCAAGGCGGGACTGCATCAGCTGACCCGGGTGCTGGCTCGCGAACTTGGGCCGCAACACATCACGGTCAACGCGGTCGCGCCTGGGCCGTTCCAATCGAAGATGATGGCGGCGACGCTCGAAGTGGCCGGCGACGCGATTGCGGCGGCCGCGCCACTGCGACGCATCGGTCGTGACGACGACATGGCAGGCATCGCGGTCTTCCTGTCCAGTCGTGCGGGCGCCTACCTGACCGGGACCGTCATTCCGGTCGACGGAGGCATCGCGACGACCGCAAGTGGGACGTCCGGGTAGCTGGTCAGGTCCTCTTCGGGCCGCGCAGCTTGGCCGATGCGGCCTCGATGAGCTCTTCGGTGGTGGGCTTTCCGGTCGACGTGCCCTCCCGCCTATCCTTCAGGGATTGTTGCGTGATCGACAACGCGATCAACACGTCGGCGGCGGTGATGAACAGGCCCCACCAGTACATCCACCGCGTGTCGGGCTCGGGCTGAATCGCGAAGTAGGTGATGAGGAAGATCGGCCCTACGATTCCGAACACGAAGATCATCAGCTGAATACGCAGGTACAGCCAGAAGGTCGACATCGGCTACACCAAGACCTCGGCACTCGTTGGGTCGATGAGGATCTTTGCGTGGCGTTCCGGATCCCGAAGTGCGTTGAAAGCGGCGTCCACCCCATCGAGCCCGACGCTACCCGTGACGAGCGCGGAGGCGTCCAGCTTCCCGTCGGCCAGCATGTACAGGGTGTCGCGGAATTCCAGTGGCGTGTAACCCAATACGAACCGCAGGTCGATCTCCTTCCCGATCGCCATGCTCGGACGGAAGCGATCCTCGCCCATGCATAACCCGACGACCACCACCCGCGCGGCCAGCGGGGCGGCGCTGAGTACCGCGTCGATCATCCCGGGCACGCCGACGCATTCGAAGATCACCGCCTGCTTGGGCCCCGCGGCGCCGAACTTGTCGGCCACCCGATAGAGGTGCGCCCAGCCCGGCACCTTGCGCAGCTTCTCCATCGAGCCGACGCCGAGTTCGAAGAGCGCTGGAGCCTCGGTGATGAAACCCTTCTTGGCCGTGGCCGCGTCGTACGGCGAATCATCGGTGGGATCGACCACGACGTCCGCGCCGCTGCGCGCCGCCAGCGCACGCCGACCCGGTGAGAAGTCACTGGCAACGATGGTGCCGACACCCATGGCCTTCAGCGCCGCACCTCGAGCAGCAGCTGTCCGGCCGCCGGCTGTGGGGTGGGTAGCTCCACCACGGACAAGTTTCCTTCGAAGCAGCTGACGGCCTTCATCGAGGGTCGGTTCTCGCGCTAGTCATGGTGTCCCCTTCGGCTCCCCGTGAGCTTATTGATCGCACCGACTGCAACCAACCGCTTCGGACGCGGGTGAACCGTCGGGCCTGACAGCGGCGGGCCAACTTAGGCAATCCTTTGTCGACGCTCTAATGTGACGAGAACAGTATTACCGTGCTCGTCGAAGGTGGTTCTCAGTGAGTGGTCAACATGCCGATGCCGACGGATTGCGTCTGCTCGTCGTCGGGGCGTCGTCGGGAATCGGCCACGCGGTCGCCATCAGTGCCGGTGAGCGGGGCGCCAAGGTGGCCGTCGCCGCCCGGCGCATGAACCTGTTGACGCAGTTGGCCGACAAGATCGGCGGCTCGGCATTCGAACTCGACGTCGAGGACACGGCGGCCATCGGCCGCGTCGTGGACGCCGCAGCGGAGGCGCTCGGCGGCCTCGATGCCGTCGTGTTCACCAGCACCGTGATCCCGTTCGCTCACATTGAAGACACCGACGTCACGACCTGGCTCCACGCGTTCAGCGTCAACACGATCGGCGCCAACACGGTGCTGCGCGCTGCGCTGCCCCACCTCTCGGAGAACGGGGTGGTGCTGGTCGCGTCCAACAGCGACGTAGGTCGTCCGCGCGCAGGCGTCGCCGCCTACGGCGCCAGCAAGGCCGCGCTCGACGAGATCTTGCGTGCCTGGCGCAGCGAGCATCCCGAGCTGTCGCTGGTGCGGGTCGGCATCGGACCCACTCAGGACACCGAGATCCTGCGGGGCGCCGACCGTGAGCTGCTCGCGCAGCTGTTCCAGTCGTGGACGGAACACGGACAGCTACCCGCGCAGATGTCCGCGCTTCGCGACGTCGCCAACACCTTGGTCTCGCTCGTCACGCTGGCGTACGCCAATCCCACCGTCGTGCCCGAGGTCGTCCAACTAGCTCCCCGCATCAAGAAGGACTGACTCAGGGGCCAGGCTGAGTCACGCTGTTCTTCTGCCATGGCCACCGACCCGTGATCTCGAGTTCCAGGGAGAAGCTGAGGAACGTCCGGATCGCCACGATGCCCGCCAGGACCAGCACGCTCTCGGTAGTCGGAGTCACGGCCACGGTGCGAATGATGTCGGCGGCAACCAGAAACTCCAGTCCGAGCAGGATCGACCGCCCGAGTTGCCCGCGCAGCAGCTGGTAGGTGTCGCCGGCTTTGCGCAGCATGCGGCCGACCGCCACTCCGACAGCCAGGACCAGCCCGACGGCGATGATCGCCACTCCGATGCCGTCGATCACCTTCCCGACCGTCTCGACGACCTCGTAGAACCCCATGGGTTGCACGCTAACCGCCGACGCGCGGCACCTCGGATAGCCGCGCCGACACGGCCGCGGCGAAGGTGTGCGCATCCCCGGGCCAGCGTGCGGAAATGTAGGTCCCATCGTCGACGACGAACGCGGGGCGGGCGTCGGTCGCGGTGTCCCGCGCGGTGCCCGAGGTCTTCGTGCGCCAGTCCGGGGAGCCCTCGACGACGTCGCGGAAGTCACCTGGGTCCTCAAGCGCGCGAGTGACTTCCGCCTCGACCGACATATAACCCACCGGATCGCCGGGTTGCTCGGTATAGGTCCGGTAGTAGTCGGGATCCCAGAATCTCGTCACCCGGGCTACGTGCCATGCGCGTTGTTCCAACGCCCAGGTGAGCGCGGTTGTCTTGTGCCCGTAGAGGACTGAGCGGCCGGTGGCCGGGTCGATGCTGCGAGCCGCGAGCAACGCCCCGTGACAGATGGCCGCCACGACGAGGCCTGTGGCGAATGCGTCCACCACGAGCCGCTGCAACACGTCGCTCTCGAGGTAGCTCCGCATCCCACGAGCGCGGTGGCCGCCTGGAAGGAGCAGACCATCGACGTCGTCCAGCCGAGCCTCGGTCCACGCGATGGGTTGTCGGTACTCGGTGGACGCCACCATGCGTGCATACGCAGCGCGGGCATCCCCGTTGGCGCGAAGCAAGCGCCCAACGACGACCACCCGCCCCAACCCCGGCACCCGCGACCAGAAGTCCAGCCCGCGTCCGGTGACCATGAGATCGTCAGCGACGGCCGGGCGCCCGCTTTCGGTGCTGAACACCACGGTGTGACCACGGCTTGTCAGCACCTGCCAGCTGACGGCGACCTCGGTCGGATCGAAGTCGACATCGGGAATCGGTATCAGGACGGTGGCCACGAGCTATTCGTTTCCCTCGGTGCTTTCGTTCACGCTAAGCGGAGAGGTAGCGCTCGATCGTCGCGGTCACCAGATCCGGTCGGTCGAGGTGCATGAAATGTCCTGCGGCAGGGATGACTTCGTGATGACTCCCTGCGGGAAGCGCTTCTGCGCTGATGGTGGCGAGTCGGACGTCGATGGCCCCGTCGAGCTCCCCGTGCAGAAGCAGCACCGGTATCCGAGGAAGCCCGGAGTCCCAGCCCTCGTGCAGCGCGCGGTATTCGGGCGCTGGTTTGCCGGGCCGGGCCTGGTGGCGGTAGTAGGAGACGGCCGCCGTGCGATGGGCGAGGTCGGGCAGCGCGTCCCACAGCCGCGCCAAGTCGCCACCGGCCTGGTATCCGGGCGGACACCAGTCCCGCCACAGCCTCGGAATGACGCGTCCCAGGGTGCGATCCGAGAGACCCGGAAGCTGCTGATACACCACGTACCAACTCATCCGCGCTTGCCTGGGCATGCGTCGCAGGATCCGGCCGGCCACCTGCTTGCCGAACCCGGGCAAGAAGGGCACCCCCATCGTCACCGACTTGGTGAACGGCGAATCTGCATGTGCGGCAAGGGCACTGGCGGTCATGCCGCCCCAGTCGTGCCCGATCACCGCGGCGTCGGAGCCGCCGCCTAGCTCGCGGTGCAAAGCGATCGCGTCGTACATCAGTGCGCCGATGTGGTAGTCGCCGTCGGCGGGGATCGCTGTCGGTGCGTATCCGCGGCTGAACGGGGCCACCACTCGGAAGCCCTTCGCAGCCAACGCGGGGCCGAAGTGCCGCCACGTCCACGCCGTGTCCGGATATCCGTGCAGGCATAACGCGAGCCGACCGTCGGGTGGCCCCCAGGCCAGCGCCGACACGCGTAGGTGCGGGAGATCGATCGTCAGAACTTCCGCAGCGTCGGTCACCCCACTAGTTTCCCCGACGGCGGGTTCCCATGGTGGCCGTTTTGGCGCGCGGGAGACGTCCCAGCGTCGGTTCAGCGCACCTTCAGCTGACTAACAGCAGCAATAGCAGCTAGCTGCAATGACGTGTGCCGTCCGAGTAGGCACCTTGGAGCTATGAGGGTGCCCCGATGGTCGGCCGGGGACAATCGACGCGGTCCGCAGCAGGATCGACGACGCGTCATCGAGGCATTGACGCTGTTGCCTGCCGAGGAGCGGGAAATACTCCTGCGCGCGCACTATTGGGGCTGGCCCGTCGAGCGCATTGCCCGCCACTTCGAGATTCCCGACGATCTCGTCAAGCTCCGGTTACACGAAGCCCTTGAAAGGCTTCGTGCCTTTGAAGGACGTCGCTAGGTGGTCAGCATCACCTTCACGCAATCGGGGCTGCGAGCGGCGACCAGCGAATACGCGGCCGGCGCCTCCTCCAGCGGAAGCTGGTGGGTGAATATGCCTGTGGTGTCCAACTTTTCGGTGCGCACCAGCGGAACCACTTCGCGCCACGCGCTCTGCACTGCCGCCATCGACATCCGCAGCGTGATCGACTTGAACACTCCCGTCAGGATCGGCATCGGGTAGGGATTCAAGTCGTGTACGCCGACGACTGAAACGGTCCCGCCTGCCTTCACACTCGCGAACGCCGAGTCGAGCGAACGATCCGTTGCCACCGCATCGATGACCACGTCGACTCCGCGTCCGCCCGTCGCCTGCAGCACCTCGGCGACCGTGTCATCACCGACGGCGGTACCCCCGAACCCGACCGCGCGGTCCCGCCGACCCGCGACGGGGTCGTACACGTAAACCGTTGCGGCGCCCAGCACGAGCGCACACTTGACCGCACACAACCCGACCGCACCCAGACCCACCACGAGCACCGACTTCCCGGGGCTGACGTCACCCCGACGTGCGGCCGTCCACGCGGTCGTGAGGTTGTCGGTCAGCAGCAGTGCGGCCTCGTCGCCGACGTCGTCGGAAAGCGCCATCAGGTTCGCATCGGCCCCAGGCACCGCCAACAGTTCCGCCTGTCCTCCGCCGAGGCCAGCGCCGAACCCGAAGATCGTCGAACCGCTGTCGCAGATCGCCGGGTCGCCCACCCCGCATCCAGCACAGTGCCCACAACCGGTGATGCAGGAGACCATCACGCGCTGCCCGATGGCGAATCTATTTACTGCACTGCCTAATTCGACGATGGTGCCCACGGCCTCATGGCCGATCGACAGGCCGTCGACCGATGGCAGGTCCCCGTCGAAGAAGTGCATGTCGGAACCGCAGATGGCCGCGGCCTCGACCTTGACGACCGCCCCGAACGGACCGGGTAGCGCGGGATCGGGAAGTTCGTCGACGCGCACGGCGCCCTGACTATCCATCACCACTGCGCGCACGAGGCCTCCTTCACGTCGGGTCGGGCTGATGCTAACGTGCGAGTAGACGCATTTTGCAATCTGTCTACTCGCGCGGAGGAACAATGACGTCGCCCATCGCGAGCTCTGCCCAGGCTGTCACGGACACGGCTCGATTGTTGGGGCTTCCGTTCGACGACTCCGACGACGTCATCCGAGCCGCCGTCGCGGAGGCAAGCGTTCCTGCACTGCTGATGTCGATGGTCCACATGACCGGCGACATGGGCCTGCTCGACGAGCTTCCGCGGCCGTTCATGCTCATCGCGATGGACCTGCAGGGCGCGATGAGCGAGCCCGACAAGGAGGCGGTGCGCGAGCGCGCCTTCGACGTGATCCGCGACTACCGCGACCGCGGCTGCCCGACGCCGTTCATCCCGGACGCCGAACAGATGCGGGTCATGTTCGACGTGATGTCCGCCGGAGCGGTCAGCGCTGAGCACGTCGACTACGTTGCCGCGGACCTGCGGTTCAGCGATGCCGATCAGGCCGGGCCGGTGTTGGCATCGTCGGCCGAACAGCGCAGCGACTTCCCCGTCGTCGTCATCGGGTGCGGTGAAGCTGGATTGTTGGCAGGCATCAAGCTCAAGGCAGCTGGCGTGCCGTTCACGATCATCGAGAAGCAGTCAGGGGTTGGCGGCACGTGGTTGGCCAACCGCTATCCGGGTTGCCGCGTAGACATCGCAAACCAGTACTACGCCTATTCGTTCGAGCCGACTGACCACTGGACGCACTACTTCGCTGAACAACCCGAGCTCCTGCGGTACCTCAATGACGTTGCGGCGCGGTACGACATCACCCCGGACGTGCGGTTCGACACCCAGGCGACGGGCGCCGTCTGGGACGAAGACTCCGCGATCTGGCGTGTGACGATTCGCGGGGCCGACGGCATCCAGGAGACGTTGACTGCGCGCGCGCTGATCTGCGCGGTCGGCCAGTTCACCAACTCGGTGATTCCGAACATCAAGGGCGCCAAGGAGTTCCGCGGACCGTCGTTTCATACCGCGGATTGGCGCGACGACGTCGACCTGACGGGCAAACGGGTCGCGGTCATCGGCGCAGGCGCCAGCGGGTTCCAACTCGTGCCCGCCATCGCCGACGCGACCCGACACATCGACGTGTACCAGCGCACGCCGCAATGGATGGCGCCCAATCCCATGTACCACGACGCCATCCCCGACGCGGCCAGGTGGGCGATCCGCCACCTGCCCTACTACGGGCGGTGGCTGCGGTTCGTGTCGTGGTGGCCCATCGCCGATGCGCTCGACGAGCAGGTGCGCATCGACCCGGACTGGGACGACGGCGGGCTCTCGAGCAGCGCGTCGAACCACGCGATCCGGGACATCTTCATCGCGTGGATGCGGTTCTTCTGCACCGACGAAGACCTGCTGGCGAAGGTCACCCCGAACTACCCCCCGATGGGCAAACGGACATTGCAGGACAACGGAACCTGGCTCACCACACTGCAACGCGACGACGTCCAACTGATCAACGACGGCATCGCCGAGGTCACCGCGGACGGCGTGACGACCGTCGACGGCGTGCATCGCTCCGCCGACGTACTGGTGTGGGCCACCGGGTTCGACGTCAACCACCAACTCGGCCCCATCAACGTGCGTGGGCGCGACGGGCGAGAACTAAACGACACCTGGGGCGACTCCGCGTACGCCTATCTCGGCGTCACCGTGCCGGACTTCCCGAACTTCTTCTGCATGTTCGGTCCCGGCACCAACGCCGTCAACGGGGCCAGCATCATCTACAACTCCGAGTGCCAGATGCGCTACATCTTGGGTTGCATCGACATGGTCCTCGCCGGCGGCCACGACTCGGCCACGGTGCGCGCGGACGTGTGCGACGACTACAACCGCCGCGCGCAGGAGCGACTGAAGCAGATGGTGTACACCCATCCGGCCGTCACCAGCAGCTACTACAAGAACGCCGCAGGCGACGTCCCAACGCTGTACGGGTTCCGCATCTTCGACTATTGGCGGTGGACCAACCGTCCGGACGCGCAAGACTACGAGTTGCGGCGTAGGCCGCACGAACAGGAGTGAAATGACGGGACGGTTGGCGGGGAAGGTGGCGCTGGTCAGCGGGGGCGCGCGTGGAATGGGCTCCTCGCACGTGCGCGCGCTGGTGGCCGAAGGAGCGAAGGTGGTCTTCGGCGACATCCTCGACGCCGAGGGTGAGTTGGTGGCCAACGCAGTCGGGGATGCGACGCGCTACGTCCATCTCGACGTCACCAAGCCCGACGACTGGACGGCAGCCGTCGCCACCGCGAACTCCGAGTTCGGCGGCGTCGACATCCTGGTCAACAATGCCGGGATCATCAACATCGGCACCATCGAAGACTACGAATTGTCGGAATGGCAAAGGATTCTCGACATCAACCTGACGGGGGTCTTCCTCGGCATTCGCGCGGTCGTGCCGACGATGAAGGCGGCCGCGCGCGGCTCCATCATCAACATCTCGTCGATCGAGGGCCTGGCCGGCACCATCGCATGCCACGGCTACACAGCCAGCAAGTTCGCCGTCCGCGGCCTGACCAAGTCGACGGCACTGGAATTGGGCCCCAGCGGAATCCGGGTCAATTCGATCCATCCGGGGCTCATCAAGACTCCCATGACCGAGTGGGTGCCCGAGGACATCTTCCAGACCGCCCTGGGCCGCGCGGCTGAACCGGTAGAGGTCTCCAATCTGGTGGTCTACCTTGCCAGCGACGAGTCCAGCTACTCGACCGGCTCGGAGTTCGTCGTCGACGGCGGTTGCACTTCAGGCTTGGGCCACAAGGACTTCGGTGCCGTCGATGTGGACCAGCAGCCCGACTGGGTCACCTAATTCATACCTGAAGTCGGTCGATCCCGAACTCCGCAAGGCGGAGCGTGCTACCGCGGACCTACGCGTTGCATCGTGGACTGGGCCGCACTCGTCGACGCGCCCTAAGTCAGTCGGCCACGTAGTACAGCCGCTTGTTGACGAATTCGTCCATCCCGAGCGGGCCCAACTCACGACCGAAGCCGCTGCGCTTCACGCCGCCGAACGGCACCTCTTGCCCTTCGTTGGCGGGGGCGTTGACATTGGACATGCCCGACTCGAGCCGCTGCGCGATCTTCTCCGCGCGCGCCTTGTCGGTGCTGAACACCGCGCCACCCAGGCCGTAGTCGGAGTCGTTGGCCAGGGTCAACGCCTCCTCGTCGCTGGTGACGGAGTACACCACCGCGACGGGACCGAACAACTCTTCGCGATACGCACGCATCTCGGGCGTGATGCCCGTCAACACCGCAGGCGAGTAGTACGCGGCCGGACCGTCTGCGAGCACACCGCCGGCGTGCAGTGTCGCGCCCTTGGCGACGGCGTCCTGGACCTGCTCGTGCAAGATTTCGGCGGCCTTGCGCGACGACAGCGGTGCGAAGGTTCCGTCGGCCGCTTCGGCCGGGTCGCCTGGCTTCAGGTCCTTCGCGCGTTCGACGAGCCGCCCTACGAAGCCGTCGTAGATGTCGCTCGTCACGATCATCCGCTTGTTCGAGTTGCACGCTTGCCCGGTGTTGCCAATCCTGGTGTCCCACGCCAGATCTGCTGACGCGTCCACGTCTTCCGAGTCGAGCACCACGTACGCGTCGGACCCGCCGAGCTCCAGCACGCACTTCTTGAGATTCTTACCCGCGATGGCCGCCACCACCGCGCCGGCCCGTTCCGAGCCGGTCAACGAGACGCCGACGATACGGCGGTCGCCGATGACCTGTTCGATCTGGTCGTAGGACGCGAAGAGGTTCTGATACACACCTGACGGCACCCCGGCCTGGTCCATGAGCTCCTGGACGGCCAGCGCCGACTTCGGCACGGATTCGGCATGCTTGAGGATTATCGTGTTGCCCAACACCAGGTTTGGTGCAGCGAATCGGGCGATCTGATAGAACGGGTAGTTCCACGGCATGATGCCAAGCAGGGGGCCGATCGGGAGCTTCTGTACGTAGGCCTTGCCATCGGCGAAGGTCTTGATCTCCTGGGCGGACGCCAGCCCCGGCCCCTCCGTGGCGAAGTAGCCGAAGATGTCGCCGCAGAAGTCGGCCTCACCGACCGCCTCCGGAAGCGGCTTGCCCATCTCCTCCGTCGCGATGGCGCCGAGCCGGTCGGCGTGCTCCTTGAACAGCTCCGCCACCCGCGAAACGACCTTCGCCCGCTCGGCGATCGGCACGTCCCGCCACGCGCGGTAGGCCTCCGCGGAGGCTGCCAGCTTCGCCTCCAACTCGGCGTCGGTGGCGAAGTCGAACTTCTCGCCGACCTCGCCGGTGGCTGGATTGACGACCTGGTACTTGGGTTGGGCCGAGGACGCGGGCTTGGTAGACACGGTCGCGGTCATGTGGGACCTCCCTAGACGTTGGACCTCCAATCTAATCACCAGCAGCGCCACAGGATCGCCGGTCCGACGACTCCGCCCAGGGCGGATCCGGTCGTGCGGATTCAGTACGTTGCTGAACCCGCGGCGCCTGGTCGTCGGGTCACCGCGTCCGCATTGCTACGCGCGATCGAGGTGATGTTCGCGTACGGATTGCGGTCTCGCCGCCTTCGGTGGCATGGCGACGGCGGCGACCGCCAACGCGGCGAGTACGAAGGACGCACCGGCGTACCAGCCATTGCCGATCGGCGTGCCGTCGCGGGTCACCCCGTCGACGGCGCCGAAGTACTGCGGGAGCGCGCTGACCCAGAGTGCGGCCAGCACGCCGAGATAGAGCGGACCGAACACGCGCACGAACCCGTTGGGAAGCTCGACACCGGTGGGCGATCCGCTCCGAGCCAGTCGCCACTGGCGAAGCAGTATCGGGGCGGCGATTGCCGTGACGATCGACAACTCCACGGCGTAGACGATGCCCTGAGCGGTGGTGTTCGGTGCGGCGCCACCGAACACCGACGACGGGATGCTCAGCACCACGACCCCGGCCGGCACCAATGCGCCGACGGCCAGCGTGCGCCCGACCAGGGAAAACGCTCCGAAGCTCTTGCCGCGCTGCACTTTCCGATCGACAAGAAGCTGGGCAAGCAGTACCGTGACCAAAGGGCCGATGGTGGCAAAGATGACGACGCTGCTCATGGGAACCGACGCGAGAAAGGGGTGGTTGATCGGATTCCCGGTGTTCCACGCCCACCACCGCAGCTGCGGACCGAGTTGGTCGAAGACCTCGTAGAGGCAGTGGTGGACGAAGGCGACGCAGATCGCGCCGACGACGATGCCACGATCCCGGAAGACGCCTAGCGCGCGCACGATCTCGTAAGCCAACATCATCACAGCCGGATAGAGCGCCACGATGTACAGCGGCAGCCGCTCGAACAGGAACTGCACCGTGAACGCGTTGTGCGCGAACACGACTCCGACTTGGTCTTCGATGCCGAAGACATCGGGGAAGTACAGCGGCGGCTCGATCACCAGCAGGTAGACCGTCGTGCCGAACCAGAGCACCAGATTGGTCGGATCGCCTGCGCGGCGCAGTCGGCGGATGGCCCACCACAGCGCTGCCACCGCGACGGTCACCATCATCAATTCGAGTATCGGCAACGTCCAGTTCGACAATCCGAACGGATTGCGGAGGTGAATGACCGCTGGAGCGTCCCGGCAGGTGAAGTTGCCGAGCTGGCCCGCGATGCGGTCAAAGGTCTCGTTGCATTGCGGCATGCCGGTTCAGCCGGCGAGCTCGGCCGAATACCACCGGGTGACGTCGCCGCCGCGGTCCCAGCGCTCGAACCAGCGGTCGGCGAACGCGGGCAGTGGCTCGTGCACAGGATCGTGGAATGGAGTCTGGCTCAACAAGACCCGCCGCGTCGTCGTGAACATTTCCTTGCGAGGGATACCCGCGAAGGCCCGCGGCGTCGCCTCAGCCGACCGGCCCAACTTGCGGCGCAGGGTGTCCTGCAATCCGTACAGCGGCAGCATCATGCGGGCATCGATGGTGCGCTCGGCCGGTGGCACGTGCGCGTTGACTCCCTCGACGATGATGTTCATCACCTCCATCAAGTGCTTCACGATGCCCGGCAGCGCCCTGGTGCGGTACCACCGGCGACCGACCACCGCGTCGTAAATGACCAGGGCCGAACTGCGGTGCTCGACCTCTTCGACGAAGTGCCACACCAGAAGTGAGGCCACCCGGTCGTCGCCGGGCCGAAAGAGTGTCGCCTCGTTGTCGAGCAGCATCTTGAAGAACGGCGTGAACGTCGCTTCCAGGTCGGCGACATAGGCCAGGCGGAAGGGCAGTGGCGTCGTCGCGGTGACGTGGTCGTAGCTGGCAACGGCCGCGTCGAACGTCTGCTGCAGGCCCGGATAGCGCTTGATCAATGCGGTGACGTGCTTGCGGTGCGAGCTGGAGTGCTGGGCTTCCTGCCGCAGGAACGCTGTCGCCTCGGCCGCCACCGCCGGATCGGTGATCAGCGGCTTGGCCTCCTGAACTGCGGCGACGATCATCTGCTCGAAGCAGATCGCGATGATCGACGTCGCGTTCATGAAGAGCGAGAACGCGGGATTCTGCGGATTCCACTGCCAAGGCACGTCATCGGTGAAGTCGAACTTGGGTCGACGAACGGTCAACTCGGTCACTACGTCCTCCGCGAGTCAGTCATTACACACAAAAGGTGTATGTGTATCTTCTGATACTGACCCCAACCTCGTGAAAGAGTCAAGGCCCTATGGGACGCAAGGGTTGGGCGGGCGCTCCGCCCTCCGACGACGATGAAGCGCGCAAGCGAATCATCGATGCGACGCTGACCATGGTCGACGTGCGCGGGGCAGAGCAGACCACACTGTCCGACGTCGCGGCCTCACTCGGCATCACCAGGCGCACCGTGTACCGCTACTTCGCAGGCACCGAAGAACTTTTCACTGCGGTGGCGGACGTCGCACTGGCCAGTTTCGTCGCCCATATCGAGGCCATCACCGCCGACATGGACGTCAGCAGCCAATTGGTCGAGGTGATGGCATACATCATCGAAAGGCTGCCGCACGAGCCGCAACTGGCGCTGTTGCTCGCCAACGACCGCACCAACATGTTCAGCCGGACCATGCTGACCCCCGATGTCATCGCGCGCTGCCGGTCCATGCTCCAACATACCCACATTGACTGGGCCGCACTAGATTTCGATGAACATACCATTGACGAACTGGTTGAGTTCCTGCTGCGCAACATCCAGTCGATGGTCATCGCGCCCAGTACGCCGCCGCGGTCGGGCGAAGCGTTGCGCGCCTATCTACGCCGCTGGATCGGTCCTGCGCTCAGCTAAGCAGACCCGACAATGCCTTCAGGCACAACTCGATCGCTTCACGACGAGAGAGCTCCCGGCGCTCGAGCCACTCGATGGCGACCTCGCGCACGAAGGCAATCCATCCGACCAGTCCCGCCGCGGCGATCGCCCTGGCGTGGCCCGTCAACCCAGCGGCGTCGAGCAGTCGGTGGCGCATGGTCTCGAGGTCATCGCTAATGGGCGCTCGTACAACAGGATCCAGGGCAATGCTGCTGCGGTTGGCCAGGAACACCAGCGGAGCGTTCTGTTCGTAGAACTCGAAGTGGACCGTCAGCGCCCGCCGCACCTGATCCATCAGCGGCGCCGAATCGTCGAACGTCGCCGACTTCAACAGTTCGTCGTGCGCCCGCTTCCAGATCGCGCCGAACAGTTCCTTCTTGCTGGGAAAGTAGTGATAGACGAGCGCGCGCGAGACGTCGGCGCGTTCGGCGACGTCCTCCATCGAGACGTCGTCGAACGGCTGTGCCGCAAACATGGCGGAACCGACGTCCAGCAGTTGATCACGGCGCTGGCTCGGCGTCATCCTGCTGCGCGGCACCCACCGACTGTAACCACCCACTTGACCGGCTGGGTCGAAGCGGCGTACGTTCGAGGCTTATTGGACGTTATCTAATTAGGCGGTGACATGCGCGTACTGGTACAAGGCTGGTTAACGATTTTTGGACTCGTCTGCCTCGCAATTGCCTTGGCACACCTGTTCATTGGCTCGGCCAGCATCATCGGCGGGGGCCGGGTCAACGCGACGATCGATAGCGACATGCGCTTCTATGCGGTGCTGTTCGCCGCGTTCGGAGTTGGATTCATGTGGGCGGCAAAGGACTTGGACCGCCGTGCGCCAGTGGTCAACCTTCTGGGCCTGATCTTCTTCGTGGGCGGCCTGGCGCGGCTGCTCGCCTGGGCGCAGACCGGAACGCCGAACTGGTTCTACCTGGTGATGATCCCCGTCGAGCTGGTGATCCCGATCGTCAACTGGATGCTGCTTACTGGGGTTCGACGTTCGACGCCAGCTGCGCCGAGCGGGCTCTTCACGTCGTCGACGAACGCCTGATCCACGCGACCGACTTCCGGGCCAAAAGAAGCCGCGTGCGCTTTGGGCGCCAGGCTCATCAGACCGGCGACGCCAATGGCACCCAGACACACGGCAGCGAGCATGCCGCGTACCCGTCGGGCGGGCATCTGTGGCACGTGAGTGGTCATGGTGAGTCTCCTACGTCGTCGCGCCCGGATGGCCGCTGATGCCTAGAACTTCCGCGACCGCGACATAAATTCCATCGGGCGGAGGAAACCCCGCCAATCCGGCTGGCGGCCCCGACTGATACCGGCTACCCGGAAGCACACGCGATGCGGGAGGATTGCCCGCACCATGACCGAGCACGACGGTTCGCCCCCGACCAGCAGACGCCGCCACGTCGTGCGGCTTGCCGTCTTCGTCGCGTTCCTGCTTGGCCTGTTCTACCTGTTCGCCGTCGCGCGGATCGTCGACGTCGACGACGTTCGGCGCGCGGTGGCGGCGACGGGTCCCTTTGCCCCGCTGACGTACGTCGCGGTGTCGGCCACGCTCGGCGCGATCCTGGTCCCCGGCCCGATCCTGGCGGCCGGAAGTGGCGTGCTCTTCGGGCCGCTGCTCGGTACGTTCGTCACGCTGGGGTCGGCGGTCGGCACCGCGGTCATCACCAGCCTCATCGGGCGGCGGGCGGGCCGAGAAAGCGCACGCGGACTGCTCGGCGCCAAGCGCGCCGATCGCCTCGACGCGCAGATTCAGCGCGGTGGCCTATGGGCGGTGGTCGGGCAACGCTTCGTCCCGGGGGTCTCCGATGCGTTGGCCTCCTACGCGTTCGGCGCATTCGGAGTTCCGGTGTGGCAGATGGCCGTCGGGGCCTTCATCGGCGCCGCCCCGCGCGCATTCGTCTATACCGCGCTTGGTGCGTCGATAGGAAATCTGTCGGCGCCGTTGGCATACAGCGCCATCGCGGTGTGGTGTGTGACCGCCATCATCGGCGCATTCGCCGCACGCCACGGGTACCGCCGATGGCGAGGCCGCGCGACACCCGAAGAAGCCGCACCCAGCGAATGACGGCTACCCGTCGACCTCACGACAGCCTCCTCGTCGATCCGGCAAACCCGAGCGCGTGTTCGTACGTGGACAGGTTGTCGCGCGAAATCATCGCGTGCACACGGCGTTCGAACAGCGCGCGCATCACCGGGTGGTACGCGTGGTACGTCTCGTGGAACACCAGCAGCGTCGTGCCGTCGGCTTGTTCGTCCAGTTTGTGGTAGCCCTCGGCGCGCGACCACAGCGGCTTGCCGATGGAGACATACCGCGACAGCCTGTCGAGCTTGGCCTCGGTAACGACCTCCCACGACCGCGCCTTGCCCCCGGACAGCAGGTACCTCGGCACGGCGAACTCGCATGTACGCACCAGGCCTTCACCGGCCTCGTTGCCCTCGTGGAGGATCTCGATGCGCCCTGCCGGAAATTCGATGACCCGAGGCGGCCGCGAACCTTCTGGTGGCCGCGGATGCAGTACCCGCCAGACCCTGTGGACGGGCGCGTCGACGCTGAATGTCACTGTGTAGGACTGCATTACCCGCTGTCCCAGGTATTCCACGACGTGATGGTCTCGGCAGGCGGACGAACAGCCGGCTTGAAGTCGGTGCCGACGGTGTAGGCGACGGGGAACAGCGCCGCCTGCGTGACGGACTCCGGGATACCAAGTAGCTCTGCGACGTCGCGTTCCCTGGCCAAGTGCAGCGTGGTCCACACCGAACCGAGTCCGCGGGAGCGCAGCGCGAGCAGAAAGCTCCACGCCGCGGGGAGAATCGACCCCCACGCAGCCGCCGCGACCATCAGTGGTGCGTCGTCGAAACGTCGTTCGATACAAGGAATTACGAACACCGGGACGTCGGCAAGAATCCCGGTCAACGACTGCGCGCTCTCGTACACGCGGCGGGTCTGCGGATCCGTGGCTGCGGCGGCGGCTTGCACCAGGTAGTCACCCGCGAGCTGGCGATATATCTCGGCGATCGCGGCCCGTTTTCCCTCGTCGGTGACCACCATCCAGCGCCAGTTCTGGTCGTTGCTGGCCGTCGGAGCCTGCATGGCCAACTGGAGGCACTCGAGGATCACGTCGCGTTCGACCGCTCGATTCAAGTCGAGCCTGCGCCGTACCGCCCTTGTGGTCGACAGCAATTCGTCGACTGACGAGATGTCCATCTGCGCCCTCACTCTCGGGGATTTACACCCTATCTGGCGTGCGCGAGGAAAAACTGGCCGCTCGCCAACGAGGCATTGAAGACGCCGGTGGTCAATCCGACCGAGTCGGCAGGCAGCGAGAAGGTGCCGGATGGCCAGGTGTGGCCGCCGCCGTCGACCTGGAGGAAGACGGCGTCGGTTCCGCCAGCGCATCCGACCCCGGTGAAGCGGTGCACGGACGTGCCGTCACCCTTGGCGGGCAGGACATCCTCCACTGGCGGGTTCGAGCACCCATCCAGGTCACGCCAGCGGGATGCCATCGCCGGCGCCGCCACGATGTCACTGACTCCGCCGCTCCCGTTCATCGTCCCGCCGTAGAACGGCACGACGGGATCTGCGGTGCCGTGGGTCTCGAGGACCGCGACAGGGCGGGACGGAGCACATGGCACGCCAGAGCCGAGCGTGCCGGCCACGGGCGCCACGGCGGAGACGACGTCGGCGCGGTCACACGCCAGCCGGTTGGCCATGAACGCACCCGCCGAGATTCCGGTGACGAGGACTCGGCCGGGCGCGATGCCGTAGTCGTGCGAGAGCCGGTCGACGAGTGCCACCAGGAAGCCGACGTCGTCGATACCGCGGCGGTCAGCCGCAGATGCGCCACGTCCGTCGGCCCAGGTCTGGTCGACGCCGTCGGGATACGCCACCACGAGTCCAAGCTGATCGGCGACCCAGTTGTAGTTCGTCAATCCAGCCTGCGTGCTTCCGTTCTGCCCGGAACCATGCAGGTTCAGCACCAAGCCAGCGGGCTGGTCGAGCCCGCCGGGCACGTGCAACTGATAGGTGCGCTGCAGGCCCCCGAACGCCACCTCCCCCCTGGAATCCCCGCCGGGACTGGCCGATGCCTGCGCGCCGAACGAGGCGCAGAGGCCGAGCAGCACGGCCGCAAAGGCGGTGCACGAGCGGAAGTTCATCAATGGCTACTCGGAATCTCGGTCGGGTGCGGTGTCGGCGCTGCAGTATCAGCAATGAATCTGGACAGCAGGTAAACAGTGCCTACCCAGTTAGGTCCATGGTGGGGTTTCATGAAAAAGACCGATCGCGGGCGCCGAATTCCGGGGGGTGAACTGGCGACCGCGATCGGTCACCCAGAAAGCTACCGAGTGAACCTGTGATTTTTGTGTGGGCCGGCTGTGCAAATGATCCCCACCGGCTACGCCGATGGCTCGAATGCAGGTGCGACGAAGCGCTGCAACATCTCTCGCTCCACTGCACTGTCGCCGACGGGCAGGTAGACCATCGATATCACCAGGTGGACGATCCACTTCGCGGCCGCAGGATCGTCGGCCGCGATCCCGGTCAACTCGGTCGCCAGTGTGGCCATTGCCAAGGAAGTGGGAACTTCGGATTGATGCGGAAGGGTCGACCGGCTGATCATCAGCTGCCCGAGCGGGTCGGACCGGATCTCTTCCAGCGCCACTGCGATCGCCGTGACGACCCGATCCGGGCCACTCATGCCCTCGACCGTGCGCCGAACCGTGTCGACGATGCGCGCTGCGGCGCGGGTCAGCACGCCATCGCGAATCTCGGCCTTGCCGCCGACGTGGCGATAGATGGTTGCGCGCGAGCAATGCGCCCGAGCGGCCAGGGAGTCGATGTCGAAGGCGGCGAGGCCGTCCTGCGCGATGAGCTCGGTGGCAATTTCATAGATGCGCTCGGCGGCGACCGCACGCCGATCTCCACCGACCAGCCAGTCGTCCCTAGTCACCGTTCGAGCTTTCCACGTCGTGCGTCGACGAAACGTATTCTTCTCACTATGAGACGAAGTGAGGTGCCGAATCTCAGCGCACTGCAGGTCGGCGGCGCGGCGTGAGACGGCGTCCGCGGTAGCCGGTCACCTGCCGGTATTCAAGCTTTGCCGGTTGCATTGACGCGCGCCGAGCTCGGGCGTCAGCCTGTGGAGGTGACAATCGACGGCCAGCTGGGCCTTGAGCTATTCGACGACGAATGCATTCAAGACCCGTATCCGCTCTACCAACGCATGCTGGCCGCCGGAGCCGTGCACCGGATCGGCGAGTCCGGCTTCCACGCGATCTCCGGCTGGGATGCGATCACCGACGTCATCGCCCGTCCCCACGATTTCTCCGCGAACCTGACCGCGACGATGACGTACCAGCCCGGGGGCACCGTTGGCACGTTCGAGATGGGCGGGCTCGGAGATCCGATGCACGTGCTCGCTACGGCCGACGACCCGGTCCATGCGGTGCACAGAAAGACGTTGCTTCCCCAACTCGCGGCCAAGCGCATCCGCGCCGCCGAACCGTTCATCGCCGAAACCGCCGAGCAATTGTGGAACGCCAACCTGTGCGACGGGCACATCGAGTGGATGAGCGCCGTGGCCAATCGGCTTCCGATGATGATCGTCGGGCGCATCATCGGCGTGCCCGTCGAGGACACCGACAAGCTCGTGCAATGGGGGTACGGGGCGACCCAGATGGTCGAAGGACTGGTCGGCGAGGAGCAACTCGCTGCTGCCGGCGTCGCCGTCATGGAACTCGGCGGCTACATCATTGAGCAGCTCGGAAGGGCGACCGCCGACCCGCAGGATGACCTGCTCGGTGACCTCGCCAACGCGTGTGACGCCGGCGTGATCGACGAGCTGACTGCCCTGGCCATGATGGTCACGCTGTTCAGCGCAGGCGGAGAATCCACGGCCTCCCTGATCGGCTCGGCGGCGTGGATCTTGGCGACCCGTCCCGACGTCCAGCAGCAGCTCCGAGCACATCCCGAGCTTCTTGGCCCGTTTCTCGAAGAGGTGTTGCGCTACGAACCGCCGTTCCGCGGCCACTACCGACACGTTGTGCGTGACACCACCTTGGGTGGATTCGACCTCGCCGCCGGTTCGCGCGTGCTGCTGTTGTGGGGAGCCGCCAACCGCGATCCGTCGCACTTCGACGAACCCGACGAATTCCGCCTCGACCGAGGCGTTGAAGGCAAGGGGCACATCACCTTTGGCAAGGGCGCGCACTTCTGTGTCGGAGCCGCGCTCGCTCGGCTGGAAGCGAGGATCGTGCTCGCGCATCTGCTCGATCACACCTCGACGCTCGCGCCCTCCGACATCGGGCGCTGGCTGCCGAGCCTGCTCGTGCGGCGCCTGGAGCGGCTCGAGCTCAGCCTGTAAGACTGAGGGCATGGTCGAGACCCTCCACGACATCACCTACCGCGGCTTCGCGAGTGACAACTACGCAGGCGTGCACCCCGAGGTGCTAGCGGCGCTGGCCGCGGCGAACGGCGGCCACCAGGTGGCTTACGGTGCGGATGCCTACACCGCGCGGCTTCAACAAGTCGTCCGGGCCGAATTCGGCGACACCGCAGATGTTTTCCCGGTTTTCAACGGCACCGGTGCCAACGTGGTCGCGCTCACCGCAGTGCTGCCGCGCTGGGGTGCCGTCGTCGCCACGGCGACCGCGCACATCCACAGTGACGAGGGCGGCGCGCCCGAGCGGGTCAGCGGTCTCAAGCTGCTCACAGTGCCGACTCCAGACGGCAAGCTCACCCCCGACCTGATCGCGACGGAGGCCTGGGGATGGGGCGACGAACACCGCGCACAGCCGCTGGCCGTCAGCATCACCCAGACCACGGAGCTCGGCACGCTCTACACTCCGGCCGAGGTGCGGGCGATCGCCGACTTCGCACACGAGCACGGAATGGCCCTGCACATGGACGGCGCCCGGATCTGGAACGCCGCCGCCGCGCTCGGCGTACCGTTCCGCGAATTCACCAGTGCGGCAGGCGTCGACGTGCTGAGCTTCGGTGGCACGAAGAACGGGCTGCTCGGCGCGGAAGCCGTGGTCGTCATCGATCCCACCCGCGCCGAAGGCATGCTTTACCTACGGAAACTGAGCATGCAGCTCGCGAGCAAGATGCGCTTTGCGAGCGCCCAACTGCTAGCGCTCTTCGATGACGGACTTGGCCTCCGCGCGGCGGCCCACGCGAACGGCATGGCCGCGCGGTTGCGCAGCACACTCGAGGCGAGCCTCGCCGACGGCGACATCCGTGCACTCTCCTTCAGCCAGCAGTCGCAGGCGAATGCCGTCTTCGCGGTCTTGCCGAACGACGCGGCCGATCGCATCCGCGAGCGCGTGCGCTTCTACGACTGGGACCGCGCGGCCGGTGAGGTGCGCTGGATGTGTGCGTGGGACACCACCGAAGCCGACGTCGACGGGTTCGTCACCGCTATCCGCGAGGAGCTCGCAGTCCCGCGATGAGCAGTTCGACCATACGACGTGCGTCGTAGCTGGGGCTGTTGCCGCCGATGCAGAGATTGCCAACACCGCGCATCAAGACCTCGGCCTCCATGTTCGGACCAATCTCGCCGGATTCGGCTGCGGCATCGAGCAATTGAGTGCACACGGGCAGTAGGCGTTCAAGGAAGTAGGCGTGCAGAGTCTCGAAGCCTGCGTTGTCGGACCGCAGCACTGCGGCCAGTCCGTGCTTGGTGACGAGAAAGTCGACGAAGAGTTGGATCCATTGTCCCAGTGCGGCGTAAGGAGTTTCGCTGCTCGCCAGCAGCGCCGGGCCTGCCTCCGCGCATGCCTCGACCTGGTGGCGGTAGACGGCGACGATGAGATCCGCGCGCGTTGGGAAGTGCCGGTAGATCGTGCCCATTCCCACGCCGGCCATTGCCGCGATCTCGCGCACCGGGGCATCCACCCCTGACGTGACGAAGACCGCGGCCGCCGCATCGAGCAGAGTCTGCTCGTTGCGCCGGGCGTCGGCGCGTTTACGGGGGACGACAGAAGCAGGCTGCTTGCGTTCGCCCACCGCTGCCGTCCTTTCGTCGCTTGCGAAACGGAACACTGCTCCGTATGTTGAAGAGGAGCACCGTTCCGTTTAGTCAGTATGTCAGAGCGGACGGCCGACGACGAGGAGTTCCCGTGACGCAATCATCCCGTCCCAGCTTCGGAATCATGACCGCCCCAATGCAAGTCGAATACGCCGATGTGCTGCGGGTCTGGCGCGAGGCCGACACCATTCCGGAGCTCGAGCATGCGTGGCTGTTCGACCACCTGCTGCCGATCGGCGGCGATCCGAACGGGCCTATCCATGAAGGCTGGACCCTGCTATCGGCGCTCGCCGCCCAGACCCAGCGGCTGCGCCTCGGCCTCCTGGTGACCAGCAACCGGTTTCGGCCGCCAGCGATGTTGGCCAAGATCGCGGCCACCGTCGACATCGTCTCCGGCGGACGGCTCGACTTCGGGATCGGCGCAGGCTCGCGACCAAGTCACCCGCTGGCGCGCCGCGAATACGAAGCGAACGGGCTTCCCTTCCATGACTTTTCGCACTCGGTGGCGGACCTCGCCGAGGGGCTGACCGCCATCCGGCGGTTGTGGACCGAGCCTGAACCGTTCGACTTCGACGGCAACTACGTCCAACTCACCGGTGCGCTTTGCAACCCCAAGCCCGTACAACGGCCCCACCCGCCGATCATGATCGGCGGCCGCTCGGCCGCGTTGCTGCGTGTGGTCGCCAAACATGCCGACCTGTGGAACATCCCCGGTGGCGACATCGACGACGCGATCAGTCGCAGCGCGCTACTGGACCGCTACTGCGTCGAACTCGGACGTGACCCGTCCGCGATCACGCGCTCGATGTTCCTGCCGGTGTCCTACGACGACCCCGACGACACCCGGGGCGCGATCGCGCAGGCGGTCGACGCCGGGTTCTCCCACTTCGTGCTCGGGCTGGAGCCGCCCTACCCCGCTGGCGTCGCACGGTGGGTCGTCGACGAACTCGTCACGCCCCACGCCGCTTGAGCCCCAAGTCGCCGATACCATGACCGTTCACAGGCGATCGTCAGCCTGTGCACGGAGGGACATATGAGCGCACCGGGTTGGTACCCAGACCCGCAGGGATCGGGCCTTCAGCGCTACTGGGACGGATCCACCTGGAGGCCAACGCCCAAGAAGCAATCACCGTGGATGCGCCCGCCATTGATCGCCGGCCTCGCGATCGTGTGCGTGGCACTCCTGGGCGGAATCATCGCGGTGGTGAAATGGCAGGCGCCCGACCCGGTCGCAACGCCGTCGTCACCGCCAGTCGTGCCGGTGCCGACCATCGAGCGGACGCTGCCGTCGAAGCTCTCCAGGCCGGCGGTCTGTCAGGAAGCGCCCGCCCCGGCCGTCGACGCCATCAACGCCGGTTTCAACGACGGCCTACATCTCGCGGACGCCCAGTCACTCGACGGCCCGGACGGCAGCACGTTCGTAGGTGGCAACATCGTCGCTCCCGATGGCGGCCCCTGGGCCAGCTACGAAGGATGGATCTACCTAAAAGGCGTCGCGTACGCGCTGACGGAAAACGCACGTATAAGCGGCCCATTCCCTGACGGGAGGGACGTGACGTCGCTCGATTACTACGAGGACCAGTACCAGAGGCTGGCGAACTGCGTCATCAACGTGGCGCGACTGCGCGCTGGCGAGCCACCGCTACCGATGCGGTGATGCGGCGGACTGGAGCCGCCCTACCCCGCTGGCGAGGCGCAGTGGGTCGTCGACGAATTCGTCACCGCGATGTAAGCCGAAAGACGGGGATCTTCCGTCCCATGGGTGCGGTCTTGACTCGGTAGTCCGCGTAACCGGCGTAGACCTGTTCGGCCAATGCGTACAGGCGCACATATTCGTCGGGATCGGTGACCTCCGCGGCCACGAACTTCTCGCCGCCGAATTCGCACTCGGGATTCGCCTTCAAGTTGTGATACCACTGCGGGTGTTTCGGTTGTGCCGAGTTGGAGGCGATCAGGATTGGATGTCGACCGTCGCGTAATTCCCCCGGGGTGTCCGTCACGTAATTCCGCCACCCGGTGGGCCTCGGTGTAGGTCTACCGGGTGGGTTTGGTGTTGTCTACTGGCGCGCT